>NZ_SRHZ01000038.1 GCF_004684085.1 Stenotrophomonas maltophilia
TGCACTCGCCGGGCATGGCCCGGCGCTACCGGGGCCACATTGATGCCCCGTGATTCCCGCGGGTCTGCATGACCCGCTCCTGGTAGGTGCCAACCTTGGTTGGCACGATCCGTCCGGCGCCTGGAGCCCAGATGGGGTGAAGGCCTCTCCCTGTTTGTGCCAACCAAGGTTGGCACCTACCGGTAGTCGCCAACCTTGGTTGGCGCGGGGTGAGGTGTACCCCATTTGGGGTGCGGGTGCCCGATGGGTTGTGCCAACCAAGGTTGGCACCCACCAGAGCGGTAGGTGGGCCCCTGAACCAATCACCGCCCGCGCGACACTGCGTCGCATCTACCCCCTGCCACACGGCGCGAAAAAGGGGTAAAATGTCGCGCTTCCCCACATCTCGGGTATGCCGATGCTGCGCATCCAGGCTGAAGCACTCACTTACGACGACGTCTCGCTCGTCCCCGCCCATTCGACCATCCTGCCCAAGGACGTCAACCTCGAAACGCGGTTGACTCGCGACCTGAAGCTCAAGCTTCCGATCCTGTCCGCCGCCATGGATACCGTCACCGAAGCGCGCCTGGCCATCGCCATTGCACAGCTGGGTGGCATGGGCATCATCCACAAGAATCTCAGCCTGGAACAGCAGGCCGCGGAAGTGGCCAAGGTCAAGAAGTTCGAGGCCGGTGTCATCCGCGACCCGATCACCGTCGGCCCGGAAACCACCATCCGCGACGTGCTGGCCCTGACCCAGGCGCACAACATCTCCGGCGTGCCGGTGGTGGGCAGCGACGGCCTGCTGGCCGGCATCGTGACCCACCGCGACATGCGCTTCGAGACCGAGCTGGACGATCCGGTCCGCCACATCATGACCAAGAAGGATCGCCTGGTCACGGTGAAGGAAGGCGCCGCCTCCGACGAAGTGCTGCAGCTGCTGCACCGCAACCGCATCGAAAAGGTGCTGGTGGTCAACGATGATTTCGCCCTGCGTGGCCTGATCACCGTCAAGGACATCCAGAAGAACACCGACTTCCCGAACGCTGCCAAGGATCTGTCGACCCGGCTGCTGGTCGGCGCTGCCGTCGGCGTGGGTGGCGATACCGATCGCCGCGTGGAAGCGCTGGTCGCCGCCGGCGTGGACGTGCTCGTGGTCGATACCGCGCACGGCCACTCGCAGGGCGTGCTGGACCGCGTCAGCTGGGTCAAGAAGAACTTCCCGCACGTGCAAGTCATCGGTGGCAACATCTGCACCGGCGAAGCCGCGCTGGCGCTGCTGGACAGCGGCGCGGACGCGGTCAAGGTCGGCATCGGCCCGGGCTCGATCTGCACCACCCGCGTCGTCGCCGGCGTCGGCGTGCCGCAGGTCACCGCCATCGACCTGGTGGCCGAAGCCCTGCAGGACCGCATCCCGCTGATCGCTGACGGTGGCATCCGCTACTCGGGCGACATCGGCAAGGCGCTGGCCGCCGGTGCCTCGACCATCATGGTCGGCGGCCTGCTGGCCGGTACCGAAGAATCGCCGGGCGAGACCGAGCTGTACCAGGGCCGTTCGTACAAGAGCTACCGCGGCATGGGTTCGCTGGCTGCCATGGAGAAAGGGTCGAAGGACCGCTACTTCCAGGACGCCGCCACCGCCGACAAGCTGGTGCCGGAAGGCATTGAAGGCCGCGTGCCGTACCGCGGCCCGGTGGGCGGCATCATCCACCAGCTGATGGGCGGCCTGCGCGCCACCATGGGCTACGTGGGCTGCGCCACCATCGAAGACATGCGCAGCAAGCCCAAGTTCGTGAAGATCAGCGGCGCCGGCCAGCGTGAGAGCCACGTCCACGACGTGACCATCACCAAAGAGCCGCCGAACTACCGCGCCTGACGCGGGCCGAGCAAAGAGGAACGGGGAAGCACTTCCCGTTCCTCTTTCTCCATCTGCCGCCGTAAATCTGATTTCGTTTTCCCTACTGCATTGCCGGGGCGCCATGACCAACATCCATAACGACAAGATCCTCATCCTCGATTTCGGCGCGCAGTACACGCAGCTGATCGCCCGCCGCATCCGCGAGCTGGGCGTCTACTGCGAAATCTGGGCGTGGGACCACAACCCGGCCGAGATCGCCGCGTTCGGCGCCAAGGGCATCATCCTGTCCGGTGGCCCGGAATCGACCACGCTGCCGGGTGCCCCGGCCGCGCCGCAGGAAGTGTTCGACAGCGGCCTGCCGATCTTCGGCATCTGCTACGGCATGCAGACCCTGGCTGCCCAGCTGGGCGGCGCCACCGAAGCGGCTGACCAGCGCGAATTCGGCCACGCCGAAGTGAACGTGATCAACCCGGATGCGCTGTTCAAGGGCCTGAGCGACCACGGCGGCGAGCCGAAGTTGAATGTCTGGATGAGCCACGGCGACCACGTCTCCGTGGCACCGCCGGGCTTCACCATCACCGCCACCACCGACCGCATTCCGGTGGCCGCCATGGCCAACGAAGAAAAGCGCTGGTACGGCGTGCAGTTCCACCCGGAAGTGACCCACACCCTGCAGGGCCAGGCGCTGCTGCGCCGCTTCGTGGTGGACGTGTGCGGCTGCCAGACCCTGTGGACCGCCGCCAACATCATCGACGACCAGATCGCCCGTGTGCGCGAACAGGTGGGCGATGACGAAGTGATCCTGGGCCTGTCCGGCGGCGTCGATTCGTCCGTTGTGGCCGCGCTGCTGCACAAGGCCATCGGCGAGAAGCTGACGTGCGTGTTCGTGGATACCGGCCTGCTGCGTTGGCAGGAAGGCGACCAGGTGATGGCGATGTTTGCCGAGCACATGGGCGTAAAGGTCGTGCGCGTGAACGCTGCCGACCGTTACTTCAGCGCGCTGGAAGGCGTGAGCGACCCGGAAGCCAAGCGCAAGATCATCGGCAACCTGTTCGTTGAGATCTTCGACGAAGAATCGAACAAGCTGAAGAACGCCAAGTGGCTGGCGCAGGGCACCATCTACCCGGACGTGATCGAGTCGGCCGGCAGCAAGACCGGCAAGGCGCATGTGATCAAGAGCCACCACAACGTGGGCGGCCTGCCGGAGCACATGAAGCTGGGCCTGGTGGAGCCGCTGCGCGAGCTGTTCAAGGATGAAGTGCGCCGCCTGGGCGTTGAGCTGGGCCTGCCGCGCACCATGGTCTACCGCCATCCGTTCCCGGGCCCCGGCCTGGGCGTGCGTATCCTGGGCGAAGTGAAGCGCGAATACGCCGAGCTGCTGGCCAAGGCCGATGCCATCTTCATTGATGAGCTGCGCAAGGCGGACCTGTACGACAAGACCAGCCAGGCGTTTGCGGTGTTCCTGCCGGTGAAGTCGGTGGGCGTGGTGGGCGATGCGCGGGCTTATGAGTGGGTGATTGCGCTGCGGGCCGTGGAGACGATCGACTTCATGACCGCGCATTGGGCGCATCTGCCATATGAGTTCCTGGGTACGGTGAGCAACCGGATCATCAATGAGTTGCGGGGGGTGTCGCGGGTTGTTTATGACATCTCGGGGAAGCCGCCGGCGACTATTGAGTGGGAGTGAGTTGAAAGAACAAGGGCGCCGAGAGGCGCCCTTGTTGTTTCTACATGCGCTTGGTTGCCTCGAAGGCCTTAGGCAGCCGTGAGGGAATCGGGATCTGGTCTGCGCGCAGGATGTCTGTCGGCAAGCCGACAACGACTGTAGAAAAGGTGCAAAATTTGAGGGAGCTTGGGGCAGTGTGCCGCCTGCAAAATCCGGGCCGGCAGACGTACTCTTTTGGCCTTGTTAGTCGCGGGGATTGATCTTAAGATCACATTTTATTCGGATGTGGATTGAAATAAATTATATTTCTGAAATATGGGTTGATCTGAATACTTACCATAAATCGTGAAAATCCCATGGCGCGAGCAAAAAATCCCGAGCGGAAGACTGCAAACCTTACTCCTGAACAGATGCGGTCTGGTCTTAAAAAGATTGAGAGACGCATTGCAGATTTGGAGGCATTCGACGTTAACTTGGTTGAGCAGCGCTGGGATCCAGCGATTGAAGCTCTGGAGAAGAAGGTAAACAGCACTCTGCAGGATGTGCTCGGGCATGACACTGTTGAGTATCAGGAGTATTCCATTTCCGCACTTGACACGCTTCCGTTAATCATGGGCGGAGGCCCTGATCCTCTTTCCGAGGTTCATGCAGGCTATCGGGAGGGAATCAGGAGGGAGCTTTTTAAGCTTGAGGCACTTCGAGATGTCTTTCAGGAGCGAATCGAAGACTCTGATGAGGTAGCCTTACCGACCGAGGCAGCTAGGAGTATCCGTGAAAGTACACGACGCGTCTTCGTAGTACATGGTCACGATGACGGTCTGAAAGAAACGGTTGCTCGATACTTGTCGAGGCTTGAAATGACGCCAGTCGTCCTTCACGAAGAGCCAAATCAAGGCAGGACGATAATTGAGAAATTTGAGCAAAACACTAGCGTTGATTTTGCGGTTGTTCTTTTTACTCCCGATGATGTTGGATACCCAGCCAATAGTGTAGAGCAATCCCGGCCAAGGGCTCGTCAGAACGTTGTGCTTGAGCTTGGGTTCTTTATGGGTGCGCTGGGGCGCCATAGAGTTTGTGTTTTGTATTCAGGTGAAATTGAACTTCCTTCGGACTATGGGGGGGTTCTGTATATTCCATTGGATAGAGGTGGTGCCTGGAGATTTCTGCTTGCTAAAGAAATGAAGGCTGCCGGCATCAATATTGATCTAAATCTTGCTGGCTAGCTTGGTAAATTCTTGTCTTATTGATGGAAGGGGTGGCCTCTTCCGTTATTGGACTAAAAAATGGCGGTTATATTTTTGATGCTTTGTCAATCTATTCTGGCTGGGAAGGATGCTTTGAATGTCTTCGGGCTCTAGGACGTTGAGTGATGAATTGGATTGGAAGCTTTTTGATCAGCTCCATGTTGCTGTGTCTCAGTTCAGTGGGTTTTGTTTTGAGATTAAGAAATTTTGCGTTACGACGGAGTTTGTAGTAATTTCTTTGATCGCAACCCTGACTAAATCGGTTGATGTGTCAATGTTTGTTGCGGCTGCCGTTATTTCGGTTTCTTTCTGGATTCTTGACGCCACGGCCTATTACTATCAGGTTAAAGTTCGAGGTCGTATGGAGGAAATAAGAAGGGATATCCTTAAAAGGAGTTCCTTGCAGGAGGGGGAATCCGAAATTTCGGAAGTTATAGACATTGATCGAAGTAAGGGTGATCCTGCTGAGTTGCTTTTTAAGGCTATCTTTAATCACTCCATGTGGATCTATGCCATAATTCTGTTTGTTAACATGGTGGTGTTTTTTCTTTATATGAGTGGGCTTGTGTCGTGAATCTTTTTGTTTCATATACCCGCAGAGACGGTTGTATAGATGACGGAATGTTGACGGCACTTTACGATGTGCTTTGTTTTCAGTGTAAACCTTTCATACATAGCGTTCTTCAGGGTGGTCTTCGTTTTCAGCAGCTTGGAGTTATTGCGGCCCTCTTGCGAGCTGACGCATTTCTGTTGGTGCAGACCCCTGGGTGCTTGAACTCCCCATGGGTGCGAGTCGAGCTCGCAATTGCCAAGTTTCTAAGGTTGCCCGTGTATCGGATCGCCGCAAGTGATCTATGGCCGAATAAAATACTTGATCCTAGGTCTTTGTTGGTGTTGAAAGGATTTGATTTCTGCTGAAGATTAGTTTTACCCTTTGTTGCGGACTGCTGGCTGCTTCGCCTTTTGAGGCGCCCGATGTTGTCGGGTGGGATCTTGAATCTTGGATGATGTATTTTGTTTTATTTCGTATTCTTGTTTTTTATGTTTTTGCTAAAGTCATTGGGCTTACTTGTTTGGCTGAGATTTAGTGAGGGTATTCTCGCTGTGGTCGCACCTCAACAGACGCCCACTCAACCAGCCCCCGGCAAGCCAGAAACAACCCATCAACAACCCCCTCATCCAAATGGCGCTCTGGCTCCGCTGCCACACGGCAGCGGTCTGCCGCGTGCAGCACCTCCAGCACTGTCAGCAGCCCCACCAATGCCCGCTCGGTCCTCGCCAGACTCACGCGGCGGCCGGGTGATACATCGTTCTCCGGCCAGGGCAGTCCATCTGCACCCTCGCAGCCGCGCATGCGCTCGAGGATGCCGAGCAGGGAGTTCAGATCGGGCAGGGGAATGTCGTCGTTGATGGGTTCAACAACGGTGTACGAAGAGAAGGTGTCGGATTCGTTCATGCCGTCGGCTTCCGTGGCTGTGCTTAACAGCGCCACCGCGAAGAGGGTGGCGGACGATGCGTGGCTGCAAACCGGGATGAAATAGCACCATAGACCGGTGGGCCCGAAGACCCCCACGCACCGCCCGCCATACAGGCCGACGGATTGCCCGCCGGCACCGGTTAAGGACGGTGCCGACGGGCAAGCGCAAACTACAGGTGCATCTCTCATCACGGGTTTGCAGACCCGCTGCCACCCTTTTTCGGTGGCGCGCCATGGTGTTTACGCCGCCGCTTCGAATGCCAATAGATATTCGCGAAGGAATCGCGGAATCCGAAAGCGAAGAACTATTGTTGCACGCACCTTTCGTGCAGCACGCGACGCCAGCAGACGCATTCGCGCAGCTGCTTTGCTGATGGCGAATCAAAGTGGCGCAATCGCCCATGCCACAAGCGAATAGCGCGACAGCCTTCTTTGCAACAGTTCTTAGTCCGCCCCGCCAAGCAACGGCGCGCGATCAGCTGCACACCCCGAAAATCGGTTCAATCCCGACAACACCAGCGAGCCTCCCAACTTCAATCAACGCGATCGTCAGCCGCATTCCCCACCAGCAACTCAATCATCGCCCGCGCCGCCGCCGACTGCCGCCGATGCGGCGCATAGATCACCGAGAACGGTCGTGATCTCCCACGCAGCTGCGGCAGCACTTCCACCAGCTGCCCGCGCCGCAACCGCTCGCGCACGATGAACTCATAGCTCTGGCAGATGCCGATGCCCTGTTCGGCCAACGACACCACGCCCAGCACATCGTCGGAGGTCTCGATGGACGAACGCGGCAGCCAGTCCACGTCGCGCCCGTCGTCGCGGAAGATCCACGGCGCCAGCCGTCCCGTACGCGGCATCACAAACGGCAGGCACAGGTGCTGCTGGAGGTCGTCCAGCGTCTGCGGCGTACCCCGGCGCTGCAGGTACTCCGGCGAAGCCACCAGCACCAAAGGCGCATCTTCCAGCTTGCGCCCTACCAGCCCGCTGTCCGGCAGCTGGCCCAGGCGGATGGCCAGGTCGAAGCCTTCGGCCACCAGGTCCACGTTGCGGTTGGTGATGTTCAGTTCCACCTGCACCTGCGGGTACTGCTGCGCAAAGCGCGCCAGCACGGGCGGCAGCCGGTAGTGGCCATAGGTGGTGGGCACGCTCAGGCGCACGCGGCCGGCCAGCGCACCGTCCTGGGCCAGTACGTCACGCTCGGCGTCGTCCAGCAGGCTGAAGGCGGTGCGCACCTGTTCCAGATAGAGCCGCCCGGCGTCGGTCAGGCCCACGCGGCGGGTGGTCCGCTGCAGCAGCTGCCGGCCCAGCCGCGCTTCCAGACGGGTGACCGCGCGGCTCAGCACCGAGGGCGTGGTGGACAGTGCCACCGCGCCGGCCGTGAACGAGCCGTGCTCGACCACCGCCAGGAACACCTCCACATCGCCCAGGTAGTCGAACTTACGGCTCATTTAGCTCTCAAGGGAACAGATGTTTTGCGATGGGGCCAATTTATCGCCGCTGGGGCGATGAATAAAGTGGCCGCCATTCCCCGATAGGAGCTCCCCATGAACCTGATGACCCGACTTGCCGCTGCGCTGGCCCTGACCCTGGCCGCCAGCGGCGCGCATGCCGCCAACGTGCTGGTGGTGCTGTCCGACGAAAACCACCTGGACCTGAAGGACGGCAAGGTGCTGTCCACCGGCTTCTATCTCAACGAGCTGATGCAGCCGGTCAAGCTGCTGCTGGACGCGGGCCACGCGGTGACCTTCGCCACGCCGCAGGGGCGGGCGCCGACGGTGGATGCGTCCTCGGTGACGCCGGCGTACTTCGGCAACGATACCGCGCAGCTGACGCTGCACAAGAACCTGCTGGAGAAGCTGGCACTGACCTCGCCGACGGCGTCGCCGGTGGTGAGCCTGGCGCGCATCGAGCAACAGGGCTACGCGGGTTTCGATGCGGTCTACATTCCCGGTGGCCACGCGCCGATGCAGGATCTGCTGAAGAGCCCGGCGCTGGGCCGGCTGCTGGCCGACTTCCACCAGCACAACAAGACCACCGCGCTGGTCTGCCATGGGCCGATCGCGCTGCTGTCCACACTGCCGGATGCGGCGGCTTTCGTGGCAAAGCTGGAAGCGGGTGCGATGCCCGCTACGCCGAAGTGGATCTACAGCGGTTACCAGATGACGGTGATCAGCAACCTGGAGGAAGAGCAGGCCAAGCCGCTGCTGGGCGGCGGTGAGATGAAGTTCTACCCGCAGTCTGCGTTGCAGCGGGCGGGGGCGAAGTTCAGCAGCAACACTACGCCGTGGACCGGGCATGTGGTGGTGGACCGCGAGCTGATTACCGGGCAGAACCCAGCTTCGGCGTTGGAGGTGGGGCATCGGTTGGTGGAGCGGTTGAAGTAGGGCGGGGCTACAAAGCAGGCTGCCAGCCTTGAGGGCCGAGGGGCCAGCGCCTCGGCCTGTCTATGGAAGTCTCAACGTGGTCGGCAGAGAGGGCATCAGCCCTTCGCGAGCCCTGCTCCTGACAGATCTTCAATCTGGGAAAGCGCGTGACGCGTCGAGGCCCAATCGCCGGCATGTCTGATCGCTATACCTCCGGCCACTGTCCAGGCATCACAGTTCTCTTTGAAATCATCGATCAGAACATCGCCCGGCTGGTGCATGAAGAGGGGCTTGTGCCTCCCGCCAAGCACAGGCAGCACCAGGCAGGTTGCTGACAAGTGTTCGCGAACCCACTGTCGCTTTTGCATCGCAGCGAGCGGATAGTTCGATTTCGGGCAGGCAGTGAGAATCATCGGGTTCAAGTGGTGGATGCTGTGGAAAAACTCCACTGCACCTTGCATCGGCGGAAGGTCGCGGAAATACGAAGGGTGGTTGTTGATGTGCGCCCACATTTCATCGTCGGCAAGCAAGCGATGGTCCAGGCCAAACAAGGCGGGAAATGCCGCGTCGAAGTCGGCCATGACACCATCAAGATCTACGTAGATTGTGCGTCTGGATGCACTCGATCCATCTGTGCACTGCTTCGCGAGCGCGTCCATCATCGGTATCGACTTCACATCATCAGCGTTCATTAACGCGTTCTCCTCTCAAGAGTGGGCTTTCTTCTTCATCGGTTCCCCAGTGGCGGGGCAAAGTGCTTGGTGATTGCGACAGATATGGCAGCAATCGCGATGCCGCCGGCGTCGGTCCAGGGCGAAAGGGTGATGGCCTGCAACCCGGCGCGCATGTGGAAAGCCAGTGGGCCTTCAGGGTCTATCAGGCGCTGCAGCAGCGGGACAGTGCGCCGCGCCCTGGCGACACAGTACGGGAGCCAGCAGCCAAACGGCGTCGTCCACCGGCTGATGCCGTAATCGGCACGCCTGAAATTCGGTATATCTCGTGGCGCTTCTTCAAATGTATGCCGAGTGGCTGCTCTGGCCGTTGGCCAAGACGCATGGCCCGCAGCCACTGGCTCATTTCGCCAACCAACGAGCAATCTGGCGCGCCGGTGATTGGATAATCCCCAAACGCTACGGAAAGGCCGAACGGAGATACACCTGTAGCGCTCGTTCCAGACTCAATCCAAGAACGTCACTGAGCATGGATGCTCAGGCGGACTCAATATAGCATGCCGACCAGCGCCAGCGGCCTGAACCCGCTCGATCTCCAGCGGTTTGATTGGGCATGGTGGGGTTGCCATGGCACCATGGCGGATCGGCTACGTCCTTTGGGGCGGAGCCGTTTTCCCAGGGAAGCCTTCAACACGACATGCGAACGTCCATCCTCTTCATTCTCTCCGCGCTCTGCCTGACCCTGTTGTCTGGCTGCGCCAGCGGGCCGGATTACCACCATTCCAATCGCGAGATCACCAGCGCGTTCGTGGCCGACGACGGAAAGCTGTACCTGCTGCCGGTCTATGACGAACCGATGCGCTTCGACGCCGCGCCGTTCCGTGATTACCGCGCCTTGATGGACAGCCCGCTGCGTGAGGCCGTGGTCTGCGCGCAGATGTACTTCCGTGAGGACTGGCGCGTGCCGGCCGACAGGAGCAAGGTGCATGGCAGCTACGCGCTGCTGCTGCGGCCGGAGCTGGTGACGCCGGAACAGGCAGCGCAGTTCAAGCTGGAGCGGTTGGAAATCAGTCCGCGGGTGGCCAGGGCGATCGATCGATTGACGCGCCGGCCGTACATCCTTGAAGCGCGTAGCCGCTACGAGCTGGCGGCCAACCCGGACTGCAATCTTTCCAGGAAGGGCGGCAGCTACTACAGCGCGCTGTTCGAGAGTGATGGCGAGCGGGTGACGTTGCCGGATGCTGCGGCGCTGGCCGCGAAGGCGAAGCTGCCGCAGTCGATTAACGCGCGGGCTGAGCGGATTCGGCCGGATGATACGGACAAGCCGGGCGTTGGGACGGCGGCCGGCAAGGTGCTGGGTGCAGCGTTGGTGCCGGTGGCGGTTCCGGTGTTTGTGTTGAGCCTGCCGTTTTTGGGGCCGGATCATTGGAAGTGATGGGGCGTTGAGGGAAAGCATCCACGCGTGCCGTGGATCTACTGAGACAGCGGGCTCCGATGTTGCCCGAGTATCCAGTGGTGCGCCGCGGTGGTGAGCGTGCCCACGAACAGGAAGGACGCCTGCGCCATGACCAATATGCCAACCCAGCTCACGACCGACTTCGATGCAATGCTCGACGGTGGTGACATTGCCGAGGCGCGGCGGCTGTTGGCCCCGCCGCTTGCGCGCGGCTGTGCCGAAGCATTGTTCCTTTCTTCTTCGATACCTGCTGGCGAAGATGATGCACAGGCGGAGGCGGACAGCTTCGCGACGCTCAAGCAGGCCGCAGAGAAGGGCTATATCCCGGCAATCTATGCGGTAGGGCTGTGTCTGCTGACCGGTGACCGCGTCGAGCAGGACGTCATGCGGGCGGCCGCGCATTTTGAACGGGCATCGGAGGCAGGCTATCCGTCGGCCATGTACGAGTTTGGCCTGGCGCTGTTCCATGGCAAGGGTGTTGCCAGCGACGTGCCGCGTGCGGTGTACCTGATTCGCGCTTCGGCGCAGGGTGGGAATGAGTACGCCAGGGAATTCCTGCTGGCGTATTCGTTGGACGTGGGCACGTAGGAGGAGGGTGCGGAGGCCGGTAACGCTACACTGGCGGCCTACCCCCGATGGAAGCTCACCCATGTTCAGTGGAAAGGTCGCGGTGGTCACCGGCTCCACCAGTGGTATCGGTCTTGGCATTGCCACCGCGCTGGCGCGGCAAGGTGCCGATATCGTGCTGAACGGCTTCGGCGATGCGGCGGAAATCGAACGCATCCGTTCCAAACTGGAAGCCGAGTTCGGCGTGCGCGTGGCGCATGACGGTGCCGATCTTTCCCGTGGCGAGGCAGTGCGCTGGATGATTGAGCATGCCGTCGCGACGATGGGTCGCATCGACATCCTGGTAAATAACGCAGGCATCCAGCACACGGCATCGATCGAGGAATTTCCTGTTGAGAAGTGGGATGCGATCCTCGCGCTGAATCTCTCGGCCGTATTCCATGCAACGGCGGCGGCCTTGCCGCACATGAAGCAGCAGGGCGCCGGCCGCATCATCAACATCGCGTCGGTGCATGGGTTGGTCGGCTCGGTGAACAAGTCGGCCTATGTGGCGGCCAAGCATGGCGTGGTGGGGTTCACCAAGGTGACCGCGCTGGAGAATGCGGGCACCGGCATCACCGCCAATGCGATCTGCCCGGGCTGGGTGCGGACGGCGCTGGTCGAGCAGCAGATCACCGCGTTGGCCGAGCGCGAAGGCACGGATCAGGAGACCGCCGCCCGCGCGTTGCTGGCCGAGAAGCAGCCTTCGTTGCAGTTCGTGACGCCCGAGCAGCTGGGAGAAATGGTGGTGTTCCTGGCCTCGGACGCTGCGGCGCAGATTACCGGCACGGCGCTGCCGGTGGATGGAGGCTGGACGGCGCGCTAGTTGGCTGGCTGCGGCTTGCGCTGCAGCATCGGCAGCGCCACCAGCGTGGCGAGGATGGTGAACAGCACCAGCGACGAGCCGACCGTGCCGAAGCCCAGGCCGCCCTTTTCCAGCGGTTTGGTGAGCAGGTCGCCGAAGGTGGCGCCGAACGGGCGGGTGAGCACGAAGGCGATCCAGAACAGGATGACCCGGTTGATGCCCTTGATGCGGCTGGCCAGTGCGGTGAGCGCGATGAGACTGCCGATCAGCAGTGCGCCGCCGGTGAAGCCCAGCCCGGAATCGTCGGCGAGGAAGTCGCCCAGCGCGGTGCCGAGCGTGTTGGAGAACAGCACGGCGGTCCAGTAGAAGCCTTCGGCGCGGCGCGATTCGATGTTGCTGACCGAGATCGACTTCTCCGACATGCGCCAGGCCAGCAACACCAGCGCCAGGCAACCGGCCAACAGGCTGGCGCCGGTGGCGTAGCCCAGGCCGAGCGTGCGGTCGATCAGGTCCGACATGGTGGTGCCGGCGGTGCTGGTGGCCAGCACCACCGACCAGAACAGCACCGGGTGGAAGCGCCGCGCCGACATCTGCAGGGCCAACAGGCCAGCAAAGATCGCCAGCAGGATGGCCGAGCTGGCCACGTAGCCCAGGTTGAGCGTCATCGACAGCAGGTCGCCGGCGGTCTCGCCGAGCGTGGTGGCGGCGATCTTCATCACCCAGAAGCCGAGGGTGACCGCCGCCACTTTGCTGTGCAGGGACTCTGCGTCTGAAGCACTCATCGAACGTCGCCAAGGATGCCTGTGGGCGATGCTGTGGCGGCGGGCGTCGGAGCGCGGTCGGAACCGGGTCTGGCGAGGGTGAGCGTGGGGGCGGCGTTCAGCCGGCGCTGGCGGGGGCCGGCAGGCGTGCCAGCAGGGCGTCCCAGTCGGCCACGAAGCAGCCGTTGTGCCCACGGTTGCACTCGGTGATCCACGCGTCGAGCGATTCGCTCTGCGCGCGGTAGGCGCTGACGTCGCCCAGCACGGCGAAGCGCAGGCGGTAGTTCACCAGCATCTGCAGCCATTGCCCGGCCATGCCGGAGCGCAGCTCGAAGAAGTCGGGCGACAGGCGCTGCACCGGCACGGCGATCCACTCGGCCTGGTGCCCGAGGGCATCGCCGACCAGGTCGCGCAGGGCGTTGCCATCCAGCAGGGGGCCTGTATCGGCGCTGCGCAGGATGCGGGTGCTGCCGATCTGTTCGAGATGGGTGTGCATGGTGCGCTCTGAAGTCCGTATCGTCTGCCCAGTATGGTCGTGGAAGGGGAGCGACGGCGAGCGGTTGCAGCATGAATCTGGCAAGTGGACGCGCTAGGCTGCGCCCGGCACCTGCGCAACGCGGGTTCACTGCAACGGGGAAGGGCATGGCAGGGTGGAAGAATCGTTCGTTGTTGATGGCGGTGCTGGTGTGTTCGGGTCTGCCGGCTGCAGCCGCCGAGCTGTGCACGGCCAGTGCCTACGGTGACGGGCAGGGCAACATCGTGGTGCTGGGTGCGCCCGCTGCTGCACCGGCCACGGGGCAGCGCTATCTGATGCTGGACGGGCGACGTGGTGCCACCGGCGATGCCAACGCACCGGTGAGCTGCAGCGGCGATGTGGTCAGCTTCAGGTCGCCTGCGGGAGCCACGCAGCGCTGGCAGCGACTGCCGACCCGCGATACCGATGCAACGTTCATCAGTGTGGGAACCACGCTGGTTGGGCAGTTGATCGAGCCGGCTGGCCCGCCCGACCCGACGCGGCCGCTGGTGGTGCTGGTGCACGGCTCGGAACGCACGATGGCAGTGGCGGCGATCTACCAGCGCATGCTGGTGGCGCAGGGAATTTCGGTGTTCGCCTACCAGAAGCGTGGCACCGGTGATTCGGAAGGCGAATACACGCAGAACTTCGAGCTGCTGGCTGACGACGCCGCGGCGGCCTTGGCGAAGGCACGCGCACTGGCAGCGGGGCGTTTCGGCCGCGCCGGGTACTTCGGTGGCAGCCAGGGCGGGTGGATCGCGCCGCTGGCGGCGACGCGCTCGCAGGCGGATTTCGTGGCGATCGGTTTCGGGCTGGTGGTGTCGCCCATCGAGGAGGACCGCGAGCAGTTGTTCGATGAGGCACGGCGCATGCAGCTGGATGCGGCGGCGTTGGCGCAGGTCGGGCAGCTTTCAGATGCGACCGCACAGTTGATGCGCACGCATTTCAATGAAGGATTCGAGGCGCTGGCCAGGGTGCGTACGCAGATCGGTGCCGCACCGTGGGCGAAGACGATCAACGGCGAATACAGCGGTGACATGCTGCGCATGAGTGACGCCGACCTGCGCCGGATCGGTCGCGCGCGATTCGACAACCTGGAGCTGATCTGGGACTACGACGCCGAGGCCGCACTGCGCCGCTTGAAGGTACCGTTGTTGTGGGTGCTGGCCGAGCAGGACCGGGCTGCACCGATTGCGGCTACCCGCACCATCCTGGGGCGCCTGCGCGGGTCAGGGCAGCCAATCGAGACCTACCTGTTCCCGGATACCGACCACGGCATGGTCGAGTTCCGCACCGATGCCGAGGGCAACCGCGTGTCGACGCGGATCACCGACGGCTATCTGCGCCTGCTGGCCGATTGGATCAAGCAGGATGTGCATGGCAGTTATGGGCGTTCGCGCAGATTGAGCGATTGACCGGATGGGGAGCACTGGCGGCGGATGGCGCTCCGCCGCCGATTGCGGCACGCCTCAGTTCGGCTTCGCGAACACATCCAAGCCCTTGCCCGTCTCCAACAGCGACTTCAGGCTCGACAGCACGATCGGCCAGCCCTGGCGGATGCCGGTATCCATGCCGCTGCCCGGTTCCAGTTCGTCGTGGGTAACGGTCAGCCGCACCATGTCCTGGTAGGGCACGATGTCGAAGGTGACCCGGCTGTAGGCATCCGGGTTGTCGGCCTGCGAGGCGGCAGCCCAGGTGATCACTAACCGCGAGGGCGGGGTGCTTTCCACCACTTCGCCGACCAGCTCGACCGAGCGCGTTTCGTTGGCGCGCACATGCTGCCAGCGCGAGCCGGGTTTCCAGTCCGAGACGTTCTCGTGGCCCCAGTAGCGGCTCGCGATCTCGGGCCGGGTGATGGCCTCGAACACCTTCTGCGGTGTGGAAGCGATGTAGATCACGTGGATGAAGCGGGTGGACTCTGCGGACATCGTCATTCTCCTTCCAGTTCTCGTTTCAGGTCATGCAGCAGGCTCAGGCGCTGCTGCTCGAACTTGCGTACCCAGCGCTCGTAGACCTCGTGCAGCGGCACTGGGTTGATGAAGTGCAGCTTCTCGCGGCCACGGCGCACGGTGCTGATCAGGTTGGCGTCTTCCAGCAGGCCCAGGTGCTGGGTGACCGATTGCCGGGCCATGTCCAGGTGCTCGCACAGCTGGCCCAGCGTCTGCCCGTTGTCTTCGCAGAGCAGATCCAGCAGCGTCCGGCGTGTGGGATCGGCCAGTGCCTTGAATACCTTGTCTGCGTCACGCACGTGGTCTACCGCCATGAGGATGTCTTCAATTCCAGTTGTCGATCCTGACGTCGTTCGGGTTGGGCTGGCCCTTGCCGGTTTCCAGCAGCGCCTTCAGGCTCATCAGGAACACCGCCCACTTGGTGCTGCAGTGGGAGGTGAACTCGACGCGCTCTTTCCAGCCTTCGTGGGTGAACAGGACGATGCAGTAGTCGCCTTCCTGTTTCAGCGTGAAGCGCGCGTGGGTGCCGATCCATTCGGCAGGGCCGTCGAGGAACCGCCAGAGCACGAGCTCGCCTGGAACAAGCTGCTCAAGTTTCATTTCCATGGCGCCGATTTCCTGGCCGTTGTTCGTGAAGCGCACCTTGACTGTGCCGCCGGCTTCGCGGTCGCCATGGGTGTCTTCGGCCCACCAGGCGGTCACGCCTTCGGGGGTGGCCAGGGCTTGGTACACCTGGCTTGCAGGGGCCTTGATGCCGACCCTGTGTGCGATATCCACCATTGCAGGCTCCTCGCGTGGGCGGACAGGCGTCGCCCTTGAGTGGAATATATGCAGGTAAATGCCTGCATGTCAAGTCCGGTGGCTGGAGAGCCGCATCGATACACTGGGCGCTTGCCAGGCATGGCCTGGCACTACTGGATCTACGGAACGTCAGGGAGTGCATGCATGACTGAAGCTGGAAAGGACGCCTTGAACATCCGCCGCGCCAGCGTGGCCGATGCGCCTGCGGTGCTGACGCTGTTCGACGAGGTGATCGAATGGTTCGTGTCGAATGGCAATGTGCAGCAATGGGGCAGCGAGCCGTGGTCAACGATGCCGCGCCGGATCACCCAGGTGACTGATGCGTGTGCACTGCCAGGAGCGTGGGTGGCGCAGAGCGAGCAGGGTGACGTGCGCGCGTTCCTGGCGCTGGGCGAGTCGATGCCGTATGTACCGGCGCCCACGGTGCCGGAGCTGTACGTGCGGGTGCTGGTGGCCTCGCGTGATGTGCGCGTGCGTGGCATTGGCCGCCGCTTGATGGCGTTTGCCGACGAGCAGGCGCGCGCTGCCGGACTCGATCATCTGCGTGTGGACTGCTACGGCGGTGGTAGTGGTGATCTGGTGCGCTTCTACGAATCCTGCGGGTACACGCGCATAGCGCCGTTCAACGTGGACGGCTGGCCGGGCATGCTGCTGGGCCGACAACTCTGAACGACCAGCCAAGGTGGCGACGTCCGATCATTGCGAGGACGTCGTCTCCGATTTGTTGTCGTAGCGCTCCCGCGCTTCCAGCATCGTGGGCTGATATGCCACCGCCCATTGGAACAGCGCATGCAGGGGCGCCAGCAGCAGGCGTCCGAGCTCGGTGAGCTCATAGTCCACGCGCGGCGGCACAGACGGATAGACCGTTCTGCTGACAAGCCCGTCGCGCTCCAGCCCCTTGAGCGTCAAGGTCAACATGCGTTGTGAGATGCCGCCGATGGCGCGGCCCAGTTCGCTGTAGCGCATCGGCCCATCACGCAGGGTGCCGACGATCAGCACCGTCCATTTGTCGCCGATGCGCGACAGCGTGTCGGTGATCGCCGGACAGACGCCGCTGCCATGCGCGATGCCAGTACGAACATCGGTGTGTGTTCCGCCCATGAATGTGCCGTCTTGTGCGTTGAAAAATGGACCCTACCATGCTCGTACGCACATTTTGTTAGTGCGCATGTCAGTCTGTCAGGCGAGGGTCTCCGATGAGTTCGGTTGTGCTGAATGTTGCAAGTCTGTCGCGCCCGTGGAGGGGCAACGATCCGTTCCTGTTCTGCGCCCACCATATCGACCACTACCCCCCGGCAGATGGCGCAATGGGTGTGCCCGCGCGGTTCCTCGACCTCGATTCGATGGCGGATGCGCGCCCCCCGAAACAGGCATTCCGCATGTATCACGGCACGCGGATTCCCGGGTTTCCGCGTCATCCCCATCGTGGATTTGAAACCATCACCTATGTCCGGCAGGGGCTGGTTGATCACGCCGATTCAATGGGCGGATCTGCCCGCTACGGTGCAGGTGATGTGCAGTGGCTGACGGCAGGGCAGGGCGTGGCCCATTCGGAGATGTTTCCGCTTGCCGACGATGACCAAGGCAATACGCTGGAGTTGTTCCAGATATGGTTGAACCTGCCAGCGGCAGACAAGATGGCTGCGCCTGGCTTCAGCATCTTCTGGAGCGAGCAGATTCCTGTGTGGCGGGGCGCAGCGACCCACGGATCAACCACGGTCAATGAGGTGATCGTCATCGCGGGTGAGTTCCAGCCCGCGCAGGGCAGTGCGCTGAAGCCGCCGCGGCCGCCGCGGGCATCCTGGGCCTCGGCGGTGACCAATGAGGTCGCGCTCTGGCTGATTCGCCTGTCTCCAGGCCAGTCGATTGAAATTCCTGCGGCCCGCTACAGCGGAACCCGCCGAAGCCTGTACGTCTTTGCCGGCAGCAGTCTTTCAATCGATGGTGCGGCGTATCCGACGCAAACGCAGATCGAAGTGCGCGCGACGAGATCCTTTGTTGCTGCCAACAGTGGCCAGACGCTGTTGGAAATCCTCCTCATGCAAGGGCAGCCCATTGCTGAACCGGTGGTCGCCAGTGGCCCATTCGTGATGAATGACGAAGCGGGCCTGCGACAGGCCCATGCAGATTTTTCCGCGACGCAGTTCGGCGGATGGCCCTGGAGGGAAGATGGCCCGGTACATCCGAAAGCGGCGGGACGATTCTCGTTGCGGGCGCCTGCTGCCTCGACGGAAGCGGAGCGCGATTGTCCCGTTCCCTCCGACACACCATCCACCTGACGTTGTGAGCTGACAGCGGTTCCCTGAAGCACAGCGGCGGCCTCCATTCGCACCGCGCCATCCCCCACAGTCCCGGAGTTCCTGAAGAAATGCTTCCGTCCCAATTCACGATGTTCGTGGCGCGCCAATACGGCGATGCCAGTGTGGTTGAACGCTTGACCGCGAAGATGCCCAAGCCAAGCGTAGGCGAGGTCCTGATCGAAGTCAGGGCCGCTGGCATCAACCCCATCGATGCCCGGCGCATGACCGGTGAAGTCCGTCACTCAGCATTGCCATTGGCGTTCGGCACTGAGTTCGCCGGCGTAGTGCGAGCGGTGGGCGCGGCGGCGCCGGGCTTTCCGGTGGGCACGGAAGTGCTGGGCTCGGGCGCAGGATTCACCCATGCCACCCACATCCTGGTTCCGTCCGCGAACCTGATCGCGAAGCCGGCGTCCATGACATGGGAGGTCGCAGGATCGCTGGCGGGTGCAAGCCAGACGGCCTCGACGATCCTGTCGACATTGAAGCTCGTGGCGGGCAACGCTCTGCTCATCCATGGCGGATCGGGCGGCGTGGGCTCGATCACCGTGCAGCTTGCGCGACAGGCTGGGGTAACGGTGGTTGCCACGTCGTCGGAAGACAACCTTGCCTATCTCGCCGAGCTCGGCGCGATTGCGGTGGCCTACGGCCCTGGTCTTGCCGATCGCATCCGCGCAGTGCATCCGACGCCGTTCGATGCCTCGGTCGATATGGCGGGGACCCAGGAGGCGACCTCCGTGTCGCTGGCGCTGGTGCGCGCTGATGGCCAGATCGCGACGATCGCCGGGAAGCCGATCACCTCGGCGAGGGTCTTCCCGATCTGGGTGTCCCGCAACGTCGAGGAGCTGCGCAGGGTGGTTGACGGTGTGGCCGATGGCACGTTGCGCTGGAGCGTGAGCCGCACCTACGCCTTCGATGATGCCGCGAAGGCTTACGACGATATCCTCAAGGGCCATACCCGCGGCAAATCGGTGCTTCTGTTGCCGCAGTGACGACAGGCTGCTGCTGTGTCCCGGAAGTGTCTGGGACGAGGTAGGAGGGTCATGTGGATCCGGCGGTATCAGCAGCCAACCAGGCGGTCGGCTGCGATACCGCCGCGATGCTGGCTGCGGTACTCGGTAGGACTCGCAGCGACCTGACCTCGGAAGTGCCGACGGAAGGATTCCTGCGAACCAAAGCCGGCCTGTTCTGCAATCCACTGCAGTGGCCGGTCGGTGGTTTCCAGCAGCTCGCGCGCGAAAGCTACGCGCTCGCGGATCAGCCAGTCGATGGGTGACAGCCCGGTGGCTTCCAGGAACTGCCGTTGCAGCGTGCGTTGGCTGAGCGCGGCCTGCTCGGCGAGGCTGCCCAGTGAGTGTGGCTCGCGCAGGTTGCGGCGCATCCATTCCATCAGCTTTGCCAGCCGCGTGGGCTCGCCATGCGGAATGGCGCGGCTGACGCGCTGGCTGCGTTCGGCATCACGCCATGGCGCCAGTACCAGCCGTTCGGCCACAAGGTTGGCCACGCGCGCGCCGTAATCCTTGCGCACCATGTGCAGCATCATGTCCATGCCGGTGGCCGAGCCGGCCGAGGTGATGATGCTGCCGGTGTCCACGTACAGCGCATCCTCGCGCACATCGATACGTGGGAAGTCGCGTGCCAGCGCTTCGGTGAGGCGCCAGTGGGTGGTGGCCTGGCGGCCATCGAGCAGCCCGGCCCAGGCCAGCACGAAGGCGCCAGAGCAGATCGAGGCGATGCGCGCGCCGCGTGCGTGGGCTCGGATGAGCGCATCGAGCAGTGCCTGCGGCGGGCGCTCGCTGGGTTCGCGCCAACCGGGGATGACGATGATGTCGGCGTCATCAACTGTGCTGAGATCGTAGGGAAGCTGCACCTGCGTGCCGCCGAGCATGCGCAGCGCACCGGGTTCGCCCGCGCACAGCTGGGTGCGGTACCAGGCGACGCCGAGTTCCGGCCGTACCGGCGCGAACAGCCCCACCGCACAGCCGAATTCGAACAGCCCCTGGCCGTGGCAGGCGACGATGGCGACGAGCGGCGCAGTGGGATCGGCGGGTGGGCTGGGCATGGCTTGATGCTACGGGGGGCGGTGCGTGGCGCTGAGTGGTGCGCCGGCATGAGGAGATACCTGCGGGGTATATGGAAACCGGGGTCGGATCCCTTCCGCAGGAAGGGCTCTGACCCCGTGCGTGCAGGCCGCCTAACGTCATTACCAGCGGTCATGTGGGTGGCCGGATATGACGGTTGGGTGACGTGATCCCGCCTGTCGCGCCGGGTGAACAGGCCCTTGAATGGAAGCGTGTTTCCGGCCCACCCCCACGAGCCCCCATGCCTGCCGCCCACGCTCCTGTCCTGAGTACTCTCGCCGTCCTGATCTCGGCCGTCCTCGCCGCGTCGCCCAGCCACGCGGCTGAAGCCGATGCGGATCCTGCCACCACCGCCGCGACGGCCAACGTGGCGGCATCCACGCTGGACGCGGTGGTGGTGACCGGTTCGCGCACCAGCACGCGCACGGTAAAGAACAGCTCCACGCCCATCGATGTGATCTCCGCCGAGGACCTCGCTGCAACCGGCCAGGGCAACCTGCTGGAAGCGCTGCAACGCAGCCTGCCGTCGCTCAGCCAGATCGGCGGCTACCAGAGCGACCAGGAAAGCCTGATCCGCGGCTATCAGCTGCGCAACCTGTCACCGGGCTACACGCTGGTGCTGGTGAACGGCAAGCGCCGCAATGCCAGTGCCTATGTGAGCGGGGCAAATGGCGGCGGATATCCGGGCCACGCCTGGGCCGATCTGGCGCTGATTCCGGTCTCGGCCATCGACCACGTGGAAGTGCTGCGCGATGGCGCCTCGGCCATCTACGGCTCGGACGCGATCACCGGCGTGGTCAACGTGATCCTGAAATCGCAGGCCCACGGTGGTGATGTGTCCGTGGAAAGCGGGCAGAGCACCGATGGCGATGGCTCGCGCACCAGCGTGCGCGCCAACGTCGGCTTGCCGTGGGGTGCCGATGGCTTCGTCAATCTGTCCGGCGAGACCACCCGCCAGCATCATGCAATCCGCACCCGCCGCTACATCGACGGCTATCTGAGCTACCCGGCGGTGGATGCGAGCGGCAACCTGGTGGCGCTGCGGCCGAACAATCGATTGCCAGCAGGTGCTGCGCCGAACCCGGCCGAGGCCAACCGCGATGCCGAAGCCAACATCATCCTCAGCTCGCCATCGTATGCGTTGAAGGCCTTCGCGGTGAATGTGGGCCATGGCCTGGGCGAAAGTGCGCAGTTCTACGCCAACGCCACCGCCAGCGACCGCACCGCACAGGCGATCCAGAACTTCCGTCTGCCGGCGACCATCTTCACCACCTACAAGGCACCTGGGGTGCTGAGTGTGTTTCCAGACGGCTTCCTGCCGGTGCTGGAAACCAAAGAGAAGCAGTACACCGGCACCGCAGGCGTGAAAGGGCAGTTTGCAGGCTGGGACTACGACGCCAGCCTGACCGGCAACCGCAGCACGGTGCGCACCTATACGCGAAACTCGGTGAACTACTCGCTGCCGTATCCCGGTTCGCCCACCGATTTCTATGACGGCAAGCTGGATTACCAGCAGGGCATCGCCAACCTGGACCTGCGCCGCGGCTTCGAGGTGGCGGCCTTTGCTTCGCCGCTGGAAGTGAGCGCAGGCGCCGAATACCAGCACGAACAGTATGAGCGCGGGGCAGGGCAGTGGGAGTCGTACACCGGCTTCGGTGCCGCGGCCTTCGTCGGCTATTCGACTGCCGATGCGGTGAAGGCTACCCGCAACAGCAAGGCGGTGTACGTGGGTGCGGCCACCAACATCACCTCACGCTGGTATCTGGATGCGGCCGCGCGCTGGGAAGACCATTCCGACTTCGGCAGCGTCTCCACCGGCCGCCTGACCACGCGCTTCGACTTCACCGACGCGCTGGGTGTGCGCGCGACGGTCAGCAACGGCTTCCATGCGCCCAGCCTGGGCGCACAGTTCTACCAAGCCACGGGCAGCTGCCCGTGCGGCACCACGCTGGTGGCGCAGGTGTCTTCGCCGGCGGCGATCGCGCTGGGTGCCGCGCCGCTGAAGCCGGAAAAGGCCACCAACTACAGCCTGGGCGTGACCTGGGACCCGAGCCCGGCGTTCCATCTGGCAGTGGATGCGTACCAGATCGACATCCGTGGCCAGCTGGGCCAGTCCAGCCAGATCGGCTACAACGCGCAGGATCCGGCACGTGTCACCGACAACAGCGGCACGGTGCTGAGTGCGGCGCAGAAGAACACGATCGATGCGCTGCTGGGTTCGGCCGGCATCAGCATCCTGCCGGGTGATGCGTTCTATGCCAGCTATTTCACCAATGTGGGCAACACCCGTACACGCGGCGTCGAGCTGACCCTGGAAGCGAACCAGGAAACGGCGTGGGGCAAGCTGCGCTGGAGCTACGCGGCCAACGTCGGCCGTACCACCATCCAGAAGGTCAGCGACATTCCGGCGGCGCTGCAGGGGCTGCCGAACATCAACCTGCTGACCAAGTCCAGCGAGTACGCGCTGCGCTTCCGCACGCCCAGCTACACCCAGGTGGCTGGGCTGGGCTGGCAGAACGGGCGCTGGCGTTCGAATGTCGATTTCACCTACTACGGCCCGATCAAGCGCCTGAACAACGGCGTGGAGTACAAGCAGCCGCCGGTGCTGGTGACCAACCTGTCTGGTGGCGTGGAACTGGGAGCGGGCTGGAGCGCGGCGCTGGGCATCAACAACGTGTTCGACAAGCGCACCCGCAAGGTGCCCGAGTACGCGCGCAGTGCCACCGACGTGGCCAGCATCGAGACGACGTGGGATAGCGGCGATGTGCTGGGCAATGTGGGTACGTATTGGTATGGGCGGGTCAATTACCGGTTTTGAGGTTCACGCCAAAGGCGGCCGGACGTAGTTCGGCATCATCGAGGAGCAGTTCATGTCTTCTGCATTGAAGGTGGTTGCATTGGTGGGGTCGCCGACCAGTTCGGCGACATCGCGCACGTTGCTGCTGGTGCGGCATCTGCTGGCGTCGCTGCAGCAGCGGGTGCATGCCAGCGTGGAGCTGGTGGAGCTGGCGCCGATCGCGCGCTCGCTGGGCCAGTCGTTGTCGCGCGGTGAAGTGGAGCCGGCGGTGGAGCAGGCGTTGCAGACCATCGAGGCTGCCGAGCTGCTGGTGGTGGCCGCACCGGTGCACCGTGGATCGTACCCGGGGTTGTTCAAGCACCTGGTGGATTTCATCGAACTGGAGGCGCTGGTGGATACGCCGGTGCTGCTGGCGGCGACCGGAGGCAGTGAGCGCCATGCACTGGTGATCGATCACCAGCTGCGGCCGTTGTTCAGTTTCCTGCAGGCGCACACGCTGCCGATTGGCGTGTATGCCACGCCGGCCGACTTCGATGGCGAGCACATCAACAGTACCGCCTTGCAGGCGCGGATCGCGCTGGCGACCGAGCGCGCGGCCGGGCATCTGGCCACGCAGGGCCTGGCGGTAGCGGCACCGCTGCGACGTATTGCCTGACGCCATAACCGGCGGCCCTTTGCTTATGGCCAAGGCGCATCTGCGTGGCCGGATATGACCGCCGATTGTCGCCAGGCATCGCTGTCGCCGCCGCTGGCATCTCTAGCATCGATATCGAAGCGGCATCGCATTGCCGGCACAGATGAGGACCACCCCGTGACGCTCGACGCAGCAAGCAAACCCATCCTGTTCCTGCTCGACCGCGAGTTCGAGGATGGCCAGATTCCCGGCCAGCGCTTCTTCTGCCGGCACAGCCTATTGCTGGAAGGTGCCCTGTCGAGCATCGACGGCCTCGACGCGCAGCTGGACGTACGCCGCATTGGTTTCGCGCGGCCGCGCCGTGAGGTGATCGCCGAGATCGGCGAGCAGGACCAGTCGCTGCCGAAGCTGGTGCTGCCGCAGGGCGTGCGCAGCGAGCTTGCCAGCGGCGCGCACCAGGAACGCCAATACATCTCCGGTGCCGAGCCGATCCTGGCCGCGCTGAATGGACTGCTCGGCATTCCCGTGGCCCACCCCTGAGCGAGGACGCGACCATGAGTTATCAGATCAGCGTGTTGGACAAGAGCCCGGTGGCCGAAGGTGCCTCGCCGGAGCAGGCGCTGCGCAACAGCCTGCAGCTGGCGCAGCGCGCCGAGCAGTTGGGCTATCACCGGTACTGGTTTGCCGAGCACCATGCTGCACCGACGCTGGCCAGCCCCGCACCGGAAGTGCTGGCGGCCTGGGTGCTGGCGCAGACCCGGCGCATCCGCATCGGCAGTGGCGGGGTGATGTTGCGCCACTACGCGCCGTACAAGGTGGCGGAGAATTTCAATCTGCTGGCGGCATTGGCGCCAGGGCGCGTGGATCTGGGCGTGGGCAAGGCGCCGGGTGGCCTGCCAGCGTCGACTGCCGCGCTGGCGGCCGGGCGTCCGCCGTTCGCCGACTTCGACCAGCAACTGCGCGACCTGGAAGGCTATCTGTCCGGCGCCGAAAGCGAGGCGTTGGCGCGGCCGGTTCCGCAGCAGGCGCCGGAACGCTTCCTGCTCGGGGCCAGCCCGCAGAGCGCACAGCAGGCGGCCGAGCTGGGCTGGCGCTTCGTCTACGCCGCGCACTTCGATGGTGACCCGAAGCACATCGAGGCGGCGTTCGATGCCTATCGCAGCGTCTCCTCGCAGCTACCGCTGTTGGCCACGGTGGCCTTCGCCGCGCCGACTGCCGAAGCGGCCGCGCGTCACATCGGTGCGCTGCGGGTCTACAAGCTGCACCTCGGTCCTGCGCAGACGGTGAACCTGCCCAGCCCCGAAGCGGCGGCCGAGTACGCGCGCCAGGTGGGCGTGGCCGATTTCCGCATCGAGGAGACACGCCCGAGCGTGCTGTCCGGTGATGAGCAGCACGTGCGTGACGAACTGGATGCGCTGCACCGGCGTTTCGGCGTGGGCGAGTTCATCCTCGATGCGCCGGTGGCTGACCTCGACGCACGCCTGACATCCCTTGAACTGCTGTCGCCCGCGCCACGCGCGGCGGTGGCCTGACCTGCAGGAGCGATTCCCATGAGCACGACCCCGCGCCACATTCCGTTCGGCATCATGCTGCAGGGCCCCGGCAGCCACATGCATGCCTGGAAGCACCCGTCCAACCCGGCCGACGCCAGCGTCAACCTGCAGTTCTACATCGACATCGCGCGCACCGCCGAGGACAACGGCATCGCCTTCGGCTTCGTGGCCGACGGCCTGTACATCAACGAGAAGTCGATCCCGCACTTCCTCAACCGTTTCGAGCCGATCTCGCTGCTGTCGGCGTTGGCAACGGCAACGAAGAAGATCGGCCTGGCCGGTACGCTGTCCACGTCCTACAGCGATCCGTTCACCGTGGCCCGCCAGTTCGCCTCGCTGGATCTGCTCAGTGGCGGCCGAGCCGGCTGGAACGTGGTGACCTCGCCACTGGAGGGCTCGGGCCGCAACTATGGCCGGCCGCACCCGGAGCATGCGCTGCGCTATCAGATCGCTGACGAGTATCTGGAGGTGGTGCAGGGGCTGTGGGATTCCTGGGACGACGACGCCTTCGTGCGCGAGCGCGACAGCGGCACGTTCTTCGCGCCGGAGAAGTTCCGCCGGCTCGACCACAAGGGCCGCTTCTTCCAGGTGGAAGGCCCGCTCAACATCCAGCGCTCGCCACAGGGCCAGCCGGTGATCTTCCAGGCGGGTTCGTCCGACGATGGCATTGCCTTGGCCGGCAAGTACGCCGATGCGGTGTTCACCCATTCGCCGTCGCTGGAAGAGACCCGCGCATTCACCCAGAAGGTGAAGAACTCGGCAATCGCGCACGGCCGCAGCGGCAATGACGTGAAGATCTTCCCGGGTATCGGCCCCATCGTCGGCCGCACTGCCGAGGAGGCCGAAGCCAAGTACCAGGCGATTGCCGCACTGGCCACGCTTGAGGACGCACTGGCCTATCTCGGCCGCTTCTTCGACCACCACGATTTCAGCCAGTACGATCCGGATGCACCCTTCCCGGAACTGGGCGACATCGGCAGCAATTCGTTCCGTTCCACCACCGACCGCATCAAGCAGGATGCGCGTGCGAAGGGCCTGAGCCTGCGCCAAGTGGCGTTGGAAGCGGTGAGCCCGCGACCGAACTTCATCGGCACGCCGGAGCATGTGGCCGATGAGTTGATCCGCTGGTTCGATGCCGGTGCCAGCGACGGCTTCATCCTTGGATTCGCTGCACAGCGCGAAGGCCTGGACGATTTCGTGACCCAGGTGCTGCCGATCCTGCAGGCGCGCGGCTACCACCAGCGCGAGCTTGAAGGGCAGACCCTGCGCGAGCATCTGGGCCTGCCGTACAAGGCCAGCCGTCATGCGACCGATGCCGAACCGGCGCGGAAGGTGGGGTAGGGCGATGAGCGGAGAATCGGCAGTAGCGCCGGGCCATGCCCGGCGGAATTCCCAAACGACGGGCGTATTGCCGGAGATCGCGGCGCGCGCCGAGGCCGCCATCGCGATCCGCCATGACCTGCACCGGCACCCGGAGCTGGCCTTCGAGGAGCATCGCACCAGTGCCCGTGTGGCCGAGTTGTTGCAGCAGTGGGGCTACGAGGTCACCACCGGCCTCGGTGGCACCGGCGTGGTCGGCACGCTGCAGCGCGGGCAGGGCAGCCGTCGTCTCGGTCTGCGCGCCGACATCGATGCACTGCCGATCCATGAGGACTCGGGCCTGGCCTACGCCAGCCAGAACGAAGGGCTGATGCATGCCTGTGGCCACGATGGGCATACCGCCATCCTGCTGTCCGCCGCGCATTACCTGGCCCATCACGGCAATATCGACGGCACCCTGCAGATGGTGTTCCAGCCGGCCGAGGAGACGGGTTCAGGGGCATCGAAGATGATTGCCGACGGCCTGTTCGAGCGCTTCCCGGTGGATGCCATCTATGGGCTGCACAACTGGCCGGGCGTGCCGGTGGGTCACTTCGGCTTTGTCGATGGCCCGGCGATGGCCTCGGTGGACTGGGCGCGGCTGAAGGTGATCGGCAAAGGCGGGCATGGTGCCGAGCCGCAGGGCAGCGTCGACCCGATCCTGGCCGCTGCGCACATCGTTACCGCGTTGCAGAGCGTGGTATCGCGCAATGTCGATCCGCGGCAGATGGGTGTGGTGACCGTCGGTTCGATCCACGGTGGCCAGGCGGCCAATGTGATTCCGGACGTGGTCGAGCTGAAGCTGACCGTGCGCGCCTACCTGCCCGAGGTACGCGACACCCTGCGGCGCCGGGTCACCGAGATTGCCGAGCAGACCGCTGCCGCGTTCGGTGCGCGCGCCGAGATCGAGTTCCCTCGCGGCTTCCCCAGCGTGATCAACCACCCGCAGCAGACTGCCTACATCCGCGAGGTGGCGCTGCAGGGCTTCGGCAGCGAACACGTAGTGCCCGAATTCGCGCCGCGCACCGCCAGTGAGGATTTCGCCTTCCTGCTGCAGGCGCGGCCGGGCAGCTTCGTGTTCGTCGGCAACGGTGACAGTGCGCCGCTGCACAGCCCGCGCTACGTGTTCAACGACGCGGCCATCGCACCGGCCGCCAGCCTGTGGGCGCGGCTGGCCGAAGACTATCTGGTGAAGGACGCGACATGAGCAGCAACGAACGCTTCCTCTATACCACGGTGGATGATCCGCTGGCACGGCCTCTGTTTGACGGCCTGGAGCAGGAGTACGACAGCCGCTACGCCGACGTGCGCCGGCGCATCGGCGGCAGCGCCCGCGAGGAGCTGCAGCGCTACCCGGCGCAGGCCTTTGCTGCGCCGGTAGGGGCGTTCGTACTGCTGCTGCGCGACGGCGTGGCGATCTCCGGTGGCGCCTTCATGCCGCACCGCGATCCGGACACTGCCGAATTCAAGCGCATCTGGACGCTGCCCGGGCTGCGCCGGCAGGGCATCGCACGGCGTGTGCTGCAGGAGCTGGAAGACCAGGCGATGCGGCAAGGGTACCGACGGGTGTTCCTGACCACCGGCTTCCGTCAACCCGAAGCCGTTGGCCTGTACCTCAGCCATGGCTACACCGCACTGTTCGATCTGGAGGCCGACCCGGAAACGGTTGCGCATCTGCCGTTCGAAAAATACCTGCAGGCAGCGACGCCTGTCGTTGCGCCTGCGCATGCCGCGCTGTACGGGGCCCACGCATGAGCACACCGTCGACCGCGCTGGAGGGTATCGCCGCTCGTCCGGCGCCAGCACCTGCGCTGAAAATAGTGCCGGCCCGGCATCCGCTGCAAGTGTTCGGCACGGTGCTGGCACTGGCGCTGATCCTGATCGGGCTGCAGTCCGTGCTGGGCAATCCGCGCTGGGGCTGGGGCACTTTCGCCGAATGGTTCTTCGCACGCCCGGTGCTGGAAGGCCTGGGTCGCACGCTGCTGCTGACCGCGCTTGGCACCGGCCTCGGCTTCGCGCTGGGCACCTTGCTTGCGTTGGCCCGCGTTTCCGGCTCACCGCTGCTGTCGGCGGTGTCGTGGGGCTATGTCTGGTTGTTCCGTTCGATCCCGCTGCTGGTGCTGTTGCTGCTGCTGAACAACCTGGGCTACCTGTACAGCACCATCGAACTGGGCGTGCCGTTCACCGGCATCAGCCTGCTCTCGTACCCGACCACGCAGCTGATCGGTGTGTTCACCGCCGCGGTGCTGGGCCTGACCCTGAACCAGGCGGCGTTCTCGGCCGAGGTGATCCGCGGCGGCATCCTCTCGGTCGACCACGGCCAGTACGAAGCGGCGGCCGCACTTGGCCTGCCGCGCGGTCGCCAGGTGCGCCGCATCATCCTGCCGCAGGCGATGCGTTCGATCCTGCCGGCCGCGTTCAACGATGTGATCGGCCTGGCCAAGAGTACCTCGGTGGTCTACGTGCTGGCGCTGCCTGAGCTGTTCTACACCGTGCAGGTGATCTACCGGCGCAACCTGGAAGTGGTGCCGTTGCTGATGGTGGCCACGGTCTGGTACCTGGTGATCCTGACCGTGCTGTCGTTGCTGCAGCGGCGCGTGGAGCAGCGCTTCGCGCGCGGCCAGCTGCAGCGTGAGCGTTCGGTGTCGCGGGTGTCGTCACCGGTGCGGACATCCAGTGATGCTGCGCCGCGCGTGGCCAGCCGCCCGCGCATCGCCACGCAGGTGGAAGCGGGTGAGGGCGCTGCGGTGTCGCTGCACGGCGTAGGCAAGACGTTCGGCGATCAACCGGTGCTGGAAGACGTGAACCTGGAGTTGCGCGCAGGCAGCGTGACCGTGCTGATCGGCCCGTCTGGCGCCGGCAAATCCACGCTGCTGCGGCTGATCAACCACCTTGAACGCGCCGACAGCGGTTACGTGACCGTGGGTGGCCAGCTGATCGGCTATCGCCGGGATGGCGACACCCTGTACGAGCTGCCCGAGCGCGAGATCCGCCGCCGCCGTGCGGAGGTTGGAATGGTGTTCCAGGGCTTCAACCTGTTCCCGCATCTGACCGCGCTGGAGAACATCATCGAGGCACCGATCGCGGTGCGTGGGGTGCCGCGCGCGCAGGCCGAGCAGCAGGCGCGCACGCTGCTGGAGCGGGTGGGGTTGGCCGACAAGGCCGATGCCTTCCCGCGCCAGCTGTCCGGTGGCCAGCAGCAGCGCGTGGCGATTGCCCGCGCGCTGGCGCTGCAGCCGAAGGTGCTGCTGTTCGATGAACCCACGTCAGCGCTGGACCCGGAACTGGTGGCCGAGGTGCTCAGCGTGATCGAGGAGCTGGCCCGCTCCGGCACCACCCTGGTGATCGTCACCCATGAGCTGAGCTTCGCCCGCCGCGTGGCCGACCACGTGGTGATGATGGACCAGGGCCGGGTGATCGAGCAGGGCACGCCCGAGGCCCTGTTCCAGCGCCCGCGCCAGCAACGCACGGCCGATTTCCTGGCCAAGACCCTGTAACCCGTTCGAGAGACCCCATGAGCCCTGCATCAAAGCGACGTCCCGCACGCAGCACCCTATTGATCGTGGGCGTGCTGGTCATCGGCATTGCCGGCATCGTCTACTCGCGGGTGCGGCAGGGCCCGGACAACACAGCGGTGGCAGCGACGTCGCTGGCAACGAGCAATGCATCGGTGCTGAAGGGCACGCTCGATCCCAAGGCGCAGGCGTTGATCCCGGCCGACTACCGCTTCGTCACCCCCGGTGCCTTCACCATCGCCACCCACCCCGGGCAGCTGCCATTGGCTGACTACGGCGCCGACAGCAAGGACGTGGTGGGCGTGGAGCCGGATATCGCACGATTGATCGCCGATGGGCTGGGCTTGAAGCTGGTGATCGTGCCGGTGGCATGGGCCGACTGGCCGCTGGGGCTGGAATCGGGCAAGTACGATGCGGTGCTGTCCAATGTGACTGTCACTGAAGAGCGCAAAAAGAAGTTTGATTTCTCGAGCTATCGTTACGACCTGCTGGGCATCTATACCCGCACCGACGGGCCGATCCAGAAGATCGAAAAGCCGGCCGATGTCGCCGGGTTGAAGGTAGTGGTGGGCGCCAGTACCAACCAGGACCAGATCCTGCGGCAGTGGGACCAGCAGAACATTGCTGTCGGCTTGAAGCCGGTGGAGTACCAGTACTTCGATGACGCCGTAGTTGGACGGCTGGCGGTGATCACTGGCCGCGCGGATGTGTCGTTCGAACCGAATGCCACCGGCGCCTATTCGGCGCGCGACGGCAAGGTGCGGCGAGTGGGTCTGTTCCCGGGTGGATGGCCGAATGCTGCGGCGATCTCGGTGACCACGCGCAAGGGCAGTGGCCTGGCCGATGCGGTGACCCAGGCGCTCAACACCCAGATCAGCAGCGGCACCTATGCGCAGGCGCTGAAGCGGTGGAATGTGGCCGAGGAAGCGGTGCCGCAGTCGCAGACCAATCCGCCGGGGTTGCCGACGCTGCAATGACACCGGGCGTGGCCCGGCGCTACCCATGCATTGCCGCGAGAGTAGATCCACGCCATGCGTGGATGCTCCTGTAGAGCCGAGCCATGCTCGGCTGCTCTACCAACGCGCCTCCAGCGTTCTGAACGGCTTCTCCAGCCGCACTCCCTCGGCATCGAAGTCGGAAACGCTACGTCCATCCACACGCACCGTCTTCGGCATCGTGCGCTCCGGCCACCAGACCTTCACCGCCGTTCCGCTGCGCAAGCCTTCGCCCAACGTGACGGTCAGCAAGCCGTCGCGCTGCCGTGCCTGCATCTGCAACGTGCCATACGCCGTCGGCAGGCGCTCCACCGCCAACCCATTCCCCGCGACCCACGACGGCGGCGTACCCGGCAGCAGCGACAGCGCATCATCGTCCTCGCGCATCAGCATGCCGAACAGGGTGCGGCCGTACTCGGCGCCGATCCAGGTGTGCGGCATGTCACCGAGATAACGCGGGAAGCGCAGCCGCGAATGCACGACCTCGGCCAGCACCTGCCACTCCAGCGGGCGGCGATCATGCAGCAGGCCCTGCAGCAGCTCATCGGCGGCTTCGGGCTGGCCCAGATGCACATAACTCAGCACGTTGCGGATTTCATACGGCGTGTAGGCATACAGCGCACCGGGTTGGTTGCGCTTGCGCACGTCCTCCAGATAACGCGCAAACGTGGTGCGTAGTGCTTCGGCAGGCAATACGCTCTGTGCGCCGGTCGGGTCCAGTGCGATCGATACCCCGGTCGGGTCGCCATCGCCCAGGTCAGCCGAGGATGGAATGAAATCGATGCCCTTCCAGGCCATCGTTGCGCGGATCGAGGCGTGCAGTGCGTTATACAGCAGCGTGTATTGTTCGCGTGCCCAGGCGGCGGTCTCGTGGTCACCCAGTGCCTCGGCCAACCATGCGCCGTCGTGCCACCCCTTCAGGCCCCAGTAGTCGTCCCAGTAGCTGTGGGTGGGAGACGGATAGCCCTCATGGCTGATCGACGGCGCAAGAATTCCGGCGAAGCGCTCCGGCGCCGGCTGGTCGGCCTTGTAGCCGGGCACCAGCGTGCGTTCGCGCAGTTCCTGCAGGAAATGCAGCGCGGCCTTCACCTTGGGCAGGTAGGCACGCACCGATTCCGGTCCACCATCGAGGCGCGCGACATCGGCCACCAACGCGACGTACTGTCCTTGGCTGTCGTACTCGATGTCCGATCCAAAGCCGGTGTTGACGCTGCCATCGTCGTTGAGGATGGGCGAGACCAGACCGTTGGCATGCACGCCGTGTTCGCTGTACCAGGCCAGGTAGTCGCGCGCGACGCGGGCTTCGCCCATGCGCAGCAGCACCGCCGAGGTGGCCATGCCGTCGCGGATGAAGGAGCGGTTGTAGTTTCTCGGCCCCGGCTGCATGGCCGGACCGGTCTGGTTGATCAGCATGTAAGCGGCCTGCGCGCGCAGCATGTCCACCAGTGAGGGATCGGGCAGGCGCAGGCCAACCTGGCCCAGGCGTGCCTGCCAATCTGCGGAGGCCTGCGTTGCCAGCGCATCGAACCCTGCATTGGCATCGCGAGGCAGCGTGGCCAGGTCAAGCGCAGGCGCGTCGGGCAGTGCGCCCTTGGTATCGGCGGCGGCAGTACCCAGCGGGAACGCGACCACGATGGCTTCGCTGGCCCCTGGCGCCAGCGAGATGCGGTAGTTGAGCGCGGCCGCAGCAAGGCCTTGGTCATCATGCGCCTGCTGCGTGGAAGGCAACCGCCCGGCAGCGATCGCAGCGGTGATTTCCGTCGCACCGTCCTTGCCAAAGGGCGCCGCGCCGGACGCAGTCACCGGCGTGAGCGACTGCAGCAGCGTGCGGCCGTTGATGCGCACGGCCTGGCCATCGACGGCCACATCGCGGATGGCTGACAGCCCACCGTTCTGCCACGGCGGATTCATCTGCATCGGGCGCACGACCAGGCTGAGCGTGCCGTCGATCCGGGTCTTGCCGGTGTTGTGCAGGCGATGACGCAGGAACGTTACCGGCTGGCCGTTGCGCTCGATGGCGAATACCTCGCTGCGCAACTCCAGCCCGGGTTGCGGCGACCACGTAGCGGATGGCATCGGCTTCCAGCCATCCCGCAACGCGTGCTGTATCGGCTGTCCTGCCGCGCCAGCCGCGCGCCCGTCAGCGCTACGCCAGAGTGGCTGCACCAGCGGCGCGCCCTTGAAGGCTTCCAGGTTGCCGTACTCGTCGAAGATCGATTTCTGTCGCCCCGCGTGCACGCCGACGGCGGTCCAATAGGTCTGCTGCATCTGCAGCGACGCCGGGAACAACGCGCGCTGCGCGCCGCTGGCGGCGATCTGATAGCGCTTCATCGGCGTCATTACCGCCTTCGGGCCGAGCAGTCGCAGGCGCGCTACCTGTGGTGCGGCGCCGTCCACGCTCAGCCGGAATGCACGCAGCGGTTGCGCCGTGTCAGCAGCCAACCAACTCTGCCCGCGGCTGGCCGCCTGCGCATCGCGTGCGAGGTCCTGCCAACGGCCCTGTGCATCCTGCGCCTGCAGTCGGGCGGCGCCGCGCGCACCATCGGCCCAGTCGACCACCAGGCCAGCCGTTGATTGGGCCTGCGGCAGCGTGATCTCGAACGTATGGGATCTACCTTTTCCGGCCGGAACTGCAACGGTGCCGCCGCCTTGCCAGAGCGCTGCCGCCTGCGTTGCATCCACACCGCCGATGCGTGCGCTGAGCGTGCTGTCCAGTGGCTCCATCTCGAAGATCGACACGCCCCAGTCAGAGGTGCGCTGGGGGCTGGCCAGCCGCAGGTAGCGGGCCTGCCGTGGCGCGAAGTACAGCGTTTCCACATCGCCCAGCGAATCGGCCATCGTGTATGCGGTCTGCCACTGGGTGCCGTCCAATGAGGTCTGCAGTGAATAGCCTTCCGGGTTGGAGACATCCCAGGTGAGTCGTGCGCCGGCCAGCAGGGTTGGCGTGCCCAGATCGATCTGGAACCAGTGGCCGGGGCTGAAGGCGCCGCCGGTGACAGTCTTCGGGTCGCCGTCGATCAGGTGGCCGATCGCCATCGCCGGCACCTGCTGCGAGGAACTGCTGGCCTGCCATTGGCTGCGCGGGGGGAGGGTCTGTGCCTGTGCACTGGAGGCCAAGGCGGCCAACAGCAGGGCAGCGGCAGGGTGCAGCGGGAAGAGTGCGGTGGAGACCTTGGAGCGTTCGGCGCGCAACGTCATTACGGACAGCCTCGCAGGTTCGGTCGGAATCGGGCGAGCGCTACGCTAGCAAACGCTGTAATCGGTTACATGACGCACTGCAGCGCCGCAGGACGCCGGCGCTGCCATCACGGGAGCGCTGACGGATGTGGCTCTGGACGGCCGCCGGCTGGCCCCTATGCTGATTGGCAGCGACCACCGATCTGAAATGGATTGATGATGGAATTCAGTTTCACGCTGATGTACCGAGTACCCGATACAGGAGAAGATCTCAGTGCATTTGAGCGAGGTCTTGCAGAGTCGGGATGTGACGATGCACTGCTAGGCAGTGGTTTGCCGGGTATCTTGGCGTTGCGATTCCAGCGAGAGGGAACGGTCGCAAACGATGTCGCCCGTGACACATGCGTGCAAGTCCAGAATGCGCTCCCGGAAGCCGAGTTGATAACCGTGCATTTCGATGTCAGCAATACTGCCAGTATCTCAACTTGCGGTGCCTCCAGAGCTGGGCTTGCTTGACTTCCACGAAACACTTTTGAGAAGCAGCCGAGCATGGCTCGGCTCTACTTGGTTTCAGGCAGGTCAAGCGCACCGCACGCTACAGCTCCACCGTCTCCCACCAGCGCGTACCCGCCTCTGGCGCCTGCATGTCCAGCGCCTCACCCATCATCGGCGTAGCCACCGGAACATTCTTCGCGGCAGCCAATGCGGTGATGCGCTCGAACGGTTGCTGCCACTCATGCATGGCCAGGTCGAAGGTGCCGTTGTGGATCGGCAACAGCCACTTGCCACGCAGGTCCAGGTGCGCCTGCAGCGTCTGTTCCGGCTGCATGTGCACGAACGCCCAGCGCGGATCGTAAGCACCGGTCTCGATCATGGTCAGGTCAAACGGGCCGTATTTCTCGCCGATGGCCTTGAAACCATCGAAGTAGCCAGTGTCGCCGCTGAAGAAGATGCGGAAGTCGCCGTCCTGGATCACCCATGAGGCCCACAAGCTGCGATCACTGTCGCCCAGGCCACGGCCGGAAAAATGCTGGCCCGGGGTGGCGGTCAGGCGCAGGCCATTGGCCTCGGTGGATTGCCACCAGTCCAGTTGTTCGACCTTGCTGGCGTCCACGCCCCATGCAATCAGCTGGTCGCCCACGCCGAGCGGGGCAATGAAGCGTGCGGTCTTGCCGGCCAGCTGCATCACCGCGGCATGGTCCAGGTGGTCGTAGTGGTTGTGCGAGAGGATCACGCCGGCAATCGGCGGCAGTTCGTCGATGCTGATCGGCGGTGCATGGAAGCGTGCCGGGCCCATCCACTGCACCGGCGAGGCGCGCTCGGAGAACACCGGATCGGTGAGCCAGTACTGGCCGCGCAGTTTCAGCAGGATGGTGGAGTGACCGATCCGGAACAGGCTGCGGTCCGGCGCGGCGTCCAGCGTGGCACGGTCCAGCGGCTGCACCGGGATTGGATGCGCGGGGACGGTGCCCTTGGGCTTGTTGAACAGGAACGCCCACCAGATCTCCAGGCCGTCACGCACGCCCATCGCCGGCTTCGGCAGGACGTTGCGGAACCTGCCGTCGCGGTACTGCGGCGAATCGGGGAAGTCGGGGAGGGACCAGGACTTGCAGAAGGTGTAGGCGGTCACGGCGAGGATTCCAAGCAGGAGGACAAGGAGCAGGCGCTTCATGGGTGACGTCCGCTGAGTACACTGCACAGTGTAGTTTCGCGTTTTTCAAAAGTACACTGCCGGGTGTAAAATGGAGGCGTCCGTTCAGCTATCCGGTTTCCGCCATGTCCCGTGCCCCGCAACGCCTGACCGACCGTAAACGCGAAGCCATCGTGCGCGCGGCGGTGGAGGAGTTCCGTGCGTCGGGCTACGAGGCGACCAGCATGGACCGCATCGCCGAGGCGGCCGGGGTCTCCAAGCGCACGGTCTACAACCACTTCCCGAGCAAGGAAGCGTTGTTCTCGATGATCCTGGAGGAGCTGTGGGAGCGCAGCGTGGCCAGCGACGCGTTGCCTTACCGCGCCGACCAGACGCTGCAGGCGCAACTGCTGCAGCTGGTAGGCCAGAAGCTGGAACTGCTCAGCGACGCCAACTTCATCGACCTGGCGCGGGTGGCGATGGCCGAGATCATCCATTCGCCGGAGCGGGCGCAGGCCATCGTCTGCCGCATGGGCGAGAAGGAAAGTGGCGAGAGTGCGTGGATCCGCGCGGCGATCGCCGATGGCCGGCTGCGCGAGGTCGATCCGGAATTCGCCGGCCACCAGCTGCATGGGCTGGTGAAGAGCTTTGCATTCTGGCCGCAGGTGACGATGGGGCAGGCACCGTTGAACGCACAGGAGCGAGCACGCGTGGCCGAATCGGCGGTGGCGATGTTCTTGGGTTTCTACGCGGTCTAGCTACCGGCGAACCGGCGGAACTCATCCGCCGGCAGCGCCGCCGAGTACAGATACCCCTGGCCGACATCCACGCCCAATGCACGCAGTTTCTGTTCCTGCGCCAGGGTTTCGGTACCCTCGGCCACCACGATGGCGCCACAGCGATGTGCGACTTCGACGATGAAGCGCACGATCGACTGCGACTTGGCGTCGGACAGCGTTGCGATCAACGCCTGCTCGATCTTGACCTCGGCGATGGCAAGCTGCGAGAGCAGGATCAGGGTCGAGTAGCCGGCACCGAAATCGTCCAGTGACAGTGTCACCTCGGCGGCCAGCAGCTGCGCGATGTTGGCATCGACCACATCGCGCTCGACGATCTCGGTCCATTCGACGATTTCCAGGCGCAGCATCGCTCCAGGCACATCGTGCAGTGCCAGCAGCTCCTGCAGGCGCAGGCCGAAGTCGGGCAGGCGCAGGGACTCGGCTGAGACGTTGACTGCTATGGTCAGCTCGCTGCCGTCCTGATGGCAGCGCTGCAGGAAATGGATGGCTGACTGCAGCGTGGCCCATTCCAGGTCGGCCAGCCGGCCGTGCCGGCGCAGCAACGAGATCACCCGCATCGGTGCGATCAGCCGGTCCTCGCCGTCACGCATGCGCAGCAGCGCTTCGGCGCCGACCAGCTGCCGGTCCTGCAGACGATGCTTGGGTTGGTAGCACAGCGGCGCGTCGCCGTGCTGCAGCCAGTGCTCGAGTGCCCGCTCGATCAACGCATCGATCTCGCTGTCGCGCTGCACCGGGTCGTCGAAGAACACCACGCCCGACTCGATCGCGCTCAGTGCCACGGTGATCGCGCGGAACGGGAGAGGGCCATCGTCAGCAACGGTCGGTGGCTTCAGCTCCACTACGGCGCAGCGGAACAATGGGCGGAAGCCTGGCCAATCGCGGCCGACCAGATCCGCCAGGTTGCGTGCCAGATCGGTGACCTGTGACTGCGTGCGCAGCTCGGGCAGCGAGGTGTCACGCACCAGGATCGCCAGCGCAGCATCGCCGAACTGGTAGATTTCCAGTTGATCCACCGGTAACGAGGGCAGCAGCTGATGCACTTCGTCGGTGCTGTCGTGCCGCCACAGACCGTTGTCCTGCAACGGCCCATAGCGCAGGCGAAGGTCGCGCAGGTTGCCCATCTCGGCCACCACCAGGCAGGCTTTCCCGGCGCCGTCGTTGTCGCGCCAGTAGTGCTTCAACCGCTCGCCGAGCGCGCGCATGTTGGGCAGGCCGCTGATCGGATCGATGCGCAGCCAGGCCTGTTCGCGCTGGCGCTGCGCATCGATCTGCGCATCGTTGTAGACCAGGGCGAACACCGCGCCAAGCACCAGCAACGACACCGGCAGTGCCAGCAGGCGCTGTATCGTCAGCTCCGCCACCGGCAGGTGCTCGGCACCGATGATTGCCACGCCCAGTGCCAGGCCAAGCGCGGTCACGGCGATGCGTACGGCCCAGGTCTGCAGGATCATCCGCGGTGACAGCTCTCCCAGCATGCGCGGGTGCAGGCGACTGCGCAGCCAGACGCCCGCCATCATCTGCAGCGTGGCCTCGAGGCTGGCCGGCAGGAAGTACTGGGTACCTGCGAACTGGTAGCGGGCCAGCAGGCTGGCGCCCAGGCAGGCCAGGCCGCCGCGCCAGCCTCCGAGCAGGCCACTGATCAGCAGGATGTCGAAGCCGAGGTTGAGCTTGACCACGCCCTGGGTATAACCGGCGACGAACCAGGCGTTGAACAGGTAGATCAGGCCCAGCGCCACCCCCACGTACAGGCGGCGGCCTTCAATGGCGTGGCCGGCGCGGCGGGTGGCGATCAGCAGCACGCCGATCATGCCGATCACCGCCGTGGCCTGCAGCAGGTACAGCGGCAGGCTGGGCAGGGCACTGTCCAGGACCTGGGCCGAGACCCGTGAAAGCGCATCCATAGCAGGTTCCCGCCTGTGACCGACGGCCAGTGACCCGCAGCGTAGTCGCAGCAGGGCGGAGGTTCAATTACATCGGCCACCTTCGGGCAGGAGGTGCTCGGCCATGAAATCGACAAACGCGCGCACGCGCGGCTGCTGATGGCGATGGCTTGGCCAGAGTGCCCAGAAGGTGCTTTGTTCGGTGTTCCAATCATCCAGAACGCTGACGAGCTCACCGCGGTCGAGCGCATCGCGCGTGGCGAAGTCGGGCAGGCATGCGATGCCATGGCCATCAACGGCCATGTGCAGGATCGTCTCGAGATGATTGGCGGTCATTGCGGCGGTCAGCCGCGTCTCATGGCTTCCCTCATGCGCGTGCAGCGGCCAACGTTCGATCAGGCCGGTGCCGGGAAAGCGATGGAGAAGGCATGCGTGACCGCTCAGCTCGTCCGGGTGCTGTGGCGTGCCGCGTTTGGCGAAGTAGGCCGGCGCCCCGACGCACAACAGCCGGGTACTGCCGAGGTTGCGGCCGTGCAGCCTGGAGTCGGCAGGGCTGCCTGTGCGGACGACGGCGTCGAAGCCTTCCTCGATGACATCGACAAGACGGTCGCTGAAGTGCAGGTCGAGTTCGATGGCGGGGAAGCGGTGCGCAAACGCCGAAAGCACCGGCAGCATCAGCCCGCTGGCGAGTGGAAGACTGACCTTCAGGCGACCGCTGGGCGCGGCTTGGGCGTCGGTCAGTTCGCGCTCTGCCGCGGCGACCTCGATCATGATGCGACGGCAACGTTCAAGGAACTGCTCGCCTTCGGCCGTGAGGCTGACACTGCGGGTATTACGGTTCAGGAGGCGCGCGCCCAGGCGCTCCTCCAGCCGGGCGATGGTCTTGCTTGCCGCCGAAGGGGTGATGCCACGCTGTCGCGCTGCGGCGGCGAAGCTGCGTGACTCGGACACCAGAACGAAGAGGCTGAGACCGGCAAAGCTGTCCATGACGTGGCCATTGATGACGTTTATGTCATTAAAGCATGGACCTGTTGGCGGATTCTTCCGCAATAGCGTCGCCGATAGCATCAATGCGGTGGCGCTTGGCCACGCTGGAGCTTCCTCGACATGTCTGTTGCCTCTGCTGAGACGGCCGGTTCATCACGCCTTGGGCTGGTGTTCGCGGGCTGCCTGACGGCGCTCACCATTCCCCTGAGCATTGCCAGCCCCGCGGTGGGTATTCCTGCCATCCGCGCCGCGCTGGGTGGCTCGCCCGCAGAGTTGTCCTGGATCATCAACGCCTACCTGTTGACCTACGGCTGCACCACGCTGGTGGCCGGCGGACTGGCCGATCTGCATGGCCGACGCCGGATCTGGATTCTGGGAGGCGTGTTGTTTGCGATCGTCACCGGTCTGATTCCCTTGATGCCCGATGTGGCATGGATCAATGTACTGAGACTGCTGCAGGGGATGGCGGCGTCGGCAGCATTTGCCGGTGCGATGGCGTCGTTGGCGCAGGAGTTCGACGGTCCGGCGCGGGCCAGGGTGTTCAGCCTGATCGGCACCACCTTTGGCGCAGGAGCCGCAGGTGGTCCTCTGCTGGCAGGCGGGCTGATCGATGCGCTGGGCTGGGAATGGGTGTTTTTCGTGCCTGCGTTGCTGGCCGCCCTGACGGTGCCCTTGGTTGCCGTGTCGTCCGTCGAATCGAGAAACGCCGGTTCGCCGCGACTGGATTGGCTGGGGGCCGCCACCTTCATGCTGGCGCTGGGTTCACTCACCTACGCCATGATCCTGCTTCCGGAACGCGGTCCCTTGCACCCGCAGACGCTTGCACTGCTGCTGCTCTCGGTGGTGTTGCTGGCCGTGTTCGTTGCCGTGGAGCGTTCCCATCGAACGCCCTTGCTGGACCTCGGGCTGTTCCGCAACCGGCGCTTTGTCGGCGTGCAGATTCTCGCTGCGGCCCCCGCGTTCTCCTACGTCGTCCTTCTGGTCGTACTACCGGCCGGCTTCATCGGTGTCGAAGGTCTGCGGCCAACCGACGCCGGACTGGCAATGGCAGCACTGTCCGGTCCATTGCTGGTTGTTCCCCTGATGGCAGGCTACCTGCTGCGCTGGATTCCGGCGCGGGCACTGTGCTGCGCGGGCCTGCTGATTGGAGCGCTTGGACTGGCATGGCTGGCGCAGGTGTTCCAACTTCCGTCGGTGCGCTGGATGCCGATGCTGGTCATCGGAATCGGCATCGGCCTTCCCTGGGGGATCATGGATGGCCTGGCGGTCAGCGTGGTCGGCAAAGAGCAGGCGGGCATGGCTGCTGGCATCTTCAATGCGATGCGATTGGCTGGCGATGCGATAGCCCTGGCGCTTGTCGGCATCATGCTCTCGGCGCGGATCGGCGGAAGCATGGCGCTGGAGGCCGGCGTCGTGGCCCGTGCCGCTGTGCACAGGCTGTCCATGGGCGACCTTGCGGGAACGGCGGAGGCATTGCCTGGCGTTTCCAGAACAGTGCTGGCCCAGGCCTACATGGAGGCCGTCCGTGGCCAGCTGTTTGTCCTGGCGATGGCGACCGTGCTGACCGCCATCGTGCTTGGGTACCTGTTGCGCGAAGAGGTTGTGCCTGGCCTGCGCAGGGGCGGTCAGTAGCGCGGGTCGGCGATGGCTGGCAGCACCAGTTCGCGCACGAAGCCGGACGGAGACAGCTGCAGCAACGCGCGCACCATCGCCACAACGTCATGCACCGGCACCAGTGCGCCGTCACCGCGCGCTGCGGCCTCTGCAACCGGCACCGACAGTGCATCGTCGGTGTTGAGGTAGCCCAGCTGCAGGCTGGTCACCGCCAGGCGGCGATCGCGGAAACCCTCTCGCAGTGCATCGGCGATGCCGTTGAGCGCGAACTTGGATGCGCCGAACGCCACTTCCGGGCGGCCGCTGCGTGGCAGTGCCGAGGTCGAGCCGGTCAGCACCAGCTGCGGGCGTGGCGCGCCGAGCACTCGCGGCAGCAGGCGCTGCAGCAGCACCAGGGTGGCAGTGATGTTGACGTCGACCAGTTGGGTGAGCGCGGCATCGCTCTCGTCGAGGAAGGCGTACTCGTCGCTGAAGGCGGTGTCTTCCCAGATGCCCAGGTTGTGGATCAGCACATCCAGATCGGCCGGTGCCTGCGCTGCGATGTGATTGGCAGCCAGAGTGGGCTGGGACAGATCGGCTTCGATCCACTGCAGAGTGACACCCTCGGGGCATTCAAGATCGCGTGGACGGTTGCGCGAAACGCCGATGACGGTGTCGCCCGCACTGCACAGGCCTTCCACGAACGCCCGACCGAGGCCCCTGCTGGCGCCGATGACCATCAATTTCATGTTGCTTCCTTGTTGTACTGCGGCGGCCTCAGTCGGCCGCCAGAACGGTGTCCCAATCGGCGAACGCGCGCAGGCCGCTGCGTTCGGCGGTAATGATCGAGGCGGAATTGTCGAGCTGGCAGCGGTACTGCGGCTGCAGCCCGGCTGTCTGCGCGCACGCGGCCATGACGTGCACCAGATGGCGTGCGTGCCCGCGGCCGCGGGCTTCGGGAAGGGTCAGGACGCCCATGTCGGCAAGGGCGGGATCAAGGCTCCACGGATACATGCTTCCGGCGGCAAGCAGCCGCTCGCCATCGAAGGCGCCGAACACCTGCCAGTGGTCCAGTTCGACCCACGCGGCATCCAGATCCTCCGCGCTCGCGCTGGCCTGGAACACGTCGAACGCGGCTGCGTCGGCCGGGTCGAGGCGGCGGACATGTGGCGGTGCAGGGCGCTCGGCCAGGGCTGCAAGTTCTGCGGCAGGGAAGTAGAAGACACGATCCGCACCATGCGTGCGCTGGCCGAGCTGCTGCAGGCGCTGCTGCAGCTGCGCCAGTGTCCAGTGCGGCTGCGCGTGCAATTGCAGGCGAGCGGCCATGGCAGGGCGCAGCAGTGCGCGCGCGGGGCCCGCGACTGGCTGCAGCAGCATGCCGTCCTCGCCCTCATCGAAATCATCGCTGCACGCCAGCTGCAGCTGTGGATCGTCCTGTAGCGTGCGCTGGCCGCAGAACACGCCGCGCCAGGTTGCATCGATCAACGGGGCAAACACATCATCCATGACCGGTGTCTCGCTCAGTGCCGGGGCAGGTCCACCTGCAGGCCGGCGGCCTTCCATTCGGGGTAACCGGCAGCGAGCCGCTGCGCGGTCAGTCCGGCCTCGCGTAGCATCGCCACCGCATCGTTGGACAGCACGCAGTAGGGACCGCGGCAGTACGCGACAATGTGGACGGCACGCGGCAGTTCGTCCATCCGTGCACGCAGTTCCGTAACGGGAATGTTCAGCGCGCCGGGCAGGTGGCCCAGATCGAATTCCTCGCGCGGCCGCACATCCAGCAGCACCACGCTGCTGCGCTGCTCGAGCAGCTGTTCCACGGTGAGGCCTTCCAGCGCATCGCGACGTTGCAGGCTGTCGTGGATCACGCCCTGCATCTCGCTGCGCTGGTGGTCGGCATAGTCGCGCAGCGCGGCCAGCAGGTTGCCCAGGGGGCCATCACCACTGCGGTAGAGGATGCGCTTGCCATCGCGGCGGGTCTGCACCAGGCCGGCACGACGCAGCTGCTGCAGGTGCTGGGAGGTATTGGCCACCGACAGCCCGGTCAGTTCGGCCAGGCGCTCCACCGCGCGCTCGCCCTGGGCGATGTGCTCCAGCAGGGCCAAGCGATGCGGGTGGCCAAGGGTACGGGCGATCTCGGCCAAGGCCTCCAGTGGCGAGGGGGTTGGCTCGGTTGCAGCGTTCATGCAGGCCACGCTAGCATCGCTCTATCATTCAAGCAAATAATTGAAGGTATGCGATATGGCTGGCGTGGCGACATTCGTAATGGATGCGGTGGTAGTCGGTGTGGGAGCAACCGCAGTGATGGATCTGTGGGCGCTGCTGCAGCGGCGGATGTTCGGTATTCCCTCATTGGACTTCGCGATGGTCGGGCGTTGGCTGGGGCACTTGCCGCGCGGGCGGTTCCGTCACGAGGGAATCGGCCGCCCGGCAGCGGTGAATGGCGAACGCGCGCTGGGCTGGACCGCGCACTACGTGATCGGAGTGGTCTTTGCCGCCATGTTGCTGACAGCAGTGGGTAAGGAGTGGGTGCATGCGCCGAGCCTGTGGCCGGCGTTGGCCTTCGGCATCCTCAGCGTGGTCGCGCCGTTCTTCATTCTGCAGCCCGGCATGGGCGCCGGCATTGCCGCTTCGAAGACCCCAGCGCCTGGCAAAGCGCGCCTGCGCAGCCTGGTGGCGCACAGCGTGTTCGGCGTAGGCATGTACCTTGCCGCGCTGCTCTTGGCCGCTGTCCGTGCAGGATGAGCGAGAATCCGTGGGGTCACCGGCAACAGGAACATCCCAACATGGAAGCACCCGATCCCTTCACTGATGGCATGCCGCTGCCGTGGGCGTGGCGGGAAGCGTTGGCCGATGCGCGCATCGAGCGGCAGTCGATCGGCGTGTCGCGCGCGGATGTTGCCCGTGTGCAGCGGCTGGGGCAGGCCGATGCCTTCGTGAAGTCGGAAGTGATCGACGCCTTCAGTGAGCTGGGTGATGAGATCGCGCGCCTGCGCTGGCTGCAGGCACAGGGACAACCGGCGCCAACGGTGATTGCCACCACCGAAGAAGCGGGCCGGCGCTGGTTGCTGATGAGCGCGCTGCCCGGCCGCGACCTGGCCTCGTCGCCGGAGCTTGTCCCGCAGCAGCAGGTGGAACTGCTGGCCGACGCGCTGCGTGGCCTGCATGCGTTGCCGGTGGCAGCCTGTCCGTTCGACCAGCGACTGGCCTCGCGCCTGCAGGCCGCGCAGGCACGGGTCGAGGCGGGACGGGTGGACGCCGACGACTTCGACGATGAGCGCCTGGGCCAGACGCCGCAGCAGGTCTTTGCCGAACTATGCGCCACCCAGCCCGACCATGAAGACCTGGTGGTCAGCCATGGCGACGCCTGCCTGCCGAACCTGATGGTGGCCGAGGGTCGTTTCAGCGGTTTCATCGACTGCGGGCGGCTGGGCGTGGCCGATCGCTACCAGGACCTGGCGCTGGCCGCGCGCAGCCTCGTCCACAACTTCGGTGATACGCGCGGGGTCATGCCGCTTTTCCGGCGCTATGGCGCGGTGGCTGACGAGCGCCGGTTGGCGTTCTATCGGCTGCTCGACGAGTTCTTCTGAGTCCGCGCACGGCTGGCGATGGCCGCGCAGGTCAGACCACCGACCACGCTCAGGTGCTCCAGCGCGAAGAACATCGCCAGCTGTTGTTCTGCGCCGTGCTTGGTCCAGAAGGTATGCACGATGGCGATGGTCAGCAGCATGAACACCGCCAGCGCGGCGCTGCCCAGCCAGAGCTGGCGGTCAAGCAGCAGGCACAGTGATCCACCCAGCAGCACCACAGCACTGGCGATGTTGAAGAGCGCAGGCGGTTGCAGCCCGGCTGCCTGCATTTCCGCCACGCTGTTGTCCCACGCCAGCAGCTTGGCCAGGCCCGAGGACAGGAACACCACGGCCAGCAGCAGTCGGGCGAGGAACCACAGCACGCGGCTGTCGAGCAGGGTGGTGATCATCCGTGGCATGCAGGAACTCCGGGTTGGCATGGGCAGGCCGCGCAGCATCGGGCCTCAACCGCAGTTGAGGTCAAGGCTTGCTGAACGAAGCCCGGCAGTGGCGTGGTTGCCCGCTTCTAAATGGACGAACGTTCGTTCACTATTTGCGCCATGAACCGAACCGACCGCAACGAGCAACGCATCGCGCAGATCCTGCAGGCCGCCCTGCAGTGTTTCCTCGTGAAGGGCTTCCACCAGACCAGCATGCGTGACATCGCGCAGGCGGCCGGTGTCAGCCTGGGCAATCTCTACAACCACTTCCCGGGCAAGGAAGCGATCATCCTTGCGGTGGCGGTGGCCGAGAGCGAAGAACTGGCTCCGCTGATGCAGCAATTGGTGTCAGCCGACGGCGATCGCGCACAGGTGCTGGTCTTCCTGCGGGATTTCCACGCGCTGTGCCGGCAGCCGGAATGGGCGATGCTCGCTGTCGAGGTGCTGGCCGAGAGTGCACGCAATCCTGCCGTTGCCGAGGCGTTTGCGGAAAACCGCAGGCGGCTGCAGCAGGCCCTGGCTGACGCGCTGCAACGGGTGGCGCAGCGCGAACGGCGACGTCCCGTGCTGGCGCCGGCAATGCAGGCGCAGGTGCTTCTGGACGCCATCGAGAGTGATGCGCTGCGGCGTGGGCTCGGCGAAGCCGAGGGTGCCGATGATGCATCGCTGGATCTTGGCCTGCTGGCGCTGTTGCTCGGGGCACGCGCATGAGCGCTGCCGACCGGCGATTGCATGGGCTGGATCTGGCGCGCTACCTGGCGCTGGCCGGCATGGTGCTGGTCAACTTCCGGTTGGCGATGGCGGTTCCCGCAGAAGGCGGAGGTTGGCTGGCCGGCTTCTTCCATCTGCTGGAAGGCAAGGCCTCGGCGACCTTTGTCACCCTGGCCGGTCTTGGCCTGGTGCTGGCCACGCAGCGGCAGGAATGGGGGTCGGCCAGCGTGCAGACCTGGCGGCGTGCCGCGTTCCTGCTGGTGCTCGGTCTGCTCAACCTGACCCTGTTCCCGGCCGACATCCTGCATTACTACGCGGTGTATTTCGCGCTGGCGGTGGTATGGCTGCGCGCGTCGCCGCGGGTACTGCTGGCCAGCATCATCGCTCTGGCGGCCGGTTCGTTCTGGGCGCTGCTGCACTGGGACTACAACCAGGGATGGAACTGGCAGACGCTGGAATACGCCGGTCTGTGGCAATGGCCGCGCGCAATCTCTTGTTCAATGGGTTCCATCCGTTGCTGCCGTGGTTGTGCTTCTTCCTGCTGGGCATGTTGCTGGCACGTTTGCCGTTGGCGCAGCCGCGGGTGCAGCGTGGGCTGCTGGTGCTGGGCCTGCTGCTGATCGGCGCCGGCCACGGTGTGCAGCACCTCGCGCAGGGAACGCCCTGGCAGGTGTGGCTGGGAACGCAGCCGATGCCGCCGGGCCCTGCCTACGTGCTCACTGGAGCGGGTGCCGCCTGCAGCGTGATTGCCGCCTGCCTCTGGCTCACGCGTGTGCATCCGGGTGATTGGCTTGAACCGTTCACCGCGGCCGGGCGCATGACCCTGACTCTGTACGTGGGCCATATCCTGGTGGGCATGGGCACGCTGGAAAGCCTGGGCCTGCTCGATGGCAGCGCATCGCTCGCCTCGGTGCTGCTGTGGGCACTGTTGTTCCTGACGGTGGCGACGGCGGCGGCATGGCTGTGGTCGTGGCAGTTCGCCCGGGGGCCGCTGGAGGCGATGATGCGCCGTATCGCGGGCTAGTACTTTGGTCGCGCCGCACGATGTTGTGACGGACATGTCTGTGTCGTGGCGAACGCATCTGCGATAGTGGCGGCAGGTAATACTTTCCGCTTGCATCCATGTCATTCGCTTCGGCGCAGCATCTCGGCGAAGTCCTTCAACAATCCTATGGGATCACGGCCACCGCCGTGGTGCCGCGTCCGGTGGGCGCCGACGCCAATGCCAGTGTGTATCGCATCGATGCACGGCACGGGCAGTGGTGGTTGAAGTGCCGCACCTACCAGGTGGATCCGGCGGTCTGGGACAGCCTGCATTGGCTGCGTGGCACGCTGGGCATCGATGAAATCGTCGCGCCGTGGCCGGCGCTGACCGGTGGCGCGTCGGTACAGCGTTGGGGCCTGCAGTTCACCCTGTTCCCCTACATCGAAGGGCAGTCCGGATTCGAGGCGGCATTGAGCCGCGTGCAGTGGCAGCGGCTCGGCGAAGTGCTGCGGCGCCTGCACCAAGCGCAACTGCCGGCGGAACTGCAGCAGGCGCTGCCGAGCCTGCGCTTGGAGACCGCAGCGCTGGAGACGGTCGGGCAATGGTTGGCCGGTGAGGGCCTGGCGGCCGCAAAGGATGGTCTGGGCCGTGCATTCGTTTCCGTATGGGACCGGCAGCACGCGCGCATCACGGCGTTGCATGCGCAGGCACTGCAACTGCACGCGGCATTGCAGGGGGTTCCGGTGGATCTGCACCTATGCCATACCGACCTGCATGCCGGCAATCTGCTGATGGGCAACGACGGCGGCCTGCACGTGATTGATTGGGATGGCCTGTCGCTGGCGCCACGCGAGCGTGACCTGATGTTCATCGGCGCGGCTGTTGGTGGGCGCTGGGGACGCGAGCATCCGCAGGGATTTGTAGAGGGCTACGGCAACGATCTTGGCGATCCGCGCTGGATCGCGTGGTATCGGCACTGGCGCATCCTGCAGGACCTGATCGAGTTCCAGCAGGTGCTGCTGGGCAGCGACGGAGAGGAGCGTTCGCCGCAGCTGCGCCGGCAGTCGCTGCACTATCTGGGCGAGCAGTTCGCGCCCGGCAATGTGCTTGACGCGGCGGAGCGGGTGTATCGCGCGCTGTAGATCCACGCCATGCGTGGATGGCATTTTCTACAATTTCTACAATGAACCCTCGCGCTGCGCGATGAATCGAGCATGGCTGCTCGTCGCGCCGCCATCGTTGATCAGGTGCGCAGGCAGTATCCACGCATGGCGTGGATCTACTCGGCGGGCTTGGCCGCAGAAGACGCCGCCGCGCTTGCGGCGCGCCGCGACAACACGGCTTCGCGATGCGCGATATAGGCGTTGGCGGCGAGGATGATGCCGGCACCGATGATCGTCCAGCGATCCACCGTTTCGTTGAACAGCAGCCAGCCGCACAGCGTCACCAGTGGCAGCTGCAGGAAGCTGATCGGGGTCAGCGCCGAGACTTCGCCCAGGCGCAGCGCACGCGTCCACAGCAGCTGGCCGATGGTGCCCAGTACGCCGGTGGCCAGCAGCCACAGCCAGGCCAGACCGGTCGGCCAGACCCAGACGAACACTGCCGGGATCAACGAAAGCGGGACCCAGAACACGTAGGTGTAGAGCACCACGGTGTCGGCGCTGTCGATACGGGTCAGCTGCTTGATCTGGATGGCCACCAGTGAGCTGAGCACGGCCGCGCTCACCGCCACCAGGCTGCCGGCGGTGAAGCCTGCGGTACCGGGGCGGACGATCACCAGCACGCCGATGAAGCCGACCACCACGGCGGCCCAGCGGCGCACGCGCACGATCTCGCCCAGCCACAGCACGGCGGCGATGGTGACGAACAGCGGCGTGGAGTACGACAGCGAGACCGCCTGCGCCAGCGGCAGATGGCCCAGCGCCCAGAACGCGCACAGCATCGAGCCCAGCCCGATCGCACTGCGCACGAAGTAGCGTGGCAGCTGCTGGGTCTTCAAGGGGGCGTGGCCGGGCCGCAGCAGCATCGGCAGCAACGCGAGCAGGCCAAAGGCATTGCGGAAGAACGCCACTTCCTGGGTCGGCACGTAGCGCGTGGCGTAGCGGATCGCCACCGCCATCAGGCCGAACGCCAGGGTGCTGCCGAGCATCAACAGCGCCGCCCGCATCGGGGTGGCGCTGGGGGAGAGGGCGGGGCTGTTCACCACTGTGCGCCGAGCAGGCGGGGCTCCGGTTCGATCGGCACGCCGAACTTCTCCAGCACGGAGGCCGAGATGCGACGTGCCAGCGCCAGCAGTTCAGCGCCGGTGGCATTGCCGTGGTTGACCAGTACCAGTGCGTGGCTTGGCGCCACGCCGGCATCGCCTTCGCGGAAGCCCTTCCAGCTACAGGACTCGATCATCCACGCCGCCGAGACCTTGCGCTTGCCGTCCTGGTCGGACGGGAACACCGGCAGTTCGGGGAAGTGCTGCAACAACACGTCGACCTGTTCCAGTGGCAGCACCGGATTCTTGAAGAAGCTGCCGGCGTTGCCGAGCACGTCCGGGTCGGGCAGCTTGCGGCGGCGGATCGCGATCACCGCGTTGGCCACGTCCACCGCGCTCGGTAGCTCCACGCCCTGCGCCTGCAGTTCCTCGCGGATGCCGGCGTAGTCCATGCGCAGATCGTGCAGCAGCGGCAGCCTGAGCTCGATGGCGGTGATCAGGTAGCGATCCGGCTGCTGCTTGAACACGCTGTCGCGGTAGGCGAAGCCACACTGCTCGTTGTCCAGCCGTACCCACGCCTGCTCCTGGCAGTCCCAGGCTTCCACGGCCTGGATGAACTCGCCGACCTGCGCACCGTAGGCACCGATGTTCTGGATCGGCGCGGCACCGGCGGTGCCGGGAATCAACGCCAGGTTTTCCAGCCCGGACAGGCCTTCCTGCAGCGACCACATCACCAGGCCATGCCAGGGCACGCCGGCGCCGGCGCGGATCACCGCATGGTCGGCGCGGTGCTCCAGGAAGCTGATGTCACGGTTGCCGAACACAAGCACGGTGCCGGGCAGGTCCTCGGCAATCAGCACGTTGCTGCCGCTGCCCAGTACCAGCAGCGGGCCGCTGGCTACGTCGGGCAGCGCGAGTACTTCCGGCAGCAGCGCGGCATCGTGCAGTTCCAGCAGCTGCGTGGCGTTGGCCTGTACATGGAAGGTGTTCAGCGCCTGCAGCGGCGCATTGCGGGTGAGCGTCCAGCGCAGCGGGGCGTTGCCGTCGACGGTATCCATGGGCGCGCTCACAGTGGGGCCACCGCGCCGCGGCTCGGCGCTTCGCGGCGGCGACGGATCGCCTCCACGCATTCGGACACCAGTGCCGGGCCACGGAAGATCAGGCCGCTGTAACACTGCACCAGCGCCGCGCCGGCGGCCATCTTGGCCACCGCGTCGGCACCGGACAGGATGCCACCGACACCGACCAGCGGTACCGATTCGGGCAGGCGCGCGCGCAGACGGCGCAGCACCAGTGTGGACTGCTCCAGCACCGGCGCACCGGACAGGCCGCCGGCTTCATTGGCCAGCGGGTCGCCGGCCACCTTGCTGTGGTCGACGGTGGTGTTGGTGGCGATCACGCCGTCCACCTGCAGTTCGCCCAGCACGCGCGCGGCGGCATCGATGTCGCGTTCGTTGAGGTCCGGTGCCACCTTCACCAGCATCGGCACGCGGCGGCCGTGCCGGGCAGCCTGACTTTCCTGGCGCTCGCGCAGCTGGCTGACCAGCTGGCGCAGCGCGGTTTCTTCCTGCAGCTCACGAAGGCCGGCAGTGTTGGGCGAGGAAATATTGACCGTGATGTAGTCGGCCAGCGGGTACACCTTGTCCAGGCAGGCGATGTAATCATCGGCGGCCTGTTCGTTGGGGGTGTCCTTGTTCTTGCCGATGTTGATGCCGAGCAGGCCGCGACGGTTGCGTGCGCGTTCGACATTGCGCACCAGAACATCTATGCCAGCATTGTTGAAGCCCATGCGATTGATGATTGCGTTGTGCGCCGGCAGCCGGAACAGGCGCGGCTTCGGATTGCCGGCCTGCGGGCGCGGAGTGATGGTGCCGATTTCGACGAAGCCGAAGCCCAGCGCGAACAGCGCATCGATGTGCTCGCCATTCTTGTCCAGGCCGGCGGCAAGGCCGACCGGATTGGGGAAGGTCAGCCCGAACACCGTGCTGGGCATCGGCGCGATGCGTGCGGCCAGCAGCGGCGTGGTGCCGGTGCGATAGGCCAGGTCCAGGGCGGACAGGCCAAGACCGTGGGCGCGTTCGGCGTCGAGCGAGAACAGGAAGGGGCGGGCAAGCGAATACATGCGTAGGTTTCAGTCCAGCGTGCCGAGGAAGGCTCGGGTTCGATATTCAAAAGCGACCTGACCGTCGACCGCGTGGGCGGCGAACAGGTCCTGCAGCGCAGCCAGCATCGGCGCATGGCGCGGATGGCCTGGCTGTGGCGCGTAGGAAGAAGACAGCAGGCGCCCGCGCAGGGCGTCGGCGTCCAGATGCTGTACGTTCGGCAGCTCTACCATGCCGCGCAGGCCGGGGCCGAACCAGGCCTGCATGGTGGCGTCGTCCTGGTAGCGCTCGGCCACGGCGGTGTAGTCGGTGCCGTACTCCAGCAGCAGCTGCTCGTAGCCGATCAGGAACGGGCTGGCATCGAGCAGGCGCGAATTCCAGTAGATCAGGGCCTGGCCGCCGGAACGCAGGATGCGCAGCCACTCGGCGCGCACCGCCACCGTGTCGAACCAGTGGAAGGCCTGCGCGACGCTGACCAGATCGATGCTGGCGTCTGCCAGGCCGGTGGCCTCGGCGCGGCCGTCGACGGCGCGGAATTGCGGGTACTGTGGCGCCAGCCATTCCTCGGCCGCACCACGCATTGCAGCGTTCGGTTCGACTGCCACCAGCGGATGGCCGCTGGCCAGAAACTGGCGGCTGGAAATACCAGTGCCGGCGCCGATGTCGGCCACCAGAGCCTCGTGGCTGACGCCCATCGGACCGTGCAGCCAGTCCAGCAGGGCAGGCGGATAGTCGGGCCGGTAGCGGACGTAGTCGGCGACGCGGCTGCTGAAGCGTTCAGTGCTGTCGGAGGCGGTCATGGCGTCAGTTCGACACCGCCGCCAGCCACGCCAGGCCACCGAAGAACAGGATGAAGACCAGGATGGCGGCAAGTACGGCGCCGACCATGACCCAGCCCAGCACCAGGCCGGTGACGGCCAGGCCATCGCCTTCCAGTTCATGCGGGCGGCGGCGGATCTCGGCGCGGGCCATGTGGCCGGTGATGATGGCCACGATGCTGGCCACGAAGGGCAGGACGGTCCAGCTGGCGATGCCCATGACCAGGCTGACCACGGCCAGGGCGCTTGTCTGTCGGGGTGCCACGCTCATCGGGGTCCTCCTTGGCAGTGTGCACATGATAGTGCGTCTGCCCGGGCAATCCCATGCCCGGCGGATACGATGGTAGACGTCGACCTTGGTCGACGTAGGGCATGCCAGCCAAGGTTGGCAGCTACCGTGGGCGGTGTCAGCCCATCAACACCTGGCCGCCATCCACGTTGAGCACGCTGCCGGTGACCCAGCGCGCCAGTGGCGAACACAGGAACAGGGCGGCGTCGGCGATCTCGCGGGGGTGGCCGAAGCGACCGAACGGGATCTTCGCCAGGGTGCCGTGGTACAGGGCGGGGTCTTCGGTACGGCGGCGGTCCCACAGGCCGTCGTCGAACGCGATCGAGCCTGGTGCGATCGCATTGACCCGGATCCGGTCCTTCGCCAGCGCGAGCGCCTGCGAGGTCGTGTAGTGCGACAGCGCGGCCTTGGCGGCGGCGTAGGGCGCACCACCAGGGCGCGGCTGCTGCGCGGCAATTGAAGAGAGATTGAGGATGCAGGCATCGTTGGACGCGCGCAGCCAGGGCAGGGCCAGGCGAGAGGCCCGAACGGCTGCCATCAGGTCGATCTGCAGGCTGGCGGCCCAACCATCTTCGTCGTCGGCCATGCCGTAACCGGTGGCATTGTTGACCAGCACGTCGATGCCACCGAGTGCATCGGCGGCGGCCTGCAGCCAGGCCTGGATCTGGCCGGGATCGGCCAGATCGGCGGAAAACGTGTTCAGTTGGAAGCCCTGCGCCAGTGCATCGGCACGCAGGGCATCCAGGCCGGCCTGGCCGCGGGCGCAGACCGAGACCTGCGCACCGGCACCGGCAAACGCCAGCGCCATTTCACGACCAATGCCCTTGCTGCCGCCGGCGATGAGCACGCGGCGGCCGGTGAAATCGAGGGTCGGAGCCCCTGTGGGGATCCGACCCTTCGCTGGGGTCAGATCCCCGGAGGGGCTCTGACCCGCAGACGTGTCCGCGTCGTTTGCCATCACAGATCGAACTTGATGCCCTGGGCCAGCGGCAGCGAATCCGAATAGTTGATGGTGTTGGTCTGGCGGCGCATGTAGACCTTCCATGCATCCGAGCCGGACTCGCGGCCACCGCCGGTGTCCTTTTCGCCACCGAAGGCGCCGCCGATCTCCGCACCGGACGTGCCGATGTTGATGTTGGCGATGCCGCAGTCGCTGCCGGCCGCCGACAGGAACTTCTCGGCAGTCTTCAGGTTGGCGGTGAAGATGGACGACGACAGGCCCTGCGGCACGCCGTTCTGCATGTCGATGGCTTCATCGATGTTGTCATACGGCATCACGTACAGGATCGGCGCGAAGGTCTCGTGCTGGACGACCGCGTCGCTGTTCTTCAGGCCGGAGACGATGGCCGGCAGCACGAAGTTGCCTGCGCGGTCGATGCGGGTGCCGCCGGTTTCGATGGTGCCGCCGGCCGCCTTGGCCTGGGCGATGGCATCGAGGAACTGCTGCACGGCACCGTCGCTGTTCAGCGGGCCCATCAGGTTGGCGGCATCGGTCGGATCGCCGATCTTGCCTTCCACCTGCTTGTAGGCCTTGACCAGGGTGGCCAGCACGTCGGCGTAGATCGAGCGGTGCACGATCAGGCGGCGGGTGGTGGTGCAGCGCTGGCCGGCGGTGCCGACGGCGCCGAACACGATACCCGGCACGGCCAGCTTCAGGTCGGCGGTTTCGTCCAGGATGATGGCGTTGTTGCCGCCCAGCTCCAGCAGGCAGCGGCCAAGGCGGCGCGCGACCTTCTCGTTGACCGTGCGGCCGACCTGGGTCGAGCCGGTGAAGCTGATCAGCGGCACGCGGCGGTCATCGACCATCTTTTCCGACAGCGCGGTGCCAGCATCGTTGATCAGGAAGAAGATGTCCGGGAAACCGGCTTCGCGCAGGGCGTCGTTGCAGATCTTCATCGAGGCGATGGCGGTCAGCGGCGTCTTGTTGGACGGCTTCCAGATGCACACGTCGCCGCAGATGGCGGCCAGGAACGCATTCCAGCTCCACACCGCGACCGGGAAGTTGAACGCCGAGATGATGCCGACCAGGCCCAGCGGGTGGTACTGCTCGTACATGCGGTGGCCGGGGCGCTCGGAATGCATGGTGTAGCCGTACAGCATGCGGCTCTGGCCCACGGCGAAATCGGCAATGTCGATCATCTCCTGCACTTCGCCGTCGCCTTCCGGCTTGCTCTTGCCCATTTCCAGGGCAACCAGCGAACCCAGGGCGTCCTTGTGCTTGCGCAGCGCCTCGCCGCACAGGCGCACGGCTTCACCGCGGCGCGGGGCCGGCGTGGTGCGCCAGACCTTGAAAGCTTCCTGGGCGCGGGCGACGACGGTCTCGTACTCGGCCTCGGTGGTCGCGCGGACCTGCGCGATCGGCTCGCCGGTGGTCGGGTTGACCGGGGTGATCAGCTCACCGCTGGTCGTGCTCGACCACTCCCCGTTGCCCAGGTACGTGCCAGCGTTGATCGCGTCCAGGCCAAGGGACTTGAGCAGCTCGGAAGACATGCAGACTCCTGTGTTTCGTTACGTTGTTTGGCGCCATCGCGGGCAGGTGGGGGACGCGATGAACAGAACCGCCGATGGTAGCAGAGGGCGGTGGCGGGGCTTTGGTGCGGTGCGGGGTGAAACCGCACCGATAGGCCATCCCTGTTCGGGGTGCCTGTTCAGGCAGGTAGGGCTTCGTCCATCGCGCGCGCGGGTTCCGGGATAGCCGGTTGTGGCGACCAAGTGGGAGGATCGCGATGCCACTGCCAGGCACTGGCGATGATCGGTGCCAGCTCGGTCCAGCGCGGCTGCCAACCCAGGATCTCGCGAGCCTGGGCAGAAGACGCCACCAGGCTGGCTGGATCGCCCGGCCGGCGTTCCGCCATCTCAAACGGAATTTCGCGTCCGCTGACCGCTGCCGCGGCTGCAATCACCTCATGGACGGAGAAACCCTGCCCATTGCCTAGATTGAAGGCGTGCGCACCGGGCGCGTGCTCCATGTACTCAAGTGCCAGCGCGTGGGCCTGGGCCAGATCCTGCACGTGTACGTAGTCGCGCACGCAGGTGCCATCGGGTGTTGCGTAGTCATTGCCGAACACTTTCATGGCGTTGCCGATGCCCAATGCGGCACGCAGGACATTGGGAATCAGGTGGGTTTCGCAGGCATGAGCCTCGCCGATCCCGTGGTCGGACAGGGCGCCAGCGGCATTGAAGTAGCGCAGGCAGGTTGAGCGCAGGCCATAGGCTTCTGCCGCATCGGCAAGGATCCGCTCTGCCATCAGCTTGCTGGCGCCGTAGGGGTTGATGGGTGCCTTGGGGTGGTCCTCATCGATCACACCTGACTGTGGATTGCCGAATACCGCAGCGGTGGATGAGAACACGATGCGATCGATGTCGTGGCGGCGCATGGCAGCCAGCAGGTTCAATGTGCCAGTGACGTTGTTCGCGTAGTAGGCATATGGATTAGTAACGGACTCACCGACCAGCGAGCGGGCAGCGAAGTGCATCACGGCATCAAACTGGCGGCCATGGAGAGCGCGTTCGAGCGCTTCGGGATCCAGCAGGTCGGCTTCCAGCAGTTCGCCCCAGCGGACCGCGTCTCGGTGGCCGGTAGACAGGTTGTCGAGCACGGTTACAGAGTGGCCGGCCTCGGCCAGGTACTGGGCCATGTGGCTGCCGATGTAGCCGGCGCCGCCGCAGATGAGAACCTTCATATTCTTCCCTAAAGGCCAATTGGATCAGGCTTCCTTGCGGATCTTTGCCTGGATGAAAGACGAGAGCTCTTCCCTGAATCGATCAGGCCCAAACTTCTCAGCCCTCGCACGGCATGCGGTAGCCGAAATGGGCCTTGGACGCGCCTCAAAACGAGCGATAGCATCATTGATCGCTTCAACGGATTGCTCGTGGAAAAACAATCCCGTGGCCACGTCGGGGTCGTCACTTTCTACAACTGTCTCGAGCGCGCCTCCTTTTGCAAATGCGATGACAGGAGTTCCGGAGGCCATCGCCTCAAGCGGGACGATGCCGAAATCCTCTACGCCAGGAAACACCAAAGCTCTCGCATTGGCCAAGTGCTCCTTCAGTGCAGGGAACGGTTGCCGCCCAAGAACGATGACTCGATCCGTTGCCCGCGCCTGCATGGCCGCCAGCTGCTCACCTTCACCGATAATGACCAGGCGCTTTCCGCTGCGAAGGAACGCATCCATTACCAGATCAGCTTTCTTGTAGGCAGTTAACTGACCGAGGAGCAGGTAGTAGTCCTGCTTCTCGGCGCGCGCTTCAAAGTCGTCTACTTCAACCGGGGGGTGGATGACCTCAGCGCTTCGGCGATAGCACTTGTCTATGCGGCGTGCGATGAACTTTGAGTTTGCAATGAAGTGATCAACGCGAGAGGCTGACACGGAATCGGTGATCCGCATGTAATGCATCAATGGTCGCATCAACAACCTGGTCAGCCATCCAGCATCCGCGAGGTATAGCCGATACATGTCCCAGACATACCGCATCGGGCTATGGCAGTAGCAGATGTGTAGTGCATCAGGGTGCGTGATGACGTTCTTCGCCGGTCCAGACTCGCTCGAGATGACCAGGTCGTATCCGGTGAGGTCCAGTTGCTCCAAGGCGACGGGCATGAACGGGAGATACTTCTGATAACGCTTCTGGGCACCCGGCAGCCTGGACACAAATGTGCGCTGCACGCGATGGCCGGCAAGCTTCGTGCGCTCTATCTCCGGCGTCGCCACATGCGTGAAGACATCGGCGTCTGGATAGAGTTTGAGAAGTTGCTCAATGACCTTTTCGCCACCACGCCAGGTGACGAACCAGTAGTGGATGATCGCTACTTTCATTTCTATTATAACTCTGATCCTGGGTGATAAAATGGCAGCTCAAAGATCAGCGCTGTAGAAGCTTGCGACACATCCGGTACAGCGGCGTCGCATTGCGTCCAAGCAGGTAGTCAATCCAGAAAAGTGCTCTCGGTAGCGGGTGAGAAAACAGGTCTAGTTGGATCAAGGCGCTTCTTAGCGCCCTAAGCTCCTGGCGGGAGCTCGCGGCATTCATCTCAAATACGTGGAAGGATTGCCTGACCTCGAGCTCCCTGCGAATATCAGAAATAAGGTCGCGCTGATACTTGTCGCCCACACTTCTCGCGATCTTCAACACTCCCTCCCACATTCTTGCCCGCCCCTTCGCGGTATAGCTGCCGGGGACGTGGACGCCGCCGTCATCTTCAGCGCCACCAAACATAGGAGGGTTGTCGGCACGTCCACCTATGATTGGAGTGGCAATGTATCCAATTCCCTTTCCGCAGTATGCATTCGCTGCCAGGTAGATCTGATAATAGAGGCTGCCATCGAAATCCGAACAGCTGATGCTCTTGGCAAAACTCGTCCGAACGATCAGTCCGCCCACAAAGCCGGCCGATCTGAAAATCATCCCCGAGGAGGTGTTGTCAGTCGTGAACAATGAATCCGATTTCGATAGTGAAGAAATCCCGATGCTATTTTCAATCGATTCATTGAAACGTATGAACGTGCGTGATGCAAAATCAACGTCGTTGTTGGAAACGTATTTGATGACATCCTGTACTGCGTTGGGTAGCAGGAGGTCGTCATTGCCCATGACGATTGCCCATTCGGCATCGGAAAGCTCAATGCTCTTGCGTAGATTCTTGTCGTACCCAAGGTTCGTATCATTCTCGACATAAAGCAATTCAATGTCCTTGGTCAAGAGGGCTGCTCGATATGAATCACAGACGGCTCTTATCCCGACCCTAAGCGGCGAATGGTCTTCGCATACAATGATCGTGCACGGGGCGCAGGTCTGGACAAGCGCTGATTGCAGTAGCTCGCCCAGCTCGTCCGGACGATTGTAGGCGGGAATGACTATCGCGACGGTCGGTGCTTTCACAGCAATTCCTTGATCACTCGTGCAGGTGCGCCTGCAATTACTGCGGCGTTCTCGAATTTTCCTTTTACTACGCTGTTGGCACCTATGATGCAGCCATCGGCGATCGTTGAGCCGGCGAGGATCACGGTGCCGTCGCCAACCCAAACGCGTTCTCCGATGACTATGTCGCACGCATCGTCCAGATCCCGCTTCGCTGGCGGGATATCAAGATCAATACAGCCTTGCCTCGTGCTGCCGTGGGAGTGATCGCCGATATAGATGTTTGAGCCCAGCAGGCAGTCCTTGCCGATCGTGATCGACTTGATGGCCGAAATGTGGACATTATTTCCAAACATGCTGGCTGCCCCGATAGTAATGCGAGGCTGGTATATCGATCCCTTGTAGCTGTCCACGGCCTGGAACCAGCAGTTATCACCAACGGCCAGATCGATGCCGTTCATGTGCTTGGAGCCATACAGTTTGAAGTTCCTTCCGGATCGTCTAAAACGAATGCTCTTGCCAATCGAATGAAGACGTCCCCTTATTGTCTCCAGTACGAGGTCGATGGTCTGGCTCATTTCCCTCATTTCATCAACCCGTCCTGAGTTTCGAATTTGCTTTGGCCGCCCAAGCTGGCGTAGACATCAAGAACTTTTGCTCCGTACAGTTCAGTGCTATAGCGCGCGATAGCCTTGTGCTGTGCGTGGCGTACTTTTGTTTCATACATTTCGGGGCTCATTTCGGCAGCAAAATCCAGCTGTGATGCAAGCTCGTTCGATGTATTGAACAGTAATCCAAGTGGCTCAGCCTGATGCGCATCTAGGATGTCTGCAGTTCCGCCGGTTGCCTTGCCGATTACAAGGCAGCCATTGAACATCGCTTCGGCGGTGATGCGCCCGAAGCCTTCATTGTCTGATGCAACAATAATGGCCCTCGCATTCTGCATTAAAAAATCGGTGTCGTTCCTGAAGCCCAGGAACTCAATGCGAGCCGTTGACGGCGCATCGGCTGCGATACTCTTGAGGTCGGCAATGTGAGCGAGATCCCCATCACCTGCGATTAGAAGTCTAAGTGGATTGGAAGCGGTTGCCACATGGTTTAGGTAGGCCTCTATTACCTGCGCAGCCTGCTTTGCAGGCTCCAGTCGCCCGACAAACAGGAAATAGTCTGCCTTGGGCATATTCAGGACGGCAGCATTGCCGGACGCGACGCCATTGCTGATGACGGTTGCATTGGCTGGAAGTCCAAAGTGTTCGGCGATTGCTTGAGTCACGCAGATGACGCGTGCAGATCTGGCTAAGAGTCTCTCGAATGCCGACTTTGAGGGGAAGAATTTCATCCCAAAGTCGAGGTCCTGATACTCACGCAGGTGCCAAACGTGCCGTATGCCCATCAGTCTTGCTGCGAGGCTGCCAATGGCGATGGGGCCGATATTGGTATGGATTACATCTGGTCGAAAGCTCCTGCATATCAGCACAAGCCTCAGGAGTGCAACGGCATTGATTATTCGGAAGGCTGTAAAAATGGGGGCAAAGAAAACCTTTCGGACAAGGGTGTTCGTCCGTGGGTAGATCGAGAATCTGTGCCCGATCGCCTTGAAAGGGACGCCGCGGACGCCAAGCCATTCGGAGAAAGGGCCGGGTCTGGAGCCGACGACCATTGGTTCGATTCCGTGGGAAAGCCCGTACTCAATCAGCGACAACAGGCTTCGATTCGCGCCATAAGGTGCCGGACCCTCCACCAGGTAAAGAACCCGGGTCACGCCGCGGCCCGTGAATTGATAGTCTGGTTAGTGCGGTCTAGCTGCTCGGGATCGATGCAGAAAGGATTCTTTTCAATCATGAATATGAGGGTGATTAGCGAAAAGTAGAATGAATTTGGCGAAAAAAGCCTTTCTTCGAAGGTGTTCAAAACGATGGTTGCGATCAAGGCGGAGATCAGCATGAACGCAGCGGTGCTTCTTATATTCATGCGCCAAAGCGGCCGCTGAAGCGCAACGAACACTGCCGTTGCTCCGATCATGCCGAAGTCATAGATCAGAGCCAGCAGGCCGTTGTGATGGCTGGCGAGAACCTGGCCGGTTGCATTGAAGAATCCCGCTGAATTATGGCTTACCTGGTATGCCAGCGAGTTCATTCCTTGTCCAAGCATGGGGTGCTGGATAAACCCGAAGAGAGAGTAGCTCCAGATCATGTTGCGGCCAGAGAAAGTGAAATCCTTCTCGAATAGTTCCATGCTGAAGCTGCTGAGTGACAGAAAGACGATCGCGGCGGATGCGGAAATTCCGAATGCGAGAATTGGATATCGAAGTCGAATGATGGTTCGCCTTAACCAGGTTGGGCTGAGGCTTAGCAGCGCTGCGATGGAGAATGCTGCGATCGACGCGTACGATTTTGATCCGAGTAGGAGCGCTGCTGCGAGCGCTATGTTTGCCGTCGTGAGCAGTCGTGATGTTCTCCAGCATCCGACTGCAACAAGGCCGTAGGACGCGCAGAAGATGCCTAGGTTGTTCTTGTGGGCAAACATGCCCTGCCAGTCCTCATCAATGTTCAGGGAAATGCCGTAGTTGGGAACGAACGCAACCAGGATTACGGAAAGAAAGAGGCAGGAGAAGTATGTGAGGTTCAACGTGGAGAATATTCCCTCCGCGCTGAGCATTTGCGTGGCGAACCCGATGATGAGGGACAGTGCGACGAAGCTCAGAACGGTACTAATCATTGCGTTGCTGATTGGCAGGCCTGCTGCCCATTGCAGTGCGCACATGAATACAAAGATTGCGGCTATCTTTACGCCGGTACTCTTGAAAATTTCACGCAGGTGCGAGTACCTGCCTTGCGACAGCATCGTGTGGGCGATGATCAGAAGCGAGATGGGAATGTATGCGATCTCGGCATATTTCCACAGGCCCGTACGTTCAACAGCGTTCATCAAGCCTTGGGGACGGGCACCTCCGTCAAGGAATAGTGCAAAGCCACCTGCCACAGTGATCAGTGTGAGCGCCAGCATGATTCTCATCAACCATGCATCAATGCTTCTGTTGGTGAATCGGATTGCTATTTTCTTCATAATTAGGCCGGGTTCCTAGTGCAATGCATGCCAAGTCGCAAGTGCTCCAACACCGATGCCGGCTGGAATCATTCTGTGCAGGAACTGGCGAAATTCCCCGTCGAGGATATGCTTGTGTAGCAAGTAATAAGCTTGGAAGAAGTTGATGTGGAACGAGACGAGCAGAGCCCAGCAAAGGTGTTCGAGCGAGCCTAGCGAGATGCCAATTACAATGGCGGTGACGTTTGTTGCGGCTGAGAAAAGTCCGCAACGGAAGAGTAGATCGGTTCGCTGGAAGGTCTGGAAGAAGCTGCCGCTGGTCGAGAGCACTACCTGAACTGGAATTGTCAATGAGAGAAGTTTTATTACGGGAACTGCCGGGAGCCACTGCTCTCCAAAGGCGACTAGGATGATAGGGGTGGCGAGAATATAGATTCCTAGGGCGCACGCGAGGCCCAGCAGCGAAAGCTTGAATGTCAAATCCTGATGTATCTTCAGCACGAAGCCAGGGCTGTTCGCATGGCCGCGCAGCGCAGGCTGGATTGCTGGCGTCATTGCGAATGTCAATAGCTGCAGCGGATACCGCATCAACTGATAGGATCGGTCATAGATGCCCAGCAGTGGCGCCCCTAGGTACTTGCCGACAAGTACGTTGTCGAGATTGCGCGAGAAGAAGTTAAGCACATTGAACGCGAGCTGGTAGCCAGACACTTTGAGCAATGGGGCCACAGCAGAGAAGTGCATCCCAGGTCTTGGGCGTCCAAAATCGGTTCTTCTTGAAAAATGGTAGGCGAACGTGAAATTCACGAGTGCCACAATCGGAATGCGTATGGAGATCGCGCACAGGGGGCTGACATATTTGCGAGCAACCAACACAAGCGCGAGTGCCACGAACTCCGCGATGATCGCTGCGGTTGCCAGTTGCAGAAACGACTGCTGCCGTTGAAGCTGGGCCATTGGAAGGATCGCCCATGCGTTGAGCATGAGGCCCACCGCAACAAACGGGATCGCAACGGGAAGCTCCGGCATTTTGTAGAAATCGACCAGGAATGATCCCAACGCCATGAAGGTCGCGGCGAGACCCACGCCTATCAGGATGGTCAAGCCAAATATCCCGTCGCGATCCTTGGCATTCAATTTATGAAGACCAATGATGGCCGGGCCAAATCCCCCTTCGCCAACGAGCTGGAAGAAGAGGTAGAAGACTTGAATTGCGGCAATGGTTCCGAATACTTCAGGCGTAAATGCTCGCGCAAGTATCATAAGCGCCGCGAACTGCGTCGCATACGCCAGATACTTGCTGCCCATGCTCTTGGCAATCGCGCGGTACAAGTTGCTCATCTGCTACTTACTCGGCTGCGGCCAGTGCGCTTGCCCAGCCTCTGGCTACGGCAGAGTTGCCGAACGCTTCTTCGATTTTTTCCGCGTCGGGATTGTTGGCGGTGCTGGCATCAAGTAGAGAGCGTGCTAGCGAGGAGATGCACGGGTACTGATGAAGGCCGCCGGGGTCCTTGCTTTCCATTAGCCAGTTGGTGAATGGCGTCTGGACGGTGAAGATGGGGACACCATAGCTGAAGGAGAAAAAGTAGTTTCCGCTCACAACCATGTCTTCATCCGAGTTTGGGACAACCATGCCTCGGGCATGAGTAACAAGGTTTGCGGCGTCGCTGTCGGGCAGGTAGCCGGTGATGAAAGTAACTTGCTTGCCTGCCGCCAACTCCTTGCACTTGGCGAGGTAGGTTGGATCAGGAGCCTTCCCGGCAACCACCAGGTGGACGTCAGGACTCAGGTGGGCAATCAGTTTGTCGATTGCCTTGTAGGGGAGAATTCGACCTAGAATGAAGAAATAGTCGCCATCGATCAGTCGACCAGACGTCGCTGCCCTGGTGTACAGGGGATGGGGGACGTAGATGTAGCCCGAGTCCGCATTGTGCCCAGAGTGGGTAACAACGACATCGAAGTATTTTTCGTACGACTTCATCAGATGTTTGATCCGGGGGATCTGCTCATGATCCGAGTCGTGGGGGTAATTATTGTGTCTGACCATGATCAGTCGTTTGCTGATCAGTCTGAGCAGTCTGATATAGAAGTAAAGTCGAATCTCGCGTAGCCTGGATACGCGGCCACGCCCGTCGAGCATCGTGTTCTCGACCCAGTGCAGTATTGCGATATCGCATCTGGCTACATAGAGAGAGTGTGGGTTTAGGAATGCTCGCTTGACGCCGGGAAGGGCGCGGGTATCGGCCATCCTGGCGAGAATTCCATTTGTTCTGGAGATGTATTCGTTTTCGCTCGATGCAAATGGGTTGATTGATATCTTCATTATGTCTAACCCGTGTGAGTCACTGGGCGGAAAGCGGGTTTCCTGTGCTGGAGTCGCATCGTTGCTTGCAAGCTGCACTCCTGCGTAGCAGAGGATGTCTTCCAGTCCCTGGCTTGCCGGCTCTTGCATGAGCTTCTTAAGGTCGTGCTAGTAGGCGTTCTTGTTGATGAAGCCCTTGAATATCGTCATGAAGACAATCTTCAGATCAAGCGAAAGCGACCAGTTCTCGATGTAGAAGAGATCGCACTCGATGCGTTTGTGAAGATCAGTTGAACCTCGCCAGCCATTTACCTGGGCCCAGCCGGTGATGCCCGCCTTGACCATGTGCTTCTTCATGTAGGACGGGATCTCGTGTTTGAACTTGTGCACGAACACGGGCCGCTCCGGCCTCGGTCCAACGATGGACATGTCGCCCAGCAGGACATTGATGAACTGTGGCAGTTCGTCCAAGCTGGTCTTCCGAAGGAAGCTGCCCACGCGGGTGGCGCGACTTTCGCCGGCCTTTGCCCACACTGCGCCAGACGCGCCTTCTGCGTCGACCGGCATCGAGCGGAACTTCAACATCCAGAACGTCTTGTTGTTCCAGCTCATCCGTTCCTGCCGATAGAAGACCGGGCCAGGGGAGCTGAGCTTCACTGCGATCGCAATGGCCAGCATGATCGGAGAGATCATGAGCAGGATGAGGCCTGCAAGGATGCGGTCTTCCAGTGCCTTGATCAGGCGTGCGCCGCCTTGCAGAGGCGTCTGCTGAAGATTGATGACGGGAAGGCCGGCGACCTGCTCGACGGAGTGATTCAGTAGGTGCAGCCCGAACATGTCAGGCACGAACTTGATGTCGGCAGTGGAGTGTTGCAGCTGATTCAAGGCAATTGCGATGTTGTCCTCGTCGCGCATCGGGAGGGCAATCCACACCTGATCAATGTGATTGTCCTCTACGTAGGCGCCGAGCCCATCCAGCTCCCCCAGCTTGCTTGCGTGCTGTACGCTGCCACGATCAGACGGGGTCGCGAACCAGCCGCGCACGTCGATTCCTGCCCAGGTAGCAGATCTCAAGGAGCTGACAATGTGCTCAGAGTCGGTAGTGGCCCCGACGATGACAGCGCTGCGGAGGTCTGCGCCCCGGGCTCGGATCCAGCCGGCGATGCCGCGAACGCCAATTCGGAGGCCAAATGCGCCAGCCAGGCTCAAGCCAAACCAAGTGGCAAGCCAGATGCGCGAAAGCTCATCGGTCACCTGGATAGCGGTGGAGTAGGCGAGAAGGCCTCCGAAGATCACGGCAAGCTTCACCACGACCTTGCCGAATTCCGCGAGCAGGCCGCGCCCGCGCCAGCTCTCGTACAATGAAGATGACCCAAGGACGAGAAGTGCAAAAAGCACGGTGATGGATACAAGCCGGGCATAGTTCATCGGCATGTGCAGATCGCCGAATCGGATTGCATAGGCCGCCAGTGCAGCGGCCACCAGGATGAGAGGATCCCCAATTCTCAGGGCCAGGCTGAGCGCGGGGGCAAACCTGTTTCCTGAAGCGTTCCAGAGCCCGGCGTGGTGCCGTGCAGGCATGTAAGACATGTCGATTTCTTCCTTGTAGAGGATCCGTGCATCCAGCAATCGCCTCGCTGCCCGGGAGGCTGGCGGCGCCGATCCGGCGGTCAGTCCAATCCGTTAGCTGTTACAATCGATCACACGATGATAACAGAACCTTCACCAAGACGTGACCTGCGTCCGGATTTCCGGGGGTAAGGCTACGAGCGCGGCCCCATCGGCCTGGTAGGGCAGGGTTCAGTTACACCCTCATGTCAGGTATGCTGCTTGGCTAACTTTCGTATGCTGAGCGTTGGTGGCTGGCGTACGCGCTTCAGGTCGCCCGCCAGAGGATTGGCTCATGTTCAACAAGGTGCTGTTGGTCTGCATCGGAAACATCTGTCGAAGCCCAACCGCAGAAGTTCTCATGCGGCACCAGCTTCAGGATCGTGCCGGGGTGCAGGTCTCCTCCGCAGGGCTTCAGGCATTGGTCGGTCGGCCGATAGATGAGACCGCGGGGGAGCTGCTTCGGGAGAAGGGGCATGATCCCAGCGCCCATCGAGGGCGTCTGGCGACACCGTCTGTGTTGGCGGCGGCTGACCTGGTGCTGGTGATGGAGCAGTCCCATGTGGCGCGAATCGCCCGTGAGGTTCCGCAGGTGAGCGGCAAGACATTCCTGCTGGGGCATTGGGATGGAAGGTCGGAGATCCCCGATCCCTACCGCCAGCAGCGGATCGCGTTTGAACACGTTTACGGTTTGATCGAGCAGGGCGTTGCCCGCTGGGCCAGCCACATCAAGTAATTGCCGCACTGGTGCGGTTTTTTCAAGAAACGGAAGCTATGACCAAGGAAACCAGTGCGCGGGCCACCCGCGAAGACGACGAGATTGATCTGCGGGATCTGCTGGGCGTTCTCATTGACCGCAAGTGGTGGATCCTGGGAACAACCTTCCTGTTCGCTCTGGTTGGCGCCGCGTACGCGATCCTGACGCCGCCCGTGTATCGGGCAGAGGCCACGGTACAGGTTGAGTCGAAGATGCCGACCATTCCGGGCCTTGCCGATCTGACCTCTCTGGGTGGAGGCGGCAGCACCGCGTCCACCACTGAAGTTGCGCTGCTGACCTCACGTACGATCGTCGGTACTGCGGTCGACAAGATGCAGCTCGAGACGGTCATCGAGCCCCGGCGTTTCCCATTGGTGGGTGGACTGATTGCACGTCGTTTCTCGGGTGAGACTGAGGGCGAAGTGGCGGCTCCGGTCCTGGGGCTTTCCAGCTATGGCTGGGGCGGCGATGAGCTGAAGATTCATCGCCTGGACGTTCCGGCCCGTCTGCTTGACGAGCCGATGACGCTTGTCGCAGGTGACAAGGCTGGGGAGTACTCGCTGCTTGATGATGAGGGCGAAGCCATTGTTGCCGGCAAGGTCGGTATGCCCGCCGAGGCGCGGGGAATCAAGATTGAAGTCGCGAGCCTGAATGCCAATCCGGGCATGCGCTTCACGCTGACCAAGCAGCGTCGCCTCGATGTCATCGCCGGGCTGCAGGAAGACATTCGTGCATCCGAACAGGGCAAGGACTCGGGCATCCTTCGCGTCAGCTATGAAGACACCGATGCGGATCGTGCACAGGCGCTGGTGCAGAACATTGCTGAAGCCTACGTCCGGCAGAACGTTGACCGAGGCTCCGCCGAGGCGGCAACGCAGCTTGCCTTTGTGAAGGACCAGCTGCCGACCGTTCGCAAGCAGGTTGAGGACGCGCAGGCGGCAATGGCGGCCTACCAGTCCCGTTCCAATTCCGTTGATATTACGATGCAGACCAAGGGTCTGCTCGAGCAGGAGGTCGCCGTTGAGGCCAGCATCCAGCAGCTGCGCCTGAAGCAGGCGGAGATGGATCGCAGCTTCACGCGCGAGCATCCGGCCTACCGTGCGATGCTGAACCAGATCGGCGAGCTTGAGGCACGCAAGAGTGGCTTCCGTCGTGAAGTGAGCGCACTGCCTGATACGCAGCAGGAACTGCTGCGACATACCCGTGATCTGCAGGTCAGCAACGAACTGTACACCGCGCTGTTGAACCAGGCGCAGCAGTTGGATGTTGCGCGGGCCGGTACGGTTGGCAATGTCCGGATCGTTGACGACGCGATCGTCGATATCAGCAAGCCGGTGAAGCCTCGCAAGCCGCTGATTGTTCTTGTGGCGTTCCTGTTGGGCGCCTTCCTGTCCACGGCCGCGGTTTTCCTGCTCCGCATGCTCAATCCTGGCGTGGAGGATCCGGCGCAGATTGAGGAGCTGGGGCTGCCGGTGTACGCCGCCATTCCGCTCAGCAACTCGCGGAATCTACTGAAGGTACAGAAGGGCAAGGGCGGCAAGAAGCGCGTGGTGGCAGATGGCCGCTCCCATCTTCTGGCTGCCGCCGAGCCTGCCGACCTCGCGGTTGAGGCATTGCGCAGCCTCCGCACAAGCCTGCACTTTGCAATGCTTGAGGCCAAGAACAACATCCTGGCCATCTCGGGCCCGCGGCCCGGTGTCGGCAAGACATTTATTTCGGCGAACTTGGCGGCTGTCGTCGCTCAGGCGGGCCAGAAGGTTCTTGTCGTGGACGTTGATATGCGAAAGGGGACCCTGCACAAGGTGTTGGGCGTATCCCATTCGGGCGGCTTGTCTGATGTACTGGCCGGCAAGGTGACCCTGCAGGACGCGATTCATGCTGTCCCGGGCCTGGAGAACATGCATTACATCACCCGGGGTGATATTCCGCCGAACCCGTCCGAGCTGCTGATGCATCCGCGGTTCCTGCAGCTGCTGGAAGGCCTGGCCAAGGAATACGACCTGGTGATCGTCGATACGCCGCCGATCCTTGCTGTTACCGACGCTGCAATTGTCGCCAACCATGCAGGCTCTACCTTGATGGTGACTCGATTCGGCGTGAACCAGCCGAAGGAGATCGAGCTTTCGATGAAGCGCTTCGAGCAGAATGGCGTAAAGGTGAAGGGCGCGATCTTCAATGCAGTGGAGAAGCGTGCCACGGGCTATTACAGCTATGGCTACTACGAGTACGCCTCAAGCGAGAAGTGATTGTTCGGATGGGGTGAGCTGAAGAACTTTCCCTTCCGAAAGACAGAAAGGGTCGGTTGCATGTGCAACCGGCCCTTTCTTTTGGCTGTAGGACACTAGAGCAGCGCAGGTAAGCGAGAAGGGCCGGCTGCGCTGGCAGCCGGCCCTTCCTTGGTCTCTGTCGAATGAGGTGGATGTCCGCCGTCAGTCGTCGATTCTGTCGAGATTGTCGAAGAAGAAGTCCGGATCCCGCTCTGAAGTCAGCTGGTACAGCGCATAGCTTCGACTCAGGCGCGCGCCACCATCTCGATACAGCGGATTCCAGGCGAACGTTGCACGCGCCCGGGTTGAACGTGGCAGCAGGAAGTCGAAGGGAATCGAAATGAAGATGCCCTTGTCGAAACTGCCTTCGCCAAAGTCCTTGGAGGAGACGTCGGTCTTGGTGGCGTATGCGCCCATGTTGACGCCATTGTCGAAGGCGCGCGCAACCGAGACCGTGGCACCCCAGTCCTTCGCCAGGTAGCGGCCGGCGCTGATCATGCTGGTGATCTTGTGCTCATCGCCCCACTGATAATAGAAGCTGGCGTGGCCGGTGGTGGTGCTGTAGTCCCGGAAGCTGAAGCGCTGATCGAAGTCGCGCTGCTTCACCCAGTTCAGCTCTGCACCCACGGCCCAGCGCTCGTTGAGCGGTCGGTAAAGGATCTCGCCACCCACGCCGCCGTACATGGCCTCGAACAGGCCGGCATAGGCCGAGCCATAGAGGTCCTTGCCCAGCTGATGGTTGCTGGTCAACTGAAGGTTGGTCAGGGTCAGGTCTTCGGTGGTCAGGTACTTGCGGATGTTGGTGCGGACCCGGGGCAGGTTGCTTGGCGCGTCGTAGCGGAAGCGGTCGTAATTGTTGTATGCGTTGTAGCTGGCCGTTCCGCTCAGCCAGGTGTTGCGAGTGAAGTGGAAATTGGCCGAGTACGTGCCCGCAACCTGGAACAGGAAGAAGCCATCCGGGCCCCCCAGCTGCTGCTGGTATCCAATATTGAACGCGCCGTCATAGCGTCGAAGTGGCGCGGTATACAGGCTCTCACGGCGCTGCTGCGCTGGCGGTGCCTGCTCGATATGGCCGGCCAGCTCGCTCAGCGGGGTGCGATTGTCGAGGTAGCTGTTGAAGGTGCTGCGCTCGATGCTGCTTTCCACGACGGGTACGCCGAGGCGGGTGTTCTCGATCGTGAACCAGGTGGTATCCGATGGCAGTTCTGAATCCAGGATGCGTGCCGCTCGGCCAACGCCCTGCGCCGGGTAGTAGAACCGGCGCTGTTCACCGCTGACGATGACTTCCGATCCACGCCGGCTGATGCCCGTGACACGCAGGCCGGCGTTCTCTTCCAGGGTCCGGCTCAAGGCAGGCCAGTCGATATCCTCCATTGACTGTGCCGAGGGCGCCGCCGATGCTCGCGCGATCGGAGCAGGATCCAGCAGCTTTGGCGTGGATTTCGCTTGTGCCACGTTGCCGCGCAGCGTAATGCCGAACATGGCCGTATCACCGCGCTCCCAGCCAAGATGCAGTTGCACGTTGCGATTTACGGCATAGCTTGCGCCCAGGTTGATCGGGCTCTTCTGCGTTTGATTGTTGTTCTGGGGCTCGTGCTTGTAGTCGTTGCCGTCGTACTCGAGCTTCAACTGCAGGGGCTCCCAAGGGGTCTGGTAGGCGATGCCGCCAAAGATGCCAACGGGGCCGCGGAACATGCCCTTGCTGTTGAAGTTGCCAGTGCCTTGTGCGCGCGGACGCTCTTCAAAGCGGTCACTGATCACCCGAAGTGGATTCGAGAAATCGCCTCGATTGCCGATGTAGCCGGTGGCGAGGCCGAGGCTTGCATCGATCGGCCCGAATCGCTTGCTTGCAACCAGATACTCACTGGAGAACAGGCCAGTGCCGCCGATATCGCGGAAGCCTGCGGACAGCTCGGGCGCCCATCGGCTTTCCTGCCACAGCCGGACCTTCAGGTCGATCGACTTGTCCTTGTAGTTCTGCTTGCCGCTCAGCCATTCCGGGCCATAGCGTCGGTTCGCTACCGATACATAGCGGAATGCGCCTTCGACCCAGGGCAGGGGCTGCATCACCACGTTGTAGCGACTGTAAGGCGAGGTATGGCTTGCGGTGAAGCTCACCTCGCCGTCGTCGGCCATGCGTGCGGTGGGGGTCTGCAGAAGGCCAACGCCGCCCCAATCGCTCGCGGTGGGAGCAGGGGCTGTTTGTGCGTGCAATACAGCACTGACGCTCAGGCTGAGAAGGGCAGCGCTGGCGCGTGCCAGTGGGATGGAGCGATGGCGCATCAGTATGAAACTCCGGGTGCATCCAGCACCTGGGTGGCAAGGAAGCGCACGGCATCCTCGTTGACATCGGGGGCAACAGTGCGGATCTTCGCGGCGTCCAGCGGCACGTAGATCACCGCCCCAGGAGCAAGGTGCACGGGCGTGCTGCGGTTCCACAGGGCCACGCCGAGTTGCTGCACCTTGCCGTCGGGCTGGATGACGTAGAGATCATCCCGGCTCGCCGCTGGCAAGATGGGGCAGGCGCTGCGATAGTGTCGTGCGTCAAGCGAGAACTGATGCTCGAGCTTACACGGTTGTACTACCGCGCCAGTCACCTGCACGGTATCGGGTCGGCCGGGATAGACAACGCGGTCGCCCTCAAGTGCAGGCCGATTTTCCGTGGCGCTTGCTTCAAGGCGGCGCGGATCAAGTAGCTGTGGCTCACGCCCCGTTACGGGTAGATCCCCGAGTTCGCGCGCAAGTTGTGCGGCGGCATCGGCGAGCTCCGGGGCATCCTGCTGGGAGGCGAGCGTTTCCAGATCGAATAGCAGGCCGGCCTTGAGGCGGGTCTGGGGCAGCAGCGAGCGTTGCCGAAGAAGGGCGGCGCCCAGCATATAGGCTTCTTCATCCGGCGCTGCAGCGAGTGCGGCTGCGCTGAGGCGGGCCTCGGCGGGAAGCGTGTGCATGCCAGGATTGCGAACATGGCCGGCCGCTTCGACGTTGATCGGCGATGAGGCGTGCGCATGGAAAACCAGCGCCAGTGCCAGCGCAAGAATGATCGGTCGCAGTGTCATCGGTTCTGCAGGTCCTGCGAGAAGGGCTTGAGCTGGACAACTTCCAGGCTTGTGTCGGGTGCGATGGCCTGGATGCTCTTCCAGATGAACCCGTTGGCAGGATCGACCCAGTAGTGGTTGTCGCGTTTCCACCCGTTGCCTTGAAGCCGCTCGCGGACATGCAACAGGTCGCGCTCGCTCTCCAGGATACGAACCTTCTCTCTCCCCAGGGTGGCAAAGGTGCCGGTGACGTTCATTCCGTACCTGTAATCCGGCATGACGTCATAGCGCCGCTTTACGGTCGTGCCGTTGGCAATCCGATGCAGGGTGTGGAAAGGAGATGCCCCATCAATGGCCATGTCCAGCAGTTCAGGAGTACTGCCGTGGGTGCCCGCGACGATGCCATCCCTGAAAAAGACGATGCTTCGCTCGGAGCTGTACCAGGCCTGGCGCCCAGAATCGATATTGCCGAGCACCAGGATCGCGCCACCGGCTGGGCCGGTGACCTTGATCTGCGGGAAGCGATTCGCCGCAACTCCGGCCGTGGTGGGTTCCACGTCGGGCTTGCCCTGCAATGCGATCTGGACTGACTTGACGCTGGTCTTGCCTACAACGCCGCAACTGGTTGCAGCGATGAGGACAAGCAAGGCCAGCGCCACGGGGCGCCGGCGGGTTGCGTGTCGGGTGGCAGCCTGAGCGATCCTGCTCATGGTGCGGACCACCTTATTTGTCCAGATCGCTACGCGCGCTGGCGGCGTTGCTGATGATGGAGGTGAACGGCAGCAGCTGGTTCACGAACCGGCTCCAGCGGGTCACGCCAGCGGCACCGACAAACACGACATCGCCGGGCTGCAGGTCGAACTGGCTGGCCACGGCAAATGCGGTCGGAGACTTGGCTTCCAGGTGGAACACCTTCGAGGGGGTGCTCTGCAGGTCGTTCGATCCGCGGATCACGTAGACGGCGTTGCCGTTGGATGTGGTCTGCAGCAGGCCGCGCGCGCGACCAAGGGCCTGGCTCAGGGAAATTTCGCCGGTCTTGAAGTTCATTGCACCGGGCTGGTTGACTTCGCCGACTACGAAGACTTCCTTGTGATCGAGGTAGGGCACGTAGATGTGGTCCCCGGCCTTGAGGAACACATTGGTGTCACCGCCGCCGCTGCGACCCAGCCGGTCGAGGTCGATGGTGTACGTTGTGCCATCGCGGGTCAGGCGAATACCGGACAGGTCGGCTTGTGCGGGGTCCAGGCCTGCCTGGCTGATGGCATCGCCCATGGTCAACGGGGTTACCGTCAACGGCACGGTGGCTGCCTGGCGCGAGGCGCCGGTAACCCAGACGCGCTGGCTGGCGTAGGTCAGCATCGACACGTCCACCTGCGGCGCTTCGATGTACCGTGCCAGTTTGGTCGTGATCTCTTCTCGGAGTTCGCCGGGCGTCTGGCCCGTGGCGGTGATCTTTCCGATGTAAGGGTAGAAGAGCGTGCCGTCGGACTGCACCAGGCGGCCCGCAGCGTTGAGCTGCTGCTGGGGGCCTGCCGGCACCGTCAGCTCCGGGTGATCCCAGACAGTGATGTAAAGGATGTCGCCGGCGCCAATGCGATACGGACCCGGTTGGTACTGGGTCAGGGCCGCGGGCAGGGTCGCGACATCACGAGTAGCGCGCTCCATGGCGATCAGCTTGGGCGTGATCGGAATCAGATCGATCTGGTCATTGCCGATGGGCTGATCATCGCGAGCGAAGGTGCTCGAGCGAAGATGCTGACCTGGAGCCCACATGCAGCCGGTCAGGGTGAGTGCCACCGTCATTGTGGCTACGAAACGCTTGCAGTCCATCGAAATCTGTTCCTGGCCCGAACGGGCATGAAAAAACCCTCGCCGAACATCGCCCGGCGAGGGCGGGGGTACCGCTTCGGCTGACCGATCAGTTGGTGCCGGTGGTGCCGGTGGTGCCGGTCGTACCCGTAGTGCCGGTCGGCGGGTTGGTGGTGCCGGTGCCGCCGTTGTTGCCCGCGTCATCCTTGCTGCTGTCGGCAGCAACGCTGTACAGCACGCCAGCAGCGGCAATGCCCATGCCCACGGTTGCCATGGTGGTCAAGGTGCCGGTGGCGGCAGCGCCAGCGGCTTCAGTACCAGCGACTTCAGCGCTGGCTTCGGCGGCGGCCGGAGCCTGCTGCGCGAACACCGGGGAGGACAGGCCGAGCAGGGCCAGGGCGGCAATCATCTTCTTCATCTACGGGGTCTCCTACTCCGTGAGGGAAATTTTTCCACCGCTATGTTGGCGGCTATTCATTTGCTCTGTCAAGGAACGTGAAGAAAATGTGCAATTGAATTGGCAGGATTCAGAACTGCTGGAAGATTTCAGCCCTGCCGGAAATGAGCTTTGCCAGTGCAATCACGAGTTGATGGGTATGAACGTCTGGCAGAGCGAGTGGCAGGACCAGTCCGGCAAGCAGGGCGGCAACGACAGCCACTGGAGCCGCGCGGCGAGAGGGTGGTGCGGTGCGCAATGCCCACGAACTGGAACTCAGCCCAAGCGCCAGCCCGGCGATGACTTCCGAAAGGCTATGTGCATGCAGCGGAATTCGTGACCAGGCGATGGCGGTGGCCAACAGCACACCGACTACCAGGCCGATCGCCCGTGCGCGCTTGCCGGGCCCGGCGAGCAGTACACCAACGACCGGATAGATGACACTGGACATTGCCGCGTGCCCGGAGAAGCCGGTGAAGTGCACACTCTTGATGCCGATGCCCCAGCCCATGAAGGCCAGCTTGGAGGCAAGGGTCACGCCAGCGGTGAGGGTGATCGCCAGCAGCCATCGCGATTTCAGGCGTGCATCGACGCGCGGCAGGGTGAGTAGCAGCACCAAGGCCATCGGCAGCAACCAGCGGCTGTCGCCGAGGGCAGAGAGAGTTCGCCAGACGTCGGACATCCAGTTCACAACGGGTCGCGGCGGGCCAGCATATCTACTTCGAGAGCCGCGCAGGACGCCCTGCGCTTGGTCCATTCAGCCAGACGAGGTATCCTTTCCCGCTGCCAATGGCCCCGTAGCTCAGCTGGATAGAGCGTCCCCCTCCTAAGGGGAAGGTCGCCCGTTCGAATCGGGCCGGGGTCACCATAATCAACAACTTAGGCAGACTCAGTGGTGCTCACTTCCCACTGTTTCCCGCATATCCACAGGATTTGGTCCCGGTGGTCCCAGCGGAGCGGATCAGTACCGCAGCTTCGCCACTGCGCCGTCGTCGCCCTCTGGCGTCAGATGGGCATAGTACTTCTCGGTTGTGGCGTAATCGGCGTGTCCGGCCAGGATCTGCACCCGTCGCAACGGAACTCCGGCCATGACCATGTGGGCGCAGAAGGTGTGCCGTAGCCGGTGGAGGCTGCCGCCGATCCCAGCCCGCTTGGCATCCGAGGCGAACCAGTCTGACACGGTGTCCTTGTGCACGGTCACCAGTGGATCCGGTAGGTGGCGCAGCGCCCAGCGCGCATACCGGTTCAATGGCACCTCGCGCCATTTGCCGGACTTCGTCCGCCCCTGGCCGTCCTCGTCTGGATCGCTCTCGACCCTGAGCCTGCGTCCGGCGACCGAATCCTTGCCCAATCCAACCAGCTCGCCGCGGCGCAGCCCCGTGTGGGCCATGAACAGCCACAGGGGTGCCCGGTCTGGGTTTGCACGGTAGAGCCTGCGCATCGCCGGCCGGTCGTAGAACCGCACCGCCACGCTGCGAACCCCGCGCGGTGCCTGCGTTTCCTCCAGTGGATTGAAGTCCAGTTCTTTCCACTTCACGCCACGCCGGAACGCGGCCTGGAGCCTGCGCACTTCTTTGCCCACGGTCTCCGGTGCCACCTTGTCCTTTGTCAGGCGGTCCGTCTTGTAGGACTCCATTTCCATTGGACGCAGGGTGTCGATCGGTCGATGGCCGAAGCGGGCGATGAACAGCCGAACCTCACTCTTCGCCTTGCCGTGCGTGGTTGGGTGCTCGGCCTTGTACCAATCCAGGTACGCCTCCAGGAAGTCCCTGACGGTGGGTAGCCGCGGAAGGATGCGCACGCCATGAGTCAGTTCCGCTTCTTTCGCTGCTCGTACGCCCTCAGCCTCGCGTGGGCTGACGCGACCAATGGTGACACGGCTTCGCTTGCCGCCTTCCCGCCAGTTGAGGTACGCGGCGCCATCGCGCCAGAAGATTGTGACCTTGACCATTGCTTGGAGCCGTAGATTGCAGAGTAGAGGGCGGCTTTCTCGTAGAGCTTCTTGCCCATGAAATTTCGAGGTTCGATGCCGTAGTCGGCGATGTTCGAATCGAATTGGCTTCGTGACACGCCGCAGTAGTGCGCGGCCTCGTCCACGGTCAGCCAGTCCTTTCCGACGATGTCCAGCTTTTCAGCAGCTCCCATCGGGTCCTCCTTCAGTTCGTGGCCAGCGCAGCGCGGAGCTGCTCGCCTGGATCCGGGTAGCAGTCCATGTAGGCGCCGATCACTTCCGCGGCGACGGCGGGAACAATCGCGTTCCCCAGGGCTCTCAGCTTTCCGACTCTTCCGGCGACTCCATGTGCGAGGAGGGAAATAGAGCCGGCATCCCGGAGCAGGGGAGCAGCAGCCTGTCCAGCAGCGCGTGCCAGAAGCCGTGACAGTGCGTACAGAGCGTCTGAATGTTCTCCGGCGAGTTGTTCATGTAGTCCCCATCCTTGTGGTGCGCATGCAGGTCGTGCTGGTATCCACATGCCTCGCACACCATGCCCCGCATCTTCCTGGACTTCGCCCTGTGACCAGCCTTGGTCAATACGCCCTTCGAGTTCGCGCAGGAAAGGGAGCAATACTTCCGCTTCGCGAATGCCGAAAAATCCTCGAGGCTCTTGCCATAGCGCTTCCGTTGCAACGATATCCCGCACCTTTCGCAGGACTTCACTGGGTCCGCATTTCGCTGCCTTGGCATACTCAATTACCCCTTCCGCCGCTTCGGCATAGGTGCTGGCGCACATCCCAGCCAGGCTAACGGGAAGCCCATCAACCACGCTACGAATGTCGGATCCAACGCGCCTGGCTTTTCCGTCGTGGCCGATGACCCATCCGGCTCCATCCCAATGGCTACGCTCGACAGATACAGCCCGTGCCGGCCATCGAGCTGCGAGGGCGGGATCTTGGTCGTGCGGTTTTCGTTGGCCGATGCTCTCGGCGTTGGGTACAGAGCAAGTGCGTGCGCACGGATCGCTACCAGCCCCGCCGAGTTGCCCGCCTCGTTGTTGCCATTCTTTGCTGGGGCCAGGGAGGTAGGGGTGGGCCACAATGCCGCTACCTGGTCCGCCAGGCCCACCTGCGGATCGGAGGGCTTCCGGCCTTCCAGCTTCACCACGTTCGACTTCGCATCCACCACGTGCGCGTTCGGTGTGCGCCACAAACCACAGGCGATCCCTTCGGTGGGGCGCGTCGACGGCACAAGCTGGGACAACGACCGCCCGGCAGGCGTAGTCCTCTGCTTCCAGGTCAGCAGACACTCCGTCGAGCCAGTTCTTGCCAACCGCCGCCGCAACCTGTTCTCCCATGACGACAGCGGGCCGTCGGGCACGGATGAGGCGAAGGAAGTGGGGCCACAGGTGCCGATCGTCATCCTGGGCTTTGCCTTTGCCGGCGACGGAGAACGGCTGGCACGGCGCGGAGCCGGTCCAGAGCTCGCGGTCGTCGGGCCACCCAGCAAGTCGAGCTGCAAGGGACCATCCGGCGATGCCGGCGAAGAAGTGACATTGCCGGTATCCGGCGAGGTCTGAGGGTTGAACATCGGTGATGCTCCTGGTGTCGACGTGGCCAGGCGGGATCAGCCCGGCATCGATGAGGTTTCGGATCCACTGCGCGGCGTAGGGATCCCATTCGCTGTAGTAGTTCACGCTGCGCACCTCCGCCAGCACCAGCGCAGCCCTGCGCGCGCGGCGCGGCATGCGCGGCTGATCGCCCACAGGGTGGCGATGCCTGCCAGAAACCCGACCATGGCAAACACGTGGACCATTGCAGCGGTGAGCAGCTGGTCAGCCATGGGCGTCATCCTCGGTGTCTTCGTTCAAGTCTTCCTCGCCCTCGTCCACGTCGCCGCAGTTGGAGCAGGTGTGCTGCCCGCGATGCCACTGGCCGCATTCGTTCCAGCAGAAGCCGTTGCCGCAGGTCTTGCAGACGCCGGCATCGCTGAGGTCGAGCGGGTCATCGCATACGCAGCACAGGCCGATAGGCATGCCCTTACCCATGGACCACCCCGCGAATGGCAAGGACGGTTGCTTCTCGCAGCCGGTGCCCGCAGTCCAGGCACTCGTAGAGCGACGGACCAAAATGGCGGCCATAGGTGCCGTCCGCTTCGGGCATGTCATTGATGCCCCAGCCAAAAGCGCTCATGCCGGTGGCGGCCGTCTCAAAGTAGCGGTAACCGCTGGTGCCCTTGCACTTCGGGCAGCACTGTTCGCGCTCAGCCATTGCCCACCGCCTTGCTGTCGATCACATCCAGCACCGAGTTACGGCGTACCACGTCGTGCCCATCGATCTGACCGACCACGTTGACCACGCAGACGGCTCGTCGCAGTTCGTCCAGGTCCACGGCCTGCGCGGGCTTCTCCAACAGGCCACCGTTCATCCACTGCATCGCATCAATCACCGCAGCCTGGATACGGCTGACGAACTGCGAGCGGTCCTTCCCCCACATCAGGGCGATTTCAGTGGCGGTCGCCAGCGCTTTGGAATCCACGGCTGCTGAGTGATCGCGCCACGGGGTCACCGGCTCCCCCACCGGCTGGCGGGCGGCGAGGTGCTTGACCACCGACTCCATCGCGATCCGCATGTAGGCGTCCGGGCACGACTGGCGATCAAGGTCGACCCTCACCAGTTCGGCGATGTTCCACGCGTACTCCTGACCACCCGGGGAGGGCTGGGCGGAGAGGGCGGCGAGATAGTCTTCGTGCCGAACGTATTGCTGGTCATCCAAGATGCTGGCGTGAGCGGATGCGCTGTATACCTGGATGCCGTCGATCATCCGCCAGCCATTGATACGCCCACCCTCACGTGTAGCATTCGCTGCCTGCCAGGCGCCCCACATGGACGCTGTGACGGGGGACTGGTAGCGATCATCTGTGTCGCTGACCATCGCCATGACATGTTCGGAGCCTTGGTCGCGCTGGGTGGCGATCCACGCCTCAAACCGCTCGCGCTCCGAGGTGGGCAACTGCACGCATCCGCCGTGCTTCGCGGTCGCCAGGGTGGCGGGGGTCTTGTCGGTGGTCATGCGCGTGCTCCCGTGGCCTTGGCGATGGCGGCTTGCATCGAGTCCAGAACGCTGCTCGGTTCGCCTTCGTTGACGCAGTTCTTGCGGTAGACGCACTCAACCAGCTGCAGGGCCTGCAGCAGCTCCGGCGCAGCGGCGATCAGGCGGGCGTTGGCTTCCACGTGATCTGGCTGCAAGGAGGCCGTGACATAGACCACATCACCCGATGGAGAATCGATGTAGAAGAAGTTTGGGTGCTCGCCATGCGAATAGGTCCACGGCCCCGGCGTGTGCTTACTGCTCATGCAATGCTCCTCATAGGCTCGCGGCGCACAGGCCCGTGCCACAGTTGGACGACGTTGTTGATGCGGACCTGCAGCGGATCGGCGCGCAGGGGTTTCAGCGGATCGCGTAGGCGGCGGTCGGTGTTCCGGCACGGCGCGCAGTCGGCCGTGGCCTTGCCGTTCACCAGCGGGAAGAAACGCAGCGGCAGCCGGGCCGCACACTTCGTGCAGGTCTTCATGGCAGACGCGCCTTCTGCAGGTCCGCCCAGGTGAGCGGGTGAGGGCGCCGCTTGATCCGCTCGTATGCGGCGCTGTGGGATATGTCCAGGATTTCGGCCACCTGCGCGGTGGTGTAGCGCTTGCCCTCGATCACATGGGCGAACAGCTGGGCGCGGGCCTGACCGGCACGGCGCAGGCTCTTGGCGTGGTAGGGGTACAGGGCGACGTCCATCAGGCGGCCACCTTCAAGCCGAACACTTGGCGCGCTGCGTGGTACTCGCGCAGGAAGCGGTCGAGGTGGCTCTGCAGCTTCTCGGTGAAGCTGTCGCGGTACACGCGCACGATCAGGGCGTCGTAGCCGGGGCAGTAGGACATGAAATCCCACCACTGACGCTCGGTGATGATCAGGCTGCCGTGCACCTGGGGCTTGTGTTCGTCCGGCACGCCGCCGGCGCGCAGCCACTTCACGTGGGTGGGACCGTCGGGGCATTTGATTTCCAGGCCGCCCTCCAGCTGGATCAGGCTGTCGGGGCTGCAGCCGAGCGTGCCGGCATCGTTGAGGATGAACCCGACCTGCTGCGGCACCACCTCGCGCTCGAAGGCGTACAGCTCGCGCGCGTCGTCCTCGAGGAATTCGCCGCGCTCGGTGTGCCGGTTGCCGGTGAAGGACTGGCCGGCGTCCGGGCGCACAACCTCGTCGATCAGCTGGTTGATGTAGGTGTCAGCGGCAGCCGCATACTCGCCCTTCTTCGGGGTGATGATGCTGCCGAACTCGCTGGCGGTCGGCACGCCGCGGCGGGCGGCGTACCATTCCGGCGATCGCTGTTCGAAGGTCAGGATCTGCGCCATGGGTCAGTCCTTCGGCTTGGTCGCTGCAGCGGCGCGGTTGAAGGCCTCGCGCACTTCCGGGGGAAGGTTCGACCCCCTGCCGCCATAGGCCTGCAGCACCTCGGCCTTGCGCTTCGTGTAGTCCTCGTAGGACTGCAGGCCGTCTGCCACCTGCACCCACTCCTGAGCAACCTCGCGCGCGATGCGCTGCTGCTCGCTCTCGCCGGCGGCGTTGCCGTCGTCGTCGTCGCCGATCGTCAGGTTGAAGATCATCAGGATCAGATAGCGCCGGCCGTAGCTGATGGCCGAGCCACGCCCGTGCGTGCTGGTCTTGTTCTTCTCGCCCTTGATACCGACGTTGTCGATCGGGGCGTCGTAGGTGTAGGTCTTCGTGTAACCACCGTCGTGCATCACGTCGCAGATGATGCCGACGTGGTCGGCCAGCTCGGAGCGGTCGGTACCGAACGACAGGGAGAAGCCGTGGCGGGTGTAGATCGGGGTGATCAGCCGGTTGATATCCTCGAGCAGCGCATACCGGCTGTTGGTCTGCTTGTTCTTGCCGCGCTTCTGGATGGCCGGCATTTCCTTCTGGCAGGCCTTCATGGCGTCCGCGTAGGCACGCGCCGCCTCGCGGTCCTGCATGTCCTTCTGCATTTCCCACAGCTTCTGCAGGCGCTCCACGCCCTGGTCGGGCAGCATCATTGCCTGCTGCAGCGCCACGGCAAGGCCGGTGCCCGGCTGCTCGCTGGCTTCGGTGGTGACGATCTGATTCATGGGCATTTTCTCAACATGAAATGAGGTGCCGGGTTGCCCGGCGAAGGCCCGCCATTGCGGCGGGCCGGTGTTCGGTTACGCGGCCAGGTCTTCCTGCTGTGGCTTGCTGCCCTTGGCCTGCTTCGTCGGCGGGATCAAGGTGATCTGCACGTCTTCCTGGATCAGCGCGCACAGGGCGCCGGCCTGCTCGGTGGTCGGGTGGAACAGGGCGCTCACGCCGACCTGCACGCTGCCACCGTCCAGTGCCTCGAAGCGGAAGCGCTTCAGGGTCACGTCCGACAACACCATCGGTTCGGACAGGCCAAGGCCGGTGCCGATGACCAGCTGATAGCCGGGGTATTCCTCGTCCCACGACAACGCACCGAGGCGGGGGAACTTCACTGCGGTGAGGCCGTCGCTGCCTTCGATCAGATCCTGCTGCTCGCCCTGGCCGGGCTTGCGGTACAGCGTCTTGCGCAGATCCTTGTTGAAGAAGTCCAGCACCGCGCTACCGGTGGTGGCCAGCAGCTTCAGGTCGCCGGCCATCTTGTTTTCGTCGCCGTGCTTCTCGGCCCTGGGGTTGTAGTTGACGACCTTCGCGGTCGCGTCGATCAGTTCGAACATCGGTGGTGCCTCTCAGGAAGGCCGGGCGCGCCGGCGGGGAATTCAGCCGCGCACGCTGCTGGTTGCAGCCCATCGGGCTTTGGCAGCGTCACGGTCGGTGTGGGCCTGGTGGATCTCGGCGATGCGCAGCGGCACGACGACGGCGGCGAACAGCGCAACGGCGGCCCAGGCGATGCGGAGGCGCTTACTCATCGTCGTTTTCCTCCACGCACAGGCCGTCCACGGCCTCGCGGTTGTGATCGGTGTCGGTGGGTTCGCACGCGGCCAGAGCGGCGTGCAGGCGGTCGTCGGCGGCGATCTGATCGGCCAGGTCGCGGGCAGTCAGCGAGGCGTGGGCGGCGGCGAAGACTTCAGCCACGCGGCGGTCCTCGGCGCGCAGCTCGTTGAACAGGTCGAGGTGCGCCTTTCCCACGCGCTCCCGGCGGACGCTCGCGCTGTTCTCGACGTCCGTGGCCTCGCAGACCAGCAGGCCCAGCAGGGTGAGGGTGCGCGGCATCACGACAGCACCGCCTGCACCGTGACGGTGAAAGCCACACCGAGGCAGAAGGCCAACAGGTAGCCCGAAGCCAGCTTCAGCGCCTGGAAGTGCAGGGCTCGGTCGGCGGCGGTCATGCGGCACCGCCTTCTTTGCCGGCCGCGAACACTACCCGGCGCTCACCGCCGCCGGTAGCGCGGCGCTTGACCCAAATCCGAATATCCGTTGATTTCGGATCTTGGCCTTCACGCACCCACGTCACCCTGTCATCGCTCACTTCCAGCACGGTTAAAGGCGCAGGAAGAGTCGAGCCGAAAGGTGGGATCACCTGCAGAACGTCGCCGACCCTCGGATCGTCTTGCGGATCACGGGTTGCCAGCACATCGACAGGGGCGCTCATGCCGCGTCCTCCAGGTGCCCGGCCTCGAAATCCTTCATCGAGGCGTCCACGCGGCAGGACATGTCGCGGACCAGGTCAGCCAGCTCGCGGAAGTAGGGCAACAGGTGGGCCGGGACCTCCTGCGAAAGGAGGTGGGTCATCACGTGCCGAGCCTGGCTCAGCTTCTCGACCAGCGGGGCAACGTCGCCCTCGCGCTCCAGCTCCGCCGCCACGTGGTCGCAGGCGAACTGGAAGGCCTCGTCGTTCGGTTCGGCCGGTGCGCGGCCGTCATGGCTGCGCTGGGCAGCGCGGGCCAGGTCGTTTGCGGTGCGGACTGCCATGGGTGACCCCGTCTGGATGGCCCGGGTGGGCCGACGGGGCAACATTACCGAAATGGTTATCGGTGGTCAATACCGAAACGGTAATTTTTTTGCGACCGGTTCGGGTTGGTGGGCCCAAACGCAAAGAACCCCGCGCTGGCGGGGTTCCGGTGGAAGCTCAGGGGGGAACTTCAGTAGCGGTAGCGGAGCAGTCCAGCGTCCTCAAAGCTGACGCCGTCCAGCATGCACTCCTGCGCGCGCTCCATATCCTTGTGTAGCTGGATCAGCGCTTCATCATCGAGCTGTTCGATACCCGCAAGACCAAACACTGCCTGGTCGATGATCATCTGCATGGGGTATCCCCAGCGTCGCCGGAAGTGCCTGATCATCTTGCAATGCGACTCCCGCATGAGGTCATCCATGCCGCGCGGGGGAGGTTGTGGCTTTACCAGGCGAAGCCTGGGCCGATTACTCTCTACCTCGGCCTCCATCGCCTTCGCCATCCGGCTAGCCAGCTCCCTCAACCGTTCTTCGCTCAAAGCCATCATTCGCTCCCTTTGCCTTTTCCAGCCGTGCCACGAAGGCCCGCATGAAGTCGAGAACGTTGCTGTCATCCAGAGCAGCCGCTTCTGCACTGACCGTCTCATAGGCGACGGCCAGTGCGATCACGTTGATGTCTGGGACAGGTGGTTCTCCCCTGATCTCCGCCACCAGCTGCAGTAGCCGATGGGCGGAACGGAGCGTAGCCACGTCTATTCCCACAGGCTGAGACGCTGAAGCGGGTGGGCGATCCAGTTCGCCGTGGACAAGGCCCATGGCGGCCTCCAGGTCACGGGCCAACCTTCCTCCTATGCCCTTTGGAGACCCCTCGGAGATCCATTGGCTGACCTGCGGCTGTGCCCAGCGGCTGCCGCCGTACTGTCGCGCCCATTCGGCTGGGCCGCCCGCCTGATTGACCAGGCGGCGCATGTTTTCGGTTCGGGCGGTGCTTGCGTCCATGGGGGTAATGGTCACAAGCGACGACCTGCAGGGGAATGACCGAAACGGTATTGACCACCAATAACCAAAACGGTAATGTGCGGCGCATGAACCTGACCAACTACGCCACCAGCAAAGGGGGAACCGGCACGCTGAAGTGCCCGGTTCTGGTTTCGGTTGCCCAAAAGGCCAACTGCAGCGTCGGAACGCTCTACCAGATCGCGCTGGGAAACAAGCAACCCAGTCCGAAGCTGGCGAACGAGATCCACCGCGCCACACGGGGGCGGGTAAACCGCAGCGAACTGCGCCCCGACGTCTTCGGCCCGGCGCCGGCAAATGAACCCACCGACTCGGCTGCCTGACATGGCCGCTCGCAGCCATCGCATTGAGGCGTCAGGCGATAGGGCTATAGATGGTCCCGGTAGTCGCCGGTGCACTATCCGCCGCGCCTTTTCCGCCGACGAACAGCTCTTTTCCGCAGTTGTTGCATACGCGGTAGATCTTCCCTGTGTAGCGCGCAGGGGGCTGGAGGACGCTTCTAGTGCCATCTCGGTCCCAGCAGATCTGACAGAGGTAGTGCTGCGGCTGCGCGACTTCTGGATTGCTCTCCCCGCCAGCATTGACGTGGCCGAGGTATGCAAGGGCGCCATTTCCGATGTCGACAAGCGGGTAGCTGTCCTTCTTCGCGACGGATTCTTTGAGTTTTCGCAGTTCCTCTGTGGCCTGGAAGTACTCGCTCTGCAGCTGAAGCAGCATGGTGTTGTGAGCGAGCAGACCCTGCTGGGCTGCGAGCAGCTTCTCGTTGATCTGCGCGATCGCCGCAGCGGATTGGTTGAAGTCTCGGACGGCCAGGGTGGCTGTGGCCAGCTCCTGGGCGCTCTTGAGCGAGGCAATCGCCGTGGCGATTGAACTGAAATCCATGTCCGTCTCCGGTAGCAGGTTGGGTGGTTGGCACCTCCAACTCTACCGGCAGACGGGCACCCATACGGCCGGCCATGGCTCAGTCCTGGCGAGCGGGGAAGGGCACAACCACGCCCACCGCACCGGCCGCCATCGGCTCGCGCTTCCTCCGCTTCAGCGGTCGCACGCGGGTCTTTCCCCCCGCCCTTACGAGGGCAAAGCACCGCCCACCGGTCCAGATCATCTGGACGACGTTTCCGTGGGCATTCCGCAGTGAACCGGGCATCGAGGCCTTCCGTTGTGGTGGGCCTCCATTTCCGCCCCCAACCCCCTGGCAAGAAAAGGCAAATCATGGAAATCACTGGCAACCTGACGGATCCAACTGGACGGCTTCACCTGGGTATCTGCGTGACCCGGAAGCCGAAGGACGCGCCGCTGCAGGTCGTGCGGCAGATCGAGACCCCGGACCAAGCACTGGCCATCGCGATGAAGGCCGGCGACCACAAGCTGGCGAACGTGGCCGCTGCCATCGGCAAGTCGGAAAGCTACGTGTCGCGCATGCGCCGCGGCATGCGACCGATCCCGCGCCGGTTGATCGGTCCGCTGTGCGCCGCCACCGAATCGAACCTGCTTCGCCAGTTCTTCGACATGCAGGCGGCGCTGGAATCTCCCTGCAGGCGATCAGAGGTATCGCGCCTGGCCGGGATGCTGAGGGGCGTATGAGCACCGACGCGCGTCTCAGCACGGGTTTGCCCGGCCACCCGAAGACGAAGAAGCTGGTTCGTCGGCTGGGCCCTGCCGCTGGCTGGTCGCTGGTGTGCCTGATCCTGTGGGCGCGCGCCAACCGGCCGGATGGTGATCTGGAAGGCATGACCGCCGAGGACATCGAGTTGGCAGCGGACTGGGCTGGCGACAACGACGCGTTCGTCCGTGAGCTTGCCGCCGTCGGCTTCCTGGATGGCGTGGAAGGGGACTACCAACTGCATGACTGGGCTGAGCACCAACCGTGGTCGGCAGGGTCGGACCTGCGTTCACTCAAGGCAAGATGGAACGCGGTGAAGCGTCACCACGGCGAATCTGAGGCTGACCGGCAGGTTCCAGAATACGCACGGATTCGTGCTGCAAACGCCGATTCGTATGCTGGTAGAAAGAAAAGTGATGCTACTAGCAATGCTGGCAGCAGTGATGCAGCAATGCGCGCAGCAGGAACTAGCAATGCTCCGTCTCCGTCTCCGTCTCCGTCTCCGTCTCCAAAAGAAGAAAAGCACCCCCATACCCCCTCGGCTACTGCCGATGGGGCGAAGCCTGGGCGGAAGAAGCGGGAGAAGATCACCTTCGCTGCCTTCCTCGACCAGTGCCAGGACGCTGGCGAATCGGCTATCCCGAAGACGGACCCGATCTTCGCCTTCGCCCGTGACGCTGGGATCCCGAAGGACTTCCTGCACCTGGCATGGCGGGAGTTCGCTGGCCGGCATCGCGACAGCGGCCGGTTGCAGAAGGACTGGCGCGCCCACTTCCGCGATGCCGTGCGCCGGAACTGGTTCAAGCTCTGGTGGTTGCCGCCTGCAGGTGGCTGCGAGCTGACGACGGCCGGTGTGCAGTTGGCCCGTGAGCGCGATGCCGAGAAGGCCCGCGAGCAGGAGCAGGCCCCATGAGCGCCCAGCCTGCCTACCGCGACGACTACGCCTACCTGCCGGTGCCGCCGCATTCGATCGACGCTGAGCAGTCCGTCCTCGGCGGCCTGATGCTGGCGCCAGAAGCGCTGCGCGAGGTCCGCGATGTGCTGACCGAGCGGGACTTCTACCGCCGCGACCACCAGCTGATCTGGCACGCCATCTGCGATCTGGCCGACCGCGAACAGCCCTTCGACACGGTGCTGCTGATCAACTGGTTCGAAAACCAGCGGCAGCTGGAGTTGGTGGGCGACGGTGCCTACCTGGTCGAGCTGGCCAGCACCACGCCGTCGGCGGCCAACATCCGCGGCTATGCCGAGGTCGTGCGCAACAAGGCACTGCTGCGGGGCGTGATCGAGCGCGCCACCGAGATCACCAACGACGCCTACGGCACTGCCGACGAAGACGCCGATGCGCTGGTGGCCAGCGCCACAGCGAAGTTCGCGAACCTCAGCGTGCAGTCTGGCGGCAACGGCGGCCTGGTGATGGTGCGCAGCGACCTGCAGGGTATGTGGGAGGAAATGGAGGCGCGGTTCGAGGGCACCGCCGACCTCGGCCTGGTCCCGCCGTGGCAGAACGTGGCGCGGAAACTGCCCGGCCTGGAATCGACGGACCTGATGATCCTTGCGGCCCGGCCGTCCATGGGCAAGACGGCGAACATGCTGGAGTGGGTCTACAGCGTGGCAGTGCAGGGCAAGCACGCTGCGGTGTTCAGCCTGGAGATGGCGCGCAGGCAGTTGCTCGCGCGGTTGATGAGCATGCACTCGGGTGTGCCGTTGTCTCGCATGCGGGTGAAGGGCGAACTGACCAACGACGACTGGCACAAGCTGAGCATCGCCCGCAACTTCCTGCACGGCCTGCCGCTGGCGATCGATGACTGTGGGTCGCTGCCGGTGGATTCGCTGGTGGCGCGCGCGTCCCGCATGCACGCCAAGGTGAAGGGCGGGTTGGGCGTGGTCGCCGTGGACTACCTGCAGCTGCTGTCGGGCCCGGCCAAGGCGTGCAACCGCACCGAGGAAGTCTCCTACATCTCCCGCACGCTGAAGAAGCTGGCCAAGACGCTGGGCTGCCCGGTGATCGCGCTGTCGCAGCTCAACCGCTCGCTGGAGACGCGTACCGACAAGCGCCCAGTGATGGCCGATCTTCGCGAGTCCGGCGGCATCGAGCAGGACGCCGACGTGATCGCCTTCATCTACCGCGACGACTACTACACGAAGGACGCCTGCGGCGCTCCCGGCATCTCGGAATTCATCCTGGCCAAGAACCGCCAGGGCGAGACAGGCACTGCCTACCTGCGGCACCACCTGGAATGCAGCCGTTTCGAGAACTACCACGGCGAGAAGCCGAACTACTCGCTCAAAACCGTGCTGCGCGATGCAGACGATGACAGCGGCGGATTCGATGCGCCGCGCGATCGCCGCAGGAGCGGCAAGGACATGGCAACCGGAGAGCGCGCATGAACCCGAACGAGAGGACGAACTGGTGCATTCAGCAGGCCGAGGGAATCGAGGCAGGCCTGCCTCCGGTGGACGCCGATCTGGATCTGATCCCCATCGGCTACGCAATCGCAGGCTGGTGCAGGGGCATGGCAACCATCCTGGCAACGGAAGGGGAGCGTGCCGCATGAACCTGGGAACCTTCATTCTCCGCGCCGGCAATGCCCGCGACCGCATGGCAGCTGCGTGGCACTTTGCCTGCCAGTTCCTGGAGCTGGGGCAGGACGTGTGTGTGACCGTCAAGGAGTACAAGCCCAGCCGCAGCCTGGAGCAGAACGCCATGTTCCATGCCATCTGCGGCGAGATGGCCACCCAGCTGAAGTGGGCCGGCCGCTACATCGACGCCGAGGGCTGGAAGCGCCTGCTGGTCGACGCCTGGGCGCGCGAATCCAACCGCCAGCAGGGCGACGTGGTCCCGTCCCTCGACGGCGCCAGCATCGTGAACCTATCCATCCAGACCAGGCGCATGACGGTGGGCCAGATGGCCGAGCTGATCACCTTCGCGCAGGCCTGGGCCGTGGACAACAACGTGCGCCTGAGCGACCAGGCGCCGAAGCGACTGCAGAGGTATGCGGCATGAAATGGCTCAAAGAAAAGCTACAACTTGTGGCTTACCTGGTCTTCATCGGAGGCTTTCTGCTTCTGGTTGGAGGTTGCGTTCGCTGGCAGTTCAAGGAATGCACCAGCGTGGGGCATAGCGCCCTGTACTGCGTGTGGCAGATGGGTGGACGCTGATGAAGCGCGGTCGCAGCACCAGCAAGCCCACCGTTGAGCAGCAGCAGCGTATGGACGCCATCAAGGACATTGGTTGCGTGGTCGCCTACGCCTTGGGCATGGGCTACATCCCCTGCGAAGTGCACCACCTGACGGTCGGCGGCAAGCACGGTCAGAAGCGGCGAGGCCACGACTTCACCATCGGACTGAACCCGTGGTCGCACCGCGGTGAGCCCTTCGGCGGCATGGACGCGGACACCTGCGAAGCGCTGTTCGGCCCGTCCTACGCCAAGCAGCCGCGCCGGTTCCGCCAGGAGATCGGCAACGACGACTACCTGCTGGACCTGCAGAACACCGCGCTCGACCAGTATTGGGGGAGGGTGCGGCCATGGCGCGCAGCCTGACCTTCGGCATCGACCCGGGCCTGAGCGGCGCCATCGCCACGCTGGTGGACGGCGAGGCCGGGCCGGTGATCGATACCCCGACCATGGAAGTGGACGGCCACACCGAGCTCGACGCGCGCGCGATGGCGTTGTTCATCCGCGCTGCAAGGGATATGAACCCCGATGCCCACGTCTCGGCCTGCATCGAGCGCGTGCGGGCCATGCCGGCCAAGGGCCGCAAGCAGGGTGCGCAGTCGTCCATGAACTTCGGCGACACCTACGGCAAGGCCAAGGCCGTGCTGGAGCTGCTTGGCATCCCGACCACCAGGGCTGAACCGGCCAGCTGGAAGCGATCGTTCGGGCTGCTGAAGCAGGAGAAGGACGCCGCCCGCGTGTTGGCGATCGCGCGGTTCCCCTCCGCCGCGTCGTCCCTGCGCCGCAAGAAGGACAACGGCCGCGCCGACGCGCTGCTGATCGCCCTGTGGTTAGAGAACACCCACCTGGCCTCGCACATCACCGACGAGGCCGCAGCCTGATCCCGACGAACCCCACCGGGGGAACAACCATGCGCAAGAAGACCGACAACCAGACGACCAGGCAGGCAGCACCGCACCGGCAGTTCCGCCGGTCAGCGGTTGGCCTTGCCGTGGCCAGCGAGGCGGACGTGCTGGTGGTGGCCAGGAAGGTGCTTTCCCGCGTGCGCGACATCCGCAATGCCCAGGGCGAGGGCAGCTACGTCTTCGGCGACCCGGCCTGCAGCATCTTCGCCCTGCGCATTGGATCGGCAGCGGGGGAGGGCATGCTGCGAGAGCACCCGGATTGGCTGTTCGGCCTGTATGGCGCCGACACCGCCGACGGCAAGCGGGTCAGCTTCCCGAACCCTGAGCAGATCGCCGAAGACCTGCGCGAGCACTTCGGCTGGGAGCAGCCCGAGCCCATTCGCTGGCCGATGCAGCTGGAATTGTTCGTCGCAGCCTGATCGCCATTGATCGGAATGCTCAGGCTGGGATAACAGCAGCATGAGCGACCGCCAGACGCTATCCACCATGGAACTGCTGCACGCCAGAATCGTCCGTCCCGACGGAACGGTACCGGCTGTCGACCGCAGCCCGTCGCCCTGGTGGCGGAATAGTCAGGAAGCCACCCGGGGCGAGTACCGGGACGACCAGCACGCAGGTGTCGACAACAGCGTGCAGCCGACACGGGGAGAGCCGCGTTGCGGCGGCCATGGGGACTTGCCTCTCCATGGTGACGTTCATGCCCCCGGGAACCGGCAGCCTTGCCCGCAGAGGGAAGGCTGATGCCCCGTAAGAAGCCAGACGCCCCGAAGGCCAAATCGGCCAAGAAGGCAGCCAAAGCCCCTTCGAAGGGTGGCAGGCCAACCAAATACCGCGTGGAGTTCACGCGCCAGGCCGCACTGCTGGGCCGTAGGGGCTGCACCGACCCGGAGGTGGCGGAGTTCTTCGGCGTGGCCTTGTCCACGGTCAACCTGTGGAAGATCAAGCACCCCGAGTTTTCGGAAGCCCTAAAGCTGAGTAAGGCCGAGGCCGACCTGCGGGTGGAGCGAGCCCTGTTCGAACGGGCAACCGGCTACCGCTGCCGAGAGGACGACGTCCGGGTGGTGGAAGGGGAGATCGTGGTCACCTCGACCGACAAGCAGTTCCCGCCGGACACCACTGCGGCGATCTTCTGGTTGAAGAACCGCAAGCCGGGCAGCTGGCGCGACAAGCCCGAGGGCGAGGACGACAGCGAGGCACCTGCACCGGTCTCGGTCACGGTGAACGTGGTCAGTGGGCGCCGCCGGAATGCCAACCCTTAACGAACCGCAGGCCGCGTTCCTGCAGCTGCCGCACAAGTTCCGTGCCTTCGTGGGTGGGTTCGGCTCGGGCAAGACCTGGGTGGGCTGCGGCTCGCTGTGCAGCCATGTGTGGACACACCCACGCGTGCCGGCGGGCTACTTCGCTCCCAGCTATCCGCAGATCCGCGACATCTTCTATCCAACCATTGAGGAAGTGGCCTACGACTGGGGTCTGCGCGCGCGCATTGTCGAGTCGAACAAGGAGGCCCACCTGTACTCAGGCCGCCAGTACCGCGGCACGATCATCTGCCGGTCCATGGACAACCCGGCCAGCATCGTCGGCTTCAAGGTCGGCAAGGCCCTGGTCGATGAGATCGACACGCTGAAGAAGCGAAAGGCCCAGGACGCCTGGCGCAAGATCATCGCCCGCCTGCGCGTGAAGGCCGACGGCCTGCAGAACGGCATCGATGTGACGACCACCCCCGAGGGGTTCAACTTCGTCTACGAGCAGTTCCACCAGCTGCCCAGCGAGAACCCGAAGCTGCAGGCGCTGTACGGCCTGGTGCACGCCAGCACCTACGACAACGAGGCCAACCTGCCGGACGACTACATCCAGTCGCTGTTCGAGAGCTACCCGCCCCAGCTGGTGCAGGCCTACATCGACGGGATGTTCGTCAACCTGACCACCGGGTCTGTCTACCCGGCCTTCTCCCGCATCGCCAACAACACGACGGCCGAGATCCAGGACGGCGAGGCGCTGCACATCGGCATGGACTTCAACGTGCTGAACATGACGGCCATCGTCTGCGTGATCCGCGACGGCGAGCCGATGGCGCTGGCCGAGCTGACCGGCATCCGCGACACCCCGGCGATGATCCAGGCGCTGCGGGATCAGTACGGCAACCACCGCATGACGATCTACCCGGACGCCAGTGGCGACAGCCAGCACACCAACAACGCCAGCACGTCCGATCTGGGCCTGATCCGTGCCGAGCGGTCGATGACGATCGTGGTGCCGGCGGCCAACCCGCGCATCCGCTCCCGCGTGGTCAGCGTCAACGCCATGATCCTCAACGCCAAGCGCCGCCGCCGCTTCCTGGTGAACGTACGCAACTGCCCGAAGCTGACCGAGGCGCTGGAGAAGCAGCCGTACGACGCCAACGGGCTGCCCGACAAGACGACCGGTTTCGACCATCCGCCGGATGCCCTGGGCTACTTCATCCACAGCAAATTCCCCGCCGCAGTAAGCGCGCGCGACCGACCGTCCATTGAACGGCCTCGGGTGCTGGTGCCCCATAGCCGCCAGTGGTTGGAGCATTCCGACCAGCCCTCACTCGCCGAACGTAGGAGATCCGCCCTGTGACCATGCCCACCGCCGATAGCTTCACCGACGCACTGGCGGCCGAGCAGGCAGCCGACGCAGAGCGCGAGGCGCAGGCCCAGGCGCTGGCACAGGAAGAGGCGGACGTCGCGAACTGGCACAAGCGCATCAAGGAATCGCGCGAATTCGACAAGAACGCCCGCAAGGGCTATGCGCAGGACCGGCGCTACTGCCGCAACCAGGTCGATCCGGTCTATGACGTGAGCGTGCCGATCGCCGGCACCTACGTGAACCTGCTGACGTCGTTCCTGTACGCACGCGACCCTGAGCCCGCCGTGCAGCCCGCCGAGTCGGTCGGCTCCAGCCGGGTGAAGCTGGCCAAGCAGGTCGGCCGCACGCTGGAGATCGTCATCGCATCGCTGTGGAAGCGCGGGCGCTTGAAGCACGCCGCCGACGCCATGGTGCGTTCGGGCCTGAGCATCGGCATCGGCTGGATCAAGGCGGCATGGCATCGCGAGACCGAGCGCGACCCGACCACCGACCAGCGCATCGCCGACCTGCGCGCCAAGCTCGAAGCCCTGTCGCTGATGGAAGCCGAGCTGGCTGAGGGCAACGCAGCCAACCCGGACCTGCTGAAGGCTCAGTACGAGCAGCAGATGCAGACGCTCGAAGCACAGGTCGAACACATCATCTACAACGGTCTGGTCTTCGACTTCGTGCGCGGCGAAGACATCCAGGTGTCCATGGACGTGGCCACCCTGAAGGACTACGCCATCTCGCCGTGGATCGCCCACCGCACGTTCATGCCGTACGACAAGGCGCAGGCCACGTTCCCGGAGCTGCGCGACGAGCTGGGGAAGGCCGAGGCCTACTACCACGTTCAGCCAGAGAGCCGCGCGCGCGAAGGCGGTTTCGCCCCGGCCGATGGCGTGGTGAGCGACAGCGATGCCGAGGTGTTCCGCAGCGCCACCGCAGCGGGGCAGGGCAGTGATGCCGGCCCGCGCTTCCTGTGTGTCTGGGAGGTGTGGGACCTGACCACCAACCTGGTGCACACCATCACGCCCGGCCTGCGCCGCAACCTGCGCCAGCCGTACACCCCCGACCAGCGCAGCACGCGCTTCTACCCGTTCTTCCAGTGGGCGCCGCTGTGGGTGGATGGGGAGCGGCATCCGCAGTCGCTGGTGGACCGCTCGCGCGCCCTGCTGGACGAGTACAACCGCACCCGCACCAACTACCGCGAGCATCGCCGCCGGGCCATCCCGAAGCTGGGCTTCGACCGTGGCGCTGTAGAGCCGGAAGACGCGGTGAAGCTGGAGGGCGCCGGCATCGGGGAGATGGTCGGCCTGGACCTGAAGGGCCAACCCACCGGTAACGTGCTGTTCCCCATCCAGTACAACCAGATCGACGCCGCGCTGTACGACACCGCGCCCATCCGCGCCGAGCTGGAACTGATCTGGGGCATCCAGGAGGCGCTGTCCTCCAGCATCCAGACCGCGAAGACGGCCACCGAGGCAGACATCCAGCAGCAGGGCACCGAATCCCGCCTGGGCTACAGCCGCGACAGCCTGGACGATGTGCTGGGCGAGGTCGCGCAGTACACCGCCGAGGAAGCCATGTCACCCGCCGGCCTGTCGCCGGAAGAAGTGAGCGACATCGCCGGACCAGAGGCGTTGTGGTTCAACGCGACCCTGCCCGAGCTGGTCACTGCCCTGCTGAACGTCGACATTCGCGCCGGCAGCTCGGGCCGTCCGGCATCCAACCTTCGCCGGCAGCAGTGGGGCGCGATCCTGCCGCAGCTGCAGGAGGCCGTCGTCACCATTGGCCAGATGCGCGGCGCAACACCCCTGGACATCGCCAACAGCCTGGAGCAGCTGATGGTCGAAACCATCGAGCGCACCGGCGACACGTCGATCGACGCCTACACCTTCATTCCGCAGGTGCCGCAGGTTGCGCCAGGCGCACTGCTCGACGCGCCCGCCATGCCCGGCATGCCGCCTGCCGACCCGATGCAAGCACTCCCGCCGGCCGAAGCGCCGGTACCCACCGCATCACCCGTGGGCGGCGTTGTCGCCCCGCCACTCTGACCACAGGAGCAGACCATGGAAAACCAACACCGCAAGATCACCGGCTACCGCGAGCTGTCGCAGGCCGAAATCGAGCTGATGAACGAGATCAAGGCCAAGGGCGCGGAGTTGGGCGCTCTGGTCAAGAGGCTCGAAGACAACCAGACGCGAAACACCGCCGAGCATGGCAGTGGCGATGCTGAGCCGTTTCGCTGGATCGCCATCGGCAAAACCCATTTGCAGCAGGGCCTGATGGCGCTGACCCGCGCCGTGGCCAAGCCGGAATCGTTCTGATGCGTCGCCACCCACTGACCCTGGCCATCTGGCGCGCGATCGCCAGCATGCCGCGCTGACCACCAGCACCACGCCAACCCGCCGCCAACTGAGGTTCCACCATGCCTATCGAAGACCAGAACACCCCGGCCACGCCGGATACCACCCCGACCGATGTCCAGCAGGGCGATACAGGGGCGCTGCCCGTCGCCGACGGCGGCGACGCACCGAAGCCCGCTGCTGCTGAGCTGGATGCCTTCTCCGCCGGCGTTGAAGCCGCACGCGAGCAGGAAGCGCGGGAAGAGGGCGCACCTGCCGAGGCAGCGCCTGCAGCAGACGGTGAGCAGCAGCCGCAGGGCGGCGCACCGGCAACGCCGGCTGTCGTCGACCCGAATGCGCCGCCTGCAGGTGAGCAGCAGCCGGCACCGCCCGCGCAGCCGCAGCAGCCGACCGTTGATGACGAGGTCAAGCAGCTGGGCCTGAAGGAACGCGCGGCCGAGCGCTTCCAGGAGCTGCATACCCAGGCGCGGGATGCCCGGGAACGGGTCAGCCAGTGGGAGGAAACTGTCCAGAGCACCGGCGCCACGCCGGAGCAGTTTGGCGGCGCGCTGCGCTACCTGTCCGACATCAATTCGGGCGACCCGAGGCGCATGGCCGAAGCCTACGACCGGATGCAGGGCGAACTGCAGTGGCTGGGCCAGCAGCTGGGCCGCGAGGCTCCCGGTTTCGATCCGCTTAGCGCTCACCCGGACCTGGCCGGCCGAGTGAACTCCGGCGACATCACCCGCGACGTGGCGCTGGAACTGGCCCAGCACCGGCAGACCGGCCAGCTGCAGCAGAACCACACTCAAGCGCAGCAGGATCGCCAGCAGCAGGACCTGCAGTACCAACAGGGGCTGGCGTCCGTGCAGCAGCTGGGTGCGCAGCTCCGCGCTGGTGATGCGCAGTTCGACCAGAAAATGGTGCTGCTGACGCCGACGATCGACATCATCCAGCGCACGCTGCCGCCGGCGCAGTGGCAGGCCGAGATCCACCGCGCCTACCTGGCCCTGCCGGCCACCGCGGTCGCCGCGCCAGCTGCAGCGGCACCTGTCGCCCGCAGTGCCCCCAATCCGATCAGGGCGAACTCTGCCGCACCGGTGGCGCCACAGATCACGCCCGAAAACGCGTTCGACATGGGCGTGCAGGCAGCCCGGGCGCGCGGGCAGTAACGGAGAAGGGGCCTTTCGGCCCCTTTCTCTTTAATCCTTGCTGGCTGGCGAAGCCACGACGAATAGTGGCTGCTGCTGGACATCTTTACCGTTCGAGTCGACCAGCCACGCCTCCCACTCGACGAATCGTCGTCGGCTATCAGCCAGGCCCTCTCCATCACGCTCGAATCCATCGATGCTGAAGACCCGAGGGAGACCGCGCTGCTCTGTGTAAATGTGGGGCATAACGCCGAGGATGAGCGAACCGAACCACGGATTCTTAGGTCCAGTCACCGATGCTTCAATGCTCTTGACGCGTGGAACAACCTTGAATCCGCCACCAATGTAGATGGCTTCGCCTGCCGGAGATGGAGCAAACAGCCCGGTGGCATCGCCAGAAAGACAGATTGCGGATTGCGAACCGCGGCCTTGGCTGGCATCGACGGAGATGAACCAGTTTCCATTCAAGAAAAAGTAATGGCCGGTCGGAACGGCGGATGCGTCAGCGACGCAGATAGCTGCTACGGGAAAACCCATTCCATTGCCCCTGTTTGTGGATAGCCGGCTTGCCCCGGCTCGCCGAGTGTACCGCCAGCGCCCATTGACGCGTCCATCAGCGCTGGCATCTTGACCACCGAGCGGCACACCAGCCGCCCCGCGTGTGACGTAAGCCGGGTTCGCCGCCGGTAGCGCTGTAACGAGCCTCGCGCCCTCGGAACGCGGAAAGACCCTCAGCCCCTGCGGGCTGGCCATCTTTCCTTCCGAGGCCATTCCTATGCCGCTTACCGCTGCGCAACTGCTGTCTGGCGCCAATACCCAGCTGCAGTCGTTCTCCAAAGAAGATCCGATCGATCAGTTCACCACTGATCGCCCATTCGCCGACTGGCTGATCCGCAACAAGATGGATTCGGTCTTCGGCAACGGCGTCTACAACGAGAAGGTGCGCTACACCAACGACTCCAACTACCAGAACTACACCGGTGACGATCAGGTCACCTACAACCGCAAGAAGACCGTTCGTCTGGCGCCGTACCAGTCGTATGAAGCCTTCGACGGCTTCACCCTCAACGAAACCGAGCTGGCCAACAACGGCATCCTGTTGACCGATGACCGCAACGCGGTGATGACCGAGGCCGAGAAGATCCAGATCGTCAACATCCTGACGGAGAACCGCGCCACCCTGAAGGACGGCTTCCAGGAAAACTGGGATATCGAGGTCCATCTGGATGGCTCGACCAATCCCAAGGCTGTTCCTGGCCTGGATGCACTGGTCAGCACCACGCCGGCCGTTGGCACTATTGGCGGCATTGATGCGGCCACCACGCCCTACTGGCGTAACTGGGCCGATATCGGCATCAGCACCACCACGCCCGGCACCCTGATCAAGCGCATGGAAACGCTGTGGCGCAAGACCATCGCCTACGGAAAGATGGGCGCTCCGGACTTCATCCCGATGGGTTCGGACATGTACGACGCGCTGCAGGCCGACGCGCTGGCGGTCATGGGCCGTCAGATCACCATTGGCACGGGCGGCCCTGGTGGCGGTGTGACGCTGGACCCGACCACCAAGGAACTGCGCTTCAAGAACGTGTTGTGCGTGTGGGATCCCACCTTCGACGCACTGGACGACCGCCTGGGCACCATCGCGGTGCCGTGGAAGAAGCGCGGCTACTTCCTCAACAGCAAGACCATCAAGCTGCGCCCCGTGAAGGGCCGCTGGATGATCTCGCGCACTCCGCCGCGCGTGTATGACCGCCATACGCACTACTTCGGCGTCACGGCCCACTACGGCGTGACCATGAAGAAGCGCAACAGCAACGCGGTCTTCTCGATCTCGTAACCAACCTACAGCCGGCGGGGAATTGCCTCGCCGGCAGGAGACTGAAATGCCGAACGTGAAGACGCTCCCGACCGGGGGCACCATCGTCAAGCTCAACACCACCCCGCTGCTGGGCGGCTGGGGCCGCGAAGGCCTGGCAAATCTGGGTGCCAACACCGCCGTGACCACCGGCGTTCTGCTGCAGGGACACGAAGCGCCGGCCGACGGCAGCACGCCGGCCGCTGGCAGCTCCGGCTGGTTCACCCTGCTGAGCGCGTCCGCCAACCTGGCGCCGGTGGTCGAGATCGCCGACCTGCCGGACTTCATCCGCACCGGCACCGCCGCAACGGCGCCGATCACCCTGGAGGGCGTGCAGTAATGGCCAAGACCGTATCCCTGCTGTTGCTGACGCTGGTCATCGACCGCGATGCAACCACCAAGCTGCCCGTGCAGGTCTTCGACTACGAGCTCCCCGTACTCGAAGAGCTGTTCGCTGATGGGGCAGTGATCACCGAGGTCAAGAGCGAACCGTTCGAAGTGCACAACTTCGATGAAGCCGAGGTGTTTGCCGGGTTGAAGAACAAGTACGGCAGCACGACGGAAGGGGCTGAGGCCCTGAAAGCTGCCTACCGCAACGAACGCGCCTTCTCCCAGGCGGTGGCGGCGAGCATCGCGGCAGCCAAGACCAGCACCTCCGCTGAAAACGTCGAAGCTGAGGACGAAGAAGAGGACGACCAGTCCGGCGATCTGGAAGCGCTCGCCGGCAAGACCGTCGCCGAGATCGAGGCGGCGCTGGACAACCTGACCGACGAGGACCTGCACGAGCTGGCGGCGATCGAGAGCGCCCGCGAAAAGCCGCGCAAGGGTGTGCTGGATGCCATTGCCACCGCACTGGGCGACCAGGGCAGCGAAACCGTTTAAGTCCGCTGGCGGCGGGCTGGCGGCCGGCCGGGGCGACTCGGTCGGCCGTTTTTCTTTCTGGAGAACGATATGGGCGGCAACAACGCACCGATCATGGTCAACGGCGGCAACGTCTATGACAGCCCGCTGGGGTATGACGCGCCGATCAACTACGACACCGGCCAGGTGAATCTGGGTTCGCTGGGCGTTGAGTGGTCGCTGAAGAAGGCACGGCAGGAGGTGATCCGCCGCCTCGGCTTCGTGGTCGAGCCGGTGAAGGTGCAGCGCACGTTCGACCAGCTTCGGCAGACGGTTTCAACGGCGCTGGGCTTCACCTACGTGGGCACGCCGCCGCCGCGCACGATGGCATCGCTGCGGCTGGACCTGCTGCGCCGGCTTGGCTTCTCTGCGCAGGCCACTGCCGATGCTTGGGCACCTGGCGTCAAGGAGCTGCTGACCAACTTCCTTTCCGAAGCGCAGGTGGCGCTGCAGCACCAATACCGGCTGAGCGTCAGCACGCCGCTTGCCCCGTTCCATGAAGACGCCGACGTGACCACGCTCGACCCGTGGGCCGTCTTCCTGCTGGCGCTGGCCAACGGCAAGGCCCACCACGGCCAGCAGGACGCGAAGGCCTACTACGACCAGCTGGGCGGCTACATCACCACCGTGGCGAAGTCTGCCGACGTGGACCAGATCATCAACACCGCGCAGGACTCGCTGCTGCAGCGGTACGCAATGGACCGCTACGGTGATGGCAAGGCGCCGCTGGCGGACGGCGGCGACAAGACCGTGATCGACGGCGTGGCCGTGGAAATGCAGGCGATCGCCGATGCGAAGGCGAAGTACGGCCAGAAGGATGCCGAGGCCTACTACAGCCGCCTGCAGGAAATGGCCCAGCGCCGGCCGTTCGACCTCGATGCGATGGTCGACAGCTTCATTCGCGACGCGCAGGACCAGCTGTATCAGCAGTACAAGGAACTGCGCACCGAGCGCTGGTGGACCATCCAGTGCGTGCCCGGCGCCAACCTGTACGACGTGCCGCTGGATCTGGACCAGTACCTGGACTTCCGGCGCATCACGTGGGCGGGCATTCAGGACGACGTGCAGTGGACGCCGCTGATCGAGGGCATCGACCCGGTGTTGTACACCAGCACCTCGCTGAGCAAACCGGCCTATTACCGGATCACGGGCTGCATCGAGATTTTCCCGGCGCCCGACCGTGCCTACACGATCAAGATCCGTGGACACCTTGGGCTGAAGTGGCTCTCCGGTGACGACGACCTGCTGACGGTCAACAGCCGCGCGGTGTTCCTGCACGCGCTGGCGAACGCAAAGGCGCACTACAAGCAGCCAGACGCCGGCAACTACATGCAGCAGGCCCAGGCCTACGTGCGGCAGCTGATTGCCGGTTCCCATGGAACCCGGCGCTACATCCCCGGCATGCGACAGATCCCACCGGCGCGGCGCCCCATCCCCGTTGGCGGCTGGCCGGAGGGCAACTGATGCGCGCGACCTATCTGACCGCCGTAAAGGCTGGCATCACTCGCCTGCGCGACAAGGGCGGCGCGTCGGAGGATGCGCTGTTCGACCTGCTCAACGGCTACGTGACGGCTGCCCGCACCATCCGCATGCGCCAGGCCGCGCGCATCCAGCTGGACCTGCCGCCCGGCACGATCGGCCTGACCTCTTTTAAGGGCGCGTTCGTCGTCTATGCCGACCAGGTGATGCCGGCTGGCCCCGGCTACTCGGTGGTGGTGCTGAAACACCCGAGCAACGGCGCGGCCACGCTAAAGGAGATCCACTACTCGCTGCCGTATCTGGGTTTCCTGTACGTGGTGGCCGAGTTCTCCGACGGCTCGATCTATCACTACTGGCTGGAAGAGGGGAAACCCTGGGCACCCAACACCACGTACCTGCCGGGTGCGCTGGTCAGCCCGACAGCGCCCAACGGCCTAGCCTATTCGCTGGTGGACACCGGTGGTGGCCACGCAACATGGGAGGCCTACGCGGCGCGCACTGTGGGCAATGTGGTGGTGCCGTCGGCCAACAACGGCTTCAAGTACACGGTCAGCTCGGTGAGCGGTGCCAACGCGCGCTCCGGCGACACCGAACCGCAGTGGCCGGCAACTGCTGGCGGCACCGTGAACGAGGACGTTCCGCTGGAGAACCCGCTGGGGAATGCGGGCAGTGGCACGGCGGGAGGCTCGGTCCCGCAGTGGACTGCTGCCAAGCAGGCGGCCAAGGGCGATCTGATCAGGCCAGTGAACCTGCCGAGCCCGACGGCGACGGCTCCAATCAACGGCAACTTCACCGACGGCAACACCGGCTGGGATCTGGAAGGCGGTGCGCACATTGTCTCGGGCAAGCTGGAGCTGCCCGGGCGCATCAGCGATGGCGCAGCGGTGAACCAGGCGCGCTTCGTCGTCGCTGATGGGGCGTCGCTCACGGCCAACTGCCTGATCGAGCAGGGCCCGGCCAAGGCCGGCGCCACGCGCGGCTGGGTGGAGGTCCGGTGGTACGACAAGGACGACGTGATGATCAGCTACACGCAGGGGAACATCGTCAGCAGCGATGCGGCGATCTCCACTGCGGTTTCGCCGAAGCCAGCCGGCGCGTCGTATGCCCGGGGCGTCATCGCTCTGTGGTCGGTTGGTGACCATGACCACGTGACCGGTGCCGACAACCTCTCTGTCAGCGGTGCCGTGAATGGCCTCCCTGCAGGCCTGGTGTACCGCGCCGTGCAGGACGTGGTGGCGCATACCGGTGCCACTGAGCCAGCGTGGCCGAACATCCTCGGCAGGCGCGTGGTCGATGGCGGGGTGACCTGGGAAGCTGTGGCGATCACCCGTGTCACCTGGACAGCTTCTCCGCTGTACGTGAGCGGCGGCAGCGAGCCGGCCTGGCCAACCAACGTTGGCGGCACCGTGGTGGATGGCAGCGTGACCTGGCAGGCCGTGAGCCGCCGGGTAGAGGACCCGAACTGCCCCAACAGCAAGGTGGTGCTGATCGGCGCCTCGAAAGTGTTCGCTGGAAATGGCGACACCGTGCCATACAGCGCCACAGTGGCGCCGAAGGACTGGAGCAGCGCCAACGATGCCGGGTTCCTGCCCACCGGCCTGCAGAACTACGGCGCGAATCCGGTGGCGGCCATGGGCCTCTACCGCGGCAACCTGACCGTGTTCAACGCCGAGGCGTTCCAGCTGTGGCAGATCGATGAAGATCCGTCCAGCATGTCGCTGCTGGACGCGCTGCCGGTGGGAAGCACCCAGCACCGCGCCATTGCGGCGGTTGGCAACGATCTGCTGTTCCTGGCCAGCCAGGGCGTGCGCAGCGTGGGCATCGCCGCCAGCAGCACGAACTTCCAGGCAGGCGACGTAGGCATGCCGATCGACCCGCTGGTGCAGGCGTGGCTGGCCGATCCTGCGGTGGTGCCGCGCGGGCTCTACTTCCCCGCGGCAGGCCAGTATTGGCTGATGTTCGCCCGTGGTGGGCAAACGGAGGTGTTCGTCTACACCATGACCCAGATCGGGCAGGTGGGCGCGTGGTCGCGGTACGTCTTCCCGTTCGAGGTGCACACCTGGGCGATCCAGGGCGACGCGCTCTACCTGCGTTCGGCCAACCGCATCTATCGGATGGTCGACGGCGTGATCGGGGACGAGCTTTCCCCGGGTGTGTTCACCCCGTTCCAAGGCGTGATCCAGTGGCCGTGGCTGGACTTCGGCCCGGCGGGCGTCACCAAGATGCTGTACGGGTTCGAGGTGGTGGGGCGGGGCAAGGTCGGCATCCAGGTCGGCTTCGACCAGACCAATGGCGGGGCATTCACGCCTGCATACCAGGTCGATCCGGACACGCTCACCGGTGGCCCGGTACCAATGTCGTTGGCGGCGCCGACGTTCGCTGTGCGGCTGGTCTACGACGGCACCGAGGCGTGGCAATGGAATGCCTTCGGCCTGTACGTGCAGGACTTCCGTCCCATGGCATGACCATTGATCAAGGTGGGCTGGAAGTCAGCATTTCCGCATGATTCCAGCCCATCTTCCCAGCAGTATCGTCGCCTGTCGGCCGTTGCACCTGGTGCTACTGGCCGACCAGATGCGCGTCAGCGAGCAAGAACAGTTCCTCGCGGTGACCGGCGGCGATCAGTTCGATCCGGACACCGCCGCACATGCACTTATTGGCGCCTGGTCTCGATCCGCCCCGTATGCGGTAACAGCTCTGCGGCGTGACGGCACTCCCGCTGCTGCTGGCGGCTTCGAGTTCATCGGCAACGGTGTCTGGCAATCGTGGATGGTCGGGAATGAAGAAGGCTGGGCCGAGCAGTGGCGGGCCATGACCAAGGCGAGCCGATGGCTGATGGATCGCCTGTTCGAGAACGGTGCCAGGCGCGTCCAGACCAACGCGTTGACCAGCCGCACGGACGCCATTCGATGGTTCCAGCGTTCCCTGGGCATGCAGCCAGAGGGCATCTGGCGCGGATACGGCGCCAACGGCGAGGACATCGCCCACTTTTCCAAGATGCGAGGTGCCTGATGGGCGCACAGAAGGGCAGCAAGGCCGCCAACGAGGCGGCACAGGCGGAGGGATGGCGGACTTCGAACATCAACCGCACCGTGGGCCAGATCAACTCGATCTACGGTTCGCCCAGTCGCCAGGCGGGGATCGATGACTTCCTGGGCGCCACTCGCTCGTTCTACACCAACGAGCTGGAGCGACAAAAGGGCGTCGCAGATCGCAGCCTGAAGTTCGCCATGGCCCGTAGTGGCCTGTCCGGTGGTTCTGCCTCAGCGGACGCAAACCGGACGCTCGGCGAGGACTACCAGCGCGGCGTTCTATCTGCGGAGCGGCTGGCCCAGGGCGCAGTTTCTGACCTGCGCAACGCGGACGAGGCGGCCAGGCAGAACCTGATCGCGCAAGCAGGCAGCGGGTTGAGCCTGACCGGTGGCGCGACACAGGCCGCCAGCGCTCTCCGCAACAATCTGCAGGCCGCGCAGGGGAGCCTGAAGACTGATGCGCTGGGTGACGTGTTCGGCGGCCTGAGCGATGTCTACAGGCGCAGCCGCGAATCTGCCGCGGATCGCCGCGGCTTCCGTGACGTTTACGGGCAGTTGTATCAGCCCGGCTTTGGAGCAGGAGGTACCCGCTGATGGGCGTTGAACTGGCAGCCGCTGCAGGCCTTGCCCTCTTGGGCGGAGGGCTCAACTACGTCAACCAGAGGAACGTAGCGAAATCCCAAGACCGGGAGGCTGCGGCGCAGATCCGTCAGCAGTCGCGTAGGCAGGACGAAGCCGACCGCGCGGTCACCGACCTGTTGGCTCAGCGCGCCGTCAGCGACGGGGCGGCGGAGCGCGGCAGCATTTCCCAGCAGTACCTGCAACAGGCGCGAGCGGCGCAGGCAGCCGCTACAAACGGACTGGGTCAGTCCGGAGCCGTGAGCGACGCATACCGAACTGCTGCCAACGATGCTGCGCTGGGCGTGAGCGACTACGGCCAAACGGCCGCCACCCTGATGGGGCGGATCGACGCACCGCAGCAGCGGCGAACCCGAGAGGCATTGGAAGAGGGCGATCTTCAGACCCGACTGGGGCTGATTGGGCGCCAATCCCAGGCCGACGACTTCCTGTCCCGGCTGCGCCTGCAGTCGGTCCAGCAGAACCCGTGGCTGAGTGCCGCCGCGCAAGCCGCCAATGGGGCCGCCTCGGGCATCGCAATGAACGGCCTGCCGGGCTTCGGCCGAACGGCCGACCTGAGCAAACAGGCCAACAACATCACGCAGGCGAACAACGCGAGCCTGTTCGCGCGTCTGCAAGGGGGTGGCTGATGGCAAGCAACGGATGGGCATCGCTGGGCGAGGCCTTCGCCGGTGGCGGCGCAGGGCAGGAGCGGGCATATCAGGCCGGCCAGACGCGTGCTGCACAGCTGGCCACGCTGCTGGCCGGTGCACAGATCAAGCGCGACGAGGCGATGCAGCGAGAGCAGGCAGAGTCGGCATATGCAGCTGCTGGACTGACCCCAGAACAGGCACGCGCGGTGGCTACGGCGCAGCGTGCGGGCTTCAATCCCGCGCAGGCGTCGGGCTACAGCGGCGATATGCAGCTGCAGGACATCCGGGATCGCGCGCTCAATGCAACGGACTGGAATGATCGAAATGCTCTGCTCGCGGTCCTGGAGGGGAAGCCAGTGCAGCTGGCTGGCATCAGCGGTCAGAACCTGATCAACAATCGATACGTAGAGGGCGGCGGTGGTATCAGCACAACCGACCAGGGCCGGGCAAGCATCGCGGCGTATGCCGCTCGTGCGCGCGCATCGGATGCAAGCGCTGCCAGCTCCTACGCAACTGCAGACTCCACGCGGCAGCGGCTGGCGATTGCTCAGCAACAGTTCGGATTGCAGAGGGACGGCCAGTGGAATCCAGGTGGAAGCCCTGCTGGGGGTGCCACTGGCACCGCTGGCCAGAAGATGAGCAGCGATGAGCTGAAGCAGGTGTTCGCCGGGAAGGCACTAGCCGACGACGCCTACGACTTCGCTGCCGCCTACCTGGGCAAGACGCCAGAGCAGGTGCGGCTGATGACGCCCGAGCAGATCCGCACCGAGGTGGCGAAGGGAGGCCGCCTCACCGCAGGCCCGCTGGTTGGCCGCCTGCCTGGTGCCAACATCCTGGCCAACAGCGATCTTGACGCGTATACCAGCTCGGCAGCCGGCCGGCAGGCGCGCATCAACAACCCGTCTGGCCCGGTCACGGATGCCGACTTCAAGGCGGCAGAGCGCTCGGTGTTCAGCTCGACTAAGCCGGCCAGCGTCAATGCCGACCTGATTTTCCGTGCACTGCAGCGCGGTGCTGCGTCCGCGTCGGGTGGGGCGCTCGCACCAGCGCCATCTGCCGAGCCACGGCAGCGCGCCCGCAACCCGCAAACCGGCCAGGTGCTGGTCCTCATCAACGGCCAATGGGTGCCCGAATAATGGCTATGCCGCCGCTTCCGCCAGGTTTCGTATTGGAGCCTGCCGCGTCAGGCCCCGCGCCTGCGCCTCTCGCCCGCGGGCAACGCACTGCCGGGAACATCGACCTTTCCAGCCGGCCGGTGGTAAAGAACCCGGATGGCACGATTTCCACTGTGAGGTCCATTTCCGCGAACTTCGACGGACAGGAAGTCTTGATTCCAACTGTGTCCGATGACGGCCGGATCATGAGTGACGACGAGGCAATCGCGCAGTTCCAGAAGACGGGGCGCAATCTCGGCGTGTTCGATACCCCTGAGAACGCGACGGCTTACGCAGAAAGCCTCCACAACCAGCAGGCGGAGATGTATGACCCGCCGCCGCCGCCGGGCTTCGTAGTCGAAGGGGCGGCTCCTGCTGCCGGCACGCCCCTTCGCCACGCTGACGGCCGACTCACGGAAGCCGGTTGGCAGGCCGAGCGCGATGCGCTGGCTGCTTCTCGACAGACCGAGATCGACAACACCAGCTTCCTCGACAACTTCGCCGCTGGCTACGGCCGCTCGCTGCCGAACCTGTACCAGGGCGCCAAGCAGGCTCTGGTGGATTCGTTCGCGGGTAGTTCCCGGTTCGGCGCCGACCTGTGGGGCGATATAGGTGGCCAGGGCCTCGCCGATGCTCGCCGCAGCGTGGCCGACTACTTCGGTGGCCTCTCGAAAGAGCTGCAGCAGGAGACGAACCAGGAGCGGATTGCGTCGCAGGCGCTGACCAGTTCGGGTGGGGGAATTCTCGGTGGCCTAGCGGGCGATATCCTCAATACCGCGCCGCTGATGCCTGTGGGTGTGGCTGCCCGTGGCGCGGGTGCGGTTCGAGCCGTAGGCCAGGCCGCCACTGGCGGCGCCATCCAGGGCGCACTGCAGCCAGTGGCACAGGACGGCGAGCGACTGAACAACACTGCCCTGAGCGCGGCGTTCGGCGGCGGGTTGGCCGGCCTTGGCCGGGCAGCGATGTCGATCGGAGAGAACGTCCTGCCGCAGAACGTGACCGCGCGTGCGCTGAACTTCTTCAACGACCGAGCGAACGCGCAGCCGTTCGCTGCTGAGGGTGAGGCACTGGCCCGGCGTACCGGCATCGATCTGACTCCGGGCATGGTCAGCGGCAGCAAGAGCCAGACCGCGGTAGAGAACATGGCGCGGCAGAGCGTATTCTCGGCCGACACGGCTTTCCAGGCGGACGAGAAGATCGCGAACCAGGCTATCGCCAACGTCAACAGGATCATGGATCGGATCAGCCCCGACAGCGCTTCCGCGCAGGGCATTGGGCAGCGGGTTCAGGAATCCGTCGATCAGGCTGTGAAGCGCGTGGTGGATCGCCGGGAGGACATGGCCAAGCAGCAGTACGGCGCAATTCGGCGCATGGTGGGCGATGCCCCGGTGGTGGACTATGCCAAGACGCGCCAGGTACTTCAGGACATCATTGGAGAGAACGCAGGTGTGCCCGGCCTCGGATCTGACGCCAGGCTCGTCCGTACGCAGGCGCAGCGGATGTTGGACGAACTGAGCGGCAAGGAAGGTTTCAGCCTCGATGCCGCCCGCAAGTCGCGTAGTTCCTACGGCGCCGCAGCGCGTGGCCAAGCCAACCTGCTGAGAAATGTCGATCGCAACGTCAACAAGGCGTTCGCCAAGCGCATGTATGCGGCGATCAGCGATGACATCGAATCTGCCGGACAGCGGCTGGACGAGGCGGCGGGCTTCGGGCAGAACGGCGTTGTACCGGCCGGGACCACCGTCACGCGCCCGAGCGAAATGCTACGGGCAGCCAATGACGAGTATCGCAATCACTCCGACCTGCTCAGGAAGATCGAGCAGAGCCCGCTGCGCAGGCTGCTGGGTGACAAGGTGGACGTGGATGGCTTCACCAGCTACTCGCTGCCGCCGGAGACGGTCATCCAGCGGATCAACTCCATGAAGCCCTCCGAGCTGGCCCAGGTCCGCTACTTCATGGAGAGGAACGAGCCTGAAGTTTGGGGCCAGTACAAGCGCATGATCGTTGAGGATGCGCTGGCCTCCGCGCAGTCCGCACCAGCCTCTGCGGGCGCCAACCACATCCCCTTCAACGCCAACGGCTTCGTGCGGGCGCTCGGCGGCGACAAGCCGGACAAGATCGAGAAGCTTCAGGCCACCTTCGACCGTTCCGAGATGGCGGAAATCATGGACGCGCTGCAGGCAGCCCGCCGGATGGGCGACAAGTTCGGGGCGAACTTCAGCGGTACCGGCCCGTACAACGAGCTTGTGCAGGCATCGAATGGTTTCGTGGACGCCTTCAAGAACGCCAGCCTGCGAGCCGCGGCCGGCACTGCGGCACCCATCGCTGGCTTCAACAAGGTGGCCAGGATGATGGTCAACTCGGATGGGCGTCGGGCGTTGATCGAGCTTTCCAGGCTTCCGCCTAGGTCGCGGCGGGCCAACGACCTGGCCGCGTATCTGACCGCTACGGCCACTGCAGGTAGCGACGAGCCGTTGGAAGTGGAGATCGTTGGCGGCCGCCGCGAGGGCGATCCGGCTCAGTAGAAGTTGAACATCAGGATGTAGCCAAGGATGGCTGCAACCATGGCGATGGTCACCGGGATGTAGGGGTTGATGCGGGTGTGGAGATTCCACCAAGCAGTTGCCGCAAGAGCTGCAGCAACAACCACACAAGCGACGATGCATGCGAGTAGCCATGCGACCGGAATCAGCGACAGCTTCCACCATGCGAAGCCAGACTCTTTGATCCTGATTGCACCGATAGCAGGTGCACTGATCCCGAACCAGGTTACGTAGGGGCGAACCCTTTCCTTGAAGTTCTCGCGCACATATCGCCCAACGGTCATTGGCGGTGGCAGTAAAGGGCGAGCATGCGGTTTGCTTCCTTTCACGGGAGTTTCCTGTATTCGTACTCTATGGCTTCCGCCCAAGTTGTCGGGGGTGAGTTGGCTTGGATGTGCTGAATTTTTGGCGCGAGGATTTGCAACTTCCTGTCAAAATCTTCGTCTGACGCCCTTAGTCGGCGCCCTAGAGACCTCACATCTTCCAATCCTTGTTGAGTCGCTCCCTCGGCGCAGGCAGCACCCCACAGCCCTTCGCCTACACTCTGGGGAACAATTGGTTCAAATGCGCTGGCGTCGGATCCGCTATTGAGCACTGAACCATCCGGTTTGTACTCGACGTAGGACCGAGCGCTTAAGGTTCTCTCTTTACAGTTGATGCGATAGAAGTTCGAAATTCGGGAGTACTTCTTTGAATTCTCGAACCTGCTTTCGAACCAAGCATCTGTGTAATCCCCGCTTCGCCGAAGCGACGATGTGTCCATGAATATGGAAGACCCGTCGCTGTTCCCGCCACCGACGTACTGCCAGCGATCCTGGCCGACCACGCTGCCTGCGGCTAGCACCAGCAGCAGAGCTGCAATCCTTTTCATCATGCCCCCCTTTCCCCGGCCATTCCGGGCACGCGGATGGTACCACCAGCGCCGCGCGGCCCCTGCGCCCATTGAAGGCAAAGGGCCTGGGGGTAGGGTGGCCCGTACCGTTCAGTCCAGAGGCCGCCATGCTGTCAGCCGCCATCGTCGTCACCGGAAAAGGCATGTTCATTGAGTGGCCGGGGTGCCCCGGCGACGAGTTCACCGTTCCGCTGCATGCCGATGCCGTCATCCTGTTCCGGCGGGTGGCGTCTAACCCAGCATGTTTTGCAGCAGTGGAAGTGCTTTCTGCCAGTTGTCCAGACCAGCATCCACCAGCTTCAGTACAAGGTGTTTGGTGGTCTCGCCGGGAAGCTCTCGAAGCTGATCAAGGAATCGCTGCTTATCGGGCTGGGGCAGATCCGAGCTGAGCACCTTGGCCTCGATGAGTGCCTTTAGCGTGTCGTCGTGAAGTTTGATCGTGACGACACCGAGGATTGCGCCCAATCCGCCATCGTCAGCCAGAAAATCCATACCTCGAGCGGTAATGGTTGCCTGCATGAGCATGTTTCCACGGTCCAAGCTGCCAAGCCATTGGCCCTTCACTAGACCGTGCTCATGCAAGTAGGCGATGTTCACGTTGGCCCTATTGAACTCACCCTGGGCCATCGTCCCTGCATCGACTGGCTCCGGGTAGCTCTCGGCCAAACGCTGGAGCAATTGCAGCTGGTATGCCCTGTCAAGTAGTTCCATCTGTCCGCCTCCGGTAGTGGTTGGGTTGGTTGGCGCCGCCAATCCTACCGGCAGGCGGGGATTCACCCATTGATCGCCGCCCCCCGGAAGGCAACGTAGGCCCATCAATTCAGAGGGGTCCACCGTGGCGAAGATCACAGAACAGGGAGCGGGCGGGCAGGGCGCGGCACCGGCGCCCGATGCGCGGCTCACGGCCAATTTCAGGCTGGCCGAGCTGACGGTGACCAGCCGCAGCAATCCGAACGTTCCCAACGAAACCGAGATCGCCCACCTCCGGGCACTGGCTGAAAAGGTCCTGCAGCCGCTGCGCAACGCCCTGGGTAAGCCGGTGCTGATCAACTCGGCCTTCCGCTCGGAGGCGGTGAACCGGGCCGTCGGCGGCACCGCGACCAGCCAGCACCGGCTGGGCCAGGCTGCAGACATCCGCGTGCCCGGCATGCCCTCGCTGGAGCTCGCCCGGAAGATCGTCGCGCTCGGCCTCCCGTTTGACCAGGTGATCGAAGAGTTCGGCAGCTGGGTGCATGTCTCCTATGGCCCCCGCAACCGCCGGCAGCAGCTGACCGCAGTGAAAGAGGCGGGCAAGACGGTCTATCGCCAAGGCCTGGGGGCCTGATGAGCATGGAAGCCCAGCCGAGCCAGGACGGCCGCACCCGCATTTCGCTCGGCCCCGTCGAGAAATGGATCGTTGGCGCCTTCGCCAGCTTCATGATTGCCGGCGGGTACTGGCTGATCAGCTCCATGCAAGCGGTGCTGACCCAGCAGCAGGTCACGAACCAGCAGATGGCCACCGTGCAGCAGCAGCTGCAGACCTTCAACACCCAGCTGGCCGACGTGCCGGCGCTGAAGCTCGAACTGGCCAAGCAGGCCGTGCAGGTCGAGCAGAACAAGGCCGACATCAAGGAGCTGAAGCAGCTCAGGGGGCTGAAATGAAGGTCGAGCTGATCGACGGGTGGCGCCGCGCCTGGAAGCTGGCCTCGGTATGGGTGTTCGGCCTGGTGTGCCTGTTCCCGGACATGTACGACGCGATCGCCGCCATGGGCTGGATGGACGAGCTGCCCGAGCCGGCGAAGTGGGCGATCCGTGCGCTCGGCGCGGTCGGCGTGGTGGCCCGCGTCCTGAAGGCCCGGAGGCGCCCCGATGCAAATCCCTGACCCGATCCGACCCTATGCAGACCTGATCCGCTGGAGCCTTGCGGTGGTGCTGGCCGGCGGCCTGTTCGTAGCCGGCTGCCAGCGAGGCGAGGACCGTCAGGCTGCACAGGACCGGGAGCAGATCGAGGCCGTGCAGCGACAGCTGGAAGGCGCGCGCGCCGAGGCTGCAGAGAACCTGCGTGCGGCCAACGCCGCCGGCGAACTGCTGCAGGAGGTGAACCGGCAGACCCAGGCATCGATCGATGGTGCAGAGGCAGCGCGCAAGGCCTCCGATGCCGCGGCCCGCCGGGCTGAAGCCGCAGCGGTTGAAGGCCAGCGCCGCGCCACCGCCGCCGAGAAGGCCCTGCAGGCCGCCAAGACCCAGCCCGCGTGCCGGGCACAACTGGAGCAGACCCTGTGCGATTCCATCCCGCTGCTTTGATCCTGCTGGTGCTGGCCGGCTGTGCCCACGAACCTGAGCGGCCGAAGCTACCCGAGGTTGTGCACGTCACCGTCGAGAAGCAGGTACCGGTCGACGCCCGCCTGACCAAGCCGTGCCCGGCCAAGCGCGCCACGTCGCGCACGGTGGAGGCGGTGGTGGACGCCTACAACGCCAACCTGGTCGTGCTGCAGGACTGCGACAACCGCATGGGCGAGATTCGCAGCCTGGGCGAGGGGAAGACCCAGCCGTGAGTAAGGTCAAGCTCCAGGACAACCTCGGTCGCGTGGTGAACATCAATGCCGATGCCACCAAGGGCGCCATCGTGGGCGTCAACCTGTACGCGGCCGACGGCAAGACACTGATCGATCCTGCTCAACTCGGCGGTGGTACCGGCAGCAGCAGCACGCCTTGGGACAGATTGTCTGGCGTGCCGCGCAACATCGTGGCCCTGGCCCAGCTGTCGGGTATTGGCTATCCGGTGCTGGTCGGTCCAGGTGACTGGCGCATGCGCACCTTCCGTGCCGGCGGCGGGATCACCGTCGTCAACGGCAATGGCCGCGATGGCGACACTGTGGTGCGGCTGGAAGAAGTCGGCAACACCGAAGACGGCCAGGCGCTGGTGAAGATCACCCGTGACGTGTACGGCCGCGTCACCGCCACCGCGGCAGCAAGCACCGACGACCTGGCCGAGGGCGGGAGCAATCTGTACTTCACCGCCGCGCGTGCTGATGCACGGGCCGATGCGCACATTACTGCACAGAAGGGCGCCGCCAACGGCCTGGCGCCGCTGGACGCGGCCAGCAAGATCCCTACGCAGTACCTGCCGGCGCTGGCGATCACGTCCACCTTCGTGGTGAACAGCCAGGCCGCGCAGCTGGCGCTGGTTGCGCAGGAGGGCGACGTTGCCGTCCGCACGGACCAGAACCGCACCTACATTCAGAACGGCGGCACCAGTGGCACGATGGCCGACTGGACGCAGTTGCTGGCGCCGGCCGCGCCGGTGCAGTCGGTGAACGGTCAGACCGGCACCGTCTCGCTGGACGCCGCAGCCGTGGACGCAACTCGTTCCGTGGTTGGCCTGCAGGGCGACGTGACCGCGACCGACATCGCCGAAGCACTCGACCTGGGCACTGCCGCCACGCGCGCCGCCACCGACTTCGTGGCCACCGCTTCGCTGGCCACCCTTCCCAACGCCGTTGACGATGCCGCCGCCGCCACCGCTGGTGTGGCCGTCGGTGCGATGTACCGCAACGGTTCCGTCCTCTGTGTTCGCATCTCCTGAGGTAGCCCGATGACTACGAAATATCCCGCAGAAATCGACCAGTTTGATAACCCCAAGCCGGATGACAGTCAGGCAAAGGTGCGCTCCCATTCCCAGCAGCATGGCGACGCCAACGACGCCATCGAAGCCGTGCAACGCAAGGTTGGGTCGGATGGCTCGACCGATCCTGCTTCGCTCGATCACAAAGTCAGGAACCTGCAGAGCGTCACGGCCGACCTGAACACTGCGGCATACCAACCGGTTGAGTCGTTTGCTACGTCCCTTCAGGGTGGCAAGGCTGATACGGCTGTCCAGCCCGCAGACATGAGCGCTGTGGAGAACGGTCTGCAGACGCAGATCGATGGCTTGGTCGAGGGCCAGCAGACCAGCGCCATCTACGCCAACACACTTGCGGATCTCCAGGCTGTGACCGGGTCCTATGTGGGGCAGGGCGGCTTCGTGCTCAACGGCACGGGGGCAGGCCAGTACCGCTGGAGTGGTTCTGCCTGGGCTTTTCTGCGCGCGGACATGTTGTCGCAGAAGGCTGATAAGAGTGAGGCGATCATCACCTCTGGAAACGTGGCTGAAAGCGCACAGCCCCGCGGTGCCGCAAATAATGGCGGCGTGCTCAACTTCGACACCAGTGGTCGCGTGGTCGGATTCACCATTCCAACGGGGCAGCGAGGCGGCAGTACCTACTTTGCGGGCGACTTCCCAGCGTCTCATCTCCGGGGGCGTCGAATCCGTGTGGTTCAGCTCTTCAACGCAACGACCGGCTTCCTCGGCGCCCCGCTTGGTGTGAACCCGGCAGTGCAGGTGCAAGCTCGCGCTGGGAGCACCGTTACGACGGTGACGCCTGTTTCGTTCAGTAACACGCAACAGGGGAATGTGCTGACGCAGGTCGGTGTGTTCGATGTGCCGGCGAACGCAGACTTTGTCGGGCTGGTTGTCCTCCTTTTCAACGGCTCTCCCACTTCCAGCGACCAGACGATCACCATGACGAGCATCAGCTACGCGCCCGCAGTAGCAGATCCAGGAGAATCCGCAAACGATGCCGCCCTTTCCCTTCGCCTGGAGCCACTGCAGGACGGCATTGAAGCCAACGCTGCGGCGTTGACTGCCGGGACGATCACTTCTGGCGCCATGCTGGGCGAGGCGCTGCCGCGAAGCCAGGTCTTCAATGGCAGCATCCTGAACTTCTTCCCGGATGGCCGAATCAGTGGATTCACGGTCCCTGCTGGGCAGCAAGGTGGGTCGACCTATTTCGTCGGCGACATCCCGGTGGAGGACGTGGTCGGTCAGCGAATCCGCATTACGCAAAAGTTCGAGGCGACGGCAGGATTCATTGGCACTCTGTCGGTGAATCCGACCCTCGGAGCACAGTGGCGGAAGGGCAGCACGGTGACGGCACTGACGCCAGTATCTAAGACGACCTCGCAGGCTGGCACAGTGATCACGCAGGTTTGCGTGGTCGACGTGCCTACTGATGCCGAGTGGGTCGGGGTCGGGCTTCAGCTCTACAACGCAGCCGTCGCCCCTTCCAATCAAACCATCAAGTTGTCGGAGGTGGGGTATGCGCTGGTAAATGCCGATTCCGGCGAGACCCTGGCCGACAGCACGCTGAGGGTCCGTATCAATCGCGCGATTCGGGATGCGCAGCCTGACGATGCTGAGTACCAGGTAACGATTACGGTAAAGCCGGTGGGTGGCGACTACACCCACCCAAAGCTCGCGCTGGATGCAATCCTGGATGCCGCATCGGACAAGAAGTACCGCGTGGCCATCTACCCGGGGCAGTACGCCGGCTACGCCGAGTGGCAGTTGAAGGACTGGGTGGACCTGGTCGGCATCGGTCGTCGCGATGAGATCATCATCGGATATGAGAACCCGGACAATGCGCCTGCCACCACGATCAGGAACACGTCCGTTTTCTGGGCGGCGCGTCGGTCGAACATCAAGAATCTGACTGTTCAGATCAAGAACGGTCGCTATGCCATCCATGCTGAGTCGGACGGGCAGCGGCCAGGCAATGAGTTCGGAATCTACAACTGCGTTGTTCGTCACCTCGGTAATGCCAGCGCACCCAACAATGACTGGGCCACGGGCTCGCAATACGCGGTGGGTTCTGGGAACTCACCGGGCGAGCGCTACGTGCTGCGCGGGTCGCACTTCGAAGGCCCAGGGGGCGGTTTCAGCTACCACACGCCTGGCTACGGCATGCCTGTGAGCGCGACCTACGTCGACGCAACCACGGTGGATGCCGAGGGCTGTTCGTTCAAGGCTACCGCCAGTGGTAACGCGTCCTTTGCGATCAAGCCCATTCGGCCTGGTGCTGGTGACTGGTGCCGGTTGGTAGGAAACACGTTCGATGGAATGGTGCTGTATGCGACGAACGAGTGGATCTCGCCCGACACCACCACCAATCGCGCCCAGGTCTTCGTGTTCGGAAATGGCAACACCGGGATGAACTTTGTCACCAACATTACCGGGCCCGTGACCGACTACACCCCGTCCTTTACGTAGTAGTTGAGTGGCAGGGTCGACTCATGTTCGACCCTGCCTCATTCGACCTGCAGCAGCAGGTCCTCGCGGTTGTTCCGCGGCGTGTTGACTGCGCGACTGACGCGGTAGGCCTCCATCGCCGGCGTCTCGCTGGCCAGCAGCATCGCCATCGCGTCGTCCGGGCCCGCTGCCATCCACTCATCGAGCTGGCCGGCCTGTAGCCACACCGGCATGCGGTCGTGGATGTCCGCCGATACGCCGCTGCTGTCGCCGGTGATGATAGTGAAGGTGCCCAGGTTGCCGTCGGGCAGCAGCGGGCTGGTGTCCTCCCACAGGCCAGCGGCCAGCAGCGGCCCGGTGGCGTGGATGAACCACGGGTCCTTCTTCTCATCGATCGGGCTTACCGACCACTCGTAGTAGCCGGCCATGGGGATCACGCAGCGGCGCTTCTTGAAGGCTGCGCGGAATGCCGGCTTGGTGGCCACTGTCTCGATGCGGGCATTGATGGTCGAGCCCTGCAGGCCCTTGGCCTTCGCCCAGAAGGGCAGCAGGCCCCAGGCCAGTCGGGTTACCTGCCGGCCTTCGCCGCGGTCCAGGATCACCGATGCGCGCTGTGTCGGCGCCAGGTTGTAGCTGGGCTGGATCTCGGCCAGGCCGGGGGCAAGGTCAGCCAGCCCCGGCTGGCCGAAGTCGATCACGGGGAGCTGGACGAATCTGCCGCACATGGTCGGAGGGTAGCCCTCCTTGCCGTAATCAGGACGTGTAGGTACATCAACTCGAACCTCAGGCAGAGTCGACAGATATTCAACTCTGCCTGGGGTAATTGGCCATGTACGCTGATGCCTATACGTTCTGACCTCCACTTGCCTCGCCACAAAGCAAGCATTTCAGAACGACAAACGGTCGTCGCCGCGGTTCACAGGACGTGGGTCAGGTACTCCAGTTCCTTTTTGTACTTGGTCTGAGACTGGTTAACTTGCAGCCGGTTGCCGCCGATCGTGTGGAACTGATTCACCTTCAGCTTCGGGATCGGAATGCCTTCGGCGCCACTGATGCGACCCGCAGACATGAAATCATCCGTGATCACAAACGCGTCTGCTGGGTCCAGCTCATCGAATAGGCTTTCGTATTTCTCAGCGGTGGCAAATGCCCGCTCGACGTACATCTGTGATGCACGGTCCTTGACCCCCTTCTTCGGACTTCGTGCGCCAACCATCGTCATCACGATGGCGGCTACACGAGGCGTCTTCATGCCCCCTGCTCGCTCGGCCCAGACGTTGTAGTCGCTGTTAGGGTCCGCCAGCATACGAAGGGTGATGTCCAACGAGTCAATGGAATGCTCGTCAACACGAACTGGGATGATCAGTGCGTCAGCAGCGCACCAAGCCAAGTGAGTACCACCTGCATAGAAGGGGCTGCAGTCCATCAGTATTTTGTCGCAGCCCTTCGATTCCGCTTCGGAGTCCAAGACGTCACGCAAGCTCAACAAGATGTTCCGCACAGCCTTCTTGTTGTTCGCGGCCATAGCCTGCTGCAACTGCTGGTAGAGCGCGGAGGGGAATGCAAAAAGCTCGCCATCGCCCGGTACGAAGAAGCTTGGCTTTCCCAATTTAAAGTGATCGTTGTATGCACTGATCCGATACGAGATGTCGTCAGGCACGTCACCGAATGCTGGGCCGAGAACCTTCGGACGCAGCGCATCGCCGATAGAAACTTCTGCCGTTTGCCCGCGCATGATCGCTTCGGTCAGATTCCGCTGAGGGCAGAGGTCGGCAACCAAGGTCGGACTGGTCCGGCTGAACATCCACGCTAGGTTGAACGATAGCGTCGACTTTCCAATGCCGCCTCGCAGGTTGGTTACCGCATAGGACCGGTACTTGAAGTCGACTGATGCGACGAAACCCTCGTCCAGGGACTGCTCGTGGTTGGCGATGATGCGCTCAAGTCCTGTGGTCATGGGGCGGCCCGCGGTGAATGAGGCTGCAGGTTAACCCCGATACTGCAGGTCGTCAATCTATGTGCAGGACGTTATATGATCTGCAGGTCGATTGGGTGTGTGCAGGTTGACGTCGTAGCCGCAGGAGAGCTGGGGCTTTTCTGGACCCTTATCGGATTGGACGTGGATCAAAGTGGGGGCGCGAGCAGCGCCGCGCCGGCACAGAGTCGACTATGACTCGACTCTGCCCGAACGATTCAGGCAGGTCGCCGACGCGTTCGCAGGATCTGCGACGGCCGGTCGTATCCTTCCGGCCATGCTTCCCATGCACGGCTACCAAGGCTTCCGCACCGCCCCCGTTCCCACTGGCTGGGTCCAGCTGGGTGACAACTGGGTGCTGTGGTGGAGCGGTCGGCAGATCGCCCAGGTTTCGCCAGCCAAGGATCGTGGGGTGCGTGTGCACCTCGATGCCCGGAAGATGTGGCAGACCAAGGACGAATGGGAAGCCAGTCTCGCCCAGGGCAAGCGCTATGCCGAGCGCTGGTGCGCGGTCAGGCTCTACCCAGAGCTGCGCCTTCGCGCCGCCGTGGCCCGGCTGTTGGGCACCAAGCCGGCCGAACCGCTCGAACCGCTGCCCGGCCTGCCACCGACCCGCGAGCAGCAGCAACAAGCCCGGCGCCTGGCTGAGGCCACGGCTACCGCTACGGCGCGGGTCAAGGAAGCACTGGAGCCGGCCAAGCCGCCGGCGACCAAGCCCCGCCCGAAGGACGCCCGCAAGGCTTGGATGAGGGCGGGGCTGCAGCAGCTACGGCGCGGGGTTTGAGCTAAAATGGACCCATGCCGGTCCCATCTACGTCGTAAGTACTTGATTAAACGATCAGCGGAAGCCCCCTCCTAAGGGGAAGGTCGCCCGTTCGAATCGGGCCGGGGTCACCATCCGCAGCCGTCGCATGGAATCCGCTCGCTGGGGACCTACAGCAACCCCAGCCCGCCCAGCACCGCCGACACCTCCTCGCGCTCATCGCCCCGCAGCCCCTGCAACGGCAGTGGCAGGCAGTCCTCGCCGCACAGTCCCAGCAGCGCTGCCGCACTGGCTACGACGCGAATCCCACCAAACCGGTCATACAGCGCCCATAGCGGTGCCAGTCGTGCCGAGAGGGCAATGGCACCCTCTTCATCGCCACTACCCACGGCCCGCATGATCTGCAGCGCAACCTCAGGGAACAGTCCGGCAGTTACCGAATACCAGCCATCGCACCCCGCCAGCAGTCCACGTACTGCCGATGCGTCACCACTGACGCCCAGCGTCACATGCGCAGGAACGCACGCACGGAGTGCAGCAACGCGCGTGGCCGCCTCCGCCGTGTCATCGGCCAGGCGCGGAATCTTGATCGAGGCGATGTTGGGCAGCGCGGCGATCCGGCCATGCAGTGCATCGGTGAAGCGGAAGTGCGTGGTGCCCGGATTGTCGTAAACGCAGATGGGTATGCGTACCGCCGCGCATACCGTTTCGAACAGCGCTTGCACCTCAGGGTCCTTCAGGGGCTGATAGGACACGGGAGCGAGCAGCAGGCCTGCAGCACCCGCATCCTCGGCATCCAGCGCCAGTTCCAGTACATCGCGGGTACGCAATGCACCGATGCCGGCGATCACGGGTACGCCTCCGGCGTGGGCGAGAGCTTCGCGCACCACGCGCTTGCGCTCGGGCTTCTCCAGATAGGCGTAGCTGCCGGTGGAGCCCAGGACGCCCATCGAGTCAACGCCGGAACCCGCCAGGCGCTCGACCAATCCGGCAAACGATCGAAGGTCGATGCCCGATTCTGTGAGGGGCGTAAGCGGGAACGCGCTGAGGCCTTGGAACATGGTCATCTCGAGAGGTGGGTACGTGGGCATCCGGCGCGGCGGCTGGACGCCAGGAATTGTTTATTGTCCTATGACAAATATCAAGTGCCGCCGTGCAGCGTGAGCACTTGGCACGAATGACGCACCATCAACGCCATGAACCTGCAACTTCGCCCCGTCCAGCCTTCGCACTACGCCACCGTCGCCAGCTGGCCCGAATCAACCGAGGCCACCCAGCGTTGGGCGGGCCCTGGCGTGCCGTTTCCACTCCCGCCTGAACGGTTCGCTCAGGTGCTCGAACTTGCGAAGCGCCCCGGGTGGGTGCTGCTGGATGGGCAGGGCCAGTGCCTGGGCTTTGGCCAGTACTGGATGACCGCCGCCGGCACCGCGCACCTGGGCCGCATCATTGTTTCCCCGTTGGCACGCGGGCGCGGCCTTGGCCGGCTGCTCATGCAGGCCTTGAGTGCACAGGCGCTGCGCGAAGACGGTACCCAACAGCTCACCCTGCGCGTCTATCGTGACAACACGGCCGCCGTGGCCCTGTACCGCGATCTTGGTTTCCAGCAGGTCGATGCCTCTTCGACGCCAGAACTTCTGTTCATGCGGCGCACGTCGGGCTGAATTTTGTTCAGGCCGGTGTGGCGGCCTGCAGGGCACACCATTGCTCGCGGGTGATGCGGCTGATGTGCTCGGTGCGGTAGTCGCCGAGGAAGCTGTTGAACTTGCTCACCTCGGTATGGTGATGCTGGAACCCACACTTGCTCTGCGCGGTGAGTGATTGCAGGTTGTCGGCGAAGTAGCCGCACCACAGCGCTTCCAGCTCCAGCTGCATGAACGCATGCCGCATCACTTCGCGCACTGCTTCGGGGACCAGGCCCCGGCCCCAATACGGTACGCCGATCCAGTAGGCGATCTCGCCTTCGCGGTCGCTGATCTCGAAGTTGCTGTGTGCACCGATCAGGATGCCGACACAGCCGATGGCGCGGTCGTCTTCGCGGTTCTGCAGTGCGTAGACCTCCGGCTGGTTGAAAACGGTGCGGATGATTTCGGTACTTTCCTCGACGCTGGTGTGCGCCGGCCAACCGGCGATCGGCCCCACCCGCGGGTCGCGGGCGTACTCGTATAGATCTGCGGCGTCGGTGTCGTGCCAGGGGCGCAGGATCAAGCGTTCGGTGTGCAGCTGCATGTCGATTCCAAGGAGACAAAGAGAACGCACAGGCTAGGTCGCAGGGCACGGCTGGCACAGAACTGGACCTTGATGGTTTCGGTACTTTTCACAACTGATGGTCGAGCCCGGGTATGCTGGGGCCCGGAATACAGCCGGATCGGCCCATGGATCGCGTACCCCAGCTTCTGGATCAGGACGAATCCCTGCGGCTGGAGGTCAGCACGCTGGCCGAAGGGCAGGGTGTTCCGCTGTCGTTCGGGCACGCCTACCTGGCGGTGCTGGTATGCGTGTCCGGTCGCGCGCGCTTTGCCCTGAACTTCCGCGAGGTGGCGGTGCAGCGGCATGACGTGCTGGTGCTGGCAGAGGACACGCTGGCGCTGCTGCGGCAGCGCTCACGCGGGTTCGCCGTGGTCGTCTGCCTGATGCCGAAGGTGCTGGCATCGGAAGTGGCCTATGTGCTGCCAAATGCATTGTTCCAGTTCCTGCACGAGCAGCCGCATTGCGTGGTGTCACCCCTGGACGTGCCGCTGCTGCAGGGCTGGTTGCAACAGTTGATGGATGCACAGCACAACGGCGGGCGCTATCGACATGTGATGCTGCGCAGCCTGCTGCAGACCTTTTTCCTGAAGATGGCTACGTTGCTGCCGAAACAGAAGCGCGCGCCCGCGCAGGTCGGCCGGCGCGAGCGGCTGGCCTGGAACTTCTGGGAGCTGGTGGGCCAGCGCAGCACGCGCCAGCGCGACGTGCAGTCCTATGCGGAAGCGCTGTGCATCACCCCGTTCTATCTTTCGCAGCTGACCCGCGAATGTTTCGATGAAACCCCGAAGGCACTGATCGATCGCCAGGTGGTGCTTGAGATCAAGGCGCTGCTGACATATAGCGAGTTGCCGATTGGACGCATTGCCGAGCGTCTGCAGTTCGAGGATGCGTCGTACCTGTGCCGTTACTTCCGGCGGCATACCGGTCAATCGCTGACCGGCTACCGTCGTGCGGGGCAGGGAGGCACTAGTGCGATACGAACAGCGGGGCCGGCACTTCGGCCAGCAGGTCCTCGGTGACCCCGCCGAGGACGCGTTCTACCACCCTGCTGCGGCTGTAGGGGCCCAGCACCAGCAGGTCGGCCTCGGCATCAAGCACATGCTGGCGGATGGTTGCGGCGATGCCGCCCTGGCTCGAACTGATCGCCTGTATTTCCACGTCGACGCCGTGCCGGGCCAGATGCTGGGCCATGTCGGTCCCGGGCGAGCCTTCGGTCTTGGGTGTGTCGACCATCAGCAGGTGCACGGCCTGCGCGCGGGCGAGCAGCGGCAGTGCATCCGCGACCGCCCGTCGCGCCTGTTTGCTGGCGTTCCAGGCCACCACGATGCGTCGGCCGACCTGTTCGCCGCGCCAGTGTGGCGGAACCAGCAGCATCGGCACGCCGGTCTGACGCAGCGTACCCAGTGGGTGCCAGCCGCTGGGCGCGCCGGGCGTGTGCGGGTAGCCGGCGATGATCAGATCGCAGTAGAGCGATTGCAGGGCCAGGTCGGCGCCACCCAGATAGTCCGAGACGATCCGAAGTTCGGTGCTGATCCGCAGCGGTTCGGACAGCACGCGCAGGTTCTGCATCAACTGCGCGGTACAGGCGGCGTCGGCTCGCGCTTCATGGTCGAGCGCGGCGGCAATGCCGGCGCCACGGGCGAAACCACTGGCGATGTCAGTGGGGTGCTGGGCGGTGGAGACCGCGACCAGGTGCGCCTGCTGTGCCTGCGCCAGGTGAGAGGCGATTTTCAGTACGCGCTGCCCGGTGTCGCTGGCATCGAACAGTACGGCGATATCGCGTAGCGGATGCAGCATGGCCTTTCTCCTTCGATGCCTGTGGCGCGTTCCCTGCAATGCACCGACCCGGGTGCACCGGACGCACCTCCCTTGTAGCGCATTCGTGTTTCGAGTGAATCATTTTTGATTCAGTCTATTAATTAATGATTCATGCTAGCGTGAGTGCATCCCGAATCAGGCTTTTCCATGCGACCTGCCGCAGCACGCACCCGCCGCGATCTGCACCACGCTCTGGCGGCTACCCTGGTCAGCCATCCGCGTTGCACGCTCAGTGAGTTGGCGCGGGGAGCGGGCATCAGTCGCGCGACCCTGTACCGGTTCGCGCCGAACCGTGAGGCGATCGATGAAGCCCTGTTCGCTGCCGGTTTCGAACGCCTGGAAGCGGCGGCGGTGTGGTTCGACGACGGGAGCGACGCTCGGCACGTGCTGGAGCAGGTCACCGTGACACTGCTGGCGGACTGGGAGCTGGTGACGCTGCTGTTCGCGCGGATGATGGAAGAGCAGCAGCGGCAAGGGGATCTGCATCTGCTGCCTGAGCGCTGGGCGCCGATCGGCGAGCGTTTCGAGGCGTTTTTCCTGCGAGGACAGAAAGCCGGCGTGTTCAACGTCGAGTTCAGTGCGGTGTGGTTGGCCGATTTCTACTGGACCTGCTTCTACGGCATCACCTGGTCGCTCGCGCGCGGTCGGCTGGCGCCGGCGATGGCCTCATCCACCCTGCTGGCCTCGTTCCAGCACGGCGCAATGATGGGGTGAGCCTGCTGGCGGACCCCTTGCTGCAACTGCCTCAAGCCTGCTTCAACAGCTCTACCAGTTGGCGCAGGCGATAGGGCTTGGGCAGGAACTCCACCTGTTCCGGCAGCGGCGGCAGCTGCGAGCGGGCATAGCCGGATGACAGGATCATCCGCGCCTGCGGTTGATCGCGCGCGACGTGTTCGCTGAGTTCAATGCCGGACATGCCGTTGGGCATGCTGATATCGCTGAACACCACGTCGAAGCGCGCTTCACCCTTCAACAGCGCGGCCGCTTCGTGTGCATCCGCAGTCGTCGCCACGTCGATGCCGAAATCGCGCAGGGCCAGGCCGATCATTTCGCGAAGATCAGTCTGGTCCTCCACCATCAATACGCGGATCGGGTCATCGGTCATGGGCAGGTTCCTCCGTTGCGGGGAGCAGCAGGCTGACCGTGGTGCCGACACCGGGCGTGGTGGACACGTCGACGAAGCCGCCGCTCTGGGTAGTGAATCCGAACACCTGGCTCAGGCCCAGCCCGCTGCCCTTGCCGATGTCCTTGGTAGTGAAGAATGGCTCGGTGGCCCGTTCGGCGATGTCCGCCGCCATGCCGTGGCCCTCGTCGCAGACGCTGAGGGTGACGTAGCCACGTTGCATCGTGGTGTCCGCGTCTGGATCGAGGCGATGCTCCAGCGCGGTGCCGACCAGGATGCGGCCGCCTTCAAGGGTAGCATCCGCAGCATTGGCGACCAGGTTGGCCAGTGCGGTCTGCAACTGCATTGCATCGGTGCTCACCGGTGGCAGATCCGGCGTGAAGCAGACTTCGAGCGCAACCGAGGGGGGACAGGCACGCTGCAGGTCGGGCAGCCACTGCTGCACCAGTGCGTTGATGTCCACGGGTTCACGGATCAGGGTCTGGCCGGTGCTGAAGGCCAGCAGCTGGCGGGTCAGCAGGGCGCCGCGGTCGGTGGCCGACTGTGCGGCATCCAGCAGTTCGGCTGCGCGCGCGTCGTCACCACTCACCCGCAGCGACAGCAGGTCCAGCGCGTTGCCGATGGTGGTCAGCAGGTTGTTGAACTCGTGCGACAGCCCGCGGCTGAGGCGGCCAACGGTCTCGAACTGTTGGGTATTGCGAAGTGCACGCTGGGCATCACGCAGCAGCCGCTGCGCCTGCCACTGCTCGGTGATGTCGCGGGTGATCTTGACGAAGCCGAGGAGTTCGCCGGCATCTACGACCGGCTCGATGACCACGCTGGCACGGAAAGAGGATCCATCGCGGCGCACCCGCCAGCCTTCACTGGAAACATGGCCCTGTTGCGCTGCGAGGCGGAGCAGGCGCAGGGGTTCACCGGCGTCGCGATCGGCGGCCAGATAGAAACGGTCAAAGTGCGTCCCGACCACTTCGTCGGCTGAATAGCCCTTGATGCGCTCTGCGCCCGGGTTCCAGCTGCAGACGATGCCAGCGGGATCAAGCAGATACAGCGCATGGTCGCGCACACTGTCGATCAGCAGTCGCAGTTGGCGGGAAGGGTCCGTCAGCACGGACGTCGTAGAAGCAGCTGCGTCCACGTAGAAATGAGCATTACCCCTGAGAGGGACGTGAAGCTAGGCAGTGCAGTGTGAAGGATGCGTGCAGGCGCGGCGCGTGCCAATGGTCCTGTGCGGCTGAATACGACACGGAGTACCATCTCCCACCCTCTGCCTTCTGGAACTGACCTGCATGCGTCCTGGTGCGACTGCGCGTGACCGCTGGATCTGGATGACATCCGCTGCGCTGCTGGCCGCGACCATCGCGCTGGAGCTGGTGGTGCCGCTGGGTTATGCGGTATGGCTGGCTTACTTCCTTGCCGTGGGCGTGACGGTGTTCCAGCGCAGCGCGCGGGCACCGTTCATCGTGGCGGTGCTCGCCTGCATCTTGTTGATCGTCGGCTACAACGTCGCCCCGGCCAGCTCCAACTCGGCGTTCTCGTTCGTCAATCGCAGCATCGGCGGTGGCGCATTCCTGATGATCGCGCTGATCGTTTCCCGCGCCATCCAGGCCCGGCGCCAGGCGATGCGCGCGTTGTGGCTGCAGGAGGCCGAGAACGCGGTGGCGATGAGCCTGCGCGGCGACCTCGGGCCGGAGCAGATCGCCGACGCAGCGGTAACCCGCCTGGCGGAGCAGCTGCGCGCCGACGTAGGTGCGGTCTATCGGCTGGAGGGCGGACGGCTGCAGTTGACCGGTGGCATGGCCCTGCCATCCGGCACGCCCGCCTCCCTGTCGTTGCAGGAAGGACTGGCCGGGCAGGTCGCGCGCGATGAACGCATCCGCCACCTGCACGGCGACGAGGCCGCAGTGCTTGAACTGCAGACCAGCCTGGGCAGGTTGGCGGTGCGCGAACGAATCCTGGCGCCGATCAACAGCGATGGCGCAGTGGTGGGCATCATCGAACTGGGCCGGGCCCGCGTCGGTGATCAGCATGGCCTTGACGACGAACTGCTGGAACGTTGCGCCGAGACCATCGGTATGGCCCTTCGTGCGTCGTTGCTGCGGGCGCAGCTGGTGGTCCTGCTGGAAGAGTCGCAGCGCCAGGGCGAAGAGCTGCAGGCCCAGCAGGAAGAACTGCGCGTGGCCAACGAGGAACTGGAAGAGCAGAGTCGCAGCCTGCTGCAGTCGCAGAGCCATCTGGAAGAGCAGCAGGCCGAGCTGGAGCAGAGCAACGTCCAGCTGGAAGAGCGCACCCATGAGCTGGAGGCGCAGAAGCAGGCGCTGCTGGTTGCCCAGGGCCAGCTGGTCCGCAACAGCAACGAGCTGGCGGCCACCTCGCGCTACAAGTCCGAATTCCTGGCCAACATGTCGCACGAGCTGCGCACGCCGCTGAACAGCTCGCTGATCCTGGCGAAGCTGCTGGCCGACAACAAGGACGGCACGCTGACCGAGGAACAGGTGAAGTATGCGCGCGCGATCCTGTCGTCCAACAATGACCTGCTGGCGCTGATCAATGACATCCTGGATCTGTCGCGCATCGAGGCCGGCCATGTCGAGCTGGCCGATGAAGTAGTGGTGGTGGACAGCGTGCTGCAGCGCCTGCGCGAGACCTTCGAGCCAATGGCGCGACAGAAGGGCCTGGCCCTGCAGCTCAAGGCCGATACGCTGGCACCCAGCCAGCTGGTGGCCGATAACCAGCGCCTGCAGCAGATCCTGAAGAACCTGCTGGCCAACGCGTTGAAGTTCACCGAACACGGCAAGGTCAGCCTGCATGTGCGTGCGGGCGGCAATGGACGCATTCGCTTCGAAGTCTGCGATACCGGCATCGGCATCGCCCGTGAGCAGCTGCAGGTCATCTTCGAGGCGTTCCGCCAGGCCGATGGCAGTACACGTCGCCGCTACGGCGGCACCGGCCTGGGCCTGTCCATTTCACGCGACCTGGCGATGCGCATGGGGGGTGACATCCAGGTTGACAGCGAGCCCGGACGTGGCAGCTGCTTCATCCTTGAGCTGCCGCTGCAGGGCGCACCGGCATCTGAGGCTCCCCAGGTGGCAGCTGCGGATGCTGTGTCGCCGCCCATGGTGGCACCGGCACCTGCGCGCGTTGTGGCGACGCCTGTGGCTGCGCCGCCTGCGCCCCTGGCACCCGCCAGCGTGGCTGATGACCGTGGCCGCCGGCAGCGTGCGGGCCGGCTGATCCTCGCGGTGGAGGACGATGCCACCTTCGCTGAGGCATTGGTGGTGCTGGCCCACGAACTGGACTTCGACTGTGTGGTGGCCAGCACGGCTGAAGAGGCTCTGGCGCTGGCTGCCGAGCTGCGCCCGAACGGCATCCTGCTCGATATCGGCCTGCCCGATGTGTCTGGCCTGAGTGTGCTGGAGCGGCTGAAGCGCAACCCGGACACGCGGCACATTCCGGTGCATGTGGTTTCAGCGATGGACCGCAGCCAGGTGGCGCGTGAGTTGGGCGCGATCGGCTTCGCGATCAAGCCGACCACGCGTGAGCGTCTCGCAGCGGCCATCGAGCAGCTGGAACAGACCAGCCAGCGTGATGTGCGCCGCCTGCTGATCGTGGAGGACGACAGCGAGCTGCGCCACAACCTGGAACTGCTGCTGGGCCGCGAGCAACTTCAGATCATCGCTGTCGGCACCCTGGCTGGCGCGCTGGAGCAGCTGAGCACGGTTACCTTCGACTGCATGGTGATGGACCTGTCGTTGCCCGATGGCAGCGGCTACGACCTGCTCGAACACATGGCCGGTAATGATGATGTCGGCTTCCCGCCGGTGATCGTCTACACCGGCCGTGCGCTCAACCGCGAAGAAGAGCAGCGCCTGCGTCGCTATTCGAAGAGCATCATCATCAAGGGTGCGCGTTCGCCGGAGCGCCTGCTGGACGAAGTGACCCTGTTCCTGCACAGCGTCGAGGCCAGCCTGCCGAGCGATCAGCAGCGTCTGCTGCGCGAGGCACGCCGTCGCGACACCGTGCTCGACGGCCGTACCGTGCTGCTGGCCGAGGACGACGTGCGCAACATCTTCGCGCTGTCCAGCGTGCTCGAGCCGCTGGGTGTGACCCTGGAAATCGCGCGCAATGGCCAGGAGGCGGTTGATCGCCTGGCCGAGCGTGAGGTCGACCTGGTGCTGATGGACATCATGATGCCGGAGAAGGATGGCCTGGCGGCGATGCGCGAGATTCGCGCGCAGCGCCACCTGCAGGACCTGCCGATCATCGCGCTGACCGCCAAGGCGATGCCGGATGACCGTGAGCGCTGCCTGCAGGCCGGTGCCAACGACTACATCTCCAAGCCGATCGACGTCGACAAGCTGGTTTCCCTGTGCAGGGTCTGGTGCTCGCGGCAATGAACGAGCAGGCGCTGTTCGATCTTGAGCTGAAGGTGTTGCTGGAGGCGCTGTACCAGCGCTACCACTACGACTTCCGCAGCTACGCGGTGTCCTCGCTGCGGCGACGCATCGGCCAGGCCATGCAGCGCTACGAATGTGAGCGCCTGTCGGACCTGCAGCATCGCCTGCTGCACGAGCCGGAGCTGTTCGCCCAGGCCATGCAGTTCTTCACCGTGCAGGTTTCGGAGATGTTCCGTGACCCGGCGTATTTCCGTGAACTGCGCGAGCAGGTGGTGCCGGTCCTGCGCACCTATCCCTCGGTGAAGCTGTGGGTGGCCGGCTGCAGCACCGGAGAGGAAGTGTGGTCGCTGGCGATCCTGCTGCATGAGGAAGGTCTGCTCGAGCGCAGCATCGTCTATGCCACCGACATCAATCCAGCCGCGCTCGCCACGGCGGAGGCCGGTGCCTACGGCATTGACCGGATGGCGCAGTTCAGTCGCAATTATCTTGCGGCCGGTGGTACCGCTTCGCTTTCGGACTACTACGCCACGGCTTACGACGGCGCGGTGTTCGACCGTCAGTTGCGCCGCAACGTGGTATTTGCCGACCACAGCCTGGCCACCGATACCGTGTTCTCCGAAGTGCACCTGGTGTCGTGCCGCAACGTGCTGATCTATTTCAACCGCGACCTGCAGGACCGTGCCGTGGGCCTGTTCCATGAAGCACTGGTGCACAAGGGGTTCCTTGGCCTGGGCAGCAAGGAGTCGCTGCAGTTCGGGCGCCACCACGACGACTTCGAGGTCTGTTCGCGCGAGCATCGCCTGTACCGGAAGGTCGCCTGATGGCGATGCAGGCTCGCCCAGCGGTATTGGTGGTCGGTGCCTCCGCAGGGGGCGTCGCGGCGCTGCAGGCCGTGCTGGGCGCGCTTCCCGCCAGGCTGCCGGCGCCGGTGCTGGCGGTACTGCATCTTCCGCGTGACCGATCCAGTCACATCGCCGAGGTGCTGGCGCCGTACTGCGCGCTGCCGGTGCGTGAGGCGGAGGACAAGCAGCCGCTGCAGCCTGGAACGGTGACGTTCGCACCACCGGACTACCACCTGCTGGTAGAGGATGCGCACTCGGTCGCGCTGTCGGTGGATGCCCCGGTCCTGTTTTCGCGTCCGGCCATCGACCCGTTGTTCGAATCTGCCGCTGCGGTGTTCGGTGACCAGGTGCTGGCGCTGCTGCTGACCGGCGCCAGCAGCGATGGCAGCGATGGCGTGGCCGCAGTGCGCGCCGCTGGTGGCCGCGCCTGGTTGCAATGTCCCGAGGAGGCCGAGGCATCGATGATGCCGGCCTCCGCCCTGCAGCATGCCGGCGCCGATGCCGTGCTGCCCCTTGAATTGATGTGCCGTCGCCTGAAGGAGTTGTTTGCATGAACCTGCTGCCACCGGACCCTGCGCAGTCGCAGTCCCCGGTCAACCTGCTGATCGTCGATGACGTGCCGCAGAACCTGGTGGCCATGCAGGCGCTGCTGCAGCGCGAGGGCGTCAACCTGTTGCTGGCCGGTTCTGGCGCCCAGGCGCTGGAGCTGTTGCTGGAGCACGAGGTCGCGTTGGCGCTGCTGGACGTGCACATGCCGGAGATCGACGGCTTCACCCTGGCCGAACTGATGCGCGGTTCGCATCGCAGCCGTACGGTGCCGATCATTTTCCTGACCGCCTCGCCGGATGATCCGCTGCGCGCGTTCAAGGGCTACGAATCAGGCGCGGTGGATTTCCTGCACAAGCCGGTGGCACCGCAGGTGATCCTGAGCAAGGTCAATGTCTTCATCGAGCTTTACCAGCAGCGGCAGTTGCTGAAGGCGCGCAACGAGGCACTGGAGCGCGCGCTCAAGCTCAACGAAACGATGGCCGCAGTGCTGACGCACGATCTGCGCACGCCGCTGTCGGCGATCCTGCTGTGTGCCGACAAGCTGGCGCTGGAGCTTCCCGAGGACAACGCTGGCGCGCAGCAGACGCTGCAGTATCTGGAGGCCAGTACGCTGCGGATGGCGCGGATGGTGGAGCAGTTGCTGGACTTCTCGCGGATCCGCAGCGGTGGCCTGCGCCTGCAGGCCCATGCCTGCGATCTGGCCGAGGTCACCCGGGCGGTGGTGGCGGAGGTGGGGAGCGCGCAGGGGGCAGGCCGGATCCGTCTCGATGCACACGGCGACACGCAGCTGCAAGGGGACCTGGATCGACTGGGGCAGGTTGCAGCGAACCTGATCGGCAATGCACTGACCCACGGCAACGAGGCGCACGTCGAGGTGGATGGCCGTGACCCGCGCAGCGTGCTGTTGCGGGTGCGCAACGCCGGGCAGATCGATGCGGCGCTGCTGCCGCGCCTGTTCGAGCCGTTCAAGGCCAGCTTCCATCAGAGCAACGGTCTTGGCCTGGGCCTGTACATCGTCGATCAGTTCGTGCGGGCCCACGGCGGCCGCATCGATGCCCGCAACGACGCGGGACAGGTGGTGTTCGAGGCGTGGCTGCCCAGGCGTAGTGACGGACCGGTTGCCGCCGGAAGCTGAATTCTTCAGCAAACGTGCCGAAGTACTGAGACGGACTCGTCCGCAACTGCTACCGTGGTCGCTCACGTTGCCAAGGAAGCACCATGCCACTGCGCGCCATCGCCTACGTCAGCCAGGCGCTGCCGGATCTTTCCGTCGAACGCCTGCGTGTACTGGTCGAGGATGCGGCACGCTTCAACAAGCTGGCCGGGGTGACAGGTGTGCTGCTGCATGATGGCCAGCGCTTCCTGCAGTACATCGAAGGGCCGCCGGATGGCATCGACTCGGTCTACGAGCGCATCCTGCAGGCCGGCAGCCATATCGACATCGTCGAACTGGCGCGTGGCCGCCTGGGTCAGCGTCAGTTCCCCTACTGGTCGATGCGCGCGTTGCCGGTGGACGCCGCACTGCTGCGCCAGTTGTCTTCCAGCGACTGGTCGGGGTTCACCCGCGCGCTGCAGGGCGACCGCTCGCTACCGACGCCGGTGGACCTGCTTGACCAGGTGGTGCAGCCGGTCCTGCACGCCGGTTGATCCCGCGCTGCGGGTTCAGCGCGGATCATCGCCACAGTAGGCGGCATGCAATGCCTTCAGCACGCCCAGCGCCGGCCCTTCGACCACGCGGTAGTGGATCGCCTGCGCCTGGCGCCGGGTTGCCACGATATCCAGTTCGCGCAGCACGGCCAGATGCTGCGACAGCGCCGATGCGCTCAATCCGGTCAGTGCCTGCAGTTCCGGCACCGGCGCTTCACCTTCCACCAGGCGGCACAACACGCGCAACCGCGCAGGATGGGCCAGGCGCTTGAGCAGGGCGGCGGCCTGCGTGGCGTGCTCGGCCATTGCCGCGCTGTCGAGCTCGATGCGGGCCATGGGTGGCCTTTTTGTTTAGAAGAAGCTAATTTAGAAAAATCTAAATAAAAAGGCAAATTGGTGAGCGCGATCGACAGGAGCGGGGCATGAACCTGCCATGGGCGGCGTTGGCAGGGGGAGGGCTGATCGGGGCGTCGGCGGTGCTGTTGCTGGCCACCCTCGGACGCGTGGCCGGCATCAGTGGAATCACAGCGGGTTGCCTGCGCGCACAGGGAGAAGAACGCCGCTGGCGCTGGGCGTTCCTGCTCGGGCTGCTTGCTGCGGCGGGAGGGGTCTTGTGGTGGCAATCGGTACCGGAAGCTTCACCGCAAGTGCTGCTGCGTGATGCGTTGCCTGCCTGGCAACTGATTGGCGCTGGCCTGCTGGTCGGCTTCGGCACCCGGTTGGGCAGCGGTTGCACCAGTGGCCACGGCGTCTGCGGCATGGCGCGTGGCTCCGCGCGTTCGCTGCTGGCGGTGCTGGTGTTCATGGCCTGCGCGATGCTGACCACGTTCCTGATCCGCCACGGCGGAGGCCTGGCATGAGCCGCGCGGTGTGGGCCGCCATTGCGGCGGGCGCCATGTTCGGCGCCGGGTTGGCGCTATCTGGAATGACCGATGCGCGTCGTGTGCTCGGCTTCCTCGATGTGACCGGTGGCTTCGATCCGACCCTGATGTGGGTGCTGGCCTCTGCGGTGCTGGTCAGCGCGATAGGGCAACGCTGGGTGCTGCATCGCGCGCGCCCCTTGTATGCAGCCCGCTTCCAGCTGCCCACCGTGCGCGATGTGGATGCGCGCCTGTTGCTGGGCGCCGCACTGTTCGGCATTGGCTGGGGCTGGGCTGGCTATTGTCCCGGTCCGGCGATTGCGGGCCTGGCGGTGGCATCGCGCGAAGCGCTGTGGTTCGTACCTGCGATGCTGCTGGGCTTCTGGCTGCATGACCGCTTCGTGCGCTGAGGTTTCACCGCTGTGTCACGATGGATCGGGTCAGATCCATGGACCACGGGGAAAGGAGCGTACTGATATGGCACGGATGAAGTGGAAGGGAAGCGCAATGCTTGCGGTCGCACTGATCGCAGCGACGGCGCCCGCGCTGGCTTGCACGCGCGCGGTGTACCTGGGTGACAACGGTGATGTGATCACCGCACGTTCGATGGACTGGAAGGTCGATGTGGCGACCAACCTCTACGTCCTGCCGCGCGGCATCGCTCGCACCGGCCAGGCCGGCCCGAAGTCGCTGGCGTGGACCGCACGCTACGGCAGTGTGGTGGCCACCGGCTACGACGTATCGACCACCGATGGCATGAACGAAAATGGCCTGGTAGCCAACCTGCTGTGGCTGGTGGAATCGGAGTATCCGCAGCAGCGCGGCAACAAGCCAGGCCTGGCGATTTCGCTGTGGGCGCAGTACGTACTCGACAATTTCGCGACGGTGGAAGAGGCGGTGGCGGCGCTGAAGCGTGAGCCGTATTCGATCGTCACCGACAAGGTGCCTGGCGAAGACCGCCAGGCGACGCTGCACCTGTCACTGTCCGATGCCAGCGGTGACAGTGCCATCGTCGAGTACATCGGCGGTCGCCAGGTGATCCACCATGACCGGCGCTACCAGGTGATGACCAACTCGCCGATCTTCGAGCAGCAGCTGGCCCTCAACAGCTACTGGCAGCAGATCGGCGGCACGGTGATGCTGCCGGGCACCAACCGCTCGGCCGACCGTTTCGCGCGCGCCTCGTTCTACATCAACGCCATTCCCAAGGCCGAGGATCCGGTGGTGGCGCTGGCCAGTGTGTTCAGCGTGATCCGCAACACCTCGGTGCCGTACGGCATCACCACGCCGGGCGAGCCGAACATTTCATCCACGCGCTGGCGCACCGTGGCCGACCACAAGCGGAGGCTGTACTTCTTCGAATCGGCATTGACCCCGAACACCTTCTGGGTTGATCTGAACAAGGTCGATTTCGGCGGCAAGGTGCTCAAGCTCGACCTCGGCAAGGACCAGCGCAACACCTTTGCTGGCGATGCACTGGGCCAGTTCGTGCCCAGCGCACCGTTCACCTTCCTCGGCGTCGACGGTTAGTTCGACGCCTGGCTGGAGGCTGGGTAGACCGCCTGGATCGCGCAGCTGCCGCGGGTGTACTGCGGCAGCGGAGCGATGCTTTCACCGCGCAGATCGTCTGTCTCGAACGCGGCAGTCATGATGCGATCGCCGGGATTGCCGCAGATCAGGCCATTCTGCAGGCCCGAGTGGAAGCTCAGTTGCGGCGCGCGGTCGAGCTGGCGGCAGTGGCTGCCGAGCTCGACCCGGTAGTAGCGGTGGCCACCATTGCGGTGCGGGTTGGTCTCCACCAGCAGGCCCTGCGGGTCGGAGGACCAGGCGCGGACATTGCGGGTGGCGAAGCAGTAGGACGGTGAGCCGCCGAAGCTGCGGCGGATGTCCTTGCGCTCGCGGATGGTCACGGCGGGCAGGGTGGCCGTGCGCAGCCGGTCGCTGTCGCGGGCGACGCTGGCGTAGTCGCGGTCCTGCACCGGGGTGACCACGCTGACGGCACAGCTGCGGCCATCGACCACGACGCGCTCGCTGGGGCGACCGCAGGCCCAGCCAGCCGGCGCTTCCAGTTTCAGCGTGGTGGCGTCGCGGACGCCGGGGCAGTCTTCGCTGAAATCGATGCGATAGGCTTGGCCGGAGGCGGCGCGCAATGCGATCGAGCGTGCTGATGCCTGCTCCACTTCCTGTACGCCGACCGCATCCATGCAGTGCGGGGCCGGCGGCGTGCGTTCCTGTGCGCAGGCGCCCGCGGCAAGTGCCAGGCCGAGGCCGGTCGCCAGCACCGCGAACACGTATTGATGGGTCATGACCCGCACTGCCTGCATTGGATGACGGCCCGACTATAGCTGCGGTTTGCACGGCCGGTGTTACACGCGCACACTGGCCCGATGGGCGCGATCTTCCACCTGCGGCACTACGGACAGGCCACCGGCCTGGACCGTCATGACTACGCGCAGTGGGTGCTGCCACTGCAGGGTGAACTGCAGTTCGAGATGGAAGGCCGCGGCGGTCGCCTGGATCTGCTGCAGGGTGCCTTCGTAGCGGCCGGCGAAGCGCATGACCAGATGGCCGACGGCCCGAACGGTTTCGTGATCGTTGATTGCCCGCCTGGCGTGCTCGACGACGCGACCCAGGAACACCTGTGCCGCCAGCGCTGGCTGCATCTGCCGCTGGCATTGCGCCGCTGCCTGACCGACGTGCAGGCAGGGCAGCCGATGCCGGCCCTGCTTCCCCGGTTGTTGCAGACGTTCGCACCTGCTGGTAGCGGTGCGCGCATGCAGGGGCTGTGTGCGGCAGTGCAGGCCGACCCGGGGCAATCGTGGCCGGTGGCACGCATGTCGGCGTTCGTGGGCGTCAGCGAGAGCCGTCTGCACGCGTTGTTCCAGCGCGAGTTCGGGCTCAGCCCGCAGGCCTGGCTCAGTGCGTGCCGACTGCGCTGGGCCAAGCACCAGCTGCGCACCAGCACCGCACCGATCATCCATATCGCGCTGGCCGCAGGCTATTCCGAGCAGAGCGCACTGACCCGCGCGCTGCGCCGCGAATGTGGCCAGACCCCCGCTGCATGGCGCCGGGGGGCCGGCTGACTTGTAGAGCCGAGCCCACGCTCGGCTGTCCTTCTCTGCACAGCGGCCAATCGCTCGGCTCTACGGAAATGACAAGGCGATAGCCTCGGTCAAGAACGCCCTACCGGCCAGCGCTTACACTGCGCGGCCTCTTCTCCCCCCCGAAGAATCCCAAATGCGCAACAACCCGATGGCCCTGGGCATCGCCAATGGCGTTGCTGCTGGCGCGCTGTGGGGCGTGGTCTTCCTCGCGCCCGCTGTGCTGCAGTCCTTCAATGCGCTGCAACTGTCCGCCGGCCGTTACCTGGTCTATGGGCTGATCGCCATCGTCCTGCTGCTGCCGCGGTGGAAGCGGCTGGCCCCACGGCTTGGCCGTGCCGAGTGGATAGGTCTCTTGTGGTTGAGCCTGGCCGGGAACCTGGTGTACTTCCTGCTGCTGGCGACCGCTGTGCAGTGGGCCGGTGGCGCGGCCGCCTCCCTGATCGTGGGGCTGATCCCGGTGCTGGTGACCCTGGTCGGCGTGCGCGAGCAGGGTGCGGTGCCGTTGAAGCAGCTGCTGCCGGCGTTGGGCCTGTGCGTGCTGGGTGTTGCCCTGGTCGGGTGGGAATCGCTGATGTCCGAGCACCTGTCCACCCCGTGGCGGCAGCGCCTGATCGGCCTGTTGTGCGCGTTCGGTGCGCTGTTCTCGTGGGCGCTGTACTCGATCGGCAACAGCCGCTGGCTGGCGCGCCGTTCCGATCTGTCCAGCCATGACTGGTCGCTGCTGACCGGCGTCACCACCGGTGGGCTGGCCCTGCTGCTGGTGCCGATGGCCTTCATCGGTCACACCGGCGGCCACACCGCGGCGCAGTGGAGCGGGTTCTGGGCGATCAGTGCGGGCGTTGCCGTGGTGGCCTCGATCCTCGGCAACGCGTTCTGGAACCGCGCCAGCCGTCTGTTGCCGTTGACGCTGACCGGGCAGATGATCGTGTTCGAAACCCTGTTCGCGCTGCTCTACGCATTCGCCTGGCAGGGGCGCTGGCCGACCTTGCTGGAAGCACTGGCCATCGTGTTCCTGGTAGCTGGCGTGATGCTGTGCGCGCACGCCCATCGCACACCACGGGCAATCGCCGAACATGCGGGCTGAATGACGTCGTCAAGCGCACCGATGCCGACTTTGTCACATATGCAACCAAATGCCGGCACGTTGGCCGATGATCGGCGCAGGGGATTTTTGCAGCGCAGCACTTGACAACGACCCGGCGCCCGGTGTTTTCTGTGCGTCATGGTTCTTGATGCCGCCCACGCCAGCCTGATCGCCCCCGCCACCGCGGGCCGTTCGACTGCGCCGGTCGTCACCACCACCATTACCACCACCACCGTCACCACTGCCCTGGTGCGGCCCGTCGTCTTCGTGTAACTCCCGAAAACCACGGCCCCGCACCATACAGGTGGCGGGGAAACTCGACACCTGCATGCGACGGGGCCTCCTACCGAGGTCTGCATGTCTTCCCACGCCCCCGCCCATCCCGTTGCCCCGGCCGATCTGGCTGCGCCGTCCACTGTCGTGCACAAGTTCGGTGGCACCTCGGTGGCCGATGCCGAACGCTACCGCCATGTTGCTGGCCTGCTGCTGACGCGCCCCGAATCGCTGCAGGTCACTGTCGTTTCTGCGATGAAGGGCGTCACCGACGCGCTGATCGAGCTGGCCCAGCTGGCGGCCAAGGGCGATGAAGGCTGGCGCGAGGCCTGGCATGCGCTGCGCGCCCGCCATCGTGGCGCTGCCGTGGCCCTGTTGGGTGAGCAGGTGGGCGAGACCGTGGAGTGGATCGATGCCCGCTTCGACCAGCTGGCCGAGGTACTGGCAGCATTGGCGGTGATCGGCGAACTGCCCCGCGAGGTGCTGGACCGCGTGCAGGGCCTGGGCGAAGTGTTTTCCGCGCAGCTGCTCGGTACCCACCTGCGTGCATTGGGCGAAGACTGCGCGGTGCTCGACGCGCGCGAGGTGCTGGTGGTGGGGCACGGCGAGCTGGGTGTGGATGTGGACTGGGAAGCCAGTGCCGACCGCCTTGCCAAATGGCGCCTGCAGCATCCGCAGTCGCGCCTGGTCGCCACCGGCTTCGTTGCCCGTGACCGCCACGATCGCATCACCACGCTCGGCCGCAATGGCAGCGACTACTCGGGCGCGATCTTCGCCGCATTGTTCAACGCTGACGAACTGCACATCTGGACCGACGTCGACGGCGTGCTGTCGGCCGACCCGCGGCTGGTGCCCGAGGCGGTGCAGCTGGAATCGCTGAGCTACGACGAGGCCTGCGAACTGGCTTACTTCGGCGCCAAGGTAGTCCACCCGCAGACGATGTCGCCGGCGATCCGCCTCGGCTTGCCGATCTTCATCCGCAACACGTTCCAGCCGACGCATCCGGGTACGCGCATCAGTGCGCAGCGCTCGCCGCGCGGGCCGGTGAAGGGCCTGACCCTGAGCCCCGGGCTGGCCCTGCTGAATCTGGAGGGCACCGGCCTGATCGGCGTGCCCGGTACTGCCGAGCGTGTATTCGCGGCATTGCGTCAGGCGCAGGTTTCGGTGGTGATGATTTCTCAGGGATCCTCCGAGCATTCGATCTGCTGCGTGGTGCGTGCCGCCGAAGCCGCGCGCGGCCGAGAGGCGCTGTTGCAGGCGTTCGCACATGAACTCTCGGTGGGGCATGTGCAGCGCGTGCAGGTCAGTGAGGGCGTCAGCGTGCTGGCCGCGGTTGGTGATGGCATGGCCGGCCAGCCGGGCGTTGCCGCGCGCCTGTTCGAGGCATTGGGTCGTGCGCAGGTGAACATCCTGGCGATCGCGCAGGGATCGTCCGAACGCAACATTTCGGTGGCGGTGGACAGTGCCGATGCCACCCGTGCGCTGCGGGCTGCACATGCGGGCTTCTGGCTGTCGCCGCAGACGTTTGCGGTCGGGGTGATCGGGCCGGGCAACGTCGGTGCCGCACTGCTGGACCAACTGCTGGCCGCGCGCCCGCAGCTGCTGGCCAAGGCCAATGTGGATCTGCGTCTGCGCGCACTGGCCTCGCGTTCGCGCATGCGCCTGGAAGCAGATGGCCTGCACGCTGACTGGCGGGAGGCATTGCAGGATGCGGGCGAAGCCAGCGATCTGGATCGTTTCACCGAGCACCTGCTGGCCGCGCACCTGCCGCACGCGGTGGTGATCGATTGCAGCGGCAGTGCCGAGGTGGCCGAACGTTATGAGGGCTGGCTGGCCGCCGGTATCCATGTGGTCACCCCGAACAAACAGGCCGGTGCCGGTCCGCTGGCACGCTATCAACGTATCCGCGCCGCCGCCGCTGCCAGCGGCGCGCGCTTCCGCTACGAGGCCACGGTGGGCGCTGGCCTGCCGGTGATCACCACGCTGCGCGACCTGGTCGATACCGGCGACGAGGTGCTGGCCATCGAGGGCATCTTCTCCGGTACGCTGGCCTGGCTGTTCAACCGCTACGACGGCAGCCAGCCGTTTTCGGCACTGGTCGCACAGGCGCGTTCGATGGGCTATACCGAGCCGGACCCGCGTGACGATCTGTCTGGCGTCGATGTCGCGCGCAAGCTGGTGATCCTGGCCCGCGAAGCCGGTCATCCGCTCAGCCTGGAACAGGTGCAGGTGGAAAGCCTGGTGCCGGCGCTGCTGCGCGAGGGCAGCGTGGATGATTTCATGGCGCGCCTTGGGGAGTCCGACGCCAGCCTGCTGCAGCGTCTGCAGGACGCACGGGCGCGTGGCGCGGTGCTGCGTTACGTGGCGCAGCTGGGGGCGGACGGTGCCTCGGTCGGCCTGCAGGAGCTGCCAGCCGATCATGCCTTCGCCAACCTGCGATTGACCGACAACGTGGTGCAGTTCCGTACGCGCCGCTACTGCGACAACCCGCTGGTGGTGCAGGGTCCGGGCGCGGGCCCGGAAGTCACGGCGGCCGGGGTGTTCGCCGACCTGCTGCGGGTGGCTGCCGGTGAAGGGGCACGGCTGTGATCGCACGTGCGTTCGCACCCGCCTCGGTAGCCAACGTGGCGGTAGGCTTCGACATCCTGGGGCATGCCATCGCCGGTATTGGCGATACCGTCAGCGTGCGTCGCATCGATGAGCCGATGGTGCGCATCGAGGCGATCCGTGGCAGTGCCGTCGCGCTGCCGCTGGAGGCTGCCGGCAACACCGCCGGTGCTGCACTGATGTCGCTGCGCGAAGGCTTGGGCCTGGACTTCGGTTTCGCGGTCGAGATCGACAAGGGCATTCCGTTCGGCTCCGGCATGGGCGGTTCGGCGGCGTCGAGTGTCGCCGCGCTGGTCGCCGCCAATGCGCTGCTGGAGGCACCACTACCGCGCGAGGCGCTTTACCCGCATGCGCTGGATGGCGAGGCGGTGGCCAGTGGTGGTCGCCACGGTGACAACGTCGGCCCGCTGCTGCTGGGTGGGCTGGCGTTGTGCACCGCCGATCGCCTGCTGCCGATTCCGGTGCCGGCCAGCTGGCACAGCCTGTTGGTGCATCCGCATGCGGTACTGGAAACGCGCAGGGCGCGGCAGGCGCTGCAGGGCAGTTATGCGCTGGGAGAGTTTGTGGCACAGAGTGCCAACCTGGCGCTGGTCCTGAGTGGCTGCCATCGCAGCGATGCTTCGCTGGTTCGCGCGGGCCTGCGCGATGTGCTGGTCGAGCCACGCCGCGCCGGCCTCATTGCCGGCTTCGAGGCGGCACGCGATGCAGCGCTGTCGGCCGATGCGATGGGCGCGGGCATCTCGGGCGCCGGCCCCAGTGTGTTCGCCTGGTTCGAAGATGCCGACCAGGCCCGTGCCGCCGCTGCGCCGGTGCGGGCGGCATTCGCCGCTGCCGGCTTTGACAGCGATGCCTGGGTGTCGCCGCTGGATGCGCCGGGAGCGCGGCTGTGCTGAATCCTTCCCCTCTACTGGATACCGAACCCATGCATTTCGTTTCGACCCGTGGGCAGTCGCCTGCCGTTGGCCTCAGTGCGGCAATCGCCGCGGGATTGGCACCCGATGGCGGGCTGTATGTGCCCGAGCTTCTGCCTGCCCCGCGTGAACTGCACGCTGGCGCGACCCTGGCCGATACCGCTGCTGATCTGCTGGCGCCGTTCTTTGCGGGTGATTCGCTGGAAGACGCGCTGCCATCCATCTGCCGCGAGGCCTTCGACTTTCCGGTCCCGCTGCGCTCCCTCGGCGATGGCGACCACGTGCTGGAGGTGTTCCATGGTCCGACCGCGGCGTTCAAGGACATTGGTGCGCGCTTCCTGGCCGGCATTCTGTCGCGACTGCAGGCCGGCAGGGATCGCGATCTGACGATTGTCGTCGCCACCTCTGGCGATACGGGTGCTGCGGTGGCGGCGGCGTTCCATCGCCAGCCGGGCGTGCGCGTGGTGGTGCTGTATCCGGATGGCCGCGTGTCCCCGCGCCAGGCGCATCAGCTTGGCTGCTTCGGCGACAACATCCGTGCGCTGCGCGTGGCCGGTTCGTTCGATGACTGCCAGGCCATGGTCAAGCAGGCACTGGCCGATCGCGAACTACAGGCCAACGTGCCACTGAGCTCGGCCAACAGCATCAGCCTGGGCCGCCTGCTGCCGCAGATGAGTTACTACGCACATGCGGCGCTGACCCATTACGCGGCCCATCGTTGCCGGCTCAACCTGGTGGTGCCGACCGGCAATCTTGGCAACTCGATGGCCGCAGTGCTGGCGCGCGCGCTGGGTGTGCCGATCGGGCACATCGTGCTGGCCACCAACGCCAACGCGGTACTGCCGGCGTACTTCAATGGTGGCAACTACCAGCCGCAGGCCAGCGTGGCCACCGTGGCCAATGCCATGGATGTGGGTGCGCCGAGCAATTTCGAGCGCCTGCGCTGGCTGTACCGCGGTGATGATGCGGAACTGCGTGCGGCCTTCCGTGCGTTCGCCGTGGATGACGTGACCATCCGCGCGACGATTGCGGCTGAGCATGCCAGCAGTGGCGAGCTGTTCTGCCCGCACACGGCCACCGCAGCAAAGGTGCTGCAGGATCTGCGCAATGGCGGCGCCAAGGGTGATTGGGCGATGGTGGCAACGGCGCATCCGGCCAAGTTCGAGGCGGTGGTCGAGCCGTTGATCGGTGGTCCGGTGGCGGTGCCGCCTGCATTGGAAGCGCTGCTGCAGCGACCGGCACATGCCGAACCGTTGGCGGCCGACTACGCGGCGCTGCGTGAGGTGTTGATGCGCTGATCGGGGATGGGCGCGTTTGCCGGCCAGCGGCCGGCACTACCGGATGGACGCAACACGGGTAGTGCCGGCCGCTGGCCGGCAACCCCATGAACCGCGACGCGGTCAGATCAACCCTTCACCGGCCAGTTCGCGCAGCCCATCTTCGTCGAGGATCTCCACCACGTTCAGGTGGGGCAGGGCGATCAGCTCCTGCTGGCGCAGTTTGGTGAAGGTGCGGCTGACCGTTTCCATGGTCAGGCCCAGATGGTCGGCGATATCGCCCCGGCCCATCGGCAGCGACACGCGCAGGCCGTCGCCCCCCAGCTTGGCCTCGCGTGCAGCCAGGCGCAGCAGGAAATCGGCCAGCTTCTCGGCCGGTTGCAGGCGTGCCAGCGCGAGCGCGGCGTCCTGGGCGGCATCCAGTTCCTGGCAGGCACGCTGCAGCAGCTTGCGCTCCAGGTGCGGGAAACGGCTGCGCAGCGCCTTCATCTGCGGCAGCGCAACGCGGCACACGCGGCTGTCGGCAATGGCCTCGATGTCGTAACGATGGTGATCGCTGCCGCTCAGGCCCAGGTAGTCACCGGGCAGCACGAAACCGTTGATCTGGCGGCGCCCATCGGCCAGGGTGCGCACCAGGCGCAGTGCGCCCCCGGTCAATGTATAGACATGCTGGCGTTCCTCGCCGGTGCGGGCCAGGGTGCTGCCCATCGTCACCGGCTGCGAAACAGTGACCTGTTCCAGTGCCTGTACTTCATCGGGCGACAGCGCCGAGCACACCGCCAGGTGGCGAACCGAGCAGTGCAGGCAGTCCTGCGTGACGCAGGACGGCGAGGCGGAGTCATTGGTGGCGGGCGGAGCGCCGGAAGGCCGTGACATGTTGCGGGGGGCGTATCGCGGTCGGGGAGGGCCTTATGATACTTCAAGCGGCCGTTCGACCCTGCCCGAGGCGGGGGCGCTAGAATGTCGCCCCCTCCCACGTCCCGTTCCAGCAGGAGTTCCGCCCGTGATCAAGCCCCGTACCCCGCCCGGCACCCTTGAACTGCTGCCGCGCGAGCAGATTGCATTCCAGCGCATGCTGGACGTGATCCGCCGCAACTACGAGCGCTTCGGGTTCCTGCCGGTGGAGACGCCGGTGTTCGAGCTGTCCGATGTGCTGCTGACCAAATCCGGTGGCGAGACTGAGCGCCAGGTGTATTTCGTGCAGTCCACCGGCGCGCTGGCCAATGCGGCCGAATCGGGCGACCGCTCGCTGCCGGAAATGGCGCTGCGCTTTGACCTGACCGTGCCGCTGGCGCGCTACGTAGCCGAACACGAGCATGAACTGACCTTCCCGTTCCGTCGCTACCAGATGCAGCGGGTATACCGCGGCGAGCGTGCGCAGCGCGGTCGTTTCCGCGAGTTCTACCAGTGCGACATCGATGTGATCGGCAAGGACAGCCTGAGCGTGCGTTACGACGCCGAAGTGCTGGCGGTCATCCACGCGGTGTTCTCGGAGCTGCGCATCGGCGATTTCAGCATCCAGCTGAACAACCGCAATCTGCTGCGCGGTTACTTCGAGAGCCTGGGCGTGGCCGAAGGCGAACGCCAGCTGGCGGTGCTGCGCGAAGTGGACAAGCTGGACAAGCGCGGCGCTGATTACGTGCGCGACACGCTGGTGGGCGAGAGCTTCGGGATTCCGGTCGAACAGGTCGAGAAGATCCTGGCCTTCGTCGCCGTGCGTTCGAAGGGCCACGATGATGCGCTGGCGCAGTTGGACGCACTGGAAGCGGCGGCGGAATCGTCGGAGACCCTGCGTGCCGGCGTCGCCGAACTGCGCGAAGTGCTGCAGCTGGTGCAGGCGCTGGGCGTGCCGGAAACCGCGTACTGCCTGAACTTCTCCATCGCGCGCGGCCTGGACTACTACACCGGCACCGTCTACGAGACCACGCTGACCGATCACCCGCAGATCGGTTCGATCTGCTCGGGCGGCCGCTATGAAGACCTGGCCAGCCACTACAGCAAGTCGAAGCTGCCGGGCGTTGGCATTTCCATCGGGTTGTCGCGCCTGTTCTGGCAGCTGCGCGAGGCGGGTCTGATCGATGGCATCGAGGCCAGCAGCGTGCAGGCGCTGGTGGCGTTGATGGACGAGCAGGGCATGCCGCAGTCGCTGGACATCGCGCGCCGCCTGCGCAGCGGTGGCATCAACACCGAAGTGCAGATGGAGCCGAAGAAGATCGGCAAGCAGTTCCAGTACGCGGCCAAGGCTGGCATCCGCTTTGTGGTGCTGGCAGGTGAGGACGAGCTGGCGCGTGGCGTGGTGGCGGTGAAGGACCTGGTGCGTGAGCAGCAGTTCGAAGTGTCGCGCGACGAACTGGCCAGCACCCTGCAGGTGGAGCTGGAGCAGTCCAAGGCGATGGCGTGACGCGGGCCGCCGCAGGGGCGCTGAGCGTGCTCCTGCTGGCGGGCTGCCAGAGTGATCCTGCACTACACAGTGCGCGGATCGGTCCGGCGCAGTACAGGCTGCAGGTTGACCGCTGCCACGTGATCGACCGCGTGCAGCTGGAGGGTGACCTGCGAACCCTGGCGGCGCGGAAGTGCCCGGCCGGAGTAGGGACGTTGGAGAACATCCAATCCCTGCCAAGCCGGCAGGGCAGTCTGTTCGGCGAATGCCCGCGGCGCGGGGCGCTGCAGGCCGAGGTGCGCTGTCTGCCCTGAGCCGGGTCAGGCTGTTGATTTGAAAGAAGAACGCCCACCTTTTGGTGGGCGTTTTGCGTTTTCGGCATCCGGTCCAGGGGTCAGATCCGTTTTCCTGTGGAAAACGGATCTGACCCCGTGAGCCAATTTGACGCACTGCGCAAGAATGCGCTAATGTACTAACGCGCTATTACATTGATGCATGGAAACGACCCCGTGAAAGCCCGCCCCGAGATTGCCGCCAAAGACCCGAAGGCCGACCTGCAAGCCCTGGCCCAGGCCTTTGCCGCCCTGTGCGAGCCGGAGCAGGTGGAGGCCTTTCTGCGTGACCTCTGCACCCCCGCCGAGCTGGAAGCCATGGCCGACCGCTGGAAAGTGGTGCCGCTGCTGCAGCAGGGCGTGCCGTACCGCGAGATCCACGAGCGCACCGGGGTCAGCGTGACCACCACTGGACGGGTGGCACGCACGCTCGAGCATGGCCATCGAGGTTATGCCGCCGCCATCGACCGCCTTGCTTCGCGCTGATCCGCGCCCCGTTCCGAACTTCGAGACCTCCCCCATGAGTGCAACCCAGGCAGCGCCGGCACGAGACCGGCTGCGTATCGCCATCCAGAAGAGTGGCCGGCTGGCCGAGCCCGCCCGCAACCTGCTCAGCGCCTGTGGCCTGAGCTGGCGCGAGAGCCGCGACAAGCTGTTCTGCTACGGCGAATCGCTGCCGGTGGACCTGTTGCTGGTGCGCGACGACGACATTCCTGGCCTGATTGCCGACGGCGTCTGCGACCTCGGCATCGTCGGCCGCAATGAACTGGATGAGCAGGCCGCAGCGCGTCGCCAGACCGGCCTGCCGGATGCCTACCAGGCGCTGCGCGGGCTGGGTTTCGGCCAGTGCCGGCTGATGCTGGCGGTGCCCGAGGAGTGGCAGTGGCAGGGTCCGGCACAGCTGACTGGTACCCGCATCGCCACCAGCTACCCGGCCATCCTCAAGCAGTGGCTGGCCGAGCAGGGCGTGGACGCACAGGTGGTCGAGCTGTCCGGCTCGGTCGAGATCGCGCCGCGTCTGGGTACCGCCGACCTGATCTGCGATCTGGTCTCCAGCGGTGCCACCCTGCGTGCCAACCAGTTGACCCCGGTGCACAACCTGCTCGACAGCGAGGCGGTGCTGGCCGGTGCGGTGCGCGTGCCGGATGATGCGCGCGCGTCGCTGCGCGCGATGCTGCTGCGTCGCCTCGACGGCGTGGTGCAGCGCCAGGACCGCAAGCTGCTGATGTTCCGCGCCAGCGAGGATCGTGTCGACGCGCTGGCGCAGCTGCTGGCCGATGCCGAGCCGTTGGTACGGCTGCCAGCCGATGGTGGCGCGCTGCGCCTGCAGACCATGTGTCCCGGCCCGTTGAGCTGGCAGCGCATGGAAGAACTCGAACGCGCCGGGGCGCAGAGCCTGATGGTGTTGAGCGTGGAGCGGTCGCTGGCATGAATCGTCTGATCTGGTCCCGACTTGATGAGGCCGCGCGCAGCACGGCATTGACCCGCCCGGTGCAGACCGTGGCGCAGCAGACCCGCGATGCCGTGGCCGCGCTGATCGCACAGGTGCGCGCGCAGGGTGACGACGCACTGCGCGCGATCACCGCGCGCTTCGATGGTGTCGAGCTTTCGTCCTTTGAAGTGAGCGAAGCCGAGTTCACTGCGGCCGAAGCCGCCGTGTCGGCCGAACTGCGCCAGGCGATGGTGGACGCCGCTGAGCGCATCGCGCGCTTCCACGCCGCTGGCATGGGCACGGGCTATGCGGTGGAAACCGCGCCGGGCGTAGTCTGCGAACGCATGCTGCGTCCGATCGGTCGGGTGGGTCTGTATGTGCCGGCCGGCAGCGCGCCGCTGCCGTCCACCGCGTTGATGCTGGGTGTGCCGGCACAGCTGGCGGGCTGCCCGCAGGTGGTCCTGTGCACACCGCCGCGCGCCGATGGCACGGCCGATCCGGCGGTGCTGGTGGCCGCGCGGCTGACCGGTGTGCAGCGCGTGTTCAAGCTGGGCGGCGCTCAGGCCATCGCCGCAATGGCCTATGGCACCGCCAGCATTCCGGCCTGCGACAAGCTGTTCGGGCCGGGCAACAGTTTCGTTACCGAAGCCAAGCAGCAGGTGGCACAGGACGGTGCCGCCGCCATCGACATGCCGGCCGGTCCCTCAGAAGTGCTGGTGATTGCCGATGCCGGCGCCAATCCGGCGTTCGTCGCCGCCGACCTGCTGTCGCAGGCCGAGCACGGCCCCGATTCGCAGGTATTGCTGCTGACCGACGATGCCGCGATGCTGGCGGCCGTTGAATCCGAAGTAGAGCGCCAGGTGGCCTTGCTGCCGCGCCAGCAGATCGCACGCCAGGCGCTGTCGGCTTCGCGGCTGATCCAGGTCGATTCGATGGACGAAGCCTTCGCGATCAGTAACCGCTATGCGCCCGAGCACCTGATCCTGGCGCTGCGCGAACCGCGTGCGTGGCTGGACAGGGTGCAGGCGGCTGGCTCGGTGTTCCTGGGTGATTACACGCCTGAAGCGCTGGGTGACTACTGCAGCGGCACCAACCACGTGCTGCCCACCGCCGGTGCCGCGCGTGCCTACAGCGGCGTGAGCGTTGCCAGCTTCCAGAACCTGATCAGCGTGCAGAGCGCCAGCGCCGCCGGCCTGGCAGCGATCGGCGGCTGCGCGCGCATCATCGCCAGCGCTGAAGGCCTGGATGCGCACGAGCGTGCGGTTGCCCTGCGCATGGAGGCCGCCGCATGAGCGCCGCCATTGATGACGTGCTGGCACTGGTGCGCCCGGATCTGCAGGCCTTCGCCGGCTACAGCTCGGCGCGCAGTGCAGCGGTGCAGGGCGAGGTCTGGTTGAATGCCAACGAGTCGGCCTGGGCGAATCCCGCCGACAGCGCCGGCAGCAGCCGTCGTTACCCGGAGCCGCAGCCGTTGGCGCTGCGCGAGGGCCTGGCGGCGCTGTACGGCGTGACGCCGCCGCAACTGCTGGTCGGCCGCGGCAGCGACGAGGCCATCGACCTGCTGGTGCGCACCCTGTGCGTGCCGGGCCGCGATGGCGTGCTGGTCACTTCGCCGGTGTTCGGCATGTACGCGGTCTGTGCACGCCTGCAGGGCGCGCTGCTGATCGACGTTCCGCTGGTGGACACCGAAGAGGGCCTGCGTACCGATCTGGACGCGGTCATCGGAGCTGCCAAGGCGCAGCGTGCAAAGCTGGTCTTCCTGTGTGCGCCGTCGAACCCGGCCGGCAGCGATATCGACCTGTCCGACATTGAACGTGTGGCGGTTGCCTTGCGAGGCCAGGCACTGGTGGTGGTGGACGAGGCGTATGTCGAGTACGCGCAGCGCGCCTCGGCGACCACGTTGCTGGCCGCGCACGCAAACTTGGCGGTGCTGCGCACGCTGTCGAAGGCACACGCACTCGCCGCCGCTCGCATTGGTACCCTGATCGCCGCCCCGGAGCTGATCGCCGTGCTGCGCCGCTGCCAGGCGCCGTACCCGGTACCAACGCCGTGCGCGGAACTGGCCGTGCAGGCACTGCAACCGGCCGCGCTGGCACGCACCGCTGAGCGCGTGGCCACGGTCATCGCCGAGCGCGAACGCCTGCGCACCGCACTGGTCGGCCTGCCTAGCGTGCGCCGGGTGTATGCCTCGGCCGGCAACTACCTGCTGGTCCGCTTCGCTGATGCCCAGGCTGCGTTCGATACGCTGCTGGCCGCCGGCGTGGTGGTGCGTGACCAGCGCACCGCACCGCAGCTGGGCGATGCGCTGCGCATCAGCATCGGCAGCCCCGAAGAGAATGACCGCGTGCTTGCGGCCCTGTCGGCGCGGAGGGCCGCAGCATGACCCCGATCCTGTTCATCGACCGCGACGGCACCCTCATCGAGGAGCCGGCCGACTTCCAGATCGATGCCTACGAGAAGCTGCGCTTCGTGCCGCAGGTGATCCCGGCGTTGCTGAAGCTGCGTGACGCCGGCTACCAGTTCGTCATTGTCACCAATCAGGACGGCCTGGGCAGCGACAGCTACCCGCGTGCCAGCTTCGAGGGCCCCAACGACCTGATGCTGCAGATCTTCGAGAGCCAGGGCATCACCTTCCGTGACGTGCTGATCGATTGTAGCTGGCCGCAGGATAATGCGCCGACCCGCAAGCCGGGCATCGGCCTGATGACTGCCTACCTGCAGGACCGCAGCATCGACTGGGCGCGCTCGGGCATGGTGGGTGATCGCATCACCGACCTGCAGTTCGCCGACAACCTCAACATCCGTGGTTTCCAGCTGCGCACCGAGCAGTTCGGTGGCGAGTGGGACTGGCCAGGCATTGCCCATGCGCTGGCCGACGCGCCGCGCACCGCGGTGGTCCAGCGCACTACCAAGGAAACGAAAATCCGCGTTGAACTGGACCTGGATCGTGCGGGCGATGCGCACATCTCCACCGGCCTGCCGTTCTTCGACCACATGCTGGAACAGATCGGCAAGCATGGCGGCTTCGCGCTGGACATCCAGGCCGAGGGTGACCTGCACATCGATGAGCACCACACCATCGAGGACACCGGGCTGGCCCTGGGACAGGCGCTGCGCGAGGCGCTGGGCGACAAGCGCGGCATTGGCCGCTACGGCTTCACCCTGCCGATGGACGAGACGCTGGCCAGCGCCGCACTGGATTTCAGCGGCCGGCCGTACTTCGTGTTTGAGGGCGAGTTCAAGCGTGAGCGGGTGGGCGATATGCCGACCGAGCTGGTACCGCATTTCTTCCGCTCGCTGTGCGACGCCAGCGGCCTGAACCTCAATCTGCAGGTACGCGGCGACAACGATCACCACAAGGTGGAAGCCTGCTTCAAGGCGCTGGCGCGCGCGCTGCGTCCGGCGCTGGCCCGCCAGGGCACCGCACTGCCTACCACCAAGGGGGCGTTGTGAGCGACGTCGCGCTGATCGATGCCGGCGGTGCCAATCTGGGCTCGGTGCGCTACGCACTGGAGCGCCTGGGCGCAACGGTGCGGCTGGTGCGCGATGCCGACGGCCTGGTCGGCGCGCAGCGGGTGATCCTGCCCGGCGTCGGCGCGGCCGGTCCCGGCATGCAGCGCCTGCACGCGCAGGGGCTGGTGGAGCCGTTGCAGCGACTGGAGGTGCCGCTGATGGGCATCTGCCTGGGCATGCAGCTGCTGTTCGAGCGCTCCGAGGAGGCGGGCGTGGAAGCGCTGGGGCTGATTCCCGGCGTGGTGCGCAAACTGGTGCCGGCCTGTGGCATCCGCGTGCCGCACATGGGCTGGAACCGCCTGCTGCCATTGCGCGAATCGCTGCTGCTGCAGGGTGTGCCGGAGCGCGCCAGCGCCTACTTCGTGCACAGCTATGCGGCGCCCCTCAACGCGCACACGGTGGCCGCATGCGACCACGGTGGCCTGTTCACCGCGGTGGTGGAGCAGGGACGCTACTTCGGTGCGCAGTTCCATCCCGAACGCTCCGGCGATACCGGTTCGTTGATGCTGCGCAACTTCCTTGAGGGCACGGCTGCATGAGTTTCATCGTCTACCCCGCGCTGGATATCCGTGATGGCCGCGTGGTGCGGCTGCGCCAGGGCGACTACGCGCAGGAAACCTCCTATGGTGATGATCCTTTGCCGCGCGCGCAGGTTTTTGCCGCACAGGGCGCGCAGTGGATGCATCTGGTCGACCTGGACGCCGCGCGCGCCGGTGGCTACACCCTGGCGCCGCTGCTGTCGTCGATCCGCGCGCAGACATCGCTGCAGGTGCAGACCGGCGGCGGCGTACGTGGTCGCGACGATGTGGCGCACATTCTCGACGCCGGCGCGGGCCGGGTGGTGGTCGGCTCGCTGGCAGTGCGTCGCCCCGATGAAGTGGTCGGTTGGCTGGAGGAATTCGGCGCCGAGCGCATCACCATTGCCCTGGACGCACGCCAGGACGCACAGGGGCAGTGGCAGCTGCCGGTGCACGGCTGGACCGAGAACGCCGGAGTGACCCTGGATGATCTGGCCCGGCGCTACGCACGCGCCGGCATGCGCCACCTGCTGTGCACCGACATCGCCCGTGACGGCATGCTGGCCGGACCCAACATCGGCCTTTACCAGCACCTGTCGGCCTTGCTGCCGGGTGTGGCCGTGCAGGCCTCCGGTGGCATCCGTGACGTGGCCGATGTGGCCCAGGCGCGTGCCGCCGGCTGCGGCGGTGCCATCCTTGGCAAGGCGCTGCTGGAGCAGCGCATGGACCTGGCGGAGGCGCTGGCATGTTGAGCCGTCGCATCATTCCCTGCCTGGACGTGCGCGATGGCCGCGTGGTCAAGGGCGTGCGCTTCCGCGACCACGTCGACATGGGCGACATCGCCGAGCTGGCCCAGCGCTACCGCGACCAGGGCGCCGACGAGCTGGTGTTCTATGACATCGGCGCCAGCCCCGAGGCACGCTCGGTGGACGTGGCCTGGATCGAGCGCATCGCGCGCCTGATCGACATTCCGTTCTGCGTGGCCGGTGGCATCGACAGCGTGGAAACCGCGCGTCGCGTGTTGTTCTCCGGTGCCGACAAGGTGTCGATCAATTCGCCCGCGCTGGGCCGCCCCGAACTGATCACTGAACTGGCCGACGAGTTCGGCGTGCAATGCGTGGTGGTCGGTATCGACTCGGTACGCGAGGCTGATGGCCAGTGGCGGGTGCGTCGCTTCAGCGGTGATCCGGACAAGACCCAGGCGGTGCCGCTGCGCACCCTGGACTGGATTGTCGAGGCGCAGCGGCGGGGCGCTGGCGAGATCGTGTTGAACTGCATGGACAGCGATGGCGTGCGCCGTGGCTACGATATTGCACAGCTGCAGCAGGCGCGGGCGCTCTGCCAGGTGCCGTTGATCGCCTCCGGCGGTGCTGGGGCGATGGAACACTTCGCCGAGGCCTTCGACCAGGCTGATGTTGACGGCGCGCTGGCGGCCAGTGTGTTCCACAGCGGCGCCATCGCCATTCCAGAATTGAAGCGCTACCTGCGCGGGCAGCAGATCGAGGTGCGGGATGTCTATTGAAGTGAAGCCGTCATTGGAAGCGCTGCAGGCGCTGGACTGGGGCAAGGGCGACGGCTTGCTGCCGGCGGTGGTGCAGGATGCCGACACCCTGCAGGTGCTGATGCTGGGCTATGTCAGTGCCGAATCGCTGGCGGCCACGCTGGCGATTGGCCACATGACCTTCTTCAGCCGCAGCAAGCAGCGGTTGTGGACCAAGGGCGAGCAGTCCGGCAACGTGCTGGTGGTGCAGTCGATCAGTGTCGACTGCGATGCCGATACGCTGCTGGTGATGGCGCGCCCGGCCGGACCGACCTGCCACACCGGTGCCGAGAGCTGTTTCGACCAGGCACCGAAGGACTTCCTGGGCGGGCTGGGCCAGCTGGTGGCGATGCGTGAGGCGCAGCGCCCGCCAGGCAGTTACACCACCTCGCTGTTCGAAGGTGGTATCCGCCGGATCGCGCAGAAGGTGGGCGAGGAGGGCGTGGAGACCGCCCTGGCGGCGGTGGCGCAGGATGATGAGGCGCTGCTGGGCGAAGCCTCGGACCTGCTGTACCACCTGCTGGTGCTGCTGCGCGCGCGCGGCTTGTCGCTGGATGATGTGCGGGCAGTGCTGGAAAAGCGCCATCGTTGAGCTGCGGTAGTGCCGGGCGCTGGCCGGCAAGCCCCGGATGCCCGACGATCATGAGGTTGCCGGCCAGCGGCCGGCACTACCGGCAATGCGCCATCGCGTGCGCGATGTCATCAACGGAATCTACAATAGGCGGTCTTTCTTTACCCGGACCGTCCATGAAACTGCCTGCCGCCTGGCTGTGCTGCCTGTTGCTGACCTCGCCGGCCTGGGCCGCGGACACTATGGTCACCGGCAAGGTGTATCTGGAGCGCGACGGCCGGCCGGGGCGCGGTGCGACCGATCCGGGCCTGGCCGGGGTCCAGGTCTCCAACGGCGAGACCATCGTCAAGACGGCTGCAGACGGCGGCTACAGTCTGCCGGTGCGTGATGGCCAGACCGTGTTCGTGATCAAGCCGGACGCCTATACATTCCCGAAGGCGGCTGACGGCCTGCCGTCGTTCTGGCGCCACTACCGCCCGAATGGCTCGCCGGCGCTGAAGTACGGCGGCATCACCGCGACCAGCGATGTCACCCGCAACTGGGATTTCGCCCTGCAGTCGGACCGCCATGACAGCCGGCGTGGTTTCCAGATGCTGGTGTTCACCGATTCGCAGACGGCCAGCCTGAAGGACATCGGCTACTACCAGCAGTCGATCGTGGCACCGCTGGTCGGCCAGACCAAGGCACGCATGGGCACCACCCTGGGTGACATCGTCAACGACGACCTGACCCTGTACCCGGCGATCAACAAGGTCACCACCGAGCTTGGCGTGCCGTGGTTCCATGTGCCGGGCAACCATGACCTCGATTTCGACGCGGCCAGCGATGACCATTCGCTGGACAGCTGGCGCAACATCTACGGCCCGGACACCTATGCGGTGGAAGAGGGCGGTGCCAGCTTCGTGTTCCTCGACGATGTGGTGTACGACCCCAAGGCCAAGCCGAAGTACGTCGGCGGCCTGCGCGAAGACCAGTTCGCCTTCCTCGCCAGCTACCTGAAGGGGCTGCACAAGGATCGCCTGCTGGTGCTGGGCATGCACATCCCGCTGTTCGACGCCGCGCCGGGTCGCGAGACCTTCCGCCATGCCGATCGCCAGCGCCTGTTCGACCTGCTGAAGGACTTCCGCAACGTGCTGGTGCTCAGTGGCCACAGCCACACCCAGCAGCACGTCTACCACGGCAAGGCCGATGGCTGGAACGGCGACAAGCCGCTGCACGAGTACAACGTGGGCGCCAACTGCGGTGCGTTCTGGTCGGGGGTGAAGGACGCCGCTGGCGTGCCGGACAGCACCATGAGCGATGGCACACCGAAGGGCTATGCGTTGCTCGACGTGGCCGGCAATGGCAGCTACAAGCTGCAGTACCGCGTGGCCGGAAAACCGGCCAGCGAGCAGATCGGCCTGCATGCGCCCAAGGTGCTGCGCCAGGGCGCCTACCCGGCGTGGGGCATCTATGCCAACGTCTACATGGGCGAGGACGCCAGCGTGGTCGAGTACCGCGTCGATGGCGGTGCCTGGCAGGCGATGAAGCAGGTCGGCCAGCCCGATCCGCGGCTGATGGTGGAGAACGTGGCCGACGACCTGGCCAGCAGCCTGCGTGGTTACGACCGCTCGCCGGAGGCCACCGCATCGCCGCACCTGTGGCGTGGCGCGCTGCCGACCGATCTGGCCGTGGGCAGCCACAAGGTCGAGGTCCGCTCCACCCAGCCCGACGGCGCGGTGTTCACCGCCAGCACCAGCTACAGCCTGCAGACTGCCCAACCCTGACATCCGCATCACGGCACCAGCGAAAGGACCCCGCATGGATATCCGCTTCATGGCCGGCACCACGCCGGTGACCCTCAGCCGCCACTGGTTCACCGGCGCGATGCAACTGCAGAGCGCCACCGAGACGGTCTGGGTGCAGCACCCGCTGCATCCGGGCACCCACTTCTCGTTCTCGCTGGTACAGTCGTGGCTGCGCCACATCGCCGGCCACGAAGTGCTGGTCGAGCGCACGCGGCCGCTGCTGTTCGCCGGCTTCCGCCCGCAGCGCCTGCGCGTGCTGGTGGACGGTGTGCAGGTGGCCGAACAGGAAGGCATGTAGGCCAACCTGAACCATCGGCGCGCTAGGCAAAGCCGCCCCGATGCCTGAGAATCGGGGCGATTCAATCGATCCAAGCAGGCCAGCGTGACCATCGCAGCAGCGTCCCCGGTTTCCTCCGACTCCGCCCGCGGCGGTCTTCCGCGCAGTCTGGTCGTCGCCGATGTCGGCGGCACCTTCGCCCGCCTCGCCCTGGCCGAAACCCAGCCCGGCCAGGCGCCGTTGCTGGGCAGCCACCGCACCTATGCCTGCGCCGAGCATCCCAGCCTGGCGGCGATCCTGGCCGATTTCAGCGCAGGCCTCGGCCAACCGGTGCAGACCGCAGTGGTCGCCATCGCCGGCCTGCTCGATGGCGACGTGCTGATCAATTCCAATCTGCCGTGGACGGTCTCGCTGTCGGCCACCCGCGCGCAGTCCGGGCTGCGAGAGCTGCAGCTGATCAATGATTTCGAGGCGGTGGCACTGGCCATCCCGTACCTGCAGGCCGATACGCTGGTGCCGTTGAACGGCGATGCTGATCCAACGCAGACGTTCCCGGCGCTGGTACTGGGAGCTGGTACCGGCCTGGGCGCCGCACTGCGCTTTGCCGATGGCGAGCGCCCGGTGCTGGCCAGCGAGATCGGCCATGCCGCGCTCGGCGCTGGCAATGCGCTGGAACTGCAGGTGCTGGGCAAGCTGCTGCAGCGTTGGGCGCACGTGGACAACGAGCGCGTGCTGTCCGGTAGTGGCCTGATGAACCTGTACCCGTGCCTGTGCGAGCTGCGCGGAGCCGCCCCGGTGTGGACCAGCACCGAAGCACTGATCGGTGCCGCGCGCAGCGGTGAGGACGCGCTGGCGGTGGAGACGCTGCAGGTGTTCTGTGCCTGGCTGGGCAGCCTGGCCGGCGACGCGGCGATCGCCGTCGGCGCGCGCTCGGTGTACCTGGCAGGCGGCATTTCCGCGCATGTGCAGGATTTCCTGGCCGATGGCCGCTTCCGTGAGCGCTTCCTCAACAAGGGCGTGCTGACCGAGGTGCTGCGCCAGGTACCGGTATGGCGCGTGGAGCACGGCCAGCTGGGGGTGCTCGGTGCAGCGGTCTGGCACGCCGCACGGCAGCCCATGCACGACTGATCGGCTTGGCCGGCATCGGGCCGGCCGTGCATTGCAAACTGGGAGGGGAATATGGTGGATCGCAGGCAGTTCCTGCAGGCCGGTGCGCTGGCCGCAGGCATGGCGGCATTGCCAGGCGTGCAGGCACGCACGCAGGGTGGGGCCAAAGTGGTTTCGACCTGGGACTTCGGCGTGCCGGCCAACCAGGCCGCGTGGAAAGTGCTGGCGCAGGGTGGCAGCGCACTGGATGCAGTCGAAGCCGGTGCACGCTGGGCTGAGAGCGAGCTGTGCAACCCTACCGTCGGCCATTGCGGTAATCCGGATCGCGACGGCGTGCTGAGCCTGGACGCGAGCATCATGGATGGCGATGGCCGCTGTGGCGCGGTAGCCGCGCTGGTCGACATCCTGCATCCGGTGTCGGTGGCCCGCAAAGTGATGGAGAACAGCCCGCACGTGCTGCTGGTGGGCGAGGGCGCGCAGCAGTTCGCGGTGCAGCAGGGCTTCGAGCGCAAGCACCTGCTGACGCCGCAGGCCGAAGCGGCCTGGCGCGAGTGGCTGAAGACCGAGAAGTACCAACCGCAGATCAATGCCGAGCGCCGTGGCATGCCCGGCAACAGCGACAACCACGACACCATCGGCATGCTGGCGCTGGATGCCAAGGGCCATCTGGCCGGTGCCTGCACCACCAGCGGCATGGCCTGGAAGCTGCACGGCCGTGTCGGCGACAGCCCGATCATCGGTGCCGGCCTGTATGTCGACAACGAAGTGGGCGCGGCCACCGCCTCGGGCGTGGGTGAGGAGATGATCCGCAACGCCGCCTCGTTCCTGGTGGTCGAATTGATGCGCCAGGGGCGCTCGCCGGCACAGGCCTGCCGTGAAGCCATCGACCGCGTGGTCCGCAAGCGCCCCGAAGCGAGCAAGACCCTGCAGGTGTGCTTCCTGGCCATGAACAAGCAGGGCGAGGTGGGCGCCTATGCGCTGCATCGCGGCTTCGTCTACGCCGTGTGCGATGGGGAGCGCCAGGATGACCTGCGCGACTCGCCGTCGATCTACACGAGCACCCAAGCGTGAGCACGCGGCTGACTCTGGAGATCGCCAGCAACTCGCTGGCCTCGGCGCTGGCCGCCCAGGCCGGCGGCGCTGATCGCATCGAATTGTTCGACAACCTGGCCGAGGGCGGTACCACGCCGTCGTTCGCCAGCATCGCGATCGCCCGCGAACGCCTGTCGATTCCGCTGTTCGTGCTGGTGCGGCCACGCCCGGGCGACTTCCACTACGACGCGCTGGAAACCGAACTGATGCTGCGTGACATCGCGCAGTGCCGCGCCCTCGGTTGCGATGGCGTGGTGATCGGTGCGCTGGATGTGCAGGGCGGCATCGACGTGGCGCTGTGCCGTGAACTGGTGCAGGCCGCCGGTCCACTCAAGGTGACGTTCCATCGCGCCTTCGACGCCGCCCGTGACCTGCCAGCCGCACTGGAGCAGGTGATCGGGCTGGGTTGCCAGCGCGTGCTGACCTCGGGCGGCCAGGTCAGCGCCGAGGCCGGCGTGGATGTGCTGGCAGGTCTGGTCACGCGGGCGGCGGGGCGCATCAGTGTGATGGCCGGCGCGGGGCTGGGCCCGGCCAATATCGCCGCCGTCGCACGACGGAGCGGCTGTACTGAACTGCATGCCTCGGCCAAGGGCCTGCGGCGCTCGGCCATGCAGTTCCAGAACCCGGCGCTGCGCGGACTGGATCCAGACTGGAGCCAGACCGCCACCGCGACCGTGGCCGCACTGCGGCAGGCGTTGGACGGCTGATCGAATCCGTCGGGTATGGCCCCGGGGTCGGATCCCTTCGCAGAAGGGCTCTGACCCCGCTGCGGAACGCGTACCTGTTGCCGAAAAGTGACGCTTCTGACGTGCGTGGATCGCCAGTCCGTCTGCCAAACGGCGGAAAGCAGGGGCATCCGTGTTTCCGGGTAGACGATCAAGCCAGGAGTATTGACAGTGGGGTCCAACTCCCCGTGGCAATGATCCTCCTTCCGCATGCCTCGATTGCTCCTGCTACTTCTCTGCTTGCTGCCCATCGCCGCAATAGCTGCAGAGGAGGGACAGCCCCCAATGTTTATCTGGAAGGCGGCCGCACCCGAGGGCGGCGGCATCGACGATTTGCTGGGCGGCGTGACGCTGGCACCCGCTGCTACAGGCGCGTTCGTCGACACGCGGGTACATCGGATCGGGGAGAAGCGCTTTCGCGCGCTCTATCAGGTGTTCGATTCAAACGCCTCCAACCCGATGGGACGCTGTGGCGCGGGGCGTGAGATCTATTTGTTCGTCTACGAATTGACCCTGCCGAAGCCCATCGAGCGCGGCAGGGTATTGATCAGCAGCTGCCTTGAGACTCTGTCTCTGGCCAGCCAGAACTCAGGGCGACCCCACAGTGAGTCCGACTTTTCCTCGGTCATCTGGCAGGACGACGGGTTCAGCATCGAGTGGTGGGGAATCGGACCCGGAGGCAATGCATCGAGCCACTACGCTCTCCGCAATGGTCACTTCGTCCCGACTCAATCGAGCGGGGTTAATCGTTGAGAGCGGACAAAGCAGTTCCGCGCGCCGCTGTCGCAATCGTGTCATTGACGCGTGTTCCGCGCTCTCAGCAATGTCTCGCAACTCTTTGATTGTCATGGTCACCGGCGACCAATAACGGTATTGCGCCGGGCGTTGCTGCGGCGCCACATGCCCGACGTGGTTCAGCTGTGCTTTAGTTTGGATCGATCCACAGGGGAGGTGCCGCATCGGGCTTGAACCGATCCAGGTGCCTGGATCCGTCGTAGTGCCGCGCCACCACCCGTCCGTGCGTCCACACTTTCGAAGAGCAACCACCCATGGCTCAGTCCGTTCGCAAGCGTCGTCACCTGCTGTCCCAGGCCCTGGTCCTGGCCCTGTTGCCCCTGGCTGCCAGTGCGCAGGAGGCCGCCCGTTCGTCCACCAAGGATCTCGATGCGGTCACCGTCACCGGCTCGCGCATCAAGCGCGCCGGCGTCGAAGGCCCGGCACCGGTCAACGTGATCACCGCCGCGCAGATCCAGAAGGAGGGTTTTGTCAGCGTGTACGACGCGCTGAAGACCCTCACCGAAGCGACCGGCACTGTTGAAGCCGCCTCGCAATGGGGCTCGCACACGCCCAATGCCAGCGGCCTGAACCTGCGCGGGATGGGCCCGAACCGCTCGCTGCTGCTGGTCAACGGCCGTCGCGTGGCGGATTACCCGCTGCCGTATGGCGGAGAAACCAACTTCTCCAACTACGGCAACATTCCGGCCGCTGCGGTGGAGCGTATCGAAGTGCTGACCGGTGGCGCCTCGGCCATCTATGGTTCGGATGCAATCGCCGGCGTGGTCAACGTTATCCTCAAGACCAACTACGACGGCGACGAGGTGCGCGTGCGAGGCGGCACCTCCACCGAAGGCGGCCGCGATACCTGGGATCTGTCCTGGGCCGGCGGCAGGACCGGTGACAACTGGAGCGTGACCTACGCGCTGCAGTACACCAAGCGCGATCCGCTGTTCGGGCGTGATCGCCCGCAGATGGACGATGCCGATGATGCACCGTATCCGTCCTGGAACATGGAACAACGCAAGGTCGGCTTCCGTCCCACCGCTGGCCTGGCGCTGATCGATCCGACCACCGGCCAGCGCTTGGCGCCGCCCACTGGCACCTGCGAGAAGTTCGACGGCGAGTACTACACCGCCGATCGATTGGTCTACAACTACGCCGCCAACACCATCACCAACACCGGCCGCCTGTGCGGCATGAGCGCCGACTACACCAACTGGCTGCTCACCGGCGGTGCCGAGAACGTGTCCGGCAACCTGTATGCCACCTTCGATTTCAGCAATGACCTGCAGGCGTGGACCAACCTGGCGGTGTACCGCTCCGAAGCGATCTGGGGCACCAATCCACCCAGCGTGTCGCTGATCGACGACGACAAGGGCTACTACTGGGATGCCAACCGCAACCGCCCGATCCTTGGCGTGCGCCAGTTCACCCCGAACGAAGTCGGCGGCCTGGATACGCTGCGCAACACCAACCGCGAACTGTCCTGGGACTGGAGTGCGGGCCTGCGCGGACGCCTCGCCGATCGCTTCGATTGGAGCGCAACGGTGGGCCGTTCCTACTACCGCGTGGAAGAACGACAGAACGTGGTGCACAAGCAGAAATCGTATGACTACTTCCTCGGCCCGAAGCTGGGCACCACCGCCAACGGTGAGTCGATCTACGCACTGAACGAATCGCGCTGGTGGAATCCGCTGACGCCCGACCAGTACTGGCAGATGGGCACGGTGGCGAAGAATCGCGCATCGTCCTACGTCAACCAGGCCTCGGCCGACATCACCGGTGAACTGTTCCAGGGGTGGGCCGGTCCGATTTCGTTCGCGGCGGTGGCCGAAGTCGCGCAGCAGGGCTATCACCTGAGCCCCGACCCGCGCGCTGGCATCGACTTCGACCTGCAGAACGTCGACCGCGGTGGCGGCGAGCGCACCCGCTATTCGGCCGGCGTCGAGTTCAAGATTCCGCTGCTGGAAACCGTGACCGCCACTGCGGCCGCACGCTATGACCGCTATGGCAACTACAAGGCCGACAACAGCAGCGAGGCGCTGGACATCGGCAGCCAGAAGGAAACCACCTGGAATGTCGGCCTTGAATGGCGCCCGGTGGAATCGCTGCTGGTACGTGGCTCCTACGCTACCAGTTTCCATGCACCGGACATGCACTACTTGCTGGGCCAGCCGAGCAGCTCCGAAGTGCAGACCTATGACCGCCTGCGCTGCATCCAGAGCGGCGCCTACCTGGTCAACAACTGCGGGGTGGGCAACACCGATGTCTGGTACACCTTCGACGTGAACCGGCGCGGCACGCCCTTGCTGCGCTCGGAGACCGGCGACTCGTGGACGGTCGGCTTCGTCTGGGATGTGATGCCCAATCTGTCGGTCAGCGCCGACTACTGGGCGATCAAGCTGGAGGACATGATCGTCGACGTCGGTGCCGACGAGGTGTTGGCCAGCGAGGCGGGCTGCCTGACCGGCAAGAACATGGACGGTACGCCGTGGGCCAATCCGGCCGGTGGTGATTACTGCGCCGGCATCCTGGCCCGCGTGAACCGTGACAGCAGCGGCCGACTGGTGTCGATCGAACGCGGCCCGTTCAATCTGGCCAGCCGTGAAGTGCGCGGTATCGACCTGACCGCGCGCTACCGCCTGGAAACCGCGCAGTGGGGCAGCTTCCAGCTGGGCCTGAACTACACCAACCAACTATCGACCAAGGAACAGCGTTACGCCAACGATCCGAATCCGGAGCGCCGCGACCGCGACCTGCGCAGCAAGCTGCGAGCGAGCCTGGCCTGGCAGCGCGGCAACTGGAATGCCAATGTCTATGCCGACCGCATCGGTTCGGTGCCGGGCGTGCGTTACCACTGGGGCACCGATCGCCTGAACAACCCCGGTGGCTGCCTGCCGTTCGCTGATGGCTACGTGCCCAGCGACAGCCCGTCGCTGAACTGCCTGGAACCGGCAACACGTCCGGATGGTTCGCCGAATCCGAACCCGAACGCCGGCCAGCAGACCACGCGCTACTACGGGCGGGTCGGGCCGTTCATCACCTGGAACTTCAACATGGGCTACCAGGTGACCGAACGCGCCAAGGTCAACGTCTACGTCAACAACGTGTTCAATTCGGCCAGCTGGAACCACAAGGACCCGTACAAGCTGGATTACGACTTCGCCCCGACCCGCCTGCTCGGTGCGGTGGGTCGCGAGTTTGCGCTGGAGTACGTGTTCACCTTCTGAGCACGACATCGGTGGCGCCGGGCCTTGTGCCGCCGGGCATGGCCCGGCGCTGCCGGGCGTTGGTGGCTCCACGCCATGCGTGGATGAACCCCTCCATGAACCCGGGGGTGGCTGGATTTGACCTTCCCACGATGGCAAGGTTTAGCCTGTCCGCATCCAGAAGGAAACCCGGGAATCCGATCATGAGTACGCCCCGCGCCACTGCAGTCCCCGTCAGCCCCTCCACCATCAGCCTGCCCATCGAGGGCATGACCTGCGCCAGCTGTGTGGGCCGGGTCGAAGCAGCGCTGTCCAAGGTCGAGGGCGTCGGCAGCGTCTCGGTGAACCTGGCCACCGAGCGCGCGGACATCCGGGCGTCCGGGCCGGTTGATCGCGCTGCGCTGATCCAAGCGGTGGAGCGTGTGGGCTACGACGTTCCGGCTGCCACTGTCGAACTGGCGGTGGAAGGCATGACCTGTGCCTCCTGCGTGGGTCGTGTCGAGCGCGCGCTGTTGGCGGTGCCGGGCGTCAGCCAGGCCAGCGTGAACCTGGCCACTGAACGCGCCACGGTACGCGGCGTGGCCGCCGTGGATGCGCTGGTGGCGGCCATCGACAAGGTCGGTTATGCCGCCCGCGCCATCGAAGCAGGCGTTCAATCCGACGACGAAGCGGCGGAAAAAAAGGATGCCGAGCGTGCCGAGCTGAAGCGCGACCTGATCGTGGCGACCGCGCTGGCACTGCCGGTGTTCGTGCTGGAAATGGGCTCGCACCTGATTCCCGGCATGCACGAATGGGTGATGGCCACCATCGGCATGCAGACCAGCTGGTATCTGCAGTTCGCACTGACCCTGCTGGTGCTGGCCATTCCCGGCCGCCGTTTCTACCAGAAGGGTTTCCCGGCGCTGCTGCGGCTTGCGCCGGACATGAATTCACTGGTGGCGGTGGGCACCGCCGCCGCGTTCGGTTATTCGGTGGTGGCGACCTTTGCACCGCGGCTGCTGCCGCCGGGCACGGTGAACGTCTACTACGAAGCGGCAGCGGTAATCGTCGCACTGATCCTGCTCGGCCGTTTCCTTGAAGCGCGCGCCAAGGGCCGTACCTCCGAGGCGATCAAGCGCCTGGTCAACCTGCAGGCCAAGGTCGCGCATGTGATCCGTGACGGCCGCAGCATCGATATTCCGGTCAATGAAGTGCTGAGCGGCGACGTGGTGGAAGTACGCCCGGGCGAGCGCGTGCCGGTCGACGGCGAGGTCATCGAAGGCCGCAGCTACATCGACGAATCGATGATCAGTGGCGAGCCGATCCCGGTCGAGAAGCAGCCGGGCAGCAGCGTGGTCGGCGGCACGGTCAACCAGAAGGGCGCACTGACGGTGCGTGCCACGGCGGTGGGCGCGCAGACCATGCTGGCGCAGATCATCCGCATGGTCGAACAGGCGCAGGGCTCGAAGCTGCCGATCCAGGCGGTGGTCGACAAGGTGACGCTTTGGTTCGTGCCGGCGGTGATGCTGGCGGCGCTGGCCACGTTCCTGGTCTGGCTGATCTTTGGCCCGTCGCCAGCCTTGAGTTTCGCGCTGGTCAACGCGGTGGCGGTGCTGATCATTGCCTGCCCGTGTGCGATGGGCCTGGCCACGCCAACTTCGATCATGGTCGGTACCGGCCGTGGCGCCGAGATGGGCGTGCTGTTCCGCAAGGGTGAAGCACTGCAGTTGCTGAAGGACGCGCAGGTGGTGGCGGTGGACAAGACCGGCACGCTGACCGAAGGCCGCCCGCGCCTGACCGATCTGGAGATTGCCGACGGCTTCGATCGCACCACGGTGCTGGCTGCGGTGGCCACGGTGGAGTCACGTTCGGAACATCCGATCGCCCGCGCCATTGTCGATGCGGCGACCGAGCAGGGACTGGCACTGCCGGCGATGATCGATTTCGAATCTGTCACCGGCATGGGTGTGCGTGCAAGTGTCGATGGCGCGCGGGTGGAGGTTGGCGCGGACCGTTTCATGCGCGATCTGGGCGTGGACATCAGCGCGTTCGCCGCGCTGGCAGCCGAACTCGGCGCGCAGGGCAAGTCGCCGCTGTATGCCGCCATCGACGGTCGCCTGGCCGCGATCATCGCGGTATCCGATCCGATCAAGCCGAGCACGCCGGCCGCGATCGCGGCGCTGCATCAGCTTGGCCTGAAGGTGGCGATGATCACCGGTGACAACGCCGGTACCGCGCAGGCGATCGCGCGTCAGCTGGGCATCGATGAAGTGGTGGCCGAAGTGCTGCCGGAAGGCAAGGTCGAAGCGGTGCGCCGTTTGAAGGCCACGCATGGCCACGTCGCCTTCGTCGGCGACGGCATCAACGATGCGCCGGCACTGGCCGAGGCTGATGTTGGCCTGGCCATCGGTACCGGTACCGATATCGCGGTGGAGTCTGCCGACGTGGTGCTGATGTCGGGCAACCTGCAGGGCGTGCCGAATGCCATTGCGCTGTCCAAGGCAACACTGGGCAACATCCGGCAGAACCTGTTCTGGGCCTTCGCCTACAACACGGCGTTGATCCCGGTAGCGGCCGGCGTGCTGTACCCGGTCTGGGGCGTGCTGCTGTCGCCGGTGTTCGCGGCCGGTGCGATGGCATTGTCGAGCGTGTTCGTGCTCGGCAACGCACTGCGCCTGCGTCGCTTCCAGGCGCCGATGGTGGATGTCCCCGCTACAACCCATTGAAGGAAACCCGCATGAACATCGGCGAAGCCGCCAAGGCCTCCAGCGTTTCAGCGAAAATGATCCGTTACTACGAACAGATCGGCCTGATTCCCGCGGCCGATCGCACCGAGTCGGGCTACCGGGCGTATTCGCAGGCGGACATCCACCGCCTGCGTTTCATCCGTCGCGCGCGCGATCTCGGTTTCCAGGTCGCCGAGATCACCGATCTGCTCGGCCTGTGGAACGACACGTCGCGGCACAGCGCCGACGTCAAGCAGCTGGCGGAACAGCACATCGTCGACCTGGAGCAGCGCATCGAAAGCATGCGGCAGATGGCTGATACGCTGAAGTCGTTGATCAGTTGCTGCGCGGGCGACGAGCGCCCGGAATGCCCGATTCTGCAGCGGCTGGGTGAAGAGGATGAGACCCCGGTAGTGGTCGACACCGCCAAGACCGGCGCGGTGCGGCGGCGTCCGCACAAACATTGACTCGATACTGCATGCATGAAAAAGCCCGCCGGTTGCTGTAGCAGCCGGCGGGCTTTGCAGTGTTGGGCAGGGCAGGGGATCAGGCCGTACGCGGCGGGAAACCGGCGTCGTTCAGCGCTGCCACGATCTGTGCTTCGCTGGCCGAGGTCTGCACCTGCACGCGACGGCTGGCGGGATCTGCCTGCACGCTGGCCTGCGGGTCCACGCCTTCAATCGCCTTGGTCACGCTACGGGCGCAGCCGCCGCAGGTCATGCCTTCAACATGGAATTCCATCTGTAGTTCCTTCGGTGCTCTTGGGGTGGAGCCAGTGTGCACCTTCCAACGATGGCAGGGTCAAGCACCGGGCTGAACGACAGGCAAGGCGCCGACAAAAAACGGCAGCCACCTGTACCAGCGTGACTGCCGTGGAGGAACGTCCCCGCCGGAGCAGGGTGTGGGTTGCGCCGGGCGGGCCCGGGCAACCCGCTGGCGCCTTAGAACTTCCAGGTCGCGCCGAAGTACAACTGGCGGCCGGCGTAGGTGTTGGAGATCAGGCGGGCCTTGGTGTCATTGCCCAGGTGTACGCGCTGCTCGGATTTGGTGGCATTGATCACCGAGGCGGTCAGCGTCCAGTCCGGGGTCAGGTTGTAGGCAACGTTCAGGTCCAGCTGGTCATACGGCTCGGTGTAGACGGTCATGCCGTTCTGCAGGCCGCCCACCACTTCGCCGCGACGGTTGAACGAGGCACGCGCAAGGAACTTGTCGTTCTCGTAGAACACCGTGACGTTGGCCTGGTTCTTGGCGCTGCCGACCAGCGGCGACGAGCCGATGTTCTGTCCGTCAATCACGATCGATGCCAGGTTGGTGTCGTTGTAGGTGTAGTTGGCCTGCACGCCGAAGCCGAAATCGAAGGTGTACTGGCCATACAGTTCCACGCCCTGCGAGACGCCATCCTGGCCATTGGCCTTGGTCTTGTAGTTCTGCACGGTCACTACTTCGCCGCCGACAGTCATCTGCGTGTCGCGCACGACCGGCACGGTGAAGTTGCTGACGTCCTTGCGGAACAGGCCGACACCGGCCACGGCGCCCGGCTGGAAGTACCATTCCAGGCCCAGGTCGTACTGCGTGGCCTTGAACGGCTGCAGCTGCTTGTTGCTGCCTTCGCCGGCCCAACCCGGGTTCGGCGCACCGCCGGCCACGCGACGATCGTCGACGTACTCGGCGCTGTAGAAGCTCAGAGCGCCCGGGGTGGCGATATCGGTGTAGCCCGGACGGGCAATGACCTTTGACGCGGCGCCGCGCAGCACCAGCGTGTCAGTGATGTCCCAGGCGATGTTGAAGCTCGGCAGGATGTCGGTATACGTGCGGTCGACGCCGATCAGTTCATGGGACTTGCTCTGTGCCAGATCGTATGGCAGTCGCACGAAGCCACTCTCGCAGCCATAGCCCGGATAGGCCGCAGCGGCCGGATCGGTGCACGCCATCGGTGCGCCGGAGGCGTTGTCCAGGAAGTAGTCGTTGAACTTCTCGATCGAGTCGGAAGACTGTGCGAACTGCTTGGTACGCACCACGCGCACGCCGACATTGCCGCGCAGGCGCTCGGTGCGGAAGTTGGCCTGGAAGTAGCCCGAGTAGATCTTCTCGTTGACGTTGTAGACGAAGTCGTCCTCGGTGCGGTTGTACGAGCCGCCGTAGGTCTTGTTCAGGTAGTCGATGTAGGCCGGATAGTTGACACCCGGGAATACGTTGGCATTGAAGCCGCCGGCGATGTTGCTGATCGGATTGGACAGGAAGAAGCCCGGTTGCGCCTCACCCGCAGTCGGGTCGCAGCCACTCTGGTAGCGGCTGTTGTTGTAGTCGGCCGGATCGCGGCCGGGGCATACCCAGTAGGTGTTGCCGGTGTTGCGGTGGACCTTGCCATCGCGGTACTTGGCACCGAACTGGATCGAATCCAGCCAGCCCGATTCGAACAGCTTGGTCACGTCGGCCTGGAAATAGTTCTGTTTGACCTCGGTGCGCTTCCACGACGAATCGGTCGAGCCGGTGTCGACTTCGGCGATGCCGTTCATCAGCTGCTGCTGCAGGTCGGGCGAGAAGGTTGCCGACGGCGTGCCGGTCAGGTCCCATGCGCTGTACTGGTTGCCGGACAGGTAGTCATTGCCGACCTTGCGGCGCGGCTTGGCCGACATGCGGAAGTTCATCGACGGACCACCTTCGGACCAGGTGCGACCGCCGGTAAACGAGGCCTTCCACAGCGGGCTGATGTCCCAGTCGATGGTCAGGTCGGCGGTCTGCGAGAGCGCCTTTTCCTTGCTGTAGCCGCCGGTCAGCTGCGGCGTCGGAACCGTGCAGTCGTCCGGGCCCCATCCGCCAGGCTTGAGGCCAGCGGCCTTGGCCTGGTCTTCGCTGCAGTAGTAGGTCTTTCCAGCCAGCTTTTCGAACTGGGCGCCGGTAACGGTGTTGCCGCTGGGATCGAAGTCCAGGCCATTGAGCAGGCGGCCACCAGCCCAGTTGCCGTCCTGGTTGTAGCGCGCCATGCTCCATTCCGGAATCTTCAGCATGTTCTGGGTGTAATCACCCTGCAGCTCGAAGCGGAAGTAGTTGGCGGTCATCGTGACGTTGTCGACCGGCTTGAACTGGAAGGTCAGCTGGCCGCCCTTGCGCTCGCGCTTTTCTTCCTTCACCGCGAAGTTGACCGACGTCGGCATGAAGAAATCGCTGTAGTTGCCGCCCGTCTGGTTGTTGAAACCGGACTTGCCCCACCAGTAGTGGATGCCATCCTGCTGCTGCACATTGCCATAGGCATCGCGCGCCTTGCCGGCGCCGTACCACTGGTAGTCCTCGGTGCTGGCTTCCATGGTGCGGGTGGTGCGCTTCTGCTGCGTCACGCCGACCAGCACGCCGAAGCGTTCATCCTTGCTGTGCCACGAGTACAAGGCCGATGCCTGTGGGTCGATATCGTGGTGGGTATCGGAGGAGGTGCCCTCGAGCGTGACGAAGCCCGAGTTGGATTCCATGTCCAGCGGACGACGGGTATGCAGGATGACCGTGCCGCCGATGCCGCCTTCATCGATGCGTGCTTCCGGTGACTTGAACAGCTCCGCGCTGGACAACATGTTCGACGGAAGCAAGGTGTAGTTGAACGAGCGGGTTGCTTCGTCGTTGGTTTCCGACGTGGCCACGTAGTTGCCGTTCAACTGGGTCAGGGTCAGGTCCGGCGCAAGGCCACGCACGCTGACAGTCTTGCCTTCGCCGCCACTGCGGGTGATGACCACGCCGGGCACGCGCTGCAGCGCGTCGGCGACGTTCTTGTCAGGGAACTTGCCGACGTCTTCTGCGGTGATCACTTCGACCACAGCGTTGGCGTCGCGCTTCTTTTCGAGGCTCTTCTCGATGGCGTAGCGATAGCCGGTAACCTGGACGCTGTCCAGGGTGGTGGCTTCCTGCGCGGCGGTGGAGGCAGCCTGCTGTGCGGCGGCGCCTGCCGGCACGAGGGCGACGGCCAGGGCCAGCGCGATGGCCAGCGACAGTGCGTCGTGACCGTGCGTGCGTGTTGAATGCTTCATTCCCATCTCTCCCTCTCTCCTGGATTGATCCGGTGACGTGGCACTTGAATCGATCTAATTTGAAGTGACATTGTCGCTATCGCCATGCAGTGGCAGTAGCACCGTGCGCGTGGCCTGGTACGTCCTGTTGCTGCTCCCCCAACTCCCGGCCATCGCAATGTCGTTCTTGGATCGATCTAAGCGATGGGCGGGCGATTTTTAGCATGGGTCGCCCGTGGGCGCATGCTGCTACGCAATATGTTACTGGCGTGGCGAAGGGGTGACGGTTTGCTGAATCAAGTGAAAACGTTTTCGTGCGCGGGGGAGGGTGGGTCGGCAGGGCTGCGCCCTGCACCTGCGGTAGTGCCGGCCGCTGGCCGGCAACAACCAAAGCCAAAGCCGAAGCCAAAGCCAAAGCCAAAGCGGCTCTGGGTTGTCTGTGAGTTGGGCGGGGCGGTGTGGGCTGGCAGGACACGCCGTAAACCCATCCCTGGGGGCTCGATGGCGCCATCCATGGCGCCAACGGTCCTGCCAACCCACACCGCCCCACCCCCGACAGTTTCC
>NZ_SRHZ01000039.1 GCF_004684085.1 Stenotrophomonas maltophilia
GGCGTGAGCCGCATGGATGCGGCGACCGAGCTTACATGGACGTACTTGCAGCGCCCCCCGCAACCGGACCCACCCCGGCTCCCCACAGGAAACCGGCTTCTGCTGTTGCTGTTGCTCCAGCTCGTAGCAGGTGCAGGGCGCAGCCCTGCCGAACGCCCCCTCTCATGCTGCGCCGCAGAATGCATTCGGCTGAAGCTGCATGCTCTACTTGAATCGATCTAAATCCACGGCCACGTGGGTCGGGCGTCATTCCAGGGGGAGCCTTCTGCCGGTCCAGGCAGAGCTCAGCGGAACGGTGCCGGAAGGCCCGGGCCGTCTGTCTCTGCGTCATCGACTACAGGAACCCGACATGCGTCCAGTGCCGTCCGCTCCCGCCGTCCCATCGTCTTCGCGCCCGCTGGCGCGCCTGGCATGCCTGCTCGCATTGTCGGCAGTGCCGATGCTGCTGCAGGCCGCGCCGGCTGCGCTGGAGCGCGAGGTCAACACCTTCATCGGCAGCAAGGACGACGGCAACACGTTCCCAGGCGCGTCGGCGCCGTTCGGCCTGATCCAGGTCAGCCCGATCGGCAGCCATTATTCGGGCTGGCGCTATGACGACGAGAAGATCCGCGGTTTCGGCCACTCCTTCATCTCCGGCGCGGGTTGCTGGGAACAGGGCGGCCAGGTGTCGGTGCTGCCGGTGACCGGGTCGATCGGTCCGGGCGGCGATTTCGATACCGCCAACCCAAAGCAGTTCGACCACAAGGCCTACGCGTCGGCCTACAGCCATGACGGAGAGATCGGTCAGGCCGGCTACTACAAGGTGCGGCTGACCAGCTACGGCGGCATCGACGCCGAAGCCACTGCCCGCACCCGCGCCGCGGCCGAGCGCTATACCTTCAGCCAGCGCAGCGGAGACGGCCACGTGCTGGTCAACGTCGGCCAGGCCAACGAGCGTCATTCGGTGATCGGCAGCGTGGTCGATGTGGTCGGTGATCGCGTGGTGGAAGGCAAGCTGGTCACCAAGAGCTTCTGCGGCGGCCATCAGTACACCACCTGGTTCCGCATCGAATTCGACCGCCCGTTCAAGGCGCATGGCACCTGGGGCGAGGGCGGTGGCCTGCCGGGCGCGCGCCACAGCATGGAGGGCGAACAGAAGCCGAATGGTGCCTGGCTCAGCTTCGACCTGGGCAAGGGCCAGTCGGTGACGGCGGTTAGTGCGATCTCGCACGTGGATGCCGAAGGCGCGCGTACCAACCTGCGCGCGGAGGGCATGCAGGGTGGGGCGCTGCTCGGTTTTGACCGCATGCGTGCGCTGTCCCAGCAGTCGTGGCGTGAGCAGCTGGGCCGGGTGCGTGTGCAGGGCGGCAACGCTGACGACCGCACCGTGTTCTACAGCGCGGTCTACCACGCGCTGCTGCAGCCGATGACCGGCAACGACGCCGACGGCCGTTACCGTGGCTACGACGATGGCATCCATCGCGCCGATGGCTGGACCTACTACGAGTACTTCTCGCTGTGGGATACCTACCGTGCGCAGAACCAGTGGCTGGCGCTGACCCGTCCGGACGTGGCGCGCGACATCGGCCGTACCCTGCTGGCGATCGACGAGCAGGGTGGCTGGTTGCCGCGCTGGGGCTATGCCAACTTCGAGACCAACATCATGACCGGTGATCCGGTCACCCCGTTCATGGTCGACCTGTGGCGCTTCGGTGCGCTCAAGGGCCGTGAATCGCAGGCATGGGACGCGCTGCGCCGCAATGCCTTCGGCACGCCGCCGCTGAACTCGCGCATGGCCGGCCGCTCCGGCAACCCGACGTACCTGGACAAGGGCTACGTGGTCTACGACCGTGCATTCCCGTCCAAGGGTATGGACGTCGATCCGCACCACGGCGGTTCGGCCACCTTGGAATACGCGCTGGCCGACTGTGCGCTTTCGCAGATGGCCGATGGCTTGGGCCATGCGCAGGACGCGGCGACGCTGCGAGAGCGCGGGCGCAACTGGCGCAAGGTGTGGGACCCGCAGGTGCGTGATGCCGAGACCGGCTTCACCGGTTTCCCGCGCCCGCGTACCGAGGATGGCCAGTGGTACACCCCGGCCGATGGCCACTACAGCCCGCGCTCGCACCATGGTTTCCATGAAGGCACGGCGTGGCAGTACCAGTGGCTGGCGCAGCAGGACGTGCCGGGCCTGGTCGAAGCGATGGACGGCCGCGAACAGGCCGGCCGCCGCTTGGATGCCTTCTTCGCCATGGACGCGCTGCAGGCCGACCCGCTCAACGCCGCCCGCAAGGAGTGGGTGGTCGGGCCGTACAGCTACTACAACCAGTTCCGCTACAACCCGAACAACGAGCCGGACCTGCACTCGCCGTGGCTGTACACGCTGATCGGCCAGCCGTGGAAGACCGCGGCCGTGGTACGTGCCGCGCAGCAGCTGTTCACCAACGCCCCGAACGGCGTGACCGGCAACGATGACCTCGGCACGATGTCGGCCTGGTACCTGTTCAGTGCCATCGGCGTGTACCCGGCGGTGCCGGGCAGCGGCCAGTTCCTGCTGCACACCCCGCGCTTCAGCAAGGTGGAAGTGGACATGGGCAATGGCCGCACCCTGCGCATCGACGCACCCGGTGCCGATGGTCGCCGCCTGCAGTACGTGCAGGGCATCAAGGTCGATGGCCAGGCGCATGCGCCGGTGTGGCTGGACTGGAGCCAGCTGCAGCAGGGCCCGCGTCTGCACTTCGCGCTCGACACGAACGCGCCGGAGCAGGGCTGGGGCACGGCCGTGAAGGACCTGCCGGTGTCCTGGTGCGCGGCACCGGGCAGCCAGCTGCGCTGAGACGGACTGTGCCGTTCGCGGTGACCCAGCGAACGGCACGGCACGACGCGGCTCTGATCCATTAGGCTTGAGCCTCCAGCGGGAGTCCGGGAAGACGATGAACGACAACGGCAGCAGTCCCAGCAAGCGCGCCGGCAAGGCGGTGACGGTGACCGACATCGCGCGTGCCATCGGCGTGTCACGGGCAACCGTGTCGCTGGTGCTGCGCGGCAGCCCGCTGGTCAACGTCGATACCCGTGCCAAGGTCGAGGCCGAACTGCGCCGCCAGCGTTACGTCTACAACCGCGCCGCGGCCAACCTGCGCCGACGTACCTCGTCGAGCATTGCGCTGGTGATCAACGATCTGTCCAACCCGTTCTTCGCCGAATTCGCTTCCGGCGTGGACGAGGCACTGGGCGGACGCGGCTACGTGACGTTGCTTGGCAGCACTGGCGAATCGCCGGAGCGCCAGCAGGCGGTGCTGTCCACGCTGATGGAGCACACCCCGGCTGGCCTGATCCTGTCACCCGCCGAAGGCAGCGATACCGCGCAGCTGCGGCAGGCGCTGGGTGCCAATGCCAACGTGCTGCTGTTCAATCGTGAGCTGGACGGTGCCGATTGGGACTTCCTGACCCTGGACAACCAGCACGGCGCCTATCTGGCCACGCGCCACTTGATCGAGCGCGGCCATCGCCAGATCGCCTTCTTCGGTGGCCATGCAGCATCCAGTTCCTGCCACCAGCGCCGCGCGGGTTTCCAGCAGGCACTGGCAGAAGCGGGTCTTGCGCTGCCACCGGGCTGGATGATCGAGTCGGCGCCGAACCGCTTGGAAGCTGCGGCGCGCACCGATGAGTTGTTTGCCGATGGCCATCGCCCCAGTGCGGCGGTCTGCTACAACGACACCGTCGCGCTGGGCCTGATGCTGGGCTTGAATTCGCGTGGCATCCGTCCGGGCGGTGACTTTGCCGTTACCGGTTTCGATGATATTTCCGAGGCGTCGGTCGCGGTGCCGCCGTTGACCACGCTCACCGCCGACCCGCGCGAGCGTGGCCGGCAAGCTGCCGCGCTGCTGCTGCAACGACTGGACGAACCGGATGCGCCGCCACGGCGCACGGTCGCGCCGGTGCAGCTGCGCATCCGCGAAAGCAGTGCCGCGCGACCGAACTGATTCCTTCAACATACCCCTTCCACGCAACAACGACCTTCCGCGCATCGAGGCGCGTACCGCATGCCGATCTCCGCAACGCCCCGTCCATCGGGTTCTTCGGGCAACGCACCCGCCGTCACCAACGGCAAGGCGCTGGCCGTGGTCACCACGATCTTCTTCATGTGGGGCTTCCTGACCTGCCTCAATGACATCCTGATCCCGCACCTAAAGGCGGTGTTCGAGCTGAACTACGCCAAGGCGATGCTGGTGCAGTTCACCTTCTTCGGTACCTATTTCCTGATGTCGCTGCCGGCAGGCCGCCTGGTTGCCGCACTGGGTTACAAGAAGGGCATCGTCGCTGGTCTGGTGATCGCTGGCATCGGTGCGCTGGGCTTCTGGCCGGCGGCTGAGCTGCGCGAGTACGGCGCGTTCCTGGGAGCGTTGTTCGTACTGGCCACCGGCATCACCGTGCTGCAGGTGGCTGCCAACCCCTATGTGGCGCTGCTGGGTCCGGAACAGACCAGTTCAAGCCGTCTGACCCTGGCGCAGGCACTGAACTCGCTGGGTACGGCCATCGCACCGATCTTCGGCGGCATGCTGATCCTGTCCAACACGGTCAAGAGTGCTGATGAACTGAACGCGCTGCCGGCTGCAGAACAGTTGGCCTACCGCGCCGCCGAGGCGCAGGCCGTGCAGGGCCCGTACGTGGGCCTGGCAGTGGCGCTGGTGCTGCTGGCGCTGTTCGTGTTCCTGTTCCGCCTGCCGGCGCTGAGCGATGCCACCGAACAGGCCGACCAGGGCCATCAGCACAGCTACCTGGATGCGCTGCGCAAGCGCCACCTGCTGCTGGGCGTACTGGGCATCTTCTTCTACGTCGGCGCGGAAGTGTCGATTGGCAGCTTCCTGGTCAACTACCTGTCGATGCCGAGCATCGGCGGCTTCAGCGAGCAGCAGGCCACCCATTACGTGTCGGCCTATTGGACGATGGCGATGATCGGCCGCTTCGCCGGTTCGGCGCTGCTGGCGCGCTTCTCGCCCAGCCGCCTGCTGGCGATCTTCGCGCTGGTCAACGTGGCCCTGCTGGCCACGACCATGCTGACCTCCGGCAGCATCGCGCTGTATTCGGTGGTGGCGATCGGCCTGTTCAACTCGATCATGTTCCCGACCATCTTCGCGCTCAGCATCGAGCGCCTGGGCCCGCTGACCAACAAGGGTTCCAGCCTGCTGATCATGGCCATCGTCGGCGGCGCCGTGGTGCCGTACCTGCAGGGCATGCTGGCCGACCACATCGGTGTGCAGGCCAGCTTCATCCTGCCGTTGCTGTGCTACGGCTACATCATTTTCTACGGACTGGTCGGCGCGCGTACGCCGGCTTCCGCAACGCAGGGAGGCTGAGTCCGGAATGGGTGCCATTGTCTGCTTCGGCGAAATTTTGATCGATCTACTAGCGCAGCCACCGGCCTCGGCCGACACCCCGCGCGCGTTCCTGCAGTACGCCGGTGGTGCACCGGCCAACGTTGCCGTCGCTGCCGCGCGGCTGGGTGCGAAGACCCAGTTCGTTGGCATGCTGGGCCGGGACATGTTCGGCGACTTCCTGGCTGACAGCCTGGTCGAGCATGGCGTCGGCACCGATTACATCGTGCGTACCGACGCGGCCAAGACCGCATTGGCCTTCGTCGCACTCGATGCCAATGGCGAACGCAGCTTCAGCTTCTACCGCCCACCGGCGGCGGATCTGCTGTTCCGTGACAGCGACTTCCAGGCAGCGTGCCTGGATCGCGCACAGTGCTTCCATGTCTGCTCCAACAGCCTGACCGAGCCGGCCATCGCCGAGGCGACCTTCGCCGGCATGGATCGCGCCCGCGCTGCCGGTGCAGTGGTCAGCCTCGATCTCAACCTGCGTCCGGCCTTGTGGCCGTCCAACGAGGATCCGACGCCGTGGCTGTGGCAGGCGCTGGAGCGCGCCGACCTGGTCAAGCTGTCACGCGAAGAGCTGGACTACCTGGCAGCGCCACTCGGCGATGACGGCGAAGCGCAGGTGCTGCGTCGCCTGTTGGCCGCGCAGGCACGCTGGGTCATCGTCACCGACGGTGCGGCCACGCTTCACTGGTACACCCGCGACAACCATGGCACGGTGACCAGCTTCCGCGTGGCCGCAGTCGACACCACCGCAGCCGGCGATGCCTTCGTCGGTGGCGTGCTGGTCGGCCTGCTGGAGCGGGGCGGGGCCGGTGCAGGTTTCGCTGCCTTCTGCCAGGACCCGGAAGCGATCACCGCCACGCTGCGCTTCGGCGCCGCGGTGGGCGCGCTGGCGGTTACCCGCAAGGGCGCGTTCGCCGCGATGCCCTCGCTCGATGAAGTGCAGCAGCTGCTGCAGGCACAGGACATTACTGCATGAGCACCTCGCCCGATTTCCGTTCGCCCGCGTTCCTGCGCGCGCACATCGCCGATACGATGGCGTTCTACCACCCGCGCTGCATCGATCCGAATGGCGGTTTCTTCCACTACTTCCGTGATGACGGCAGCATCTACGATGCCAGCCATCGTCATCTGGTGAGCAGTACCCGTTTCGTCTTCAACTACGCGATGGCCTACCGCGAGTTCGGCAATGCCGAATACCGCGAGGCGGTCGAGCACGGTGTGCGCTACCTGCGCGAGGTGCACCGCAACCCGGCCACCGGCGGCTATGCCTGGACCCTGCGCGACGGCAAGGTCGAGGACGACATGAACCACTGCTACGGCGTGGCGTTCGTGCTGCTGGCCTACAGCTGCGCGCTGAAGGCCGGTGTCGAGCAGGCCCGCGACTGGATGGACGAAACCTGGCAGCTGCTGGAAGCGCGCTTCTGGGAGGCGCAGCACGGCCTGTACAAGGACGAAGCCGATGGCCAGTGGAACTTCACCGGCTACCGCGGCCAGAACGCCAACATGCACATGTGCGAGGCGATGCTGGCCGCGTTCGAGGCCAGTGGCGAGCAGCGCTATGTCGAGCGCGCGTTGCAGCTGGCCGACAACATGACCCGTCGCCAGGCCGCCAAGGCCGGTGGCCTGGTGTGGGAGCATTACGATTCCAACTGGGACATCGACTGGGACTACAACCTGGACGACCCCAAGCACCTGTTCCGCCCGTGGGGCTTCCAGCCGGGCCATCAGACCGAATGGGCCAAACTGTTGCTGATCCTGGATCGCCATGTGCAGGCTGACTGGCTGGTGCCGACCGCGCAGCACCTGTTCGATGTGGCTGTGGCGCGCAGCTGGGACGACGCCCGAGGCGGCCTGTATTACGGCTTTGCGCCGGAATCGCGCCGGCAACCGGGCATGGACGGCGCGCCGATCGGTGGTGACAGCTTCGTCTGCGACGACGACAAGTACTTCTGGGTGCAGGCCGAAACGCTGGCCACCGCCGCGCTGATGGCCAAGCGCACCGGCGATGACCGCTACTGGCAGTGGTACGAGCGCATCTGGGCGTACTCGTGGGAGCACTTCGTCGATCACCAGTACGGCGCCTGGTTCCGCATCCTCGATGCCGACAATCGCAAGTACAGCGACGAGAAGAGCCCGGCCGGCAAGGTGGATTACCACACCATGGGCGCGTGCTACGAAGTGTTGAACGTCGTGCGTTGAAGATCGTTCGAATGCAGTAGTGCCAGGCCATGCCTGGCAATCCGGAATCGGTAGCGCCGGGCCGCGCCGCGCCGCGGTTAAGGCGCCGGGATGATGAACGCATCGCCATGCGCGCGAAGCCGACCGCAAGCAGTGGACACCCGCGTAGGCCTTCAACAGAAAACAGGAGCATCACGTGCATCGCATTTCCCTCGTTGTCCGTTTGCTCCTGCTGCTGATCGCGGCCTCTGCCTTCCCGGCAACTGCAGCGCCTTTGCAGGCGCAATGGGAATTCCGCATGCTGCCTGGCGATTCCCGGGGCGCGGCCCATCCGGGCCTGCAGCAATGGCGTGCGGCGAAGGTGCCGGGCAGCGTGCACACCGACCTGCTGGCGCATGCACTGATCCGCGATCCGTATGTCGGTGCGCCCGAGGCCGAGCTGCAGTGGATCGGCCTGGCGGCCTGGGAGTACCGCGCCCGCTTTGACGTGGATGCGGCGACGCTGGCCCAGCCCAATGCCGAACTGCGCTTCGATGGGCTGGATACCTATGCCGAGGTCAGCCTCAATGGCAAGCCGCTGCTGCGCGCAGACAATGCGCACCGCACCTGGCGTGCACGCGTGGAAGGGCGTCTGCGCGCGAACGGCAACGAACTGCAGATCGTGTTCCGCTCGCCCATCCGCACCTTGCTGCCGGGCGTGCAGGCGATGCCGCACAAGATCGCCGGCAACTATCCTTCGCCCTATGGGGATGAGCCCAAAGACGCGATGGTCGGCAACTTCGCGCGCAAACCGGCCTACCACTTCGGTTGGGACTGGGGCCCGCGCTATGTCACCGCCGGCGTCTGGCGCGGGGTCGACCTGCAGGCCTGGGATACGCATCGCCTGACCGATCTTGCCGTGCGCACCGATGCATTGAGCGCGGAACAGGCGAAGCTGGCGGTGCTGCTGCAGGTGGAGCAGGGCGCGGCGGCCGGATCGGCCGTGGTGAACGTGGACGTGCGCGATCCGCAGGGCCGCAGCGTGGCCCAGGTGCAGCGCACGGTGCTGCTGAAGCCCGGCCAGAACAGTGTTGAACTACCGATTGAACTGGCGGAACCGAAGCGTTGGTGGCCGGTCGGCCATGGTGCGCAGGATCGCTATACCGTGCAGGCCCGCTTGGAGGATGGCGCCGATGCAGCGCTGGAACGCGAGCAGCGCATCGGCCTGCGTACGGTTGAACTTCGCCGCGAGGAAGACGCCAAGGGCGGGCAGGGCTTCGCCTTCGTCATCAACGGCGTGGAGATCTTCGCCAAGGGCGCCAACGTCATTCCGTTCGATGCCTTCCCGGCACGCGTCGATGCCGCACGCCTGCGCCAGATGCTGACCGCCGCACGCGACGCCAACATGAACATGCTGCGCAACTGGGGTGGTGGCTACTACGAGGACGATGCGTTCTTCGACATCGCCGATGAGCTGGGCCTGCTGGTCTGGCAGGATTTCATGTTCGGCGGCGGCATGCAGCCGGGCTACGATCCGGCCTTCCGTGCCAGCGTGGTGGCCGAGGCGCGCGACAACGTGCGCCGCCTGCGCCATCACCCCAGCATCGTCCTGTGGTGTGGCAATAACGAGGAAGAGACCGCCTGGAAGGACTGGGGCCACGGCCGCGACCTGAAGGCGGCCGATCCGGCGTTTGCGGCGAAGGTGTGGCAGGGCTATGTCGACCTGTTCGGCAACGACCTGCGCCAGGTGGTGGGTGAGGAGGGGTTGGGCGTGCCGTACTGGTCCAGTTCGCCCAGCAACGATCTGGACGAGAAAGCCAACGACTCCACCCGCGGCGACAAGCATTACTGGCAGGTCTGGGGCAATCCGGCGCTGCCGGTGCAGGCCTACCTGCGCGAGACGCCGCGCTTCATGTCCGAGTACGGGCTGCAGGCGTGGCCGTCGGTGGCGACGGTGGACCAGATCGCCACCCGTGCCGAGCAGCGTATCGACAGCCCGGTGATCCGTGCGCACCAGAAGTTCATGGCCGGCGAGGGCAACAGCCGCCTGCTGCACTACATCGAGCTGGGTTACGGCACGCCGAAGGACTTCGAGGACTTCGTTTACCTCAGCCAGGTGATGCAGGCCGATGGCATCGCGCTGGCCGCGCTGCATCATCGTGCCTCGCGGCCGTACACGATGGGTTCGCTGTACTGGCAGCTCAACGACGTCTGGCCGGGTGCTTCATGGTCCAGCGTGGACTACTTCGGTCGCTGGAAGGCGTTGCACTTCGCGGCCCGGCGCTTCTTTGCGCCGGTGACGGTGGCCGCGCTGCGCGACGAGGGCAGCACACGGGTGCGGCTGCTCAACGACGGTGCCGCGCTGGATGCACGCTGGCGGTTGCAGGTGCTGGACGTGGACGGCAAGGTGCTGCGCCGTCGCGAGCAAGCGGTGACGTTGACGGCGGAGGGCGTCACCTCGATCGGTGATTTCCGCGATGCCGAGCTGCTGGCCGGTGCCGATCCGAAGCGCACCGTGGCGGTGTTCGAGCTGCTGCAGGCTGGCAAGGTCAGTGCGCGGCAGGTGGTCGGTTTCGTCGAGGCCAAGGACCAGGTGTTGCCGCGTCAAAAGCTGAAGGCCACGCTGTCCATCGAAGGCGACCACTATCGTCTGCGCCTGGAAAGTGCCGGTTTCGTGCGTGCGGCGTGGATCGATTTCGGCGCGCTGGATGTGCAGGTCGAAGACAACCTGCTGGACCTGCTGCCCCGCGAAACCCGCGATATCGCCGTGCGCGGACCGGTGGATCTGGCAACGCTGCGCGAAGCGTTGAAGGTAAAAACCCTCAACGATCGTTGAGGGCGGCGCATCCCGCATTGGTAGGTGCCAACCTTGGTTGGCACCCCCCGAACATGCCAACCAAGGTTGGCATCCACCAGACGCGGAGCCGGGCAGGTGCGGACCGTTGGTCCGCACACTTCGATCGTTGAGGGCGGCACATCCTGTTTTGGTAGGTGCCAACCTTGGTTGGCACACCCCGAACATGCCAACCAAGGTTGGCATCCACCAGACGCGGAGCCGGGCAGGTGCGGACCGTTGGTCCGCACACCTTTTTACAGCTGGATCTGCTGGAAGTTCTCGACCCGATCGTGGCCGTTGGCGGCCTGCCCGGTACGTGGCAGCGGGTAATCATCCAGACGGTCGATCAGACGGGTCTGCAGGCCTGCTTCGCGAGCGGCGTCCAGTTCTTCCACCACGTCCGACAGGAACAGGATCTCGCCGGCCGGCACGCCGATGGCCTGCACGATACGGCGATAGCTGTCGGCCTCGCGCTTGCCACCCACTTCGGTGTCGAACCAGCCGGACACCAGCGGGCTGAGGTCACCCGCGTCGCTGAAGCCGAAGAACAGCTTCTGCGCCGGCACTGAGCCGGAGGAGTACACGTACAGCGGCAGGCCCGAGGCATGCCAGCCCTTCAGCACCGGCGCCACTTCCGGGTAGAAGTGCGCGGTGTAGTCGCCGCGACGGTAGCCTTCGTCCCAGATCAGGCCCTGCAGCGCCTTCAGTGCGGTGTGCTTGCGGTCCTGGTCGATCCAGCCCTGCAGCGTCTCGGCCACCAGGCTGTCCTGGCAGGCGCCGCCGATCTCGGTGGCCACCGCATCCAGCCAGCGGCGTACTTCCGGCTGCTGGCCATGTTCGGCGACGAACGCGGGCAACGCCTTGCGGGCATAGGGGAACAGCACGTTCTTGACGAACGAGATGCTGCTGGTGGTGCCTTCGATATCGGTCAGGATGACGCGGGGCTGCATGGATCAGGACGCCTGGGTAGGTACGTAACGGGGGAATTTCTGCGCGATGTCGGTGCCGGTGAAGTGACCGACCCAGCCATCCGGCTCGGTGAAGAAGCGGATCGCCACGAAGCTGGGCTCATCGCCCATGTCGAACCAGTGGGTGGTGCCATCGGGCACGGCGATCAGGTCGTCCTTCACGCATTCGATCTCGTAGACCTTGTCGGCCACGTGCAGGGTGAACAGGCCGGAGCCTGCGACGAAGAAGCGCACCTCGTCTTCCTTGTGGAAGTGTTCGTCGAGGAACTTCTTCCGGAGCTCGGCGCGGTTCGGGTTGTCCGGGGCGATCGAGGCCACGTCCACGCTCTTGAAGCCGCGTTCGGCGACCAGGCGGTCGATGTCGGTGCGGTAGGCAGCGAACACTTCATCCTGGCTGGCGCCCGGCGCAACCGGCGCGGTGGCCTGCCAGCGTTCGAAGGTGACGCCGATCTTCTGCAGTTCGGCAGCGATGATCGCGCCGTCCTGGCTGTCCAGCAGCGGCGATTCGGGGCGGGTGTCGTCGTAGATGCGCAGTCGGCTCATGGCGGCAGCTTGAACGTCTCGGGGGGAAGACAGGGTAGCAGGGTGGGGGTGGGGTGCAGATTCCGGATCGGCATCTGCACCTGCGCCCCGGCTCAGCCGCGCAGCTTGCGCAGTTCCAGCTCGCAGTGCAGCAGGAATTCGAAGGCTTCCATGTGGCGGCGCGCTTCGGCCATGTCACGGCCCCAGGCATACAGGCCATGGCCGTCGATCAGATAGCCCCACAGGGTTTGCGTGTCGAGCAGGTCATCGACCTGCTTCGAAAGCACGTTCATGTCCTGGGTGTTGGCGAACACCGGGATGTCGATGGCCATTTCATGGGTGCTGTTGCCGGCGAAGGCCTTCAGCAGCTCGTAGCCTTCGACCCGGATGTGGCCCTGCTGCGCGTACAGGCGCGAGGCGATGGTCTGCACCGGTGAATGCGTGTGCAGCACACAGCCGATTTCCGGGAAGCGGCGGTACAGCTGGGTGTGCAGCAGGGTTTCGGCGGACGGGCGCAGTGGGCGACCGACGGCCAGGCCGTCGAAGTCCACCACCATGATGTCGTCCTCGATCAGCCGCCCCTTGTCCTTGCCGGAGACGGTGATCGCCGCGTGGCGGTCGTCCAGGCGGTGGGAGAAGTTGCTGCTGGTGGCCGGGGTCCAGCCGGCCTGGGCCAGTTCGCGGACGTTGTCGATCAGCAGCTGGGCCAGTTCGCTCAGGCGCGCGGTGTCGTACGGGAAGGTGGGGGCGTTCATGCCGGTGATTTTACTGGATTCGGCCAACGGCTGAGCCCCTCGTGGCTGGTCGTATAGAGCGGTTCATGGGCGGGGCGGG
>NZ_SRHZ01000004.1 GCF_004684085.1 Stenotrophomonas maltophilia
GGACTTCGATCCGGCCATGCTGAGGGTGGGTCAAGCCTGCTTCCAGCAGGCTTGACCGCGAACATAGGATCTCGACTGTTTTTCATGAGTCGCGCATGGCTCGACTCTACACGGCGCTGTGCAATCCGCGATCGGCTTCATGGCGCTCCAGCGCCAGTTCGATCAGGCGCGTGATCAGCGTGGTGTAGTCCACACCGCTGGCGCCCCACAGCTTCGGGTACATGCTGATGCGGGTGAAGCCCGGCAGCGTGTTGACCTCGTTGATGACGATCCCGCCGTCTGCGGTGAGGAACACATCCACGCGCGCCATGCCCGCACACTCCAGCGCCAGGTAGGCCTGCAGCGCGATCTGCTGGATGCGGGCCTGGGTTGCAGCATCGATATCCGCCGGCACCACCACCTCGGCGCCATCCTCGTTGATGTACTTGGTGTCGTAGGCGTAGAACTCGTCATGCACCACCACCTCGCCGCACAGGCTGGCCTGCGGATGCGCGTTGCCGAGCACCGCGCATTCGATCTCGCGGCCGACCACCGCCGATTCCACCAGCACCTTGTGGTCGTAGCGCAGCGCCAATGCCAGTGCCTCGGCGAAACCCGCCGCATCCTTGACCTTGCTCACGCCCACCGAGGAACCCTGGTTGGCCGGCTTCACGAACAACGGCAGCCCGAGCTGTGCGATCACCGCATCGACATCGACTGCCGCCGCCTGATGGCGTCGGATGCACAGCCACGGCGCCACCTGCAGCCCGGCGTCGCGCAGCAAGCGCTTGGTCACGTCCTTGTCCATCGCCACCGCCGAGCCCAGTACCGGCGAACCGACGAAGGGCAGGTTGGCCATGCGCAGCAGCCCCTGCAACGCACCGTCCTCGCCCAGCGGCCCGTGCACGATCGGCAGCACCACATCGATCTGGCCCAGCGCACTGGCCGCATCGGACGGCTGCAGCTGCGCCTGCTCGGCACCCGGGCGCACCGCCAGCGACGTGCCGGAACGATGCAGCGCGATGCGCGACGGATCATCGGCATTGATCAGGAAGGATTCCGGCTGGCTCAGATGCCACTGGCCCTGCTTGTCGATGCCGACCAGCACCGGCTCGAAGCGCTCGCGATCAAGCGCATCGAGGATGTTCTTCGCCGACTGCAGCGAAACTTCGTGCTCGGAGGACTTGCCCCCGAAGATGATGCCGACCCGGGTCCGTGCCATGGGGAGTGCGATGTCCTGTGCGTGTGGACGAACAGCATGAACCTTCCATTGCCGCTCAGGTGAGGCAGAGATGAACCGGATATCCATCCACGCATGGCGTGGATCTACCGTGTCGACCAAGGTCGACACCTACCAACAGCCGAGGAAATCTGTCGAAGGCGGGGTGGGTCCGGTTGCGGGAGTGTCCGCGGCATGGATGCCGCGGCCAAGCCCCCATGGACGGGTTTACGGCGTCTCCCGCAACCGGACCCATCCCGCCAACCCACGGAATGCCCGCTGTTGCTTCGGCTGTTGCCGTTGCCGGTGCCGGTGCCTCTGCGGGTGCCGGGCGGCAGCCCGGCCCAAGCCCCCCACCCACGCAGGTAGAATGCGTACATGGCTCTCTCCCTGCTCAAGTCCCTCAAGCCGGTCGCTGGCCGCGCCCTGCAGATCGCCCTCAACCGCGCGCTGGCGCTGGATCCGGATACCCGCCATGCACTGACCAGTCTCGACGGCCGGCATATCGACCTGACCCTGGAAGCGCCGTCGCTGGCGATGCGCATCAGCGTTGACGGTGACCAGTTGCGGGTCGGCCCGGTGGATGCGCAGGAAGCCGACCTGGCCGTGCGCAGCAGCCTGGCCGGCGTGCTGGCACAGCTGCCCCTGCTGGCCAATGCACGTCGTGCCGACAGCAACGGCAAGGGCCGCGTGCGCGTAGCGGGTGACGCCGAACTGGCGCGCCGCCTGCAGCAGCTCGCCAAGGGCTTCGACCCGGACTGGCAGCAGCCCTTCGTCAGCGTGTTCGGCGAGGTACTGGGTGTGCAGGTTGCCAACACCCTGCGCAGCGCCCTGCAGCACGCGCGCCAGGGTGCGATCGACCTGGCCCACAGCGCCGCCGAATTCATCACCGAGGAATCGCGCGATGTGGTGCCGCGCGCTGAACTGGATGCCTTCCACGATGATGTGGATGTGCTGCGCGACGACGTCGAGCGTCTGGGTGCGCGCGTGCAGCGCCTGCGGGGTGCCGCATGAAGGCCGTGCTGCGGGCAAGCCGCATCGGCCGGGTGATCCTGCGTTACCGCCTTGACGATCTGCTGCAGGGCACGCCCGCCGAACGCTGGCTGCGCCTGGCCAAGCCGTTCGTGCCGCGCGCCTCGGCCGACATCGCCGCACAGTCGCGCGGCGCGCGCCTGCGCCTGGCGCTGCAGGATCTCGGCCCGATCTTCGTCAAGTTCGGCCAGATCCTGTCCACCCGCCGCGACCTGGTGCCGCCGGACGTGGCCAATGAACTGACCCTGCTGCAGGACCGGGTCAAGCCGTTCGACGGCCAGACCGCGCGCCGCATTGTCGAAGAAGCGCTGGGCCTGCCGGTCAGCGAGGCCTTCGCCAGCTTCGACACCGAACCGCTGGCCTCGGCCTCGATCGCGCAGGTGCATGCGGCCACGCTGGCCGATGGCCGCCAGGTGGTGGTGAAGGTGTTGCGCCCGGGCATCGAGAAGCAGATCGACGCGGATATCGCGTTGCTCAATTCGCTGGCCGCCCTGGTCGAGCGCACCCATCCACGGGCCGACAAGATCCGTCCGCGCGAAGTGGTGGCCGAGGTCGAGAACACCCTGTCCGCCGAGCTGGACCTGCAGCGCGAAGGCGCCAACGCCAGCGTGCTGCGCCGCTTCTGGGAAAACAGCGACGACCTGTACGTGCCCGAAGTGATCTGGAGCCACACCGCCGAGCGCGCGCTGACCCTGGAACGGGTGTGGGGCATCCCGTCCGACGACATCGCCGCGCTGGACGAGGCCGGCATCGACCGCAAGGCGCTGGCCGCCAAGGGCGTGCGGGTGTTCTACACCCAGGTGTTCCGCGACAACTTCTTCCATGCCGATGCGCATGCCGGCAACATCTGGGTCGACACCGATCCGTCGCGTCGCGCCAACCCGCGCTTCATTGCGCTGGACTTCGGCATCATGGGCCAGCTCTCGCAGGAAGATCAGTACTACCTGGCCGAGAATTTCATGGCCATCTTCAACCGCGACTATCGCCGCATCGCCGAACTGCACGTGCAGGCACGCTGGATGCCGGACAACGTGCGCATTGATGACCTGGAAGCGGCCGTGCGCTCGGTGTGCGAACCGTACTTCACCCGCCCGCTGTCGCAGATCTCGCTGGCCGAAGTGCTGATGAAGCTGTTCCGCGTGGCGCAGCGCTACCAGCTGACCCTGCAGCCACAATTGATCCTGCTGCAGAAGACCCTGCTCAACATCGAAGGCGTCGGCCGCCAGCTGGACCCGCAGATCGACATCTGGGCGGTGGCCAAGCCGGTGCTGGCGAAGATCCTGCGCGAGCGCTACAGCCCGCGCCGGGTGGTACGCGAGATGGGCAAGCGCCTGCCGGAAATCATGACCCACGCGCCGGACATGCCGCGCCTGGTGCACGCCTGGCTGACCCAGCAGGTGGAAGGCCGCCACGAACTGGCGATGCGTTCGCGCGACCTGGTGGCACTCGATGCCAGCGTGCAACGCCTGCAGAGGCATGCGGTCGGTGCGATCACCGGTGTCGGCCTGTTGGCCATCGCTGCGCTGATGTATGTGCTGCAGCCGCCGGGCTGGTACTGGGGCGACGTGCCGGCGTGGAGCTGGCTGTCCGGTGCCGTCGGCGCGGTGGCGCTGCTGCGCGCGTGGTGGAAGTAGGCCCCGTGCTGCAGGCGCTGAAGGACGAACTGGCGCGCTTCGGCGCCGACAACGACGCCCGCGAAAGCGCGCGCAGCCGCCGCGTGCTCAACATCACGCCGGAGACCGGTGAGTTCCTGTCCGTGCTGGTGCGCTTCGGCACTGCGCGCCGGGTGCTGGAGATCGGCACCTCCAACGGCTATTCGACGCTGTGGCTGGCCGAGGCTGCCGCCGCCATCGATGGCCACGTGACCACGCTGGAATACGCCGAGGACAAGGTGGCGATGGCGCGTGACACCTTCGCGCGCAGTGGCCTGGCCGAACGCATCACCCTGGTTCACGACGATGCCGGGCAGTGGCTGGCACAGGCCGCCGATGCCAGCATCGACCTGCTGTTCCTCGATTCGGACCGCGGTCAGTACGCCGGCTGGTGGCCGCAGCTGCGCCGTGTGCTGCGGCCGGGTGGCTTGCTGGTGGTGGACAACGCCACCTCGCATACGGAAGAGATGGAACCACTGCGCGTGCTGCTGGACGCTGATCCGGACTTCAGCACCAGCCTGGTGCCGGTGGGCAACGGCGAGCTGTTGGCCGTGCGCAACGCCTGACCGCCGCGCGCCACAAACACGGGGTCAGATCCCTTTTCCTGCGGAAAAGGGATCTGACCCCATACAGGCCGCCCTTATAATCCCGCAGTGAGCACCGAACCCGACACCCTCGCCGCGGTCGAGACCGACACCGCGCCCCTGCAGCTGCTGCACCTGGATGAGCGCCTGGCCGTGGTCAACAAGCCTGCCGGGCTGATGGTCCACGACAGCAAGCTGGCCCGTGGCGAAGACGACTTCCTGGCCGACCGCCTGCGCGAGCAGCTGGGCCGCCCGATCTTCCTCGTGCATCGCCTGGACCGCGCCACCAGTGGCTGCCTGCTGCTGGCCTTCGACCGCGAGACCGCCAGTGCACTGGGCAAGGCGCTGATGGGTGGCGAGGTGCTGAAGGACTACCTGACTGTCTGCCGGGGCTGGCCGGCCGAGCTGTCATGGCGGGTCGATCATGATCTGGACGGTGGCCCGGGCAAGCCGGTGAAGAAGCCGGCGATCACCGACTTCCAGCGTCTGGCCACCGGCGAGCTGTCGGTGCCGGTCGGCGAGTTCACCCGTTCGCGTTACGCGCTGCTGCGCTGCCAGCCGCAGACCGGGCGCTTCCGACAGATCCGCCGGCATCTCAAGCATTTGTCGCATCACATGATCGGCGACACCAGCCACGGTGATGGCCGCCACAACCGCATCTTCCGCATGCAGGGCGTGCACCGCATGCTGCTGCACGCCGAGCGCCTGCGCTTCCCGCACCCGGACGGTGGCAGGGTGGATGTGCGCGCACCGCTGGACGGCGGGTTCCAGAAGGCGCTGGACCTGTTCGGCTGGCAGGTGCCGTAGCGGTAGCGCCGGGCCATGCCCGGCGGCTTCTGCGATGAAACGCCCGCTTTTCGCGCTCGCCGGGCATGGCCCGGCGCTACTGCCTCACTTCTTTTCCGGCTCGTTGACGATCGCCTCCAGGTCCTTCTGCAGATCCGCGAACAGCGGCTGCATGCGCGCCTGGATCGCCACCATCACGTTCTGCATCAGGGCCGGGGTCTTGTCCAGCAGGCTCTGGCCGGCCGCGCTCTCGTAGAACTCGGCCATCGCCAGCACGTCTTCCTTGCTGAAGGTCTTCTTGTACAGGTCCACGTACATCGGCCGCAGCTGCTGCCATGACAGGGCCTGGCGCAGGGTCTGGCTGGTCCGCGCCTGGATCCGCTGCAGCTGTTCCTGCTGCTGGGCGTTGAGCTTGCGCTGCGCGGCCACCTGCTGGAACTGCTGCTGCTGCATTGCCTCGATCTGCGGCAGCATGGTGTCGATCATGCTCTGTGCGCGCGAGGCTGACAGCAGGCGGTTGATGTCGCCATCGGTCGGCGGGGCGGCCAGCGCCGGGGTACTGGCCACGGCCAGTGCCAGCAGCAGCGCCAGGCGGCGCAGCAGGGACGGCAGGGCGGGTGCGGTGCGGGTCATGCGGGGCTTCCTGCAGTACATGGGACGGCCAGCATACCGGCAGCCAAGGCGAAGGCGGCGTGTTCGGTACCTGATCGGCGGCATACGGTGCGCAATGACGCACTCCGTCGCGTGGCTGCCGCTACAATGCGCGGATGGGCAGTGGACCGGTCACCATCAGCGCGCAGCTTGAAATCCCCGACGGCGAGATCGTCGAGCGGTTCGTGCGTGCCAGTGGTGCCGGCGGCCAGAACGTCAACAAGGTCTCCACCGCGGTGGAACTGCGTTTCGATGTGGCCGGCTCGCCCTCGTTGCCCGAGCCGTTGCGCGAACGCCTGCTGGCGCGGCGCGACCGGCGCATGACCGGCGAAGGCGTGCTGGTCATCGATGCGCAACGTTTCCGGACCCAGGATCGCAATCGCGAGGATGCGCGCGATCGGCTGGCGGCCTTCATCCAGGCGGGGCTGCACGTGCCCAAGCCACGCAAGGCCACCAAGCCGACCCTCGGGTCGAAACTGCGTCGTCTGGACGCCAAACGCGGGCGCGCGCAGGTCAAGCGCGGGCGCTCATCACGTGACTGGGAGTGATTGCTTGAACAACCCGACTTCGTTGCTGCCGGCCGTGCCGCCGCAGATGCCGCAGGTCAAACCCAACGCCTTCCTGCGCTGGCTGGCGCGCTGCACCCTGCGCATGGGTGGCTGGAAGGTGACAGGTACCCTGCCTGACATTCCCAGGCTGGTCTTCATCATCGCCCCGCATTCGTCCAACTGGGACGGCCTGTGGGGCATGGCGGCCAAGATCGCGCTGGGCATGAAGGTGAAGGTGCTGGGCAAGGCGTCGCTGTTCTGGTGGCCGTTGGGTCCGCTGCTGCACAAGCTGGGCGTGATCCCGCTCGATCGCAGCTCGCCGCAGGGCACCGTGGGCCAGGCGGTGGACCTGATCCGCAACAACGAGAAGATGTGGTTCGCCATCACCCCGGAAGGCACGCGCAAGGCGGTGAAGGACTGGAAGGCCGGTTTCCTGAAGATCGCCCGCATGGCCGACGTGCCGATCCTGGCCGCCTATTTCCACTACCCGGAAAAGACCATCGGCATCGGCCCGGTGTTCACGCCGACCGGCGATGACGCCGCCGACATGGCTGCCATCCGGGAGTTCTACCGGCCGTGGATGGGCAAGACCCGCGGCACGGTCTGAGCCTGCCGCAGGCCGTTGCATAGACGCCACGTCCGGCACATGCCGGGCGTGCGCGACAGGAGTAGGGTGGACGGCTGGTATCCCGTACCGTCCGCCCAAGGAGCGTTTTACATGTCGCGTACCGTAGTCCTGGCCGCCGCCATCAGCCTGGCGCTGGCGGCCTGTTCCGGCAAGGAGTCCACCCCCGTGTCCGAAGCCCAGAAAGCCCCGGCCCAGCAGCCGGCAGAAGCCTCCACCAATCCGCTGCTGAGTGCCAGCACGCTGCCGTTCCAGGCGCCGCAGTTCGACAAGATCAAGGACAGCGACTACCTGCCGGCCTTTGAAGAAGGCATGCGCCAGCACCTGGCCGATGTCCGCAAGATCGCCGACAACCCCGAGCCGGCCACCTTCGACAACACCCTGGTGGCGATGGAGCGCAGCGGCGAGACGCTGAACCGCGTGTCGCGCATCTTCTTCGGCCTGGTCCAGGCCGATGGCACCGAAGCGCGCCAGAAGATCCAGGAAGACATCGCACCCAAGCTGGCCGCGCACCAGGACGAGATCAACCTCGACCCGAAGCTGTTCGCGCGCGTGAAGTCGCTGTACGACCAGCGTGACACGCTGCAGCTGGACCCGGTGCAGAAGCGCCTGGTCGAGCATTACTACGACGGCCTGGTGCGCGCCGGTGCACAGCTGTCCGACGCCGACAAGGCCAGCCTGCGCAAGCTCAATGTGGAAGAGACCACCCTCTCCACCCAGTTCCACACCCGCCTGGTGGCCGCTACTGCTGCCGCTGCCGTGGTTGTCGACGACAAGGCCAAGCTGGCCGGCCTGGACGACAACGCGATCAACAACGCTGCGTCCGCCGCCAAGGACCGCAAGCTGGATGGCAAGTTCCTGCTGCCGCTGCAGAACACCACCCAGCAGCCGGTGCTCGGCTCGCTGACCGACCGTGACCAGCGTGCGGCCGTACTGAAGGCTTCGGAAACCCGTGCCGAGCGTGGCGATGCCAACGACACCCGGCAGACTGTGCAGCGCCTGGCCCAGCTGCGTGCGCAGAAGGCCAAGCTGCTCGGCTTCGACACCTTCGCCGACTACCAGCTGGGCGACCAGATGGCCAAGACGCCGGCGGCCGCGCTGAAGCTGCTGACCGACACCGTGCCGGCCGCCACCGCCAAGGCACGTGCCGAAGCCGGCGAGATCCAGAAGGTGATCGATGCGCAGAAGGGCGGCTTCCAGGTTGCCGCGTCCGATTGGGACTTCTACGCCGAACAGGTGCGCAAGGCCAAGTACGATCTGGACGAATCGCAGATCAAGCCGTACTTCGAACTGGACAACGTGCTGCAGAACGGCGTCTTCTACGCCGCCACCCAGCTGTACGGCATCACCTTCAAGCCGCGCACCGACATTCCGACCTACAACCCGGACATGAAGGTGTACGAAGTGTTCGACAAGGACGGCACCTCGCTGGCCCTGTTCTACACCGACTACTTCAAGCGTGACACCAAGTCCGGCGGCGCCTGGATGGACGTGTTCGTCGAACAGGATGGCCTGACCGGTGCCAAGCCGGTGGTCTACAACGTCTGCAACTTCACCAAGCCGGCCGCCGGCCAGCCTGCGCTGATCAGCTTCGACGACGTCACCACGATGTTCCATGAGTTCGGCCACGCACTGCATGGCATGTTCTCGAACGTGAAGTATCCGTCGATCGCCGGCACCGCCACCTCGCGTGACTTCGTCGAGTTCCCCTCGCAGTTCAACGAGCATTGGGCGCTGGATCCGAAGGTGTTCGCCAACTACGCCAAGCACTACAAGACCGGCGAGGCGATGCCGCAGGAACTGGTCGACAAGATCCTCAAGGCACGCAGCTTCAACCAGGGTTATGCGACCACCGAGTACTTGTCGGCCGCACTGCTGGACCTGGCCTGGCACACGCAGAAGGCCGATGCGCCGCTGCAGGATGTCGGCGCCTTTGAAGCCAGCGCGCTGAAGAAGTTCAAGGTGGACCTGCCGCAGGTGCCGCCGCGTTACCGCACCACCTACTTCGACCACATCTGGGGTGGCGGTTACTCGGCCGGTTACTACGCCTACTTCTGGGCCGAAGTTCTCGACCACGACGCCTACCAGTGGTTCACCGAACACGGTGGCCTGACCGCGGCCAACGGCCAGGAGTTCCGCGACAAGATCCTTTCGCGCGGCAACAGCGTGGAGCTGTCGACCCTGTACCGCGATTTCCGCGGCAAGGACCCGTCGGTGGAACCGCTGCTGAAGTTCCGCGGGCTGAAATAAGAATGCGAAAACGGCGGGGGAGACCCCGCCGTTTTTCTTTCTGCAGAGCCGAGCCCACGCTCGGCTCTACAAAGGCGGAAAAGCCAGCCGAGCATGGCTCGACGCTACACAAGCGCTTTACGTGCCCACATGCACCCGGTTCGCCTGCTCGGCCAGCCCGAGGTGGTCCAGCGCGATGTCCAGCGCCAGCACATAGCTCTGCGCGCCGTAACCGGCGGCGATGCCCAGGCGCTGGCCGACCCCGGCCGGCAGGCACGGCTCGGCCACCGCGCCGTCGTCATGCACTTCCACGTAGGCGTTGTGCAGGTAAGGCAGCAGCCGCTGCAGGCGCAGGCTGTTGGCACACGCGCCTGGATCGAGCAGCGTCACCTCGCCGCGGCTGTGATCGGCCACGCGCAGCGCATCCAGCAGTTCCTGTTCCGAACCGCAGGCACGGATCGCTACGCTGGTCCCGGCGTCGATCGCACGGTGCACCAGCGACTTCAGTACCGGTGCCGGCAGTGGCATCGCGGTGCGGATCAGCTCACCGGCCGCTTCCGGGCCGCGGATGATGAAGATCGACATGGCTCAGCCCTCCAGCGCCAGACGGCGGCCGACGATGGCCAGCGACAGCGGGTAGCCGGCCTGCGGGCTGCGCTGGTCCACCACCACCGCAGCGGGACCATGCTGCAGGCGCAGGCGTGCATCCAGGCCACGTTCGCTGGGCGCCTGCAGTTCGATGTACTGCGCAGGCAGTCGTTCCAATGCCGCCTGCAGTGCACCGCCCTCGGCCTGCCATTGCGCCTCGTCGGCTGCACCCACATCCAGCAGTACCCAGTCGGCCGAGCGCGCCTGCGGCTGGCACAGGCACTGGCGGACTTCGGACAGGCTGGCGCAGTCGCTGCACAGCACGCGATGGCCGGACAGCTGCGCCGGCAACTGCGGGCGCGGCGCCGACGGAGACGCGTGGCGGATCACCAGGAGGGTCATACAACACCTTGCGGAATGCGCCCTGCGGCGCGGTGGGCACACGATGCGCGTGGTGCCCGTAAAGGTGCGATGCCCGTTGCCGGGGGCGCGCGTAAAACCTGCGTAACCCCGGCATGGGTAGCGCCGGGCCATGCCCGGCTTGCTCTTTGTAGAGTCGAGCACGCTCGACGCTACGGAATGGCAGCCGAGCGTGGCCTCGGCTGCACAGGATGCCGGCGCGGGAACCTCTTCGGCCCGGATGTGGTCTGATACGTCTATCACCAACCCGGAGCCTGTCATGGATGCTGTAGCCCGCCCCCCGTTTTCCGAACGCGCACTTGCCTGGCTGAAGAAGGAGGCGCTGCCCTTGCTGGTGATGCTGGGCCTGCTCGCCGCCGCTCGCGATACCCTGGCCAACCACTACGTGGTGCCCAGCGGTTCAATGCAGCCGACCCTGCAGCCGGGTGACCGGGTGGTGGTGGACATGCGTGCCTACGGGCTGCGCCTGCCGTTCACCGGCAAGGAACTGATGGCGACCGGCACCCCGCAGCGCGGCGAAGTGGCGGTGTTCGATTCGCCAGCCGATGGCACCCGCCTGATCAAGCGCGTGGCTGCAGTGGCCGGTGATCATGTGCAGCTGCGCGAAGGCCATCTGAGCATCAACGGCCAGCCGCTGCAGATCGCCGACCTGCAGGACGTGGAAGCCTTCGGCCAGCGTCAGGCCAGCCTCGACCTGGACATGGGCGGTGGTCCGGACATCGCCGACCTGGTGGTGCCCGACGGCAAGGTGCTGGTGCTGGGTGACCACCGCGGCAACAGCTTCGACGGTCGCTTCTTCGGCTTCGTCGACGCCGGCAAGGTCTATGGCCGCGCCGTGGCGGTGTACTACCGCCGTGGCGATGGCTTCGAGTGGCAGCGCCTGTAAGCTGAATTGATACTTCAAAAGTATCAATCCTGACTTATCGGGTTATGGATCGACTGGATCGACGGGCCTAGTCTGGGGCCCGTCCTCTCCCACGCCCGGCCGTCCCCACCGGCCCATCGATCCCATGACTGGCGAAACCACGGCGGCCGTCGAGCGCCGCCTCCACACTGTCGACTCCCGCGCGGAGACGCGCATCCAACAAGGCACACCGGCCTTTCGCCGCACCGCACTGGCGCTGTTCCTGGCCGGCTTCTCCACCTTTGGCCTGCTGTACACGGTGCAGCCGCTGCTGCCCGAGTTCAGCCGTCACTTCGGTGTCTCTGCCGCCGGCAGCGCGATGTCGCTGTCGCTGACCACCGGCACCCTGGCCGTGGCGATGCTGCTGGCTGGCCTGCTGTCCGATGCGGTGGGTCGCCGTCCGTTGATGATCGCTGCGCTGCTGGCCTCGGCCATGCTGTCGCTGAGCACCGCGCTGGTGGATGACTGGACCACGCTGCTGGTGCTGCGCACCCTGCTCGGCTTGGCGCTGAGCGGCGTGCCGGCAGTGGCGATGACCTACCTGGTCGAGGAAATGGACAGCCGCGCGCTGGGCCTGGCGATGGGCCTGTACATCGGCGGCAATGCCATTGGTGGCATGAGCGGACGCCTGCTGGCCGGCATCATCGCCGACCACTGGGGCTGGCGCTGGGGCATTGGCGTGGTCTCGATCATTGCCATCGCCAGTACCGTGCTGCTGTGGCTGCAGCTGCCGCCGTCGCGCCATTTCCATCCCCGCCGCGAAGGCCTGCGCCAGTTGCCGTCGCGTTGGCGCACGCTGTTCGCCGACCCGGGCCTGCCGTGGCTGTTCGCCACCTCGTTCGTGCTGATGGGCGTGTTCGTCACCCTCTACAACTACCTGGGCTACCACCTGCTGGCGCCGCCGTACCACCTCAGCCAGACCGTGGTCGGCCTGATCTTCAGCGTGTACCTGGTGGGCACCTTCAGTTCGGCATGGATGGGCCAGCAGGCCACGCGCTATGGCCGCGGCCGCATCCTGTCGATCTCGTTCGCGCTGATCGGCGCCGGCATCGCGCTGCTGGCACTGCCGTGGCTGACCACGATGGCACTGGGCATCGCGCTGGTCACGTTCGGATTCTTCGGCGGTCATTCGGTGGCCAGCAGCTGGGTCGGCAGCCGCGCCGGCACGATGCGTGCCGAGGCCTCGGCGCTGTACCTGTTCTCCTACTACCTGGGCAGCAGCGTACTCGGCGCCGTGGGTGGTCTGGCCTATGCCGCGTGGGATTGGCTGGGCGTGTGCCTGTTCACCGGCGTGCTGACCCTGCTCGGTGGCGGCATCATCTGGGCCCTGCAGCAGCGCGCCCCGCAGCCGGTGACGGCGTGACCCGACGCGCGTTCCGCACGGGCACGGCGTTGCTCTGGTAGATGCCGACCTTGGTCGGCGCTCTGGCAGGGCGGCCAACCAAGGTTGGCGTCTACCAAAGCTGCCTGGTCGGCCGCATTACCCGCCCGCGAACGCCTCGCGCAGCAGCCCAGCGAAATTGCGGATCAACGGCGTCACCCCCTCGCGGTGCCACGCCAGCTGCACCTCCGAATGCGCGCCGGCATCGGCCATTGCCACGAAGCGCGCTCCCTCTACCTGGATGTGGTCGCATGACGACGGCAGGATCGCTGCACCCAGACCTGCAGCTGCCAGACTGATCAGGGTCGACGCTTCGCCGGCCTCCTGCACGATGCGTGGAGTGAATCCCGCCGCCGCGCACAGCGCAATCATGTGGTCATGGATGCCCGCGCCCGCGCTGCGGCGGAAGGCCACGAACGGCTCCTGCGCGAAGTCGCGCAGCGACAGCGTGCCCTGCTTCGAAAGCCTGTGCAAGGCAGGGTGATCGGCATGCACGATCAAGGCCAGCGGGTCGACGAACAGGCTGTGCGCCACCAGTTCCGGTGGCAACGCACGCTTGCGGATGATGCCCACGTCCAGGCTGCCATCGAGCAGCGCATCGATCTGCTGCAGCGTGTTCATCTCGCTCAGCTGCAGCCGCACCTGCGGGTACTGCTGGCGGTAGCGCAGGATCGAACGCGGAATCTGCGGTGACAGCGGCGTGGCGCGGGTCAGGCCGATACGCAGCTCACCCTGCTCACCGCGCTGTGCGCGCTGCACTTCGTCCACCGCCACCTCCACCTGCTGCACGATGGCGCGTGCACGTTCCTGCAGCAGCTCGCCCGCAGGCGTCAGCTGCACACGGCGGTGGCTGCGCACGAACAGGCGTGCACCGATCAGGTCTTCCAACTGGCGGATCTGCTGGCTTAGTGGCGGTTGCGACATGCCCAGCCGCTCCGCTGCCTGTCCGAAGTGCAGCGTATCGGCAACGGCAAGGAAGTAACGCAGGTGGCGAAGTTCGATGGACATGGGGCCAGTTTATTCATCGTCAGCCGGAAATGAATCAGAGATGGGGTTAGAGCCCGTTGCGCAGCAACGGGATCCGACCCCGACAGATCGCGGGGATCTGTCAGAGGCGGGGCGGTGTGGGTGGGCAGGACCGTTGGCGCCATGGATGGCGCCATCGAGCCCCCAGGGAGGGGTTTACGGCGTGTCCTGCCCACCCACACCGCCCCGCCATCTACGGAATGCCCGCTGTTGCCGTTGACGCTGATTCGGCAGGTGCAGGGCGCAGCCCTGCCGAACACCCCTTACCGCTCCGAATGCCCGCTCTGGTCGTAGTCGCGCGGACTGAACAACTCCGGCTGGATCAGCTCGATGAACGCCCGCGCCTGCGCCGACAACGCCTTGCCGCGGCGCACGATCACCCCGTAACTCCGCTCTGGGAACCAGCGCTTCATCGAGCGCGCCGCCAGCCGCTCGTGGTCGGCCTCGTTCAGGCACAGCGCCGGCACGATGGAAATACCCATGCCCATCGCCACGTATTGCTTGATCACCTCCCAACCACCCACTTCCAACGCCACGGTGTAGGCAATGCGGTGGCGCTGGAACACCTGGTCGACCAGGCGGTAGGTGATCTGCCGCTTTGGCGGTAGCACCAGCGGGTAGCGGGCGATGTCGGCCAGTTCCAGTTCGCCGCCGCTGGCCAGCGGGTGGTCGTGCGGGGCGATCAGTACCTGCTCGAAGCGGTAGGCCGGGGCGTAGGTCAGGTCGGCCGGCACATCGGTCATCGAGCCAATCGCCAGGTCGGCCGCATCTTCGCGCAGCAGGTCGGTGCCATCGGCGCTGATCGCGTTGTGCAGGGTCAGGCGCACGTCGGGGTGGTGCAGGCGGAAGCGTTCGACGATCTTCGGCAGCAGGTACAGGATGGTCGAGCTGTTGGCGGCGATGTTCAGCTCGCCCGCGTCCAGGCCACGCACCTTGTCGCGGAAGCGCGCCTCCAGCCCGTCCAGGTTCTCCACCAGCGGCTGCGCCATTTCATACAGCAGCTGGCCCTCGCGGCTGGGCACCAGGCGGCGCCCGCTGCGCTCGAACAGCGGCACCCCCAGCTCCCGTTCCAGCGCCTGCAGCTGCAGGCTGATGGCCGGCTGGCTGACGAAAAGTGCCTCAGCCGCCCGTGAGACGGAACCCAGGCGCACGGTCTGACAGAACGCGCGCAGCGGCTTCAGCCGGTCGGATTTGTAGGAAAAACGCGGACTTGGCGGGGTGCGTGTGCTCATCGTGCCATGAGTATTAGCACAACTTATGTAGAACATTGCAAAAACTGTTTTGCCAAATACTCAGGCCCAGCGGCACCGTGGAGTCGTCCCCCCACCGCTGGAGTCGCCCCATGTCCGCCGTCGCTTCCGCTGTTCCCACCCCCGCCGCCAAGGCTACCCCCGGTATCGCTCTGGCGACCCGCGTGGCCGGCCAGGACACCGTGCTGCCGGCGCCGCTGCTGGCCCTGCTGGTGTCGCTGCACCGCGCAGTGGAACCGGGCCGGCAGGCACGGCTGCAGGCACGACGCGAACGCCAGGCGTTCTTCGACAAGGGCGGCCTGCCGGACTTCCGCGAAGACACCGCCACCATCCGCAGCGGCGACTGGACCGTCGCCCCGCTGCCGGCCGCGCTGCAGGACCGCCGTGTCGAGATCACCGGCCCGACCGATCCGAAGATGGTCATCAACGCGCTGAACTCCGGCGCCAAGGTGTTCATGGCCGACTTCGAAGATTCGACCTCGCCGACCTGGCGCAACCTGCTGGCCGGTCAGCAGTCGCTGGCCGCTGCGGTGCGTGGCGATCTCGAGTACACCGCACCGGCATCCAACGGGAAGGCCGGCAAGCACTACACCCTGCGCCCGTTCGACGAACAGGCGGTGCTGATCGTGCGGCCGCGCGGCTGGCACCTGGACGAGAAGCACGTGCGCATCGATGGCCAGTTCATCGCTGGCGGCCTGTTCGACGCGGCGGTGTTCGCCTTCCACAACGCCCGCACCCTGCAGAGCAAGGACCGCGGTCCGTATTTCTACCTGCCCAAGCTGCAGAGCATGGAAGAAGCGGCGCTGTGGGAGACCGCGCTGTCGCACATCGAAGGCATGCTCGGCCTGCCGCACGGCCAGATCAAGGTGACCGTGCTGATCGAAACGCTACCGGCCGTGTTCGAGATGGACGAGATCCTGCACGCGCTGCGTGACCGCATCGTCGGCCTCAACTGCGGGCGCTGGGATTACATCTTCTCGTACCTGAAGACCTTCCGCCGCCACGCCGACCGCGTGCTGCCGGAACGCGGCCAGGTGACCATGACCCAGCCGTTCCTGAAGGCGTATTCGGAGCTGCTGATCCAGACCTGCCATCGCCGCGGTGCGCATGCGATGGGCGGCATGGCCGCGCAGATTCCGATCAACAACGATGCCGCTGCCAACGAACAGGCGATGGCCCGCGTGCGCGCCGACAAGCTGCGCGAAGTCAGTGCTGGCCACGACGGCACCTGGGTTGCGCATCCGGCGCTGATTCCGGTGGCAATGGCGATCTTCGACGAACACATGCCCGGTGCGAACCAGCACAGCGTGCTGCGCCAGGATGTGCGTGCAGGCCGCGACGAACTGATCGCGCGGCCGCCGGGCACCATCACCCGCGCTGGCTTCGAAGGCAACGTGGAAGTCTGCGTGCGCTATCTGGCGGCGTGGCTGGATGGCAATGGCTGCGTGCCGATCCATCACCTGATGGAGGACGCGGCCACCGCCGAGATCAGCCGCAGCCAGCTGTGGCAGTGGCTGCACACGCCGGGCCAGCAACTGGACGATGGCACCGCGATCGACCTGGCCCTGCTCGATGCCTCTCTGGCGCAGCTGCCGGCGCGGCTGGGCGATACCGCCGCATTGCCCGGTGGCGCACGCATCGGCGAGGCCATCGCCCTGCTCGGCGATCTGAGCCGCAGCGACGAACTGACCGATTTCCTGACCCTGCCGGCCTACGCGCGCATCGACTGATCGACTGCTCGCAAACCCGCCGCTTCCCTCCCCGCTGCACGCACGAACCGAACTGGAGAAAGACATGAGCAAGCTGCCCACTGCCGAACAGATCCAGCACGACTGGGACACCAATCCGCGTTGGGAAGGCATCCAGCGCAACTACAGCGCCGCCGACGTGGTGCGCCTGCGCGGCACCGTCCACATCGAGCATTCGCTGGCCCGGCTGGGCGCAGAGAAGCTGTGGGCGTCGCTGCATGAGCGCGAGTTCGTCAACGCGCTGGGTGCGCTGACCGGCAACCAGGCAATGCAGCAGGTGAAAGCCGGCCTGAAGGCGATCTACCTGTCCGGCTGGCAGGTGGCGGCGGATGCAAACCTGGCCGGCCAGATGTATCCGGACCAGTCGCTGTACCCGGCCGACTCGGTGCCGGCGGTGGTCAAGCGCATCAACAACACGCTGCTGCGCGCCGACCAGCTGCACCACGCCGAAGGCAAGGACGACATCGATTTCCTGCAGCCGATCGTGGCCGATGCCGAGGCCGGTTTCGGCGGCGTGCTCAATGCGTTCGAGCTGATGAAGGCGATGATCGAAGCCGGTGCCGCCGGCGTGCACTTCGAGGACCAGCTGGCGTCGGTGAAGAAGTGCGGCCACATGGGCGGCAAGGTGCTGGTGCCGACCCGCGAGGCGATCGAGAAGCTCAACGCTGCGCGCCTGGCCGCCGATGTGCTGGGTGTGCCGACGCTGCTGGTGGCGCGCACCGATGCCGAGGCCGCAGACCTGCTGACCAGCGACATCGACGCCAACGACACGCCGTTCGCCACCGGCGAACGTACCGTCGAAGGCTTCTACAAGACCCGCAACGGCCTGGACCAGGCGATCAGCCGTGGCTTGGCCTATGCGCCCTATGCCGACCTGGTGTGGTGCGAGACCGGCAAGCCGGACCTGGAATTCGCACGGAAATTCGCCGAGGCGATCCACGCGAAGTTCCCCGGCAAGCTGCTGGCCTACAACTGCTCGCCCAGCTTCAACTGGAAGAAGAATCTGGACGACGCCACCATCGCCAGGTTCCAGAAGGAGCTGGGCAGCTACGGCTACAAGTTCCAGTTCATCACCCTGGCCGGTTTCCACGCACTGAACTACGGCATGTTCAACCTGGCCCACGGCTATGCGCGCCGCCAGATGAGTGCCTTCGTGGAACTGCAGGAAGCCGAGTTCGAAGCGGCCGAGCGCGGCTTCACTGCCGTCAAGCACCAGCGCGAGGTCGGCACCGGCTACTTCGACGCAGTGACCCAGGCGATCCAGCAGGGCCAGTCGTCGACCACGGCGCTGACCGGTTCAACCGAGGAAGAACAGTTCCATGGCGGGCGCAGCGAGCGCGCTGCGTGATGCGGTAGTGCCGGCCGTAGGCCGGCAACCACGTGGAGTCCGGGAACATCGGCGGGTTGCCGGCCAGCGGCCGGTACTACCAACGATCAGGGTGGCCAGGGAAGGGCCAGACAACGCCGGCCGGTCGGGGGACCTGCCGGCGTTGTTGTATCGATGCAATCGCGTCGTAAGCAGGCAGCGTCAATCAGGCGCACCCTGCCTGCCAGCAACTTGGCCGAACCCTCGTGAAGGCAGCCATCGGATTGATCCGGCAGGACTTTTGCGCGGACACCCATGACCAGAACGGCAGCACGCATCTTCACATCAGGCAAGATCGTTGGCGCATTAAAAATGAGATAGGGCGCACACTTTAAAGCAGTGCTATGCTCCGCGGCTCACCAGGGGACGCTGGCGGCAGGTGCAGGGAATGACCGGCAGGGGTGCGGCCGAGAACGTTGACGCAACGACAGGTATCGCCCAAGTGGCGATGGCCGAGGTCGTGCATGCGCTGCTTTCGGAGGCCGAGGTCGAATTGTTCGCGAAATTCGCCCGCCGATGCAAGTTCCATGCCGGACAGTGGATTTTCCAGCGCGGGCACCGCGGCGAGCGGATGTATGTGATCCTCGAGGGCCAGATCGAACTGGATTTCGGCGAGGACCTGGTGATCAAGACGTTGGGTCAGCGTGAGTTCTTCGGAGAGCTTGGCCTGTTGGTCGGTGATCACCTGCGCAGTGCCGGAGCGCGCGCGCTGTTCGACTGCGAGGTGCTGGAGCTGGGCCCGACTGATTTCCAGCAACTGGTCGACATCGATCCCGGGCTGGTTTCGCACTTCCTGCGGCGCACGATCATGCGCGTGCTGACCAATGAGCAGGCCCTGATCAGCCAGTTGCGTCGACGCAACCATGATCTGGAAACCGCACTCGACAATCTTTACATCACCACCCACCAGCTGACCCATACCCGTGAGCTGGTGCGCACCGATGAGCTGACCGGTCTGCACAACCGGCGTGGATTGACGCTGTATCTGCAGGAATGCCGTGCGCAGCAGGACGACCAGCCACAGGCGCTGCTGTTGATCGACTGTGACCGTTTCAAGCAGATCAACGATCGGCACGGGCACCAGGCCGGAGACCGTGTGCTGCAGAGCATGGGCAACATCCTGCGTTCGAAGGCCGGGGAGCACGATCTTGCCTGCCGCTTGGGCGGCGATGAGTTCTGCCTGCTGCTGCGCCGCGGTGATCATGACCTTGTGCAGCATGCGGCGGAGTTCATCCTGGCTGCCGTACACGGCCTGATCGAGCGGAATCACGCTACGCCACACGTGAGCCTGGTCAGTATCGGCGCCTGCCTGCTGCAGCCGGAGGCGGGCTGGAGTGAATGGTATGCGTGCGCCGATCGCGCACTGTACCGCGCCAAGCGCGCGGGCGGGAACTGCCTGCGCTGGGGTCCAGACCCCGATCCCGACCACGGACAATGACCACAGGAGGTGGCAATGGACATTCCGCAGGAACCTACGCCACTGCAGAGCCCTCTGTTACGGGCGCTGCTGTTCACTGACCTGTGCGATTCGCTGCAGTTGGTCGAAAGCATCGGCGACATCGCCGCAGCCGAACTGTTCCAGCAGCACGATCGCCTGGTACTGGCGTTGCAGCAGCGCTGGAACGGGCAGTTGATTGATCGTTCCGACGGGTTGTTCATGCTGTTCGAGCGCACCATCGACGGTGTTGGATTCGCGCTGGCCTACCAGAGTGCCGTGGATTCGCTGGGCCGTGAGCGCGGCATCGTACTGCGGGCGCGGGCCGGGCTGCATGTCGGCGACGTGCTGCTGTGGAACAACAGCGCCGAGGCGATGGCGCATGGCGCCAAGCCGGTGGAAGTGGAAGGTCTGGCCAAGCCGATGGCCGCTCGCCTGATGCAGCTGGCCTGGCCGGGCCAGGTGCTGCTCTCGTCGACGGCCGAGAAGATGGCGCGCCGGGCCAGCAGTGAGCTGCCTTGGGCCGCCGACGAACTGCGTTGGAAGGACCACGGGCGGTGGCGTTTCAAAGGCATCAGTGAACGCCAGGAAGTCTTCGAAGTCGGCCTGCGCGGCAGTGCGCCGCTGCGTCGGCCACGTTCCGGCGAAAAGGCGTGGCGCGATCTCCCGCTGTGGCAGCGCCCGGCGGCACTGGTGACGGAAGTGGCGCTGGCGCTGGCCCTGTGCGTGCTGCTGTGGACACTGCTGCGGCCGGCACCGGCCATCGCCTTCGCCGAACGCGACTGGGTGATCGTGGCGGCGGTGCACAACACCACGGCTTATCCCCAGCTGGACAGCAGCCTGGAGCAGGCGCTGTACATCAGCCTGGGGCAGTCGCGTTTCGTCAACATCCTCAGCGAGCTGAAGGTGCGCGACACCCTGCAGCTGATGCAGCGTCCGCCGCAGGCGCGGCTGGACCGCAGGCTGGCCATCGAGGTTGCGTTGCGCGATGGGGTGCGTGCGGTACTGATTCCCAGTGTGCTGGAGCTCAACGGCAAGGTGCGGGTCAGTGTCGAAGTCGTGGATCCGCGCAGCGGGCAGACCGTTTACACGCGCTATGCCGACGGCCGGGGGTTGGATTCGATCCTCGCCTCGACCGATCACGTGGTTGCCGCGCTGCGCACCGATCTTGGTGAAGCGCTGCGCGACGTCGGCGCTGACCAGCGACCGCTGCCTACCGTGGCCACCGCCAATCTGGATGCGCTGCATGCCTATGCCAAGGGCGTCGATGCGACGGCTGCTGCGCGCTACGACGATGCGCTGATGTTCTTCGAGCAGGCGACCCGGCTGGATCCTGCCTTCGCCTTTGCTTACGTCGGGCAGATGAACATCCAGCATGCCAAGGGCAATCTGGAGCAGGCCGCGGCGCTGTACCAGAAGGCGGTCAGCCAGCGCGCGCACCTGACCGCGCGCGACCAGCTGTATCTGGATGCCTGGGCGGCCGATTTTGAAGGGGCGCCGCCGGCACGCATCGCCGACAAGTGGCGGATGCTGACCGAGCTGTATCCGGATGATCCGGCGGGCTGGATGAACTACGCACTGGTGCTGTTTGCGCAGGGGGACTATGACGGCGCCCTGGCAGCTGCCCAGCCATTGCTTGGCCGCCAGCACTCGCGTCGCGCCTTGGTGCTGGCATTCGTCGCACGTATCCAGCTGGCACGCGGAGAGACGGGCGCCGCCGATGCCGCGCTGCGGGGCGCCCGGTTGCATCCGGGCTGGAATGGCGACGGCATGGAGCCGGTGCTGGCAGCACTGACCGGCGATTTCGCTGCAGCCAACGCCAGTTTCGAAGCCATGGCGCCGCTCGGGCTTGGCACGCGCATGGAGCGCGCGGCGGTGCTGGCCATGCAGGATCGCAGGACCGAAGCGGCCGCTGACATGCAGCAGCTGGCGTCGCAGTGCAGAACGCGTGGCGGCATGTGCGACATCCTGGCCCTGCAGGCATTGGCGTGGCGCAGGCAAGCCGGTGCCCCGGCTGTGGAACAGCAGTACCAGCAGGTACTGGACCGGGCATTGGCGGCCATCGATCGCAGCCAGCCGGCGCCGGCGCGCCGCAACGCATTCATTGCCTTGGCGACGGCCTACCACGCCGTACGTGCCGGACAGGCGTCCGTGGTGGCCAATCGGCAGGACGCGTTGCAGGCCCTGCCCGAGCTGGATGGTGATCCTCGCCTGCGCGAACTGTGGAACCTGTTGCAGGCGCGTATCGCGTTCGACCAGGGCAAGTTGGCACGCGCGCAGTCACTGCTGGCCCAGCAACCCGATGCAAGCCTGTTCCAGTGGCGGGTGTTGCAGCTGGACCTGCTGCGTGCACGCGGCGACCACGATGCTGCCGTTCGGCAGGCGCATTGGCTGCAGCGTCATGCGGGCCTGGCCTTCGCCGAAAGCATCGGCGACTACGCGCTGCTGCCGCTGAACGTCATGGACGCGCAGCGGCTGGCCCTCCAGAAAAGCACAACCGTCGCCGCTGGCACAGGCGCGCCGGTCGCGCCCTGATCGATCAATCGTGCTTCAGGCCGGGCAGGCCGTCCTCGAACAGGAACGGCACGTTGAAGGCCGCGCGTGCGCTCAGCAGGTTGCTCATGCGCGAGGCCGCCTCGGCGAACTCCTGCTTGCCCCCCAGCGTCGCCAGCGGCGCGCGGCAGGCACGCACGGTCGCTTCGTCGGCACCCAGCGCCAGCAGGGCCTTGCCCGGGTCGGCACTGAAGGCTACGCGGAAGTCATCGTCGTGGGACAAGCGCTCCAGCAGCTGCTGGACGACGTCGGCGGAAAGGGGTGATGCAGACATGGGGCACTACCAGAAGGTGGGAAAGTACAAGTATCGGCTGCCGTACAGGGGAGTTGATGGCTGCCTGCAGGCCGCGCGCTATGATCGTCGACCCTGCAGGCCCTGGGATGACAGATCCACATGAATTTCCGCCGTTGCCTGATGATGATGGTGGAGCCGATCGAGCGCCCCAGGTTCGACCTGGCTGGCGTACTGGGTGGCGGCACCGGCGTTGATTTCGAGCGTTCGCTGCAGGTCCGTGCCGCGCACCTGCGGGAACCGCGTGTGATCGATGCAGCAAGCTGCATGTGGCTGCTCCAGTGCAGCGCCGAGCAATGGCAGCCGCTTCCTTCGGATCCGCAGGCGCGCGCTGATGTCCTGACGCTGCTGGAACTGGGGTTGCTGGTCAGCGATGATCCGGCCCACGCGCAGGCCCTGGCGATCGAGCAGCAGGTACGCGACAGTCACTGGTGGCCATTGTCGGCGCTGCACTACCAGCATTCGCGCTGGGATGGCGTGGACAGTCTGGGCGACATGCAGCGCAGCCAGCTGGTGACCGCACAGGATCTGGTGCGCAGCTTCGGCGCGCCGCCTGCCGAGGCGCCACCGCGTCGGGCAGGAGCACGCGCGTTGCCGCGCTGCGGGGATGACCCGATGCAGGCGCAGCTGCAGGCACGTGCCACCTGCCGCAATTTCGACACGGGGCGTGCGTTGCCGCTGCCGCTGCTGGCCCGTCTGCTGCAGCAGGTGCTGATGGCACAGGCGCAGGTGGAGACCGACCCGGGCGTGCGCTTCCTGAAGAAGAACGTACCCTCCGCCGGAAGCCTGCACCCCTTGGAAGCCTACGTGGTGGTGCGCCATGTGGAGGGGCTGGCAGCAGGGCTGTACCACTACCACGCCGTTGCGCATGAGCTGGCGCCGCTGCCGACGCAACCTGGCGATCTACCCGGGTTCTGCCTGAGGTTGCTGGCGGGACAGGACTGGTTCGCCGATGCGCACGTTCTGCTCGTCCTGGTCTGCCGTTTCGAACGCAGTTACTGGAAGTATCGCGGGCATGCCAAGGCCTACCGCGCGGTCACGCTGGATGCCGGGCACGTCTCGCAGGCGCTCTACAGCGCCGCCACTGCGCAGGGACTCGGTGCGTTCGTGACGGCGGCCATCAATGAGCTCGAAGCCGAGCGCGCGTTTGGCCTGCAGGCGATGACCGAAGGCGCGCTGGCCGTGTGTGGCCTTGGTTGGCGCGCAGGTGAGATGACCACCGCCGAACTGGATCCGATCGGCCGTGTGTGGCCGGCACCACGGCCGCCAGGGAACGGCACCCCGCAACGCTGACGGCCTTGGCTCTGCGCGTTCATGGCCTGCGGCGGGCGGGTGCGGACCTGGGTCCACACCCGCCGGGCTGTTGCCCTGCCTGGTGGGTGAAGGCACCGCTGACGGGCGCTACGGCCGTCATTCCGCCTCGAAGTCCACCAGTACCGCACCGTCGCCGACCTGGTCACCGGCCTTGGCGCGGTACCCCTTCACCGTGCCGTCCGCCGGTGCCTGCAGCGTGTGCTCCATCTTCATTGCTTCCAGCACCACCAGCGGCGTACCGCGCTTGACCTCGGTACCGGCGGCGACCAGCGTGGCCACGATCCTGCCCGGCATCGGCGCCAGCAGGCTGCCCGCATCGGCCACGGCATGCTCCGATTCGCCCACAGGATCGTGCAGGGTGAAGCGGTGCTGGCCATCGGCACCGAACAGGTACAGCTGGTCGCCCTCGCGCAGCAGCTGCAGCTGCCAGCGGCGGCCGTCCAACTGCACCGACAGGCGCTGCGCATCGGCCGTGCCGATCACCTGCACCGGCGCGGTGTCATCGCGCTGCACGCGCGAGCCATCGGCCTGCGCCCACACCTTCAGCGTGTGCTTGCGTTCGCCCTGCTGCAGCGGCAGCACGCGCGGCGCGGACGCGCCAAGGCGCCAGCTGTCCTGTGCCTGCCACGGCGAATGCGGGTCGCGGGCGTCGGCGCTCGCACGTGCAGTGCTTGCGGCAGCGGCCACGGCGGCCAGCAGCCACAAGGCATCATCGCTGTCGCCCACCGCGCTCAACGCCGCCTGCTCGCGTTCGATCAGTGCGGTATCCAGCTTGGCATGCGTGAACGAATCGGTGTTCACCAGCCGGCGCAGGAAGCCGGCATTGGTGGTTACGCCTACCACCTGGCAATCGGCCAGGGCCTGGCTCATGCGGCGCAGTGCGGCGTCGCGGTCCACGTCCCAGACGATCAGCTTGGCAATCATCGGGTCGTAGTACGGGGTGATGCTGTCGCCTTCCTCCACGCCGGAATCCACGCGCACGTTCGCCGACGGCGTCGGCAGGCGCAGTCGACGCAGGGTACCGGTGGACGGCAGGAAGCCACGGTCGGCATCCTCGGCATACAGGCGCGCTTCGATCGCATGGCCATGGATCGCCAGCTGCTCCTGGCGCAGCGGCAGCGGTTGGCCCGAGGCAACGCGCAGCTGCCACTCCACCAGATCGGTGCCGGTGATGTACTCGGTCACCGGGTGCTCGACCTGCAGGCGGGTGTTCATTTCCATGAAGTAGAAATCGCCATCCGGGCCGGCGATGAACTCCACCGTGCCGGCTCCGACGTAGCCCACGGCGCGCGCGGCATCGACCGCGGCCTTGCCCATCGCCGCGCGGCGTTCTGCGCTCATGCCCGGCGCCGGGGCTTCTTCCAGCACCTTCTGGTGGCGGCGCTGCACCGAGCAGTCGCGCTCGAACAGGTAGACCGCATCACTGTGGCTGTCGCCGAACACCTGGATCTCGATGTGGCGCGGGCGCTCGACGTATTTCTCGACCAGCACGTGGTCATTGCCGAACGCCGAGGCCGCCTCGCGCTGGCAGCTGGCCAGTGCATCGACGAAGTCCTCGCTGCGTTCGACCTTGCGCATGCCCTTGCCACCGCCGCCGGCGCTGGCCTTGATCAGCACCGGATAGCCGATGCCGTCGGCCTGCGTGCGCAGGAAGTCCGGCGCCTGCTGGTCACCGTGGTAGCCCGGCGTCAGCGGTACGCCGGCCTTGGCCATCAGCGCCTTGGCCGCGCTCTTGTCACCCATCGCGCGGATGGCGCTGGCCGGCGGGCCGATGAAGGTGATGCCGGCCGCAGCGCAGGCATCGGCGAAGTCGGCGTTCTCGGACAGGAAGCCGTAGCCGGGGTGGATCGCCTGCGCGCCGGTAAGGCGTGCGGCGTCGAGCAGGGCATCGCCGCGCAGGTAGCTCTCGCGCGCAGCAGCAGCGCCGACATGGATGGCTTCGTCGGCCAGGCGTACGTGGCGCGCGTTGCGGTCGGCATCGGAATACACCGCCACAGTCGCGATGCCAAGGCGGCGGCAGGTAGCGATGACGCGGCAGGCGATCTCGCCACGATTGGCGATCAGGATCTTGCTGAACATGGCAACAGACTCGGTCATGGCACAGGTTACATGCGGAACACGCCGAAGCGCGTCTGCTGCGGGGCGGCGTTGAGGCTGGCAGAAAGGGCCAGGGCCAGCACGCGGCGGGTGTCGGCCGGATCGATCACGCCGTCGTCCCACAGGCGCGCGCTGGCGTAGTAAGGGTGGCCCTGCTGCTCGAACTGGTCGCGGATCGGCGCCTTGAACGCATCTTCTTCCGCCGCTGGCCATTGGCCGCCCTTGGCTTCGATGCCATCGCGCTTGACCGTGGCCAGCACGCTGGCGGCCTGTTCGCCGCCCATCACGCCGATGCGTGCGTTCGGCCACATCCAGAGGAAGTTGGGCGAATAGGCGCGGCCGCACATGCCGTAGTTGCCGGCGCCGAACGAGCCGCCGATCACAACGGTGAACTTGGGCACCTTGGCGCAGGCCACGGCCATCACCAGCTTGGCCCCGTCCTTGGCGATGCCGCCCTGTTCGTACTTGCGGCCGACCATGAAGCCGGTGATGTTCTGCAGGAACACCAGCGGAATGTTGCGCTGGGTGCACAGTTCGATGAAGTGCGCGCCCTTCAGTGCCGACTCCGAGAACAGGATGCCGTTGTTGGCGATGATGCCGATCGGGTAGCCGTTCAGATGTGCGAAGCCGGTGACCAGCGTTGCGCCATAGCGCGGCTTGAACTCGTCAAAGCGCGAACCATCGACCAGGCGCGCGATCACTTCGCGCACGTCGTAGGGCTTGCGCGTATCGGCCGGGATCACCCCGTACAGGTCGTGTGCCGGCAGCAGCGGTTCTTCGGAGGCCTGCACCGCCATCGCCGGTTCCGGCTTGCGCCAGTTGAGTTGGGCGATGATCGCGCGAACCCGTGCCAGCGCCTGCAGGTCGTTGTCGGCCATGTGGTCGGCCACGCCGGAGATGCGCGTGTGCACGTCGGCACCGCCCAGTTCTTCGGCCGTGACCACTTCACCGGTGGCGGCCTTCACCAGCGGCGGGCCGCCGAGGAAGATCGTGCCTTGTTCGCGCACGATCACGGTCTCGTCGCTCATCGCCGGCACGTAGGCGCCACCGGCGGTGCAGCTGCCCATCACGCAGGCGATCTGCGGAATGCCCTGCGCGGACAGGTTGGCCTGGTTGTAGAAGATGCGGCCGAAATGATCGCGGTCGGGGAAGACTTCGTCCTGCAGCGGCAGGAACGCGCCACCGGAATCGACCAGGTAGATGCACGGCAGATGGTTCTGCTCGGCGATCTCCTGCGCGCGCAGGTGCTTCTTCACCGTCATCGGGTAGTAGGTGCCACCCTTGACCGTGGCGTCGTTGGCCACGATCACGCATTCGACGCCGCTCACCCGGCCGATGCCGGCCACCACGCCGGCGGCAGGCACGGCATCTTCGTACATGCCGTGTGCGGCCAGCGGCGCGATTTCCAGGAATGCGCTGCCCGCGTCGAGCAGCGCATCGATGCGGTCGCGCACCAGCAGCTTGCCGCGCGCGGTGTGCTTGGCACGTGCCGCCTCGCTACCGCCCAGCGCGGTGCGGGCGAGGGTGGCGTGCAGGTCATCAATCACGGCCTGCATCGCCGCGCGGTTGCTTTCAAAGGTTTCGCTGCCCGGTTGCAGCTGGCTGTTCAGAACGGTCATCGCGGTGGCCTTACAGGGTGCGCTGGAACAATTCGCGGCCGATCAGCATGCGGCGGATCTCCGAGGTGCCGGCGCCGATTTCATACAGCTTGGCGTCGCGCCACAAACGGCCGGTCGGATACTCGTTGATGTAGCCGTTACCGCCCAGGATCTGGATCGCCTGGCCGGTCAGCCAGGTGGCCTTCTCGGCGGCGTACAGGATGGCACCGGCGGCGTCCTGGCGGGTGGTGCGGCCCTGGTCGCAGGCGCGCGCCACGGCATAGACATAGGCGCGGCAGGCGCCGAGGCCCACATACATATCGGCGATCTTGCCCTGGATCAGCTGGAAGCTGCCGATCGCCTCGCCGAACTGGTGGCGCTCGTGCACGTACGGCATCACCACGTCCATGGCCGCGGCCATCAGGCCCAGCGGGCCACCGGACAGCACCACGCGCTCGTAGTCCAGGCCGGACATCAGCACACGCACGCCGCCACCGACCTGGCCCAGCACGTTTTCTTCGGGTACTTCGCAGTCCTGGAACACCAGCTCGCAGGTGGGCGAGGAGCGCATGCCCAGCTTGTCCAGCTTCTGCGCGGTGGAGAAACCCTTCATGCCCTTTTCGACCAGGAACGCGGTGATGCCCTTGGCACCTGCCTGCGCATCGGTCTTGGCATAGACCACCAGCACGTCGGCATCGGGGCCGTTGGTGATCCACATCTTGTTGCCGTTGAGCACGTAGCGGTCGCCGCGCTTGTCGGCGCGCAGCTTCATCGACACCACGTCCGAACCGGCACCCGGCTCGCTCATCGCCAGCGCGCCGATCAGGCTGCCGTTGCACAGGCCCGGCAGGAAGCGCTGCTTCTGCGCTTCGTTGCCGTTCTTGCGCAGCTGGTTCACGCACAGGTTGGAGTGTGCGCCGTAGGACAGGCCGATGCCACCGGAGGCACGCGAGATCTCTTCCATCGCCACCACGTGGGCCAGGTAGCCCATGCCGGTGCCGCCGTATTCTTCTTCCACGGTGAGGCCAAGCAGGCCCTGTTCGCCCAGCTTCGGCCACAGGGCCAGCGGGAACTGGTTGGTGGCATCGGCCTCGGCGGCAAGCGGTGCGACCTCGGCGGCGGCAAAATGGGCCACGCTCTGGCGCAGCAGGTCGATGTCTTCGCCAAGGTCGAAGTTCAGGGATGGCACGTGCATTGCGGTGGCTCCACGACGGGACTGCAGGGAATGGACGCACCCGGCGGGGAGCGGATGGCTGTTTCAGGGACGGCCATCCGCACGGGCGATTGGACCCCAGCGTAGCGGGGTTCGGGAAAGAAGTGAATACAAATTCAACAATTGAATCTAGAATCAGAACATGGCCTACAAACGCTCTGCATTGATGGAAGAACGCCTGGCCGGGGTCCGTGAGCGGATCCTGCTGGCGACCCGTGAACGGGTTGCCGCCGGTGGCTGGCGCAACGCCCCGGTGACCGCCGTGGCAACCCAGGCGGGGGTGTCCACCGGCCTGATCTACCGCCATTTCCCCTCCAAGGCCGAGCTGTTCGTGGAGGTGCTCAACGCCGCGGTGGCCCACGAGGTGGCCATCATGGAGCGCATCGCCAGCGGCCCGGAGGTAGCCAGCGAGCGCCTGCGGCTGGCGATCACCGCCTTCGTCCGCCGCGCCCTGGCCGGGCCGGGGCTGGCCCATGCCTTCATCGTTGAACCGGTCGATCCGGAAGTGGAGGCCGAGCGCATGCGCGGCCGCCGTGCCTTCGGCGACGTGTTCCTGCGGCTGGTGGAGGAGGGCGTGGCGGCCGGTGAGCTGCCGGCGCAGGACGCGCATGTGGCCGCCGCCTGCCTGGTCGGTGCCTTCACCGAAGCGATGGTTGGCCCCACCGCGCCCAGCCGTGAAGCGCACCGCGACGAGGACGCGCTGGTGGACGCGATCTGCAGCTTCTGCCTGCGCGCGATCGGCGCCCGGTAATTCGGTAGAGCCGGCCGCTGGCCGGCTTCTGTTGCTGGGGTCAGATCCCTTTTGCGTCGCAAAAGGGATCTG
>NZ_SRHZ01000040.1 GCF_004684085.1 Stenotrophomonas maltophilia
GTCCATGTAAGCTCGGTCGCCGCATCCATGCGGCTCACGCCCCCGCAACCGGACCCACCCCGCCTTCGACAGTTTCCTGCGAGCTGTCGGAACGGCATCACTGCTCTGGTGGGTGCCGACCGTTGGTCGGCACGGGGTCGGATCCGTTTTCCAACGGAAAACGGCTCTGACCCCACTCCCGAACGCGCGAAACATGGGGTCAGAGCCTTTTTCCTGCGGAAAAAGGATCCGACCCCGCGGGGTCAGATCTCGACCTGGGCACCCAGCTCGACCAGGCGGTTGCCCGGAATCCGGAAGAAGCCCGTGGCCGGGGCGGCGTTGCGATGCATCAGCGCGAACAGCTTGTCGCGCCAGATCGGCATGCCGCGGTTGGCAGTGGCGACGATGGTTTCGCGGCTGGCGAAGAACGTGGTGTCCATCGGGTCGAAATAGATGCCACCGTGGTCGCACGAGCGCATCAGCGCCAGCGGCACGTCCGGGGTCTCCATGAAGCCGAAGCGCACGTAGACCCGGTAGAACTCGTCACCCACCGACTCGATCTTCAAGCGCTGGCCCTCCGCCGCATACGGCACCGGCAGGGTCACCACGTGCAGGAACACGTTGCGCTCATGCAGCACCTTGTTGTGCTTGAGGTTGTGCATCAACGCGTGCGGGGCCACGGTCGGGTCGGCGGTGAGGAACACCGCGGTGCCCGGCACACGCACCGGCGGTGCCAGCATCAGGCCCGGCAGGAAGGTGTCGATGCGGATACCGTCCTTGCGGATCTCATCGCGCAGCAGCTCGCGGCCACGGCGCCAGGTCCGCATCATGGTGAACAGGAAGATGCCCAGCACCACCGGGAACCACGCGCCCTGCAGCAGCTTGGCACCGTTGGCGATGACGAAGCCCAGGTCGATGACGAAGAACACCACGCACAGCGGCAGGATCCAGTTGCGCGCCTTTGGCCACAGTGAACGGGCCACCAGCGCCAGCAGCAGGGTATCGATCAGCATCGTGGCCGACACCGAGATGCCGTAGGCCACGGCCAGGTTGGACGAGCTGCGGAAGGCCAGCACCAGGCCGATCACCATCACCGCGATGCCCCAGTTGATGCCCGGGATGTAGATCTGGCCGATGGTGTCGTGCGAGGTGTGCTTGATGCGCATGCGCGGGATGTAGCCCAGCTGCATGGCCTGGCGCGAGACCGAGAAGGCACCGGTGATGACCGACTGCGAGGCGATCACCGCCGCCATGGTGGCCAGGATGATCATCGGGTACAGCGCCCACGACGGCACCGCTTCGAAGAACGGGTTCTTCACCGCCTCGGGGTGGTTGAGCACCAGCGCGCCCTGCCCCAGGTAGTTCAGCACCAGGCACGGCAGCACGAAGAAGTACCAGGCATGGCGGATCGGTTTGGCACCGAAGTGGCCCATGTCGGCGTACAACGCCTCACCGCCGGTGACTGCCAGCACCACCGCGCCCAGGATGAAGATGCTGTGCCAGCCATGCTCCATGAAGAAGCGGATCGCCCACCACGGGTTGAACGCCTTCAGCACTTCCGGTGCATCGACGATGTTGTAGATTCCGATCGCCGCCAGCGAAATGAACCAGATCGAGGTGATCGGCCCGAACAGCTTGCCGATCTTCGCGGTGCCAAAGCGCTGTACCGCGAACACCGCCAGCAGCACCACCACGGTGATCGGCACGATGAAGGCGTGCAGTCCCGGCGCGGCAACCTCCAGGCCTTCGACCGCACCCAGCACCGATATCGCGGGCGTGATCACGCCATCGCCGAAGAACAGCGAGGCACCAAAAATACCGAGGATGCCGACCACATAGGCCGAGCGCGAACCATTGCGCAACGTGCGCTGGGTCAGCGCCATCAGCGCCATGATGCCGCCTTCGCCATCGTTGTCGGCGCGCATGATGATGGTCACGTACTTCAGAGTGACCACGATGTTCAGCGCCCAGAACGCCAGCGACAGCACGCCCAGCACGGTGTCATGGTCGCTGGTGAGCCCGTAGTGCGGCGAGAACGCCTCCTTCAGGGTGTACAGCGGGCTGGTACCGATATCGCCGAACACCACGCCGATCGCACCGATGATCAGCGCCAGGCCTCCGGCTGGAGGGGCGTGACCATGGCCGCCAGGGGCGGCTGCGTGCGGGGTTTGACTGCTGGACATGGGACTCCTGGCGAAGCTCAGGCGGTTGGTTGGGGGAAAGGAATGCGGGTCAGCGCAGCGCCGACTGCAGCGCCTTGCGGATCACGGTGGCCACTTCGTCACCTTCATTGAAGGCATCGCGGGCCATGCGCGCCGCTTCGGCCGGCTTGTAGCCCAGCTGCTGCAGGGCCACGGTGGCATCGGACAGCGGATCGGCCGGGGCCGGGCCACTGCCCGTCGGCAGCGCGCCACCGGCGCCGAACTGGGCAGCACGGTCGCGCAGCTCCAGCACCATGCGCTCGGCGGTCTTCTTGCCGATGCCGGGAATGCGGGTCAGCGCGGTGATGTCGCCGGCCTGGACCATGCGCGCGAATTCCTCGACGGTGACACCGGACAGCACGGCCAGCGCGATCTTCGCGCCGATGCCGCTGACCTTCTGCACATCGCGGAAGAGCCTGCGCTCACCCTCGCGCAGGAAGCCGTACAGCGAGACGCTGTCTTCCTTCTGCGAGTAATGGGTGTACAGGGTGACCTCGCGGCCGAGCTCGGGCAGGTCGTAGAAGGTGCTCATCGGCGCCTCCAGTTCGTAGCCCACTCCGTTCACGTCCACCACCAGCCACGGCGGCGCCTTGTAGGCGACGATGCCGCGCAGTCGACCGATCATTGCGTGCAGCTCCTCATTTGCGGCCCCACGCCTGGCGGGCAGTCAGCCCCAGGCGGTTGGCCGTTGCCCGTACATGGGCATGGGTGATGGCCACGGCCAACGCGTCGGCCGCGTCGGCCTGCAGCTTGGTTTTCAGGTTGAGCATGAGCCCGACCATGTGTTGAACCTGTTGCTTTTCGGCGCCACCGCGCCCGACCACGGCCAGCTTGATCTCGCTGGCGGCATATTCGTGCACCGGCAGGTCACGCAGCACCACGGCCGAGATCGCCGCGCCGCGGGCCTGGCCCAGCTTCAGCGCCGAATCGGGGTTGCGCGCGATGAACACCTTTTCGATGGCCACTTCGGTGGGCTGGAACTGCTGGCACAACTCGGCCAGGCCCAGCACCAGCAGCTTCATCCGCTGCGGGAAGTCATCGGCGCCCAGCAGCACCAGCGGTTGGTGATGGACATGGCTCACCCGGCCGGTGGCATCGACATCAATGATGCCGACCCCGGTCCGCTGCGAACCCGGGTCGATGCCGAGAATGCGGGTCATGCGGCACACACGCGGCTGCCGAAGGCCCGGGACGGACGCTGGCGGCGGCAATGGCAGGAAACGGCTGGGGTCATCATGGTGCGCATTGTCCGCTCACCGGCCGCCAAAGGCGACCGGCGATGCGTCCGTTCAGGCGTAAGCGTCCGCGCCGAGATCGGCGTTGGAATACACGTCCTGCACGTCGTCGAGGTCTTCCAGCATGTCCAGCAGCTTCTTGACCTGCAGGACGGTGTCGCCTTCAACCTTGATGTCGTTGTCAGCACGGAAGGTCAGTTCCGCATGATCCGGCGTGTGCCCGGCCGCTTCCATCGCTTCCTTGACCGCATGGTAGCTGTCGGCGGCCGTGAGCACGTCGATCGCGCCATCTTCGGGATAGACCACGATGTCGTCCGCACCGGCCTCGATGGCCGCTTCGGAGATGGCGTCCTCATCGGCACCTGCGGCGAAATGCAGCACGCCCACGCGCTTGAACATGAAGCTCACCGAGCCTTCGGTGCCCATGTTGCCGCCGCACTTGCTGAACGCATGGCGGACGTCGGCGACGGTGCGCACGCGGTTGTCGGTCAGGCAGTCGACGATGACGGCCACGCCACCCGGGGCATAGCCCTCGTAGCGGATCTCTTCGTACTCGACGCCTTCCAGCTCACCGGTGGCCTTCTTGATGGCGCGCTCGATCACGTCCTTGGACATGTTCGCGGTCAGGCCCTTGTCCATCGCCACGCGCAGGCGCGGGTTGTTGTTGGGGTCGCCTCCACCGCCGCGCGCGGCAACGCCGATCTCACGGATGATCTTGGTGAAAATCTTGCCGCGCTTCGCGTCAGACGCGTTTTTGCGGTTTTCGATGGAGGGGCCTCTACCCATGGGTCTTTCCGTACGTGCGTTGATGGATAAGGCCGCGGATTCTACCTGATCGGACCCCGTGACCGTGTCGAGGACGGCAGGATGCCGCCGGGTGTGGCCCGGCCAAGAGCGTGCGAACCAACGGTTCGCACCCACCAAGGCAGGTCGGTTCGCACCCACCCAGGCAGGCCGGTAGCGCCGGGCCATGCCCGGCGAACCGCATTACGCTGCGACGGCGTCGCGTCCATGGTCGAACTGGCCATGGCGGAGGAAGTGCGCGGTCTGCCGCGCCGCATCCGGCGACACCACCAGGCCGCTGTGGCTGGTCCGCACCACACAGTGGTCGGCCAAGCCCGGCAGGCGGGTCTCGGCCAGCGCCACGGTACCGTCGGAGGCATCGTCAATGGCCCCCAGCAGACTGCCCAGCCCGTGTGGCACCGAGCCCGCAATCAGGCCCACCTCAGCCTTGCCCTGCCAGTCCGGCAGGCCATCGAGCAGCAGTTCGCTGCTGCGGCCCAGCGCCAGCCCCCAGCCATGCTCGGACAGCGAGCGCGCCGTACCGCTGCCGCGCAGTGGCGACCCCAGGCAGACCACGCGCTGCACCGGCAACTGCGGATTGCGACGCAATGCCTCCAGTGCCAGCAGGCCGCCCAGGCTATGGCCCACCAGCGACAGCGGACCGGCATCGGCCAGCCGCTCCAGCAGCTGCGGCACCGCCACATCCGGGCCACCGAACACCGAGGAGTAGCCAAAGGCATGCACCTGGAAGCCACGCGCGCGCAGTCGCCAGGCCAGCGGCCCAACCCAGGCACGGGCGTTCCAGATGCCATGCAGCAGCAATACGGGGGGAGTCATGCAAACAGCCTGGCAGTCAGCGGGGCAGGAACGTACGGTGATTGAACACGCGCGCGCAGCAAGCGGCGGTGAACGTCAGGCCTCGCGCGGTGCGCGGCGCAGGATGAATTCAAGATCGTGGGTATCGCCGACCGGGAACAGGTACTCGCCGGCCTTCTCGAAACCATAGCGGGCATAGAAGCGTTGCGCGCCGAAGTTTTCCGACCATACGCCCAGCCACAGCGTGCGCGGGCCCTGCTGTTCGAGCCAGGCCAGCGCGGTTTCCAGCAAGCGACTGCCCCAGCCACAACTCTGCTGGGTCTTGATCAGGTACAGGCGCTTGAGTTCGCCATCGCCGGGCTTCACGTCCGGGTGCGGCAGGCCACAGGGGCCGGCGGCAGCATGGCCAACCGCCTCCCCGTCCAGCTCCAGCAGCCACACCGCGTAGTCGGGGTGGGCCAGGATCGTGCGCTGGCGCTCAACCGTATAGGACTCATCCAGGAAAGCCTGAAGATCCTGCGGCGGATAAAGATGTCCGAAGGTTTCGGTGAACGTGCGGGCGGCCAGCGCCGACAGGGTCGGCGCGTCGTCCACGGTAGCGCGGCGGATCGAATACATGGGGCGAGTTGACGTCAGGACAACGGTTCGGGTCAAGCCCGTTCCGCCGGTGCCTTCTCGTCGTCTTCTTCCTCTTCCTCTTCGTATTCCTCGTCGTCCTCTTCTTCCTCGCCGTCTTCCTCTTCTTCGCCTTCCTCGTCCTCGTCCTCGTCCTCGTCGTACTCTTCTTCGTCGTCCTCGTAGTCCTCGACGCCGAAGTCTTCACCGTCCCAACGGGCTTCGCCGTCGGCGACGAAGGTCAGGGCCATCGCCGCAGGGTTGGTACCGACGCGGACCAGCCAACCACCGAACACGCGTGCACGCTCGGTGACCAGGGTGGCCTCGGAGCCTTCATTGCCCAGCTTTTCCCACTCCAGCGAAAACGCAAACTCGGTCATTGCCTGGATCTCCTGATCAGTTGGTCTTGGGGCGAACCTGGATATGCACTTCGGCCAGCTGCACGTCGACGATCGGCGACGGCGCATCGGTCATCAGATCCTGTGCACCGGTGGTCTTCGGGAACGGGATGACGTCGCGGATCGACTCGGTGCCGGCCATCAGCGCGGCGATGCGGTCGATGCCGAAGGCGATGCCACCGTGCGGCGGCGCGCCGTAGTTCAGCGCGTCCAGCAGGAAGCCGAACTTGGCGCGGGCTTCTTCGGCACCGATGCCGAGCAGCTCGAACACCGCGCTCTGCATGTCCGGACGGTGGATACGGATCGAACCGCCGCCGATTTCATTGCCGTTGAGCACCATGTCGTAGCCGCGCGAAACGGCGGTACGGGCGTTGGCACGCAGGTCGGCGATGTCGTCCACGGCCGGGGCGGTGAAGGGGTGATGCAGGGCGACGTAGCGCTGGGCTTCCTCGTCCCACTCGAACATCGGGAAGTCGGTGACCCACAGCGGCGCCCAGCCGTCGGCGACCAGGCCGAAGTCCTTGCCGGCCTTCAGGCGCAGCGCGCCCATGAAGTCGGACACCTTGTTGTAGCCGCCTGCACCGAAGAACACGATGTCACCGTTGCCGGCACCGACGTGCGCGACCAGGGCGGCGAAGCGCGCTTCGCTGAAGAATTTCTGGATCGGCGAGCTGACTTCGCCGTTGTCGGCGATCTTGATGTACGCCAGGCCCTTGGCGCCGTACTTGGCGGCATGCGCGGCGTACTCGTCGATCTGCTTGCGGCTGAGCGATGCACCGCCCGGGATGCGCAGTGCGGCCACACGGCCTTCGGCGTCATTGGCCGGGCCGGTGAACACGGCGAACTCGCTGTCCTTGACCAGTTCGGCCACATCCACCAGCTCCAGCGCAATGCGCAGGTCGGGCTTGTCCGAACCGTAGCGACGCATCGCCTCGGCCCAGGTCATGCGCGGGAAGCTGGCCGCCAGCTCGACGTCGACCACTTCCTTGAAGATGCCGCGGATCATGTCTTCCACGAAGTCCTGCACATCGGCCTCGCGGACGAAGGCGAACTCCATGTCCAGCTGGGTGAATTCCAGCTGGCGGTCGGCGCGCAGGGCTTCATCGCGGAAGCAGCGCGCGATCTGGTAGTAGCGGTCGAAGCCAGCCACCATCAGGATCTGCTTGAACAGCTGCGGGCTCTGCGGCAGGGCGTAGAACTCGCCCGGGTGCATGCGCGCCGGCACCAGGAAGTCGCGTGCGCCTTCCGGGGTGGCCTTGGTCAGGATCGGGGTTTCGATGTCCTGGAAGCCCTTTTCGTCCAGGTGGCGGCGCAGGGCCTGCACCAGCTTGATGCGGGTGCGCTGCATGCGCTGCATTTCCGGGCGGCGCAGGTCCAGGTAGCGGTACTTCAGGCGGGTTTCTTCGCCCGGGTTCTCGTGGGCGTGGAACGGCAGTGGCGCCGCCTTGTTCAGCACGGTGATGGCAGTGGCAATCACTTCCACCTTGCCCGTGCGCAGCTTGTCGTTGACCGCGTGGCGGGCACGCACCACGCCTTCCACCTGCAGCACGTCCTCGTAGCCCAGGCTGGCGGCCACGGCGAACACTTCGGCGTTGTCGAGCTCCACCGTCACCTGCACGATGCCTTCATGATCGCGGAGATCGATGAAGCAGACGCCGCCCTGGTTACGGGCCACGTCGGTCCAGCCGGCGAGGGTGACAGTCTGGCCAATCAGGGTCTCATCGACCAGGCCGCAGAAGTGGGTACGCATGGGGGGAAGCTCCGCTGGAGAACGCCGGCGCCCGATGGGGGCCGGAAAGCCTCGTATTCTGCGGCCGAGGCCCCGGCCGGGGCAAATCCTGCCAGTCACATCGGCTTGATCGCCTCCCTCCCTATAGTCGGGCACCTGCCACCGTATGGGATGCCGCCATGAAACCGCTGTCCCTGGCCAGTCTGGCCGTGAGCCTCACCCTGGGCGCACTGGGCACCCTTGCCCTGCCCGCCCCGCACGCCGTTGCGCAGAACGGCGTCATCCGCTGCGAAAGCCAGAGCAACCGCGAACGGGTCTGCAACACCGGCTGGCGCAATGCGCAGCTGGTGCGCCAGCTGTCCGGCTCGGACTGTGATGAAGGACGCACCTGGGGCAGCCGCAATGGCAGCATCTGGGTCACCAACGGCTGCCGTGCCGAATTCGTGGAGGCCCGTGGCGGCTGGGGCGGCGGAAACGGGGGTGGCTGGGGCGGCAACAATGGCCGCCCGGGCGAAACGGTCCGCTGCGAAAGCCAGAACAACCGCGAGCGTAGCTGCCAGGTCGGCTGGCGCAATGCCCGCCTGGTCCGCCAGCTGTCCGGCAGCCCCTGCGACGAAGGCCGCACCTGGGGCGTGCGCAATGGCGCGATCTGGGTCAACGGCGGCTGCCGCGCCGAATTCGCCGAGGCCCGCGGCTGGGGCGGTGGTGGAGGCGGTGGTTGGGGCGGCGGCGGTGACCGCAACTACTCCGTCACCTGCAGCAGCAACAACAACCGTTCGCAGACCTGCAACTGGGATGAGCGCCAGGGCCGACCGGTGCTGCAGCAGCAACTGTCAGGCAGCGCCTGCCAGGAAGGCCGCAGCTGGGGGTACGCGCGTGGTCAGGTGTGGGTGAGCAACGGTTGCCGCGCGCGCTTCGGCACGCGTTGAGCGTGGGGTCGGATCCCTGGCCGATGGCCCGGGCGCTGACCCCGGTCAGGTATCCCGCATCCACGCATGGGGTGGATCTACCATGGGGTGGATCTACTGGGGATCCGCCCCTGCGATCAGGGCGCGGGTGCCTTTTCGTCGCCCCACGGTGCGGGCGGCAGGTCAACCGGCTTGCTCAGGTCGAACTGCACGCGGAAGCGACGGCCGTCTGGCCGGGTCAGTTCGTAGACGAAGGTCTGGTCGGGATCGATCTCCATCGCCCACGTGTTGTGGGTCGAGGCCAGCATGTCGGCGCGGCGGAACATCGCCACCGAATCCGTATCGGCCGGGAACTGCTGGCGCTCGGCGGTTCCCGGCGGCGTGCTGTCGCCGCCGTACAGGGTGATCGCGTCGGCGCTGCCGTCTGCGTGGCGATGATCGTGTTTCAGGCGCAGGCCGTTCGGAGTGCGGGTCAGCACCCATGTGCGCGAATGGTCATCACCGACATGGAACGGGATGCGCAGCTCATGTGCCGGGTCGGCACAGCCGCGCACGTGCATGACCAGGCGCTGCCCGGCGAACGGGTCCTTCCCGGTCGGTGCCGGCGTGTCTTCCACTACGGTGCCGGCGTAAGCCTGGCCACAGTGCGCGGCGATGGCGGCCATGAAGGCATCGGCCGGTGCGGTCGCCAGATCATGGGCGACCGTGTCGGAGCGCTGCGTACAGGCAGCAAGGCTGAGCAGGAGGACGGAAGCGGTGACGGCGGCGGGCAGTTTCATACCCCAACCCTAACGGCCATGGCCGGTGGGCGCAAACCGCACGCGCTACCCGTTCAACGTTCAGCTGCCTGCGCCACCGGCAGCGTTTCGGTGGCTGCCACCGGCGCCGCCTCGCCCTCGCCCGCCGGCTCCTGTTCAACCGGATCGACATCGAACGGGGTGCGGAACACCAGCGAAGGCAGCAGCGTGGTCAACGCCGCGTAGAGCAGCAGTGCACCGAACAGCACCGCCGGGATCTGGAAACGCTCGCGCATGATCGCCGCCAACACCAGGGTGAAGATCAGCGTCGGTGCCAGCGCCAGCGAGACCCGCAGGCTGCTGCGGAAGCTTTCGCCGAACATCACCCGGCGCTGCAGCCAGACCACGCCGATGCGCAACGGCAGCACCACCAGGGTGATCACGATGCCCAGCCCCAGCGCCTCGAAGCTGAGCGCTTCGGCGGGCACCTTGGTGCCGGCATTGAAAAAGTAGAACGGCACGAAGAACGAGGCGAACAGGCGCAGCGCATGCAGGTTCTCGTGCGAGGCCAGCAGCGGCATGCGCTGATGCAGCAGGCGCGCGACCAGGCCGGCGATGAACGCGCCCACCAGGTAGTACACGCCCAGCAGGTAGGTGATGTAGGCCGCGACCATGCCGACCATCACCAGCAGCGAGAACTCCGAACCCGGCGCATGCGGCGCCACCCAGCGGCCAAGCGCGATGAACAGCAGCGGCAGGCCGATCATCATCGCCAGCAGGGCCAGGCTGGACAGCGCCATATGCCCCGGATCGCCCGCCTGCAGCACGATGAACAAGGCGGCCAGCGCCAGCAGTTCACCGGCAATGGCCTTGCTGGTCACCCAGAAGCGCTCGTCTTCGCTCAGGCCCAGCCGCGACAGCGAATCCATGATGAAGCCGGTGGACGGGGTCAGCAGCGCCAGCGCCAGCAGCCCGGCGGCCTGCCATGGCAGACCTGCATAGCGCCAGGCCAGCCAACCCACGCCGAACAGGGTGGCGCTGCGGATCACCAGGTGCGCCAGCAGCGGCCACATGCCACGGCGCAGCGCCTGCAGGTCCACTTCCAGGCCGGCAAACAGGAACAGCGAGGAAATCCCCAGCGTGGCCAGCAGACCGATCACGGCGTCGTGCGCCTGGTCACCCAACCACAGCATGCCGATGATGCCGAACAGCAGGCAGGTCAGCGGCGCCGGCAGGCTGAAACGCTGCAGCGCGCGCGGTATCACCAGCAACGCGAAGATCAGCAGCAGGTAGATCAGCTCATGGCTCATGGGGGGACTTCCGTGTGGTTCGAAGGCGCGCAGGATGCGCGCGCCGAACCGATCCGGCAAGCCACGTTTGAATGACCCCGGTTACCTCAGCCGATCAAGCGATCGGCGATGCGGCCCACCTGGGCCAGCACCGTGGCACGCTGTTCGTAGCTGATCGCCCCGGCCTGCAGGTAGGCGGTCAGCACCCACGGCGAGCCACCGGCCACCGGCCACAGCACAGCGATGTCGTTGCGCGCGTCCTCACCATTGCTGCCGGTCTTGTCGCCCACCCGCCAGCGCTTGCCGAGGCCCGCACGCAGGCAGGCATCACCGGTTTCGTTGTCGATCAGCCAATCGGCAAGCTGTTGCCGTGACGCTGGCTGCAGTACCTCGCCCAGCACCACGCGCTGCAGGGTCGCGGCCATCGCCGCCGGCGTGGTGGTGTCGCGCGGGTCGCCCTTGGCGAAGCTGTTCAGTTCCGGCTCCAGCCGGTCGCTGCGGCTCACCGCATCGCCGCTGGCGCGCAGGAAGGCGGTCACCGCCGGCGGACCGCCGACCACGCCGAACAGCAGGTTGGCAGCGGTGTTGTCACTGGTGATCAGCGTCGCCCGGCACAGGTCGCGCACGGTCATGTCCTTGCCGGCATGGCGGCGGGTGACCGGTGCGTGCGAGAGCAGATCGGCCTCGTGCACCGGCACGCGCCTGTCCAGCAACGCCGGCGTGCGCTCGGCCTGGTTGAGCACCGTTGCCGCCAGCACGCTCTTGAAGGTGCTGCACATCGGGAAACGCTCGTCCTGGCGATGGCCGAAGCGACGGCCGCTGGCGGTGTCGAGCAGGGTCACGCCGAGGCGCCCGGCACAGGCCTTTTCCAGCGCAGCGAAGTCGGCAGCGGCGGTGATGGCGGCATCGGTCGGTGCGCCGGTCTGGGGGGCGCCTGCCGCACGTGCCAGCAACGGCAGGGCAAGCGAGGAAGCCACGGCGGCACCACTGAACTGCAGGAATCGGCGACGGGCGAGCATGCGGGGTTCTCCTGGGGGACCTTTCGATTATTGAAGCCTCCCGCGCAGGCGACCAGCGCGAAAAATCAGCGGAAGGCATTAGATTTATTAATGCCTGTCGCAATAAACCCCTTAATTCGCCTGAACTGGACATTGAGAAGGTAGGATCAGCCATCATCCTGGCTCACGACTCCCGATGCTGCACCCTACTCTGCCACTGAACGCACTGCGTGCCTTCGAGGCGGCGGCCCGCCACCAGAACTTCACCCGCGCCGCGCTGGAACTGTGCGTCAGCCAGGCCGCGCTGAGCCACCAGATCCGCGGGCTTGAGGACCGGCTCGGCATCCGCCTGTTCCATCGCCTGCCGCGCGGCGTCGCGCTCACCGACGAAGGCGCGGCGTTGTATCCGGTGCTCAACGAATCGTTCGAACGCATCTCGGCCAGTATCGCGCGCTACACCGGTGGCCCGGCCCGCGAGGTGCTGACGCTGGGCGTGGTCGGCACCTTCGCCACTGGCTGGCTGCTGCCACGGCTGACCGCGTTCGAGGCCGCGCACCCGGATATCGAGCTGCGCCTGCAGACCCACAACAACCGCATCGATCTGGCCGGCGAAGGGCTGGACCTGGCAATCCGCTTCGGTGATGGCGACTGGCAGGGCCAGGCCTGCACGGCGATCCTCGATGCGCCCTTCGCACCGCTGTGCGCACCCGCATTGGCGCGGCGGCTGAAGCAACCCCGGGACCTGGGCACGCTACCGCTGCTGCGCTCGTACCGCAGCGACGAATGGCCGCGCTGGCTGCAGGCAGCCGGCGTCAGCGGCGTGGAAGCGCGCGGACCGGTGTTCGATTCGTCGTTGACCGTGGCGATGGCCGCAGTCGGTGGCGCGGGCGTGGCGCTGCTGCCCTTGCGCATGTTCGAGCAGGAGCTGGCTGAAGGCCGGCTGCTGCAGCCGTTCGGTACCACACTGGAGCTGGGGCGCTACTGGCTGACGCGGCTGCGCTCGCGCGCCGAGCGTGAGCCGGCAAAGCGGTTCCGCGAGTGGTTGCAGGCGCAGGCATGAAACACACGCGACGTGGGTAGCGCCGGGCCATGCCCGGCGAG
>NZ_SRHZ01000041.1 GCF_004684085.1 Stenotrophomonas maltophilia
GCAAGTACGTCCCTGTAAGCTCGATGGCGCCATCCATGGCGCCAACGCCCCTGCACGGCCCACCCGCCCCGCCTCTGACAGGTTCCGGCGTGCGGCCAGCCACGGAGTGAAGAAGGAAAGGCAGAAGCGGGTCGCTTCGCTCGGAGCCGAGCATGGCTCGGCTCTACAGAGGATTCATCGACCGGAAAATTTCCTTCCCCGGACGAATTCATCCACGCATGGCGTGGATCTACCGGACGTGCCGGGAGAGTGTCGAAGGCGGGGAGGGGTGAGGTTGCGGGGGCGTGAGCCGCATGGATGCGGCGACCGAGCTTACAGGGACGTACTTGCAGCGCCCCCCGCAATCTCACCCCTCCCCGCCAACCCCTCAACCCAACCTTTGCTCTGGAAGTTGCTCCAGCTCCAGCGGGTGCAGGGCCGCAGGCCCTGCAATGCAAAACCCCTTACTTCCCGCGCAGACGGCTGTGCCTGAAGCCGTAGCAGAAATAGATCACGAAGCCGACGAACGTCCACACACCCATCAGCATCCAGTTGTGCATCGTCATCGCCGACAACAGCGCCAGGCAGCTCAGCACGCCCAGGCTGCAGATCAGCCACGCCATCGGCATGCGGAACGGGCGCGGCAGGTCCGGCTGGGTGCGGCGCAGGATCAGCACGCCAGCACATACCGCCGCGAACGCGATCAGCGTGCCCATCGAGGTCAGCTCGCCCAGGATGTCCAGCGGGAACAGCGCCGCCAGCAGCGCGATGCCGATGCCGGTGATCACGGTGTTGATGTGCGGTGTGCGGTACTTCGGGTGGATCTTGGTGAACACCGGCGGCAGCAGGCCGTCGCGACCCATGATCATGAAGATGCGCGGCTGGCCGATGATCATCACCAGCACCACCGAAGACAAGCCGACCAGTGCGCCGACCTCGACCACCCAGCGCAGCCAACCCAGCTGCGGATGCGCCGCCACCGCAGTCACCACCGGCTCGTCGGTACCCAGCAGCTGGTACGGCACCAGACCGGTCATCACCGCGGCCATCGCGATGTACAGCACCGTGCAGATCACCAGCGACAGCATCATGCCGAACGGCATGTCGCGCTGCGGATTCTTCGATTCCTGCGCCGCCACCGACACCGCCTCGAAGCCGATATAGGCGAAGAACACCATCGCCGCACCGCGCAGCACGCCTTCCATGCCGTACTTGCCGGGGCCTTCGTTGGCCGGGATGAACGGGGTCCAGTTGCTGGTGTCCACGTACTTCCAGCCGACCACGATGACCAGCACGATCAGGCCGGTCTTGAGCACGACCATCGCCATGTTCATCGCCGAGGACTTGCTGATGCCGACGTAGCACAGCCAGGTCAGCAGCAGCACCAGGGCGGCGGCCGGCAGGTTGGCGATCGCGCCGGTCGGGCGCAGCTGTGCGTCCAGTGGGGCGCTGACCAGTGCGGATGGTAGATGGATGTCGAACTGGCTGAGCAGGCTGAGGAAATAGCCGGTCCAGCTGACCGCGACCGCCGAGGCGGAGACGCCGTATTCGAGCACCAGCATCCAGCCGATGAACCAGGCCGAGAGCTCGCCGAAGGTGGCGTAGGTGTAGGTGTAGGCGCTGCCGGAGACCGGCACCATCGACGCGAACTCGGCATAGGCCAGCGCGCAGAAGGCGCAGCAGATGGCGGCCAGCACGAACGACAGCATGATGGCCGGGCCGGCATGGTTGGCGGCGGCCTGGCCGGTGATGACGAAGATGCCGCCGCCGATCACCGCGCCGATACCGAGAGCAGTCAGGCCCCAGGGGCCGAGGTGGCGGCGCAGGCTCAGGCCGTTGGCGTCTTCATGGGCGGCATGCGGGTGCTTGGTGGCCCACAGTTGCTTGAACATGTGTGGTGGTCTTGTCAAAGCGCGCCGCAAGGGGCGCGCAGGGAAAACGGACGGGCCGGCGCGAGGCCGGCCCGTAGGCGGATCAGGGCGACTTGGCCAGTTTGCTGTTGCGGATGCCGTAACCCAGGTAGATCAGCAGGCCGAGCAGGGTCCAGCCAACGAACAGATGCCAGTGCACCACGAACGCCTGCCAGAACAGGAACAGGCAGGTGGCCGCACCCAGCGGGCAGATGATCCACACGGCCGGCACACGGAACGGGCGGTGCAGTTCCGGGCGGCTGTAACGCAGCACCAGCACGCCGATGCAGACCGTGGCGAAAGCCAGCAGGGTGCCCATCGACACCAGTTCGCCCAGCACGTTCAGCGGCACCATGCCGGCCAGTGCGGCGGCGATCACGCCGACCACGATGGTGGCGACGTACGGTGTACGGAAGCGCGCGTGGACCTTGCCGAAGAACTTCGGCAGCAGGCCGTCGCGGGAAATGGTGTAGGCGATGCGGGTCTGGCCCATCATCATCACCAGCACCACCGAGGACAGGCCGGCGATGGCGCCGATCTCGACCAGGGTCTTCAGCCAGGACAGGGTCGGGTAGGGCTCCAGCGCAGTGGCCACCGGCTTGTCGGTGCCCAGCAGGTGGTACGGCATCATGCCGGTCAGCACCGCACAGACGATGATGTAGACGATGGTGCACACGGCCAGCGAGCCGAGCAGGCCGATCGGCATGTTGCGCTGCGGGTCCTTGGTCTCGCCGGCGGCGGTGGAGACCGCATCGAAGCCGATGTAGGCGAAGAACACGATGGTGGCTGCGCGGAACACGCCGCTCCAGCCGAATTCACCAGGCACGCCGGTGTTTTCCGGGATGAACGGCTGCCAGTTGGCCGGGTCGATGTGCGCCGCGCCGATGCCGATGAACAGGCAGATGACGGTGACCTTGATCGCCACGATGATGGCGTTGACGAAGGCCGACTGGGTCACACCCACGTACAGCAGGCCGGACACCGCCGCCACGATCAGCACCGCCGGCAGGTTGAACAGCTTGCCGGAGGCGATGAACTCGCTGCCGGTCCAGGCAATGGGAGCTGCGCTGAGTGCATCCGGGAACGGCATGTGCAGCGTGGTGGTGATGAAGCTGATCAGATATGCCGACCAGCCCACCGCGACCGAGGCCGAGGCAAACAGGTACTCCAGCACCAGGCACCAGCCGATGAACCAGGCCATGCCTTCGCCGAGGGTGGCGTAGGAATAGGAGTAGGCACTGCCGGAAACCGGCATCATCGCCGCGAACTCGGCGTAGCACAGGCCCGCCAGGGCGCAGGCGAAACCGGCGATCACGAACGACAGCATCACTGCCGGGCCGGCGTGGTTGGCTGCGGCCTGGCCGGTCAGCACGAAGATACCAGCGCCGATCACCGCACCCACGCCAAGCAGGATGAGGTGTTTAGCCGTGAGGGTCCGTTTCAACGTGGCTTCGCCGTCCAGGCTGCCTTCGATGGGTTCGCCGGCATCGACGTGCCCGGCCGGCTGGACCGGCTTGACCCTCAACAGAGCTTTCAGCATGCAGTACTTCCTAGTGATCGGATTGGGTGGGCCGCCGATACGTTGCCGGCAACCCTGGAATGGTGAAGGCCGCGCGAACGGCCCGCTGTACCTTAGCCAAAGCTGAAGCCAACGCACAAGCGCAATCGCAACAATGAACGGCGATAATGAGCAGTATTTTTCGAAACGCCGCCCATTCATGCGCCAGACCGCCGAAACCCTTGCCGTGCTTGACGATTGCCTGAGTGCCCTGCTGCGGGACTATGCCTGCCGTGAGCCCGCTCACGACGCACTGGCTGCCGAATTCGGCACATTGCTGGACGATCCGGAAGATCCGTTCCGGCGTGAACGGCTGGCTGGCCACTTCACCGCCAGCTGCTGGCTGGTCAGTGCCGATGGCCAACGCCTGCTGCTGACCCACCACCGCAAGCTGCAGCGCTGGCTGCAGCTGGGCGGCCACGCCGACGGCGACCGCGACCTGGCCCGGGTGGCGCTGAAGGAGGCCGAAGAGGAGTCGGGCCTGGGCGGGCTGGTGCTGGAAGACCCGGCCATCTTCGATCTGGACAAGCACTGGATTCCGGAGCGCAAGGACGTGCCGGGGCACTGGCACTACGACGTGCGTTTCGTGATCCGGGCACTGGGTGGCGAGGCCTTCGTGCTCAGCGAAGAATCGCTGGAGCTGGCCTGGCGGCCGGTGACCGAGGTCGCGGCCGATCCGGAATCGGACGAATCGATGCAGCGCATGGCGCGCCGGTGGTTGGCGCGTTGAAAAACGCATCCACGCATGGCGTGGATCTACTGGCATTGCGGCCATCTGGACATTGCGTCATCTACGCGCGGCATGGATCTACCGGGCGCGCGATCTCCTGGTAGATCCACGCCATGCGTGGATGGCGTGGTGCCCTTTTATCAATACAGAATGCGCGTGCGCAGCGTGCCCGCAATCGCGGCCAGCTCGTCGCGCACGGCGGCGGCCTGTGCCTCGCTGGCGGTGATGTCGATCACCACGTAGCCCACCTTCGGGTCGGTGCGCAGGAACTGGCCGTCGATGTTGACGTTGTGGCGCGAGAAGATCTCGTTGACCTTGGAGAGCACGCCCGGCACGTTCTGATGGATGTGCAGCAGGCGCAGGCTGTCGGCGTGCTCGGGCAGGGTCACTTCCGGGAAGTTGACCGCTGACAGGGTGCTGCCGTTGTCGCTGTAGCGCACCAGCTTGGCCGCCACTTCGATGCCGATGTTGTCCTGTGCTTCCAGCGTGCTGCCGCCCACGTGCGGGGTGAGGATGACGTTGTCGTGGCGGGTCAGCGGCGATTCGAAGATATCGCCATTGCCCTTCGGCTCGACCGGGAAAACGTCCAGCGCAGCGCCGCCGAGATGGCCGCTGGCCAGCGCGGCGTCCAGCGCATCGATGTCGACCACGGTGCCGCGCGCGGCGTTGATCAGGTGCGCGCCCTTGCGCATCTTCGCCAGCTCGGTGCTGCCGATCATCCATTGCGTGGACGGGGTCTCCGGCACATGCAGGGTGACGATGTCGGCGCGTGCCAGCAGGTCATCCAGGCTGGCCGCTGCACGGGCATTGCCCAGCGACAGCTTGGTTTCCACGTCGTGGAAGATCACCTGCATGCCCAGCGATTCGGCCAGTACGCCCACCTGGGTGCCGATATGGCCGTAGCCGATGATGCCCAGCACCTTGCCGCGCACCTCATGGCTGCCGCTGGCCGACTTCGACCAGCCGCCGCGATGGCATTCGGCGTTCTTCTGCGGAATGCCGCGGGTCAGCATGATCGCTTCGGCGATCACCAGCTCGGCCACGCTGCGGGTGTTGGAGTAGGGCGCGTTGAACACCGGGATGCCGGCCAGCTCGGCCGCGTCCAGGTCGACCTGGTTGGTGCCGATGCAGAAGCAGCCCACCGCGATCAGGCGCTTGGCTTCGGCCAGCACCTCGGCACTGAGCTGGGTGCGCGAACGGATGCCGACAATGTGCGCCTCGGCGATGCGCGCCTTCAGTTCGTCCTCGGGCAGTGCCTTGGTATGGGCTTCGATCTGGCTGTAGCCGGCGGCGCTGAATACCTCCACGGCGGTCTGGCTGACCCCCTCCAGCAACAGCACGCGGATATCCTGCTTCGGGAACGAGGTCTTCTTCGGCGACATGGGGCAACACGGCCAGTGGGACAGGGGCTGACCACTATGCCAGATCGAAGTGCCCATGGTGCAGTGCGCAATTGGTTGCATCCGTAGCTATCTGCTGCGGCGTGGGGCTGGACGCTGGCGCGTGCCGCTGGCACGCTTGCCCGTTCTTCACGCACCGCGCTGGACCGTCATGACCGATTCCCGCATTGCCTCGCTGCTGCAGGCCTGTCCCTGCCTGAAGCTGAAGACCGACCCGGCCGACCTGGAGCATTACGGGCGCGACTGGACCCGGCGCTGGACGCCGGCGCCGCTGGCGATCGCACTGCCGGCCACGGTCGAGGAGGTGCAGGCGGTGATGCGCTGGAGCGCAGGCGAGGGCGTGGCCGTGGTGCCATCTGGCGGCCGTACCGGCCTTTCCGGCGGCGCGGTGGCTGCCAACGGCGAGCTGGTGCTCAGCCTGGAGCGGATGAACAAGGCGCTGGCCTACGACGCGGTCGATCGCACCCTGGTGGTGCAGGCGGGCATGCCGCTGGAAGCCGTGCACAACGCCGCGCTCGACCACGGCCTGATCTACCCGGTGGATTTCGCCGCACGTGGTTCCTGCACGATCGGCGGCAACATTGCCACCAATGCCGGCGGCATCCGCGTGATCCGCTACGGCAACACCCGCGAGTGGATCGCCGGGCTGAAGGTGGTCACCGCCAGCGGCGAGCTGCTGGAGCTCAACAAGGGCCTGATCAAGAACTCCAGCGGCTATGACTTCCGCCAGCTGCTGATCGGCTCGGAGGGCACGCTGGGCGTGATCGTCGAAGCCACGGTGAAGCTGACCGACCCGCCGCCGGCCAGCAACGTGATGCTGCTGGCACTGCCCAGCTTCGAAGTGCTGATGCAGGTGTTTGCGGCGTTCCGCGCGCGCCTGCAGCTGCAGGCCTTTGAATTCTTTACCGACCGCGCGCTGGAGCACGTGCTGGCGCATGGCGCACAGGCGCCGTTCGATGAGGTGCATCCGTACTACGTGGTCACCGAGTTCGCCGCCAACGACGAAGCGCAGGAAGCGGCGGCGATGGCGGCCTTCGAGGACTGCATGGGCAACGGCTGGGTCAGCGACGGCGTGATCAGTGCCAGCGACGCCCAGGCCGCCCAGCTGTGGCGCCTGCGCGAAGGCATCACCGAATCGCTGGCGCGCTACAAGCCGTACAAGAACGATGTCTCGGTGCGCATCTCGTCGATGCCGGCGTTCCTGGCAGAGACCCAGGCATTGATCGGGCAGGCCTATCCGCACTTCGACGTGGTCTGGTTCGGCCACATCGGCGACGGCAACCTGCATATCAATGTACTCAAGCCGGATGACACCAGCGACGCCGATTTCGTCACGCAATGCGAGCAGGTGACCAAGCTGCTGGCGCAGGTGCTGGCGCGCTTCGATGGCAGCATCTCGGCCGAGCACGGCATCGGCCTGGTCAAGAAGGGTTACCTGGACAGCACCCGCGGCCCGGCCGAGATCGCGCTGATGAAGGCGGTCAAACGCGCGTTCGATCCCCAAGCGCGGCTGAATCCCGGCAAGCTGTTCGACGTTTGAGCCGGGCAAATTCTTCACGCACCCGTTACGCTCCACGCTTCCTCACAACCGGCTTCGAACCGATGACCCGTCCGCTTCTGCTGCTCGCCCTGCTGTCCCTGCCGCTGGCCGGCTTCGCTTCCAGCTTTGCCGGTACCTCGGCCGGCTCGGCCACCGGTGCCTCTTCCGGCTCCTCGGCCAGCAGCTCGGGCGATGACAAGATGGTGCAGGCTGCGCGCGATGATGCTGCCGCGTTCGTTGCCAGCGATGGCCAGATCCGTGGCGCCCGCCTGCAGGCCGCGCTGGTCCACCTGCGTGAGCAGAGTGCCACCGCGCAGCAGCAGAGTGACCTGGAACTGGCCCGCGCGCTGCTGGCGCGTTGATCCGGGCTGCATGACCTCGGCGTCATCGCTATCTGTAGAGCCGAGCCATGCTCGGCTGAATGCCAAGCGCAGATGGGCGATCACAGCAGCCACGCATGGCGTGGCTCTACTGCTGATCGCTCACGTCGCGCACGCGGCCGATCGCCTGCAGCTGGACGCGGCCGGTCTCGATCCGACGCAGCAGCAGCTCGCAAGGCAGACCCTGGCCGACGTGCAGGCACTGCTGCCCGAGGGCCTGCTGCGCGCATTGCCGGCACAGGTCCAGGTGCGCTGGAGCGATGACCTGCCGGCCGATGTACATGGCCGCGCTTTCGCCGGGCGTATCGCCCTGCGTCGCGAGCTGCTGGATGATGCGGCGCCCGGCGCCCGGCGCGCACGCCGCAGCGCGTTGGTACACGAACTGACCCATGTTGCTGACCGTACCAGCGCGAACTGGTCGCGCAGTCCGCGTTGGCGCGATCTGGCCGGATGGCAGCGCAAGCCCTGGCATCTCGGCCGTGGCGACAACGACTTCCGTGACCGCAGCCCGGATGCCTATGAACTGAAAGACCCGGCCGAGTACCTGGCGGTGAACGCCGAGCATTTCGTGCTCGACAGTGAGTTCGCCTGCCGGCGCCCGGCGCTGGCACAGTGGTACCGGGCTCACTTTGGAACGCCACCCTCGCTGCCACAGCCGCAGTGCGCCACGACGCTGCCCTTGCTCCAGGCCGAATCGGAAGAAGGCGCTGCGTCGCTGCTGCAGCTCGATCCCTCGCGTGTCTACGCGGTGGACTATCTGTTCGCCGAAGGCAGTGCGCAACCGATGAGCCGCTGGGGCCACAGCATGCTGCGGTTGGTGATCTGCCGGCCAGGTCGCGCGCCGGGCCCTGACTGCCGTCTGGATCTGGAGTACCACCGCGTGCTGTCGTTCCGCGCGTTCGTGGGCGATGTGCAGATTTCCAACTGGCGTGGCCTGACCGGTGGCTACCCGTCGCGCCTGTTCGTGCTGCCGTTGCAGCAGGTGGTGGACGAGTACACCAAGGTGGAACTACGGGGTCTGCAGTCGCTGCCGTTGCAGCTGCAACCTGATGATATCTCCAGCCTGCTCGAGCGCACCGCGCAGGTGCACTGGAGCTATGACGGGCGCTACTACTTCGTCAGCAACAACTGTGCGGTGGAAACCGCAAAGCTGCTGCAGGCGGGTGTGCCGCGCCTGGGCCAGGCTGGTCTGGCCCAGCTGAGCCCGCGCGGGCTGAAGCGCCGGCTTGCACGGCTGCATGTGCTGGATGAGCAGGTGCTGACGGACCGCAATGCAGCGCAGGCGCAGGGCTACTACTTTGCCTCGGCGCGCGATCACTACCAGCAGTTGTTCACCGTGGCAGCCGCACAGCTGGACCTTCCGGTGCGTGATGTACGCGGTTGGTTGAAGCTGCCCGCACAGCGGCGTGCGCCGTGGCTGATGCAAGGCGATCTGCGCGCCAGCGCTGGATTGCTGCTGCTGGAACAGGCCGCACAACGCCGCGCCGAGCTGCGCGCGCGCGATGTATTGAAACGACACCTGCTTGCGGCGCCAGACAGTACCGAGACCCGCGGACTGCGCCAGCTGCTTGAGCAGAGTGGCCAGTGGCTGCGCCCGGGTACGCTGCTGGCGGATGGTGGCTATGGGTTGCCGCTGGCCGATGAGCAGGCGGTGCTGGCCGCAGCGGTTGCCACCGCCAGTACCCAGGCGGTGCCGGCCTGGCAGGCGCTGCGCGTGCAGCTACGCCAGCAGTTGCCGGCTGGCCAGCGGAACGAGATGGATGCGATCGACGCCAACCTGGCTGCACTCGGCGCGCACCTGCGGAAGCAGGCGGCCACGCCCGCTACTGGCGCGGCAGTTCGATGACGAAACGACTGCCGCCGGCGCTGCCCGGCGTGCAGTAGACCCGGCCGCCGTGCGCGTCGGCGATGGCCTTGACCACCGCCAGGCCGAGCCCGCTGCCACCGCCCTGGCGTGAGCGCGAGCCATCGGCGCGCATGAACGGAGTGAAGATATCGGCGTGCAATGCCGGGTCGATGCCAGGGCCCTCGTCCTCGATCGCCACCTGCACATGGCCGGGCGTATCGTGCACGGCAATCCGCACCTTACCCGGGCTGGCGTAGCGTCGCGCGTTCTCCAGCAATGCCAGCAACGCCTGGCGCAGCCGGGTCGGATCGCAATGAGCGGCGTGCTCCTCGCGGCTGGTTTCGAGCTCCAGCACGAAGCCGGCGGCGCGGAACTGAGGGTCGACCAGGGTCATCACCGAATGCACCTCGGCCACCACATCGGTGCGCGCGCGGCGTACGTCCAGCCGCGCATTGTCGGACAGGCTCAGCACGCGCAGATCCTCGATCAGGCGCGACAGCCCCTCGACCTGCGCCAGCAGGCTGCGGAACTGTGATTCGTCTGGCTGGAACACGCCCTCGGCCAGCCCCTGCAGGCGGCCACGAAGGATCGTCACCGGCGTCCGCAGTTCATGGGCAATGGCCGCGTGCCACATCGCACGCTCGCTCTCCACGTGCTGCAGGCGGCGTGCCATTGCATTGAAATCCTCGACCAGGGTGGCCACTTCGCCCGGTGAGTTCTCATCGACGCTGGCGCGCGCGCCGAGGTCACCGCCTGCGAGCGCGCGCACGCTGTCGACCAGTGAATTCAAGGGCGAAAGGATGCGATGAGCGAGACGGAACGACGCGGCGATGGCCAGGGCCAGGCCAGTCAGGATCACCCCGACCATCCACGCCAGTTCCGGACCGGTCGGCAGCCAGCTTTCCGGTTCTTCGGTGCTGCCGGGGAAGAACTCGACCAGCACCGCATACAGCAGCCACGACGACAGGATCATCATCACGATGACGCCGATCACCATCAGCGACATCGAGATGATGATGTGGCGGCTGAGCCCTGAGCGGCGCAGGCGGGCCATCAGCGGTCGGCCATCAACCGGTAGCCGACGCCGCGCACGCTGGCCGGAACATTGACCATGCCCACTTCGTCCAGTTTGCGGCGCAGCTTGCTGACATGGCTGTCGACGGTACGCTCCAGCGCCTCGCTTTCCGGCAGGCATTCGTGCATCAGTTCACTGCGGCTGAAGATGCGGGTCGGCGCCAGCGCCATGCAATGCAGCAGCTTGAACTCGGTGAGGGTGAGCAGCACTTCGTGGCTGTAGCCATCGCCTTCCACGTGCACGGCATGGGTAGCCGAGTCGATCAGCAGCGGGCCCGCGCGCAGCGCGGTCGGTGCGTCCACGCGCGAGGCGCGCAACGTACGCCGCAGCACGGCGCGTACGCGTGCTGCCACCTCCGCTGGATTGAATGGCTTGACCACGTAGTCGTCGGCGCCCATGCGCAGCGCGGTCAGCTTGTCCAGGTCCTGGTCCAGCGCGGTCAGCATGATCACCGGCGTTTCACCACGCTGGCGCAGCTGGGTCAGCACGCTCCAGCCATCCAGGCGCGGCAGTTGTACATCCAGCAGGACCAGGTCGGGGCGGGCGCTGCGATGCAGGTCCAGCGCACTGTGGCCATCGGCAGCGCGGACGGTGCGCAGCCCTTCGCGTTCCAGGTAGGCGGTAAGAATGTCGGCGATCTCGGCCTCATCCTCGACGATCAGGACGAGGGCGGCGAGGGCAGGGGAGGCATGCATGCAGGGGCGGGGCCTTAAGGTGCTTGCCTCCATCGTATCTCCACAGTTCCTCCATCGAAACCCCATCATCGCCACGCACACTCTGCGCTTCAGAACCTATCAGCCGCCTGCGCGGCATTGTGCACAGCAATGAGAACCTTCAGGACACCGGCCGCGTTGATCGCGGCCCTCGCCCTGGCCATGACGGCCTGCTCCACCCCCGAAGCCACGCCCGAAGCCACGCCACGCGTCAGCGTGGTCACCGTCGGCCCGCAGGTGGTGCAGCGCGACGACGAACTTCCCGGCCGTGTGGCCGCCGTGCGTACCGCGCAGATCCGTGCCCAGGTGGGTGGGATCGTGCAGCGTCGGCTGTTCGACCAGGGCGCCGAAGTCAGCGCCGGCCAGGCGCTGTTCCAGATCGACCCGGCCGCATTCCGGGCCGATGTCGATTCGGCATTGGCGGCGCTGCAGCGCAGCGAGGCGGCATTGGGGCGCAGTCGTGTGCAGTCACAGCGGCTGCATGCTCTGGCGGCTGCACAGGCGGTCAGCCAGCAGCACCGCGACGACGCCAGTGCCGAGTACGAACAGGCGCGTGCCGCGGTGAACGAGGCGCGCGCGATCCTCTCCCGGCGCCAGCTGGACCTGCGCTATGCCACGGTCAGTGCACCGATTGCCGGCCGCATCGACCAGACGCTGGTGACCGAAGGCGCGCTTGTCGGCGTGGCCGATACCGAGCCGATGGCGGTGGTGCAGCAGATCGACCAGGTCTACGTCGATGTGCGCCAGCCCGCCGCGCAGCTGGAGTCGCTGCAGCGCAGCGCCGCCGGTGGCGATGAGTTGCCGGTAACGATCATCGGCGCCGCCGGCAAGCCGATGCCTGAGCGTGGACAGCTACTGTTCTCCGGCATCAACGTCGATGCACGCACCGGTGATGTGATCCTGCGCATCCTGGTCGACAACCCGCAGCGCCAATTGCTGCCGGGAATGTACGTGCGCGCGAAAGTGCCGCGCGGCGCGCCGGCCAGTGCACTGACCGTGCCGCAGCAGGCCGTGCTGCGCAGCGCCGGCGGACAGGCGTATGCCTGGGTGATCGGTGGTGATGGCAAGGCAGTGATCCGCACGCTGGAAGTCGACGGCAGCGTTGATCGCCAGTGGCTCGTGCGTACGGGTCTGAAAGCCGGCGAGAAGGTGGTGGTCGAGGGCCAGGAGCGCCTGCAGGAAGGCGTGGTGGTCGATGCGCGCGATTGGCAGATGCCGGTCGCCAGCGCCGGTGCGGTGCAGGCCGGCAGCAAGGGCTGAGCCTCTACCGGGCTGGTCCCTCCAGGGAAATACAACATGGCACGTTTCTTCATCGATCGCCCGGTGTTCGCCTGGGTGCTGGCGATCTTCATCATCCTGGCCGGCGTGCTGGCGATCCCGCGGCTGGCGGTGGAACGCTATCCGGCGGTTGCGCCGCCCAGCGTCAGCATCTACGCCAGCTACCCGGGTGCGAGCCCGCAGACGCTGAATGACGCGGTGGTCGGCCTGATCGAGCGCGAGCTGTCCAGCGTCAAGCACCTGCTGTATTTCGAGTCGTCGGTGGACACTTCCGGCGAAGCCTCGATTACTGCGACCTTCAAGCCGGGCACCAACCCGGAGCTGGCGCAGGTGGACGTGCAGAACCGGATCAAGGCGATCGAGCCGCGCCTGCCGCGCAGCGTGCGCCAGAACGGCCTGTTCGTCGAGGCCGCCGATTCGGGCTTCCTGATGCTGGTCGGCCTGCGTTCGCCGGATGCCAGCGTCAGCGAGGCCGCGCTGGGCGACTTCATGGCGCGCAACATCATCGAGGAGCTGCGCCGCATCGATGGCGTCGGCCGCGTGCAGCTGTTCGGTGCCGAGCAGGCGATGCGCGTGTGGCTGGACCCGACCCGGTTGACCGGCTACGGGCTGACCATGGGTGACGTGGCCGCTGCCATCGAGCAGCAGAATCTGGAGATCTCACCAGGGCGCATCGGCGATTCGCCGGGTGTGCCGGGCCAGCGCATCACCGTGCCGTTGAGCGCCGATGGCCAGCTGTCCACGCCGGAACAGTTCGCCGCCATCGTGCTTCGTGCGGGTGCCGACGGATCACGGGTGCTGCTGGGCGATGTCGCCCGCGTCGAGCTGGGCGCACAGAGCTATGCCTGGGGCACCCGTGAGGATGGCCATCCGGCCACCGCCGCCGGCGTGCAGCTGCGCCCGGGCGCGAATGCGGTGCGTACCGCGTCGGCCGTGCGTGAGCGCATCGCCGAGCTGGCACCGCTGCTGCCACGCGGCGTCGAGGCGAGCATTCCGTTCGACACCGCGCCGTTCGTCAAGATCTCGATCCAGAAGGTGGTGCAGACATTGCTGGAAGCGATGCTGCTGGTGTTCGCGGTGATGTACCTGTTCCTGCAGAACTGGCGCTACACGCTGATTCCGGCGCTGGTCGCACCGATCGCGCTGCTGGGCACTTTCGCGGTGATGCTGGCGCTGGGCTTCTCGATCAACGTGCTGACCATGTTCGGCATGGTGCTGGCGATCGGCATCATCGTCGACGACGCGATCGTAGTGGTCGAAGGCGTGGAACGGATCATGGCCGAGGAGGGCTTGCCGCCGCGAGAGGCGACCATCAAAGCGATGCGTGAGCTGACCGGCGCAGTGATCGGCATCACCCTGGTGCTGACCGCGGTGTTCATCCCGATGGCGTTGGCCAGCGGTTCGGTGGGCGCCATCTACCGCCAGTTCACCGTGGCGATGGCGGTGTCGATCCTGTTCTCGGCGCTGCTGGCCTTGAGCCTGACGCCGGCGCTGTGCGCGACGCTGCTGCGCCCGAACAGCCATGGCCATCATGGTCGTGGCGGGCTGTTCGGCGCCTTCAACCGTGGCTTCGAGCGGATGACCGGGCGTTACCAGCGTGGCGTGGCGTCGGTGCTGCAGCGGAGCGGGCGGGTAATGGGCGTGTTCGCCGCGCTGGTAGTGGCGCTACTGCTGGGCCTGCACTGGCTGCCGGGCGCATTCCTGCCGGAAGAGGACCAGGGCTACTTCATGACTTCGATCCAGCTGCCGGCCGAAGCCACCGCCGAACGCACGCTGGCGGTGGTCGAAGCCTACGAACGGCATGTGGCGTCACGCCCGGGCATCGGCTCCAACCAGTCGATCCTCGGCTACAGCTTCTCCGGTTCCGGCCCGAGCGCGGCGCTGACCTACACCATGCTGAAGGACTGGGGCGAGCGTGCAGGGGCCACCGCAGCCGGCGAAGTGGAGGCCGCGCAGAAGGCGATGGCCACGATTGCCGAGGGCGAGGTGATGAGCGTGATGCCGCCGGCCATCGACAGCCTGGGGCGTTCGTCCGGCTTCTCGCTGGCCTTGCAGGCGCGTACCGGGCAGAGCCAGGCCGAGCTGCGCGCGGCCCTGCAGCAGCTGCTGAAGCTGGCCGAGGCCAGCCCGTTGCTGTCCGAAGTGCATGCCGATGGCCTGCCCGCAGGTACCAGCGTGCGGCTGGACATCGACCGCGCCAAGGCCGAGGCGATGGGCGTGGGATTCGCTGACATCAGCAGCACGCTGTCGGCAGCGATGGGCTCGCAGTACGTCAACGACTTCCCCAACAAGGGACGGTTGCAACAGGTGATCCTGCAGGCTGATGCGCCGCACCGGATGGAGCTGGAGGACGTGCTGACGCTGTACGTGCGCAACAGCGAAGGCGGCATGGTGGCGTTGTCGGAACTGGTGACGCCGCACTGGACCGAGGCGCCGTTGCAGCTGCAGCGCTATCTCGGCTTCCCGGCGTTGAACCTGTCCGGCGCACCGGCCTCCGGCGTGTCGACCGGCCAGGCCATGGCGGAGATGGAGCGGCTGGCCGAAAAGCTGCCGTCCGGCTTTGCCCTGCAGTGGACCAGCCAGTCGCTGCAGGAGCGTGAGTCGGGCGCGCAGGCGCCGTGGCTGCTGTTGTTGTCGATGCTGGTGGTGTTCCTGGTGCTGGCGGCGCTGTACGAAAGCTGGTCGATTCCGTTGGCGGTGATGCTGGTGGTGCCACTCGGCCTGCTCGGTGCGGTCGCCGCGGTATTGTTGCGCGGCATGCCCAACGACGTGTTCTTCAAGGTCGGCATGATCACGGTGATCGGGCTGTCGGCGAAGAACGCCATCCTCATCGTCGAGTTCGCGCGCCAGCTGCAGCAGCAGGGTCGCGGCCTGGTTGAAGCGGCACTGGAAGCGGCGCGGCTGCGCCTGCGGCCGATCGTGATGACCTCGCTGGCGTTCGCGCTGGGCGTGGTGCCGCTGATGCTGGCGCAGGGTGCGTCGAAGGAAACCCAGCAGGCGATTGGAACCGGTGTGTTCGGCGGCATGGTCAGTGCGACCGTGCTGGCGGTGTTCTTCGTACCGGTCTTCTATGTAGTGGTGCAGGGCGCGCGGCAGTGGATCGCGCAACGCCTGCGCAGGCGCCGGCCGATGCCGGAAGGATCCGTGGATGGAACGGGACATCGTTGAAGACCTGCATGAGCGGCAGCTGGTGGCGCTGGAACAGCGCCTGCGGCAGGCATTGCTGGATGACGACCACGATGCGCTGACCGCGCTGGTATCGCCAGCATTGTTCATGATGGACGGGCAGGGCGGGCGCATGCTCGATCTGCCATGGCTGGGCGACTGGCTGGCCGGCAGGTTGCAGGTGCGCAGCCTGCAGTCGCACGCGGTGGAAACGCTGCTGTGCGGACGCCTGGCATTGCTGTCCAGCGACGTGCGCTTGTCGGTGCACGACCAGGGCCAGGAGCGCGAACTGAAACTGCGCCTGCTGCGGGTGTGGACCTGCAGTTCCGGCGACAGCGGCGCACAGTTGCTGTCGATGGCGGTACTGGCCACATGAGCGCGGTCAGGCCGCTTTCAGGCCCCGCTCACCGACAGGTGGTAGGGTCGAGCCTCTCTGTAGTGTCGACAAGGAGTCGAGCCATGCGTGTAGTTCCCAGTCTGTTGGCAGCCTCCCTCGGGTTGGTGCTGGCCGCGTGCCAGCCAGCCCAGGCACCCGCTGCGGGCGGCAATGACGCCCCGCCTGCCACGCCGCAGCCGAGCGCCAGCAGCGAGGGTGGCAATGAAACCCCATATCGCTGTGGCGATCTGGACGTGCGCGCGACCTTCAATGGTGAGGATGCGGCCACGGTGGTGATCGGTGATCGCACCTTCGCCATGACCTCCGAGCGCGCGGCGTCCGGCGCCAAGTATGGCGATGGCCAGGGCAACAGCTTCTGGACCAAGGGTAGCGATGACGGCCTGCTGAGCCTGAAGGGCGAGGCGGACCGCGAGTGCCATGCGGTGGAAGCCACCGAAGGCGATGGCAGCGCCGGCAAGGCGGCGTTCCGTGCCACCGGCAATGAACCCGGCTGGCTGGCGGTTGTCGACGGCGACACGCCGGGCCTGCAGGTGGAAGTGGATTACGGTGAGCGTCGTTTCGACGTCGCCAAGCCCACCGAAGGTGCTGACGGCTGGAGCGGCAAGGCGTCCGATGGCACCGACGTCAAGCTCAGCTTCCAGCGCACCACCTGCCAGGACGACATGAGCGGCGAGGCGTTCGAGGCCAAAGTGAATCTGACCATCGGCACCCGCCAATACCACGGCTGCGGCAATTTCGGCGCGAAGTAACGCGTGATTCCGCCGCATCGGTAGCGCCGGGCCATGCCCGGCGTGTATCGAATCAGCCCTCGCAGGGCTTCAGGTCCAGATCGAAGTCCAGGTCATAGCGACCGTTGACTCCGATCAACGCGTTGCGGATCGCACAGTCACCGCGATGGCGCGCGATCAGATCGGTGAAGATCTTCTCGCGGCCCTCGCAGTACTTCGCGCTGGCCTCTTCCAGTTCGCGGCGACGCTCGTCGTCGTACGGCTCCTCGCCTGCAAAATGCTGGCAGGTGTTCTCACGTGCGAGGAAAGCCTGGACGTCAGCCGGCATCGCGCAGTAGATGCGCACGTCGTCGACGTCATACACATCCTCCGGAACCGGGCAGCCTGCGGCTGCGCGTGCCTTGTCCAGTTCCTCATCGCCCGAGGTCTGGTCGGTAGAGGGCTCCGCTTCGGCGGTGGCCTCGACGGCGGCCGGTGCCTCCACCGCCAGTGCAGTCGTCACCGCCGGTTCGGCCGACGTGGGTTTCGGCGCGGCATCGGTAGCATTGTCCGCTGCCTGCGGCGAACACGCCGCAAGCAGGGACAGGCAACCGATCAGCGCAAGGCGCTTAGTCGGCACGGCCAGCGAATTCGCCGGTGGCGGTGTTCACCAGCACGCGCTCGCCGTTGACGATGTACTCCGGCACCATGATCTCGATGCCGGTGTTGAGCTTGGCCGGCTTCGGGCGCTTGGTGGCGGTGCCGCCCTTCAGTTCCGGCGGCGTTTCGATCACTTCCAGCACCACCGAGGCCGGCAGCTGGATCGCGACTGGCTGCTCGTCGATCACCTGCACGTAGATGCCGGTCAGGCCGTCGGTGATGTAGCCGGCGTCGTCGCCGATCACGTCCGCGTCCAGGGTGTAGGGGGTGTAGTCCTCGTCATCGAGGAACACGAACGCGTCGCCGTCCTTGTACGAATAGGTGGACTGGCGGCGCAGCAGTTCGACCTCGACCAGGTTGTCGTCGGCATCGAAGCTGGCGTCGAGCTTGTTGCCGCCCGGCACGCTGTACATGATGAAGCGGAAGCGGACGTTGCCGCCGCGACCCTGCGGCGAGCTGCGCTCGATGTCGCGGATCTGGTACACGCCGTTGTTGAACTCGACGACGTTGCCCTTCTTGATGTCGTTGGCTTTCATGGTGATCTAGGTCGTTGGGGGAGGGCGCCGTCCCGGCGCCCGGGGGGGAATCACTTCGGAGCGAGGCGGGTAGCGCCGTCCAGGCGGATGGTCTCGCCGTTGAGGTAGGTGTTGCCGAGGATGAAGCCGACCAGGCTGGCGAAGTCTTCCGGCTTGCCCAGGCGCGACGGGAACGGGATCGAGGCGGCCAGCGACTGCTGCACGGCTTCAGGCATGCCATCGACCATCGGCGTCCAGAACACGCCCGGGGCGATGGTGTTGACGCGGATGCCAAAGCGCGACAGCTCGCGTGCCATCGGCAGCGTCATCGACACCACGCCGCCCTTGCTGGCGGCATACGCAGCCTGGCCGATCTGGCCTTCATAGGCGGCGATGCTGGCGGTGTTGATGATCACGCCGCGCTCGCCGTCGGTACCGGCTTCGTTGTGCTGCATGCGGTTGGCCGCGGCCTTGGCGACGTTGAAGCTGCCGACCAGGTTCACCATCACCGTGCCCTGGAAGCCGGCCAGCGGCATCGGGCCTTCCTTGCCGAGCACGCGGCCGGCGCCGAGGATGCCGGCGCAGTTCATTGCCACGTTCAGGCCGCCGAGGAAGTCGTGGGCCTGGTCGATCGCCGCAGCCACAGCTGCCTCATCGCTGACGTTGACGTTGAAGTAGCGGGCCTTGTCGGCACCCAGTCCGGCAATGGCGGCCGCGCCCTTGTCGTCGTTGAGGTCGAACAGGGCCACCTTGCCGCCCTGGGCGACGAGGTGCTGGGCCACGGCCAGGCCGAGGCCGGAGACGCCGCCAGTGATCACGGCACGTACGGAAGACAGCTGCATTGAACGGTCCTGCAGGTTCGAGAACCGCCGATTCTAACGGAAGCCGCGACCGCCGCTGTTGTGCACTGCGCCGCCTTTGCGGGGCGGCGCAGTGCGGTGGTCAACCGGCGGCGGCCAGCGCCTGCCCGGTGCGGCTGGCGGTGGCGCGTCCGAGCAGGCCCGCCAGCCAGCGGCCGGTCTCGGCCAGTGCCGGCAGGTCCACGCCGCTGTCCAGGCCCAGGCCCTGCAGCAGGTAGACCACGTCTTCGCTGGCGACGTTGCCGCTGGCGCCCTTCGCATACGGGCAGCCACCGGCGCCGGAGACGGCACTGTCGACCACGCGCACGCCTTCTTCCAGGCAGGTGGCGATGTTGGCGATGGCCTGGCCATAGGTGTCGTGGAAGTGCACGGCCAGCGCCTCCATCGGGATCTCGGCGGCCACCGCCTGCAGCATCGCCCGTGCCTTGCGCGGGGTGCCGACGCCGATGGTGTCGCCCAGCGAGATTTCGTAACAGCCCATCTGGTGCAGGGCGCGTGCCACCCGCACCACGTCGGCCAGCGGCACCTCGCCCTGGTAAGGGCAGCCGAGCACGGTGGAGACGTAGCCGCGCACGCGCACGCCATCGGCGGCGGCACGGCGCAGGATCGGCTCGAACCGGGCCAACGACTCGTCGATGCCGGCATTGGTGTTGGTGCGGTTGAACGCCTCGGACGCGGCGGTGAACACCGCCACTTCCTCCACGCCCACCGCACGGGCACGGTCGTAGCCCTGTTCGTTCGGCACCAGTACCGGGTAGTGGATGCCCGGCCGGCGCTGGATGCCGGCATAGACCTCGGCGGCGTCGGCCAGCTGCGGGATCCACTTCGGGCTGACGAAACTGGTCGCTTCGATGCTGCGCAGGCCGGTGGCCGACAGGCGGTTGATCAGTTCGATCTTGTCGGCGGTGGACACCGACTGTTTTTCGTTCTGCAGGCCGTCACGCGGGCCGACCTCGACGATGCGGACGTAGTCGCTCATGCGGTCACCCCGGTGGCGGGGCGGTGGCAGACCGCTTCGATGTTGTTGCCATCCGGGTCGAGCGCGAAGGCGCCGTAGTAATCCGGGTGGTACCACGGGCGCAGGCCCGGGGCGCCGTTGTCGCGGCCGCCAGCGGCGAGGGCGGCGGCATGGAAGGCGTCCACCTGGGCGCGGCTGGCGCAGGCAAAGGCCACGTGCACGCCCTGGCTGGCAGTGCCGCCATTGCCGAGCCAGAAGAACGGCTTGCCATCGCTGCCGAAGCCGATGTGGTCGTGGGCGCCGGTCTGTTCGGCGGTGACTTCCATCACCACGCCGATCTGCAGCGGCGCCAGTGCCTGCAGGAAGAAGGTCTTGCTGCGCGCCAGGTCGGCGCTGGTCAAACCAAGATGATCGAGCATGTTCAGGCTTCCGTCACCCAATGGGGGGCGCGCTTGTCGAGGAAGGCGCCCAGGCCTTCCTGGCCCTCGGCGGACACCCGCAGGCGCGCGATCAGGGCGGCATTATCGCGATCCAGCGTGTCGCGGTCGTGGCTGCCGCGGACCTGCCGCACCAGCTGCTTGGCCGAAGACGAGGCGATCGGGCCGGCCTTGTCGAGCAGGGCCAGCTGGCGTTGCACGGCCTCGTCCAGGCGTTCGGACTCGACCAGCTGGTGGACCAGGCCGATGCGCAGCGCAGTCTCGCCGTCGAAGTGCTCGCCGGTGGCGAACCAGCGACGGGCCTGGCGCGGGCCGATGGCCTCGATCACGTAGGGCGAGATCACCGCCGGCAGCAGGCCCAGGCGGCTTTCGGTCAGGCCGAAGCGGGCCGAGGTGCTGGCAATGGCGATGTCGCAGCAGGCAACCAGCCCGACGCCGCCGCCGAAGGCCGCGCCATGGACCCGGGCCAGGGTCGGCTTGGGCAGCTCATCGAGGGTGCGCATCAGCCGTGCCAAGGCCAGCGAGTCCTCGCGGTTGTCGGCCTCGCTGGCGGCGGCCATGCCGCGCATCCACTGCATGTCGGCACCGGCCGAGAAGGAGGCGCCGTGGCCGGCCAGTACCACCGCCCGCACCGAATCATCGTGGCCGGCGGCTTCCAGTGCGGCGGTCAGCCGGGCGATCAGCCCGGCGTCAAAGGCGTTGTGCAGCTCCGGCCGGTTCAGCCAGAGGGTGAGGACGGCGCCGCTGCGCTCGATCTGCAAAGCATCGTTCATGGGATTCCAGAGTCACTCCATACCTGTATGGATCATAGCGGGCCATTGGTCATGGGCCATGACGCGACGCGGGAATGTTAGAATCGAGAACCATTTACATCCAGCAGAGAACACGCTAGATGACGCTGTCCGAACTGCCGCTGCACACCTCGGCCGTGGTCGAATCCGTGCAGGACCTGCATGCCAACGATGCCATTGCCCGTCGCCTGCGCGAGCTGGGTTTCGTGAAGGGCGAGGAAGTGCGCCTGGTGGCCAAGGGCCCGGTGGGGGGGGAGCCGCTGCTGGTGCAGGTCGGGTTCACCCGGTTCGCGCTGCGGATCAGTGAAGCCAAGCGCGTCGTGGTCGACGCCGCCAGCCAGGAACGACGTGCATGACCGCTACTGCCACCGCCGCCCCGCTGCGCATCGCGCTGGTCGGTAATCCCAACAGCGGCAAGACCGCGCTGTTCAACCAGCTGACCGGCAGCCGGCAGAAGGTTGCCAACTACACCGGCGTCACCGTCGAACGCAAGGAAGGGCGCCTGCGTGCGCCGTCCGGTCGTGAATTCGCCGTGCTTGACCTGCCAGGTGCTTACAGCCTGCATCCGGCCAGCCTGGACGAGGCGATCACCCGTGACCTGTGCCGGGGCTTCTACCCGGGCGAAGCCGCGCCGGACGTGCTGCTGTGCGTGATCGACGCCACCAACCTGCGCCTGCACCTGCGCTTCGCCTTGGAACTGCGCGAGCTGGGCAAGCCGATGATCATCGCCCTGAACATGGTGGACGCCGCGCAGCGTCGTGGCATCCAGATCGACGTTGCCGCGCTGGAGCGCGAAATCGGCGTGCCGGTGGTGGAAACCGTGGCGGTGCGCAAGCAGGGCGCGCGTGCGTTGGTGGAGCGCCTGGACACCATGGTGCCGCACCTGGATGCGCCGCTGGCCGGCGTTGATGGCAGCGTGGACTACCACGCGCAGGTGCGTGCGATCCTCGCTGCAGCTGTGCGCATGCCGGCGCGGACCGCGAAGATCGACGACACGCTGGACCGCTGGCTCCTGCATCCGGTGTTCGGCCTGATCACCCTGGTCGTGGTGATGTTCCTGATCTTCCAGGCGGTGTTCGCCTGGGCGACGCCGCTGATGGATGGCATCGAGGCCGGCTTCGCCTGGCTCGGTGAACTGGCCGCCAGCGTGTTGCCGGCAGGGCCGCTGACCAGTCTGCTGACCGACGGCATCATCGCCGGCCTGGGGGGCGTGGTGGTGTTCCTGCCGCAGATCCTGATTCTGTTCGCCTTCATCCTGGCGCTGGAGGAGTCCGGTTACCTGCCGCGTGCCGCGTTCCTGCTCGACCGGATGATGGCGGCGGCGGGCCTGTCGGGGCGGTCGTTCATCCCGTTGCTGTCCAGCTTCGCCTGCGCGGTGCCGGGCATCATGGCCACGCGCAGCATCCAGGACCCGCGTGACCGCTTGGCCACGATCCTGGTGGCACCGCTGATGACCTGCTCGGCGCGCCTGCCGGTGTATGCGCTGCTGATCGGCGCGTTCATTCCGGCCGGCAAGATCGGCATCTTCAACCAGCAGGGCCTGGTGCTGTTCGGCCTGTACGTGGCCGGCATCCTCAGCGCGCTGGTGATGTCGTGGGTGATGAAGAAGTGGCGCCGCGACAAGAGCGAGCACCCGCTGATGCTGGAGCTGCCGTCGTACCGCATTCCGCATCCGCGTGATCTCGCCGTCGGCCTGTACGAGCGCGGCATGATCTTCCTCAAGCGCGTCGGCGGCATCATCCTGGCGCTGACCATCCTGTTGTGGTTCCTGCTGTCGTTCCCGGGCGCGCCCGCCGACGCGACGATGCCGGCCATCGACTACAGCTATGCCGGCCAGATCGGCCATGCGATGACGGCGATCTTCGCGCCGCTGGGCTTCAACTGGCAGATCTGCATCGCGCTGATTCCGGGCCTTGCTGCACGTGAAGTGGCGGTGTCCTCGCTGGCGACGGTGTATGCGCTGTCGGCTGCCGATGACGACGCGGCGATCTCCGCGTTGTCGCCGGTGGTGGCTGATGGCTGGTCGCTGGCGACTGGTCTGGCCTTGCTGGTGTGGTTCATCTACGCACCGATGTGCATCTCGACGCTGGCCACCATCAAGCGCGAGACCAATTCGTGGAAGACGATGGGCTTCTCGGCGTTCTATCTGTTTGCCGCGGCTTATGTCGCCGCGCTGATCACCTACCAGGTGACCAAGGCGCTGGGAGGCGGCTGATGGATACCGGCCTGCTGATCCAGTACCTGATCATCGCGGTGGCGGTGCTGGTCAGTGCCTGGGTGGTGCTGAAGAAGCAGTTCCCCGGCACCGTGCGCACGCTGCGCGGGGCCCTGGCGCTGGCCCTGCTGAAGCCGGGCCGCGCTGCCTGGCTGCAGGGGCTGGGGCGGAAGATCGCGCCGCCGGCGAGCGGAGGTGGTGGCGCCTGTGGCGGTTGCGACAGCTGCGGGCCGACTCCGCCGAAGCAGCACTGACGCTGCTTTCCCTGCCCTGGTGGGTGCGAACCTTCGCCTGGTGGGTGCGAACCTTGGTTCGCACGTTTCCGGGGTTCATCCACGCATGGCGTGGATCTACCGAACGTCGGCCGGGTTCAGACTTCTCTGCGGATGATCGCGCGGAAACTCCCGTCCTGATTCAATCGCCGCACCGCCTCGCGGTTGCCATGGGTTGCCGCGAAGCCCGCCACATCGGCAAGGGCAAAGAGCAGCAGGCCTTTCAGCGCGTCGCGGTTACCGGCCTGCAGCAAATCTTCAAGATCCTGCTGGATGAAAGTCCGGCGCAGGCCTGGCGTCTCTTCGATCCGCCAGTCGACATGCGGCGTGGGAATGCTGGATCGGTACCTGAAAGCCGTTTCAAGATCGTCAGGCGCGAGGGGATACTCGAGCAGCTCTGGAAAGTAGAGTCCAGCATTCACATAGAAGCCCCGGCTTTCGCTGGCGCGTTGGTGATTCACGACAAGCAGGGCGTCATCCAGCAAGCGGTAGCGGGTGGTCGATGTCCCGGCAAAGCCTGTCTTCTTTGCGCATTTGCTGAAGACGGTCGAGGATTTCATGGGCTTTGCCTGGGCCGGAAGAAGGGCCCACAGCCTTGAGGCGCAGTGCCTGGCGGTCAATTGGCAAACGCGACACCCGCAACGGGCGCCCCAGGTGGGTGCGAACCTTGGTTCGCACGCCTTACCCATGGCGTGGATCTACCGAGCCTGTGAGCCCAGCTCCGCTGCCAGCGCCAGCCATCGCTCCCGCTGCGCTGGGGTGCTGCCGCGCACCGCACCCAGCCGGCTGACCCGCACCGGTCGGATGCCGCAGAACTCCAGGATGGTGGCGCGGACCTGGGTGATGCCCGGGTCACGGTAGATCCAGCGGTAATACCAGGGCGGCGTGTCCAGCGTGGTGATCACCCGCGCGCTGCGCCCGGCCAGCAGACGGTCCCACCACACCGAATCGCGCCGGTAGCGGAAGGCGAAGCCCGGCAACAGCACGCGGTCAAAGAAGCCCTTCAGCAGGGCCGGCATCGCGCCCCACCAGGTGGGGTAGACCAGCACCAGATGATCGCAGGCTTCGATCGCATCGGCGGCGTCCTGCAGGTCGGCTTCCAGCGGCTGTATCTGGCGATAACCGTGGCGCAGCACCGGGTCGAATCCAAGCTCGCCCAGTGCGATCAGGCGCACCCGGTGGCCGGCGTTCTCGGCGGCCGTGGCATAGCGCTGGGCGAGGGTACCGCACAGGCTGTCGCGGTCGGGATGGCCCAGCAGGATCAGGATGGAACGGGACACGGCAACCTCGGGCAACGGAAAGTGCGCGAGGTTGCGGTCTGCCCCAGGGGCAGAGTCAAACCGGGGTGGTGCAGCCGCTGGGTTCCAGGATGCAGTCGCCGCTGCCGGAGTGCAGCCACTGCTGCAATTCGTCGCTGACCTGCTGCAGGGCAAGCTCGACCTGCGCCAGTCGCGCCCGCTCGTCGGCAATGCGGCCGCGCTGCTGCTCAAGCAAGGCCAGCACCGCTGGCCAGTTGAGCCGCCCGTCGCGACCCTGCAGGCGCGAGATCGCGGCCAGGGTGATGCCCAGCCCCAGTGCCTGGCGGATCAGCTGCACCCAGGCCACGTCCTGTTCGCTGTAGTCGCGATAGCGGTTCAGGCGCGGCACTGGCGGCAACAGCCCGCGCGCCTCGTACAGGCGGATGGCCTTGGCGCTGGCACCGGTCAGGCGGCTGACCTCGGAGATGCGCATCGGCTCAGTCCCGCACCAGCCCGCCATCGACCACCAGATTCTGGCCGGTCACCGCGCGCGACCACGGGCTGGCGAAGAACAGCACCGCGTCAGCGAACTCGGCCGGGGTGGTGACGCTGCGCAGCGGCGTATTGGCGGCGATGTAGTCGAACACCGCTTCCGGCGTGGCGGCACTGGCATCGGTGGTACGCAGCAGGCCACCGGACAGCATGTTCACCGTGATGCCATGCGGGCCCAGGTCGCCGGCAAGGGTGCGGGTCAGCGACAGCAGTGCGGCCTTGGCGGCGGTGTAGTCGTGGTAGGGCACCACCGGGTTCTGGAACAGGTTGGTGCCGATGTTGATAACGCGGCCGAAGCGACGCGCCTGCATGCCGGGCAGGGCGGCCTGCACGGTGTTCAGCGCGCCACGCACGCTGCCCTCGAACTGTGCCTGGAACGCCGGCCAGCCGATATCGGCGGCGCCGTCGCGGCCGTCACCGTTGAACGAGAAAGCGGCCAGCGCGTTGTTGACCACCGTGGTGACACCCTGGCCGAAATGGGCCAGCGCGTGCTGCAGCATCGCATCGACCTGGCTGCGATCAGTGACGTCGGCCGGCAGTGCGATCGCCTGTCCGCCCAGTTTGGCGGCCAGGGTACGTGCGGCGGCTTCGCTGCGGTGGTAATTGATGATGACGCGGGCGCCCTGAGCGGCGAAGGCGCGGGCGATGTGCTTGCCAAGGCCGCGGCCGGCGCCGGTGACCAGCACCAGCTGTTCGCTGATCTGCATGGTGGAACTGCCATCCATTGCATGAAAGGGCATGCAGCGTAGCAGCGATGGTGCTTGCCGGAGCGGGTGTGCTGCCGCTAGCCTGCGGGCATGAACCAGACTCCCCTGCGATTGCTCATTCACGGCGCTTCCGGGCGCATGGGCCAGGCCCTGCTGCGGCTGGCTGCCGAACATCCCGAAACCCTGCAGATCGTGGCCGCGGTGACCGGTCGCGCGCCGGCCCAGCGCGTGGTCGACGGCGTGCCGTTCTTCGCTGCCAGCGAGCTGCCCGGCGCACCGGCGTTCGATGTGGCGATCGACTTCAGCCTGCCGGAGGGTTTCGACCCGCTGCTGGCGTTGTGCGTGGAGCGGGGTGCAGGACTTGTATCGGGCACCACCGGCATCTCCGGCACGCAGCGCCAGGCGCTGGAGGCGGCAGCGGATAGGATTGCGCTGGTGTGGGCATCGAACTTCAGCCTGGGCGTGGCGGTGCTGGACGAGCTGGTCGAGCGCGCGGCGCAGGCACTAGCCGGCTGGGACTGCGACATCGTCGAGTCGCACCACACCCAGAAAAAGGACGCACCGTCGGGCACCGCGCTGACCCTCGGGGCGGCCGCGCAGCGGGGTGGGGCGGAGCCGCATTACGCCAGCCTGCGTGCCGGCGACATCGTGGGCGAGCACCTGGTCCAGTTCACCGGGCTGGGTGAGCGCATCGAGCTGGTGCACCGGGCCACCAACCGCGACATCTTCGCCCGCGGTGCCCTGTTCGCCGCCCGCCAGCTGCAGGGCCGGGCGGCTGGCAGCTACCGGGTACGGGATCTGCTGGACGGCCCCAGGTAACCGGTAGCGCCGGGCCACGCCCGGCGTCGGTGTCAGTTCCGCCGGGCATGGCCCGGCGCTACCGGCGGACCCCACATACGCCGCCGGATTGAAATGAATGCGCAATCGCCTGTTCATCAAGCGCGATAACCGCTGGCGCGAGCGCCCCGGCGGCGCTACAATTCGCACTCGCCGAATCACGAAAGCCGGACCGGTCCCAGACCGTACGTCCGCGCTTTTTTGCAACCGGATTTCCGTGAAGCGCAGGCGTGACTTCGGCAGCCCCCTCGGTAGCCAAAGTGAGATTCCCGTGACCCAAGCCGCAATCCTCGTCCTCGAAGACGGCACCGTATTCGAGGGCGAATCCGTAGGCGCGCCCGGCCTGTCCGTCGGTGAGGTGGTGTTCAACACCGCCATGACCGGCTACCAGGAAGTGCTGACCGACCCGTCCTACGCCCGGCAGATGGTCACGCTGACCTATCCGCATATCGGCAACACCGGCATGACCGACCAGGACAATGAAGCGTCCAAGGTGTGGTCGGCCGGCCTGATCGTGCGCGATGTTCCCCGCCGTCCCAGCAACTGGCGCAGCCAGGTGTCGCTGCAGGATTGGCTGATCCAGCGAGGCGTGGTCGCCATCGCCGGCATCGACACCCGCAAGCTGACCCGCATCCTGCGCGAGAAGGGCGCGCAGAACGGTGCGCTGATGGCCGGCGACATCGACGTGGAAAAGGCTTTGGAAGCTGCCCGCAAGTTCCCGGGGCTGAAGGGCATGGATCTGGCCAAGGTCGTCACTACCGAGAAGACCTACACCTGGACCGAGGGCCAGCTGGACCTGGATGCCAATGCCTTCGTCAGCGTGCCGGCCAAGTACAAGGTCGTGGCCTACGACTTCGGCGTGAAGACCAACATCCTGCGCATGCTGGCCGAGCGCGGCTGCGAAGTGACCGTGGTGCCGGCGCAGACCCCGGCTGCCGAGGTCCTGGCGCTGAAGCCGGACGGCGTGTTCCTGTCCAACGGCCCGGGTGACCCGGAACCGTGCGACTACGCGATCGAAGCGATCAAGACCTTCATCGACGTGAAGATCCCGACCTTCGGCATCTGCCTGGGCCACCAGCTGCTGGGCCTGGCCTCGGGCGCCAGGACCATGAAGATGGGCCACGGCCATCACGGTGCCAACCACCCGGTGCAGGATCTGGACAACGGCCGGGTGATGATCACCTCGCAGAACCACGGTTTCGCGATCGATGAAGCGACCCTGCCGCCGACCCTGCGCGTGACCCACCGTTCGCTGTTCGACGGCACCAACCAGGGCGTGGCCCGCACCGACGTGCCGGCGTTCTCGTTCCAGGGCCACCCGGAAGCGTCGCCGGGCCCGACCGATGTCGGTCCGCTGTTCGACCGCTTCGTGGTGCTGATGGAAGAGGCCAAGGCCTGATGCGCAGCCTCGCTCTGCTGCCGCTGCTGTGCGTTGCCGGGCTCGCTTCGGCGGCGCCGGCAACCGATGCCGGTGTGGCTGACGTGATGCGGAAGCTGAACAAAGGTTCGATGGGGGCCGCGTCGGCCGAGATGATGGTGGCCGAAGTGCCATCGCTCAAGGCACTGCCCGAGGGCGACCGCCAGTGCGCACGCAGCGCCATCCATGCGGTTCTGCTCGGCCAGGCAAGGCAATCGGTGATCAACGATCTTGGCGACGACGGCGACACCGTCATCGCCGAATGGGCGCGCTTCCTGGAGACGCCGTCAGGCAAGGGTTATCTGGCCCTCGCAGGCGGCACGACGGGTGATGATGCCGAATCCATCGACGTGCAGAGCGAGCAGTACCAGTCCGTGTTCGAGGCGTTCCTGGCCAGTGCGGCGCACAAGCGCCTGCTGGCCAGCTTTGGACGCCTGAGCTCCCCCGGCGATCTGCCGGAGCGACTGGCGAAAGGACTGCAGGACCAGTGCCGGATTGCGCTGAAACCCCAAGAGATTTCCTGATCGACAGCGTGCGATCACTCCCCCTTGTCACGCTGTACTGACTTAGAGAAGAAAATGCCCAAGCGCACTGACCTCAAGACCATCCTCATCATCGGTGCTGGCCCGATCGTCATCGGCCAGGCCTGCGAGTTCGACTATTCCGGCGCCCAGGCCTGCAAGGCCCTGCGCGACGAGGGTTACCGCGTGGTGCTGGTCAACAGCAATCCGGCCACGATCATGACCGACCCGGAAATGGCCGACGCCGTCTACATCGAGCCGATCAACTGGCAGACGGTCGAGAAGATCATCGCCAAGGAAAAGCCCGATGCACTGCTGCCGACCATGGGTGGCCAGACCGCGCTGAACTGCGCACTGGACCTGGCCGACAACGGCGTGCTGGAGAAGTACAACGTCGAGCTGATCGGCGCCAAGCGCGACGCGATCCGCATGGCCGAAGACCGCGAGCTGTTCCGCGTGGCCATGGATGAGATCGGCCTGGAATGCCCGACCGCCGCCGTCGCCCACACCCTGGACGAAGCGCTGGAAATCCAGACCCGCGTCGGCTACCCGACCATCATCCGCCCCAGCTTCACCCTGGGCGGCAGCGGCGGTGGCATCGCCTACAACCGCGAAGAGCTGGTCGACATCGTCAGCCGTGGCCTGGAACTGTCGCCGACCACTGAAGTGCTGGTGGAAGAGTCGGTGCTGGGCTGGAAGGAATTCGAGATGGAAGTGGTCCGCGACACCGCGGACAACTGCATCATCGTATGCTCGATCGAGAACCTGGACCCGATGGGCGTGCACACCGGTGACTCGATCACCGTGGCCCCGGCGCAGACCCTGACCGACAAGGAATACCAGCGCCTGCGCGATGCCTCCATCGCCGTGCTGCGCAAGATCGGCGTCGATACCGGTGGCTCGAACGTGCAGTTCGGCATCAACCCGGACACCGGTCGCGTGGTCGTGATCGAGATGAACCCGCGCGTGTCGCGTTCCTCGGCGCTGGCCTCGAAGGCCACCGGCTTCCCGATCGCCAAGGTCGCCGCCAAGCTGGCCGTGGGCTACACCCTGGACGAACTCAAGAACGAGATCACCGGTGGCCTGACCCCGGCGTCGTTCGAGCCGTCGATCGACTACGTCGTCACCAAGATCCCGCGCTTTGCCTTCGAGAAGTTCCCGGCTGCCGATGCACGCCTGACCACCCAGATGAAGTCGGTGGGTGAGGTGATGGCGATGGGCCGCACCTTCCAGGAATCGATGCAGAAGGCATTGCGCGGCCTGGAAACCGGCAAGGTCGGCTTCGACCCGACCGGCCTGGACCTGACCAATGAAGACGACCTGCAGACCCTGCGCCGCGAGCTGAAGGCGCCGGGCCCGGAGCGCCTGTTCTTCGTCGCCGATGCGTTCCGCGCCGGCATGAGCGTGGAGGACATCTTCAAGTTGTCCTACATCGATCCGTGGTTCCTGGACCAGATCGAAGAGATCATCGCTGCCGAGACCTCGGTGGCCGCCGATGGTATCGACGCACTGGACGCCGCACGCCTTCGCAAGCTCAAGCGCGCCGGCTTCTCCGACGCCCGCCTGGCCCAGCTGACCGGCACCAATGAAGCCGCCATCCGTGCACTGCGTCGTGCGCACAAGGTGCGTCCGGTCTACAAGCGCGTGGACTCCTGTGCCGGTGAATTCTCCACCGGTACCGCCTACCTGTACTCGACCTACGAGGACGAGTGCGAGGCCGCGCCGACCAACCGCAACAAGATCATGATCCTGGGCGGTGGCCCGAACCGCATCGGCCAGGGCATCGAGTTCGACTACTGCTGCGTGCACGCGGCACTGGCGCTGCGCGAGGATGGCTATGAAACCATCATGGTCAACTGCAACCCGGAAACCGTGTCGACCGACTACGACACCTCCGACCGCCTGTACTTCGAACCGCTGACCCTGGAAGACGTGCTGGAAATCGTCGAACTGGAACAGCCGAAGGGCGTGATCGTGCAGTACGGCGGCCAGACCCCGCTGAAGCTGGCGCGCGCGCTGGAAGCCAATGGCGTGCCGGTGATCGGCACCAGCCCGGACTCCATCGACCTGGCCGAAGACCGCGAACGCTTCCAGCAGCTGGTCGACAACCTGGGCCTGAAGCAGCCGCCGAACCGCATCGCCCGCAACGACCAGGAAGCCCTGCTGCTGGCCCGCGAGATCGGCTACCCGCTGGTGGTGCGCCCGAGCTACGTGCTGGGCGGCCGCGCCATGGAAATCGTCTACGGCGAATCCGACCTGGCCCGCTATGTGCGTGATGCGGTGAAGGTGTCCAATGATTCGCCGGTGCTGCTGGATCGCTTCCTCGACAATGCGGTCGAGTGTGATGTCGACATCATCGCCGATGCCGAGGGCAACGTCCTGATCGGTGGCGTGATGGAGCACATCGAAGAGGCCGGCGTGCACTCGGGTGATTCCTCGTGCTCGCTGCCGCCGTACTCGCTGTCGGCTGAAACCCAGGCCGAGCTGCGTCGCCAGGTGGTGGAACTGGCCAAGGCCCTGAACGTGGTCGGCCTGATGAACACCCAGTTCGCGATCCAGACCGATGAAGAAGGCAACGACACCATCTACCTGCTGGAAGTGAACCCGCGTGCCTCGCGCACCGTGCCGTTCGTGTCCAAGGCCACCGGCATGCCGCTGGCCAAGATCGCCGCGCGCTGCATGGCGGGCAAGACCCTGGAAGAGCAGGGCGCGACCAAGGAAATCGTGCCGGACTACTACTCGGTGAAGGAAGCGATCTTCCCGTTCGCCAAGTTCCAGGGCGTCGATCCGATCCTCGGGCCGGAAATGCGCTCCACCGGTGAGGTGATGGGCGTGGGCCGCAGCTTCAACGCCGCCTTCGCGCGTGCGCAGGAAGCCGGTGGCATCAAGGCACCGCCGGCCGGCAAGGCGTTCGTGTCGGTGCGTGACCCGGACAAGAAGCGCGTGCTGCCGGTGGCCAAGGCCCTGCTGGCCCGTGGCTACAGCCTGGTCGCCACCCGTGGCACCGCCGCTTGGCTGCAGCAGCACGGCATGGACTGCGAGATCATCAACAAGGTGGTCGAAGGCCGTCCGCACATCGTCGACTCGATCAAGAACGGCGAGATCGTCTACATCGTCAACACGACCGAAGGTCGTTCGGCGATCAACGATTCGTTCTCGATCCGTCGCGAGGCGCTGCAGCACCGCGTCACTTACTCGACCACCATTGCCGGCGCCAAGGCGCTGGTGGATTCACTGGAATTCCGCGGCACCGGCCCTGTCTGGTCGCTGCAGGAACTGCACAAGGAGTTGAATGCATGAGAGCCCCCATCACGATGAAGGGCGCGCAGCGTCTGCGCGATGAACTGGATCACCTGAAGTCGGTCAAGCGCCCGAAGGTGATCGCTGCGATCGCCGAAGCGCGTGAGCATGGCGACCTGAAGGAGAACGCCGAGTACCACGCCGCGCGCGAGGAACAGGGCTTCATCGAAGGCCGCATCAAGCAGCTGGAAGGCGAGCTGTCGCACGCCGAGATCATCGACGTGAGCAAGCTCAACGCCGGCTCCAAGGTGGTGTTCGGCGCCAGCGTGACCCTGGCCGACGTGGAAACCGATGAAGAGAAGAAGTACCAGATCGTCGGTGACCTGGAAGCGGACATCAAGCTGGGCCTGATCGCCATCTCCTCGCCGGTGGCGCGCGCGATGATCGGCAAGCTGGAAGGCGATTCGATCGTGATCGACGCCCCGGCCGGCCAGCGCGAGTACGAGATCGTCAGCGTCAGCTACCTGGACTGACCCGGTGGCGACGGCGACCCTGCTGTTGCCGGCGCGCAGTCGCTTCGCCGCGGCTGCGCTGGCTGATGACGTGGCGCGTGCCCTGGGCCGCGCCGGCGCCTCGCAGTTTGAAGCCGGCGAGCGGGCACAGCTGCAGCGCCATTTCTCGGTTGCCGCGCCGCACTGGCCGGTAGCCGCACTGACCCGCCAGCGTGACGTCGGCGATGCTGCCGGCGCGTGCTGGCTGCGTGCCGATCCGGCCTGCATGGTGCCGGACATGCACGGTGCGCGGATGATGGCCTACGGCGAAACGCTGCGGCCGACTCTGGCCGACTGCCTGGCGCTGCTGCCAGTGCTGCAGCCGTTGTTCGCCGATGCCGGGTATGTGCTCGACGCACCGGATCCTTCGCGCTGGTACCTGCGGCTTCCGATCGACAGCGAGCTGCCGGACTTCGACAGTCCGGACGAGGTGCTGGGCGATGACCTGTTCTCGCATCTTCCGCAGGGCGACACCGGCCGTCGTTGGCGGGCGCTGATGACCGAGGCGCAGGTGCTGCTGCACAACCATTCCTGGAACCAGCAGCGCGCCGCGCAGGGACAACAGCCGATCAATTCGCTGTGGTTCTGGGGCGGTGGCGTGATGCCGGTATCGGTCAACACGCCGCACGCACAGGTGCGCAGCCGCGATGCGCTGCTGCAGGGCCTGGCCCTGGCTGCGGGCGTCGCCGTGGATGGCGAGCAGTCGGTGGATGCATTGGTGGATCTGCGCCAGCTGCGCTCTTTGCAGCAGCTGGGCAATGATGCGATCCGTCCGCTGCTGGCCGCGCTGAAGCGTGGTGAGCTGCAGCGGCTGGTGCTGGATTTCGAAGACGGCCTGCAGTTCCAGCTGGACCGTGGCCAGCGCTGGCAGTTCTGGAAGAAGCCGCGCCAGCTTCACGAGTGAGCCGGGCTCCCGCGGTAGCGCCGGGCCACGCCCGGCGGATGCCCTAACGGAATTCCGTGATGTAAGTCGGCAGTCGCCAGATGGATGCTCCAGAGCCGCTACAGGTGCCGCCCACGTACTCCATGCTCAGCCGCATCTGCCGTCCATCCCACGCCCAGTAGCGCCCGGTTTCGCAGCGATCCTGGTCGGTCTCCACGGTTTCCTCGAGAAACACCGCCTCCGGCGCGTGCGCGAAGAGTGCGCCCTGGGTAATGAACGTGGGATTGAACGGCGGCTGGTCGTTGATCACCCACGTGCCCGCCGGCACATTGAATGCAGGCGTGTGGCAGACAACGGAGGCGAGCAGGTAATGATCGTCCAGTCGCTGGACGGTGATGGAACGCGGGGCAGTCTGCTGCACATTGGCAGCGCATGCCCAGTCTGCCTTGTCGCTGGGCTGAAGCAGGCGACGCAGGTCCTCGCGCTCGCCCAGTTGCGCATCTTCCTCACGCGGCGGCACCCGCCTGGATGGTGTTGGCAGCCGCGGCTTCGAGAGAGCCTGCGGCACGCTTGACTCCTGCCGTGATCCGCGTCGCACCAGTGCGCCGGGTGTCTCCAGGCGCTGCTGGAGCTCATCCATCTTCAGCATCAGCGCGGTCGCGCCGGATGCGGAGAGCGACCACGCCTGGCCCTTGCCGTCGGTGACGCTGATGGGTGAGTGATTGACGAGGGCTGCACTGAACGCCTGCACCTGAGCCGAGGTCAGTGCTGCATGCTCCGTGGCTGATGCCAGTACGCCGATGCTGCCCGCGGGCTTTCCGTCCAGTCGCAACTGCAATGCGCCGGCAGGTGACTGTGCGTGCGCTTCGGGTTCGTCAGCGTTGTCGCGGGCAAGTGCCAGCCGTATCTCCACCGCGGCTCCGGGGCCGCCATTGCGCTCGATCAGCACGGCCAGCCTCAGCGGTGCTGGGGCACCGACACCGGCGAGACGACAGGCACGCGTGTTGTCGCAGGCCATGAACCAGTCGCCCTCGGCGAACGATGCGCCCATCGGATCGGCGGCCGAAGCAGCCGAGGATGCCGTCAGCAATCCCAGCAGAAAGAGAGGTGCCGGCAGCAAAGAAGGGGCACGCATTCAACGCACCTCGCTGACCAGGGTCGGCAGCATCCAGTGCCCGCCCGGCATACCACGGCACAGGCCGGTATTGAACGCACTGCTGGGCTGGAATCTGCGGCCATCCCATATCCAGTCCGAACCGGAAACGCAGTCGCCGATGCCGCGGCCCTTGTAACGCGCGTAGAGCGTGCGTTCGACGCGCGAGAAGCCCTCTGCTTCCATCGTGACCGTCTGCGGGGCGAACGGGGGCTGGTCGCGCGCGATCCAGAAGCCATTACTGTAGTTGTACGCGCCCATCTGGCACAGCGCCTGTACCAGCACATGGCTGTCGTCCAGCCGCTCGATCACCATTTCCGGGGTGCCCGTGTACTCGATCAGGCGCGGACAGTCGTCACTGTCGCCGAGCGTGGCGATCAGGGCATCGCGCAGCGCTTCGCTGCTTTCCAGTTCGCTGTCTCCGGGGCGTGGGGCCACCAGTGCCGCGCTCACGATCACCGGCTTGGCGTGTGCAGCCGGTACGCTCGTTTCGGCACGCGTGCCACGCCGCACGAGGGCACCGGGTGTTCCGATCCGCCCTTGTGCCTCGTCCATTTTCAGCAGTACAGCGGCAGCCCCACGGTCGGAAATCGGCCAGCGCACGCCGTTGCTGTCGATCACCTCGATGCGGGCCTGGCCGGGCAGGGCGGCGAGCAGGGCTTCCACCTGCGCCGGCCGCAGCGTCACGGCCTCATCGGCGCCGGTGTCCTGCACCGGGCCCAGATCACGGCCGTTCACCTGCAGGCGCATCGCTCCCTCAGGCATTGCGCTTTCGCCATCCTCGCCCACCCGCAGTCGCGCCTTCACTACCGTGCCGGGACCACCTGCACGTTCCAGCATCAGGCCCAGCGGGCTGTCTGCGCTCTCCGGGCCATAGCCGGCGGCACGGCAGGTGCCAGTGTTGTCGCAGGCCAGGAACCAGTCGTGGTGCGCGAACTCGATACCGGGTGTGGCCGGCATGTTTACGGCGTGGCTGACGAGCGGCAGCAGCAGGCCGACAATCAGTGCGGACAACGGGCGATACATGGCGAATTCCGTTTCAGAAGCGAACAAGCATGGGCGATCGCCACCTCTGCGCCAAGCCCGGGAAGAGCCGGGCAAGCCGGGCGGGGTATCATGCGCGGGTCTTCCGTCACCCGGCGATGCCGATGTCCCTTGCCGCCGATGCTGTGCAGCCGTCCTCTGATACGCCGACGATCCGCCGCCGCGATGCGGTCGCGCCCGGCAGCTGGCCGGAGGGCACGCTGCCGTTGCTGGCGCGTCTCTATGCCAGCCGTGGCGCAGGTACACCGGAGTTGGCGCAGCCGAAGCTGGGCAATCTGCACGCGCCTGAGCTGCTGACCGGCATCGACGATGCGGTGGGCCTGCTGGTCGAGGCCATCGCCAGCGACAAGCGCATCCTGGTGGTTGGCGATTTCGACTGCGATGGCGCCACCGCCTGTGCGGTCGGCGTGCGCGGCCTGCGCATGCTCGGCGCGCAGCATGTCTTCCACGCGGTGCCGAACCGCATGGTGCACGGCTACGGCCTGTCGCCGTCACTGGTGGAGGAGCTGGCCGGGCTGCAGCCGGACCTGCTGGTCACGGTCGACCACGGCATTGCCTGCCACGCCGGTGTGACCGCGGCCAAGGCTCGCGGCTGGCAGGTGCTGGTCACCGACCATCATCTTCCCGGCCCGCAGCTGCCGCCGGCCGATGTCATCGTCGATCCCAATCTCGACGGCGACGCTTTCCCCAGCAAGTCGCTGGCCGGTGTCGGCGTGATCTTCTACGTGCTGATGGCGTTGCGCCGGCAGATGCGCGAGGCCGGTGTCTTTGCCGATGGCAAGGGACCGGACCTGACCGCGCTGCTGGACCTGGTGGCGGTCGGCACCGTCGCCGACCTGGTGGCGCTGGACCCGAACAACCGTGCACTGGTCAGCGCGGGCCTGCGCCGTCTGCGCGCAGGGCAGGGCTGTGTCGGCCTGCGTGCGCTGATCGAAGCCAGCGGCCGTGACGCCGCGCGACTGACTGCCACCGATATCGGCTTTGCGCTCGGCCCGCGCTTGAACGCTGCGGGCCGGCTGGAAGACATGGCGCTGGGCATTGCGCTGCTGCTGACCGAAGACCCACGCCAGGCGCGCGAGATCGCGCAGACGCTGGAGCAGATCAATTCGGAACGGCGCGCCGTGCAGCAGTCGATGACTGACGACGCCGAGCAGGCGTTGACCCGCGTAGTGCTGGACATGGCCGGCCAGCGACCGGTAGCGGCCTGCCTGTTCGACGCCGACTGGCACCCGGGCGTGGTCGGCCTGGTCGCGTCGAAGATGAAGGATCGCCTGCATCGCCCGGTGATCGCCTTCGCGCCGGCCGAACCGGGCGCCGACACCCTGCGTGGCTCGGCGCGCTCGATTCCCGGCCTGCACATCCGTGACGCGCTGGCGCTGGTCGATGCCCGCCATCCGGGTTTGATCGAACGCTTCGGTGGGCATGCCATGGCGGCTGGACTGAGCATGCGGCTGGATCACGTCGATGACTTCAAGGCCGCCTTCGTCGCCACGGTGCTGGAAATGCTGGATCCGGCGGCACTGCAACAGCAGGTACTGAGCGACGGCGAGCTGGCCGCCAACGAGCTCGACCATCGCCACGCCGATGCGCTGCGTCTGGCGGGCCCATGGGGCCAGGGCTTCCCCGAACCGCTGTTCGATGGCCACTTCGAAGTGGCCAACTGGCGCGTGCTGAAAGAGCGCCACCTCAAGCTGGAACTGCGCCTGCCAGGCCTGCCCGGCACGATCAACGCGATCCACTTCGGCGGCTGGCACGGCAATGCACCCGGCCGCCACGTGCACCTGGCCTATCGTCTCGCCTGCGACGACTATCGCGGCGGCAGCGCCATCCAGTTGATCGTCGAGCACAGCCTCCCCGCCTGAAGAAAAGGGGACGGAGGGGATTAAGTCGCAATTGGCAAGCAAGTCACAAGCGACTTAATCCCCTCCGTCCCCTTTTTCTGTCGGGTCAGCGGACCTCCGTCACCAGCGTCGGCAGTTCCCAGGTGCCGCCAGGCACACCTCGGCACAGACCGGCCGCTACGTCCGACGTCGCGACGAAGCGCGTGCCATCCCACGTCCAGGTTGCCTGCGAGACGCAGTCACCCAGGCCGCGGCCCTTCTGCGCGGCAATGATCTGGCCGTCGGCGTAGTCGATCGCATCGCTGGTCACCCACTGCGGCTGGAACGGCGCCTGCGGGCGGGCGACCCAGTAGCCATCGCCGGTGTTGTAGGCCGCGCGCCAGCACTGCACATTGACCAGCACATGCTGTGCGTCCAGGCGTTGGACCTGCAGCGGGGAGTTGCTGAGCGGAACGTCGGCGTCGGTCTCCAGCAGCCCTTCGCAGCTGTCGTCCTTCAGCGTGGCACGCAGCGCCGCACGCAGGGCAGGTGAAGCGGCCAGCCGCGCATACGCCGGATCGTCCGGGGTCGAGTCCACGGTAGCGGCCTTGCGCACCACCGGCACCGGCAGTGCGGCAGGGACGCTGGATTCAGGCGTGCTGCCCTTGCGCATCACGGCGCCGGGTGTGCCGAGGCGGCCCTGGTACTCGTCGATCTTCAGCAGTACCGCTGCCGCCCCCTTGTCCGACAATGGCCAGCGATGGCCGGCGCCATCGGTCACGCTGACCCCACCGTCGCGCACCAGTGCCGACAACAGCGCGCTGGTCTGCGCGGCATTCAGGGTGTGCGTGCCTTCGCCCTTTGCCGGGGCCAGAGCGCCCAGATCCTGCTGCTGGATGCGCAGATGCAGTGCACCCTTGGGCTGGGGCTGGCCTTCTTCCGGCTGCAGAGACAGGCGGCCCTGGATGGCCTGGTCCGGGCCGCCCTTGCGGGTGAGCAGTACGCTCAGGGTGCTGCCATCATCGGGGGCATAGCCAGCGGCGCGGCAGGTCAGGGTGTTGTCGCAGGCCACGACCCAATCGTGGTGCTGGAAATACAGGCTTTTGGCCGGGGCTGCCGCAAGGGCGGCGATTGGGCAGGCCAGGGCCAGCAGGGCAGTTGGCAGGGGGAATCGCATCGGCATCCTTGCGCATATGGGAGTGGGGCATCGTGCCTGTGGGCGGCGGTATTGAAAAGCTCGGCCGCGTCAAACCCCGTTCCGGCTGTTCGTGCGTTCAACCTTCCACGATCCTACTGGAGTCCGGTCATGGTCTTCGCCCGTTGCTGCACTGTGTTGTTGCTGGCCCTTGCGGCCTGGCCCGCTGGCGCACAGTCGCCGCCGATCTCCCGGCCGCAGGCCGCTACGCCTCTCCTGATCGCCCCCGCTGCCGAACAATCGGTGCAATTGCAGCGTGCCCGCATCGAAGGCGAGGTCCAGGCCGGCGTCGCCCAGACGCGGATCACGCTGGAATTCCACAACCCGAACCGGCGCGTGCTGGAGGGCGAGCTGCAGTTCCCCCTGGCCGACGGCCAGCAGATCAGTGGCTTCGCGCTGGATATCAACGGCGAGATGCGTGACGCGGTGCCGGTGCCGAAGGACCGCGGCCGCCAGGTGTTCGAGGAGATCGCCCGCCGCGGCGTGGACCCGGGCCTGCTGGAACAGACCGCTGGCAACCAGTTCCGCCTGCGCATCTACCCGCTGCCGGCCGGTGGCAGTCGGCGCGTGCAGCTGGTGATTCGCGAGCCGTTGGCCTTCGCCGGCCGAGGCTGGCAGTGGACGCTGCCGCTGCAGTTCGCCGCCGGTGCGGCCTCGGTTGAACTGAAGCTGCAGGCACCCGGCGCGACGACTGCAGGTACGGCACCGTTCCGCATCAGCGCGGGCCAACTGCAGTGGCAGGGCAAGGGCGCGCAGTTGCCGAAGCAGTTGCAGTGGAGCCTGCCGGCAGCCCGCCAGGCACAGGTGCAGGTGGCGCCCTGGGAGGATGGTCATTACCTGTTGGCGCAGCTGCCGGTGGCGACCAGCAGCACGCCCCGCACGCTGCCCAGCGAGATCGGCCTGCTGTGGGATGGCTCCGGTTCGGCGGGGCAGCGCGATCGCACGCGCGAGTTTGCGCTGCTCGATCGCTATTTCGCTGCGATGGGTGACGGCACTGTGGCCTTGACCGTGCTGCGTGATCGCGCCGAACCGGTGCGCCGATTCCGCATCCGCGCCGGCAACTGGAACGAGCTGCGCGCGGCGCTGCAGGCCGTGCGCCCGGACGGTGCCAGCGCACTGGCGCAGTGGCAACCGGAGGCAAGGGTGAAGGAGTACCTGCTGGTCAGCGATGGCCTGCTGACCTATGGGCCGGAACAGCTGCCGGCAATGGCGGCGGATCAACGCCTGTTTGCGATCAGCAGCGCCGGTGCGCGTACCGATGCCGTGCGACTGCGTGGTTGGAGCGAAGCGCATGGTGGCCGCTTCGTCGCGCTGGGCAAGGATGTCGAATTGGCCGCGCGTGAGCTGCTGTCGTCGCCGTTGGATGTACAGGTCGATGCAGGGCGCGGCGTGCAGGACGTGGTGATCGATCGTCGCAGTGAAGCCCAGGGTTGGCTGTGGCTGCACGCACGACTGGCGGCCGACGGTGTGCCGATGCGGGTGCGCGTGGGTGGCGGCGAATGGCAGGCGCTGCCCGCCACGCAGAAGAGTGAAGACGGCGAGCTGCTGGCCGGCCTGTGGGCGCAGGCGCGCTTGCAGCAGCTTGCCGCCGATCGCCGTGGTAACCGCGAGGCGATGCAGCGCCTGTCGCAGCAGTTTGGCCTGGTCGGGCCGGATACCTCGCTGATCGTGCTGGAGACGTTGGAGGACTACCTGCGCTATGCGATCCGCCCTTCGGGCACGCTGCGCGCCGAGTACGACGCCAGGTATGCGGTGCAGGTAAGAGATCGCGCCGCTGCTGATCGCCAGCGTCTGGATGAAGTGGCGGCACGCTGGAAGGAGCGCCAGCAGTGGTGGAGCCGTAGCTGGCCGAAGGGGGCGCCGCCGCAGGCCAAGGAAGCAGCGCTGGAAGTTGCATCCGCCGACTACGCTGCGGAGTCGGCCCCGGTAGCGATGCTCGCCGCGCCTGCGGCTCCGCCAGCTCCGGCACCGATGGCAGCAGCGGCAGAGCAGCGCATGGAAGCCAGCAGCGTGCGTGCACGTCGCTCGGCGCCTGCATCGAACAAGGCGCTGGATGCGATCGCGGTCACTGGTGGGTTCGCCGACGCATCTGCTGCCGCCAACGACGGCCAGCTCGGCATCCAGCTGGCGGCGTGGCAGCCGGACTCGGCCATCGCCAGGCGCCTGCGCCAGGGCCCGGCGTCGCAACTGTATGATCGCTACCTGGCCGAGCGCGATGCGCATGCCGACAGCAGCGCGTTCTTCCTCGATGTGGCCGATCTGCTGCTGGAGCAGGGTCAGCGCGACCTGGCACTACGGGTGCTGTCGAACCTGGCCGAGATGGATCTGGACAACCGCCACCTGCTGCGCGTGCTCGGCTACCGCCTGATGCAGGCTGATGCCCCGGCGCTGGCGGTGCCGGTGTTCGAGCAGGTGCTGGCGATGGGCCAGGAAGAACCGCAGAGCTTCCGCGACCTGGGCCTGGCGCTGGCAGCGGCCGGCAAGCCGCAGCAGGCACTGGCGCCGCTGTACCAGGTGGTGGTGCGGCCGTGGGACAGCCGTTTCGACGGCATCGCCCTGATCGCACTGGATGAGCTGACCAACCTGGTGGCCCGCAGCACGTCCCGGTTGGATACCACCAGCATCGACCCGCGCCTGCTGCAGGCGATGCCGTTGGACCTGCGCGTGGTGCTGTCGTGGGATGCCGACAACAGCGACATGGACCTGTGGGTGACCGACCCGAACGGCGAGCGCGCGTACTACGGCAACCGCCTGACCTACCAGGGTGGGCAGATGTCGCAGGACTTCACCGGCGGCTATGGCCCCGAGCAGTTCTCGCTGCGTAACGCCAAGCCGGGCAAGTACAAGGTGGAAGCGAATTACTTCGGCAGCCGCCAGCAGCTGGTGACGGGTGCGACGACCCTGATGCTACGCCTGACCACCCATTGGGGCACGGTAAAGCAGAAAGATCAGATGGTGACGATGCGGTTGAAGGACCGCGCTGAGACCGTGCTGGTGGGCGAGTTCGAGGTGCGTTGATCGCTCGGACACCCGTGTAGAGTCGAGCTTGCTCGACTCTACATTTCTCCCTGAATCGGCGCGGGATAGCGGCGAAGGACCCGGACTTTCCCGACCGGGCACTCCGGGTAGATCCAGTGTGCCCATTCCGAGACGAGCCATTCAGTACGCACACCGCGCAGATTCGGATGCCTGGATTCCGGCGGCAGAAGAACCAGAATCAATCCGGCCTTCTGTCCCGTGCAGACCATGAATCCATGGGGATGCTGCTCGTCGGGATTATCGAACAGCATGAGGTCGACCATCGCTTCATGAGGCCACACTCCAGGGAAGCGGAACACGGTCCCATGGCCCAGCGCATCGTCGGTGAGTTCCAGTAGTGGTTGCAGGATAGAGGTCATCGTGATTCATCGAGCTGGGGTTGGCGCGAAATCCATCGCGCCAGCGCCACCCGGCCATTTACTCTAACCGCGCACCCAGCTATCCAGCTGTTTTGCCAGCACGCGGTTCTTGTGCGCGCTGGCGACCACGCCTTTGCCAGGTGCCAGATTGATGCCCAGTTGTGCATTGACCTGCCTGATCCATTGTGGGAACTGTGCGAGATTGGCGCCTGTAATTGGCGGCAGTTCGAGGTCATTGCTGATGGGCCCGTCCCCATATGCCTCGTACGATCCATCACCTGCGGACAAACTGATCGACCACGAACTATCGGGCCAGCTGCTGAGAGTCAGGCTGACACGTGGATGGCCGTTCTGGGAGCTGTACTCGCCATCCTGATACAGCGTGATACGCGCGTTCCAGTCTCGGATGTTCTCCACCGTCCATGCCTGCCTCTGGACCAGCTGAATGGCGGCGCCTGCCATGACGCGCTCATTGTGCAGCGTCGACAGCTGTTCGCAGAGGGTGTTGAACGCCGGGTCTTCGGGACCATGCGGCTGGGCAGCCATCGCTGTGTAGTGGAGAAGCGAGAGAAATCGTTCACGGGCTGCGCTCCCTGCATGATCGCGATCAAGCTGAATTCGCAGCGTGCCGAGGCGGGTTCGAGTATCCAGCAACGTGACCAGAATCATGCCCCAGTACAGGATGCTGTCGAGCTGTTCGGCATCGTGTTGAACGTGTTGGATAGCTTCGAGGACCTGTGGTGCCAAGCTGCGATAGGGCAGAAATTTTTCCGCCTTGTCGCGTTGGGCGTAATACGACTGGTACTTCCTGCAATGCTCGACCAGGCGCGCGCGCTGCTTGAGTTCTCCTGCGTTGCCAAGTGTTCCACTTGGAAGCTCGCCGTTCTCGTCGAAGCCGAAGCAGAACAGATGCTCAAGGCCGAGCCTTGGCAGACGCGAGTAATAACCAACGGGAAGCTGCGTGAGTTCACGGTAGGCGGCGCTCAGGGCTGGTAGATCCTTCTCGGGAAGTCCGGCGACCTTCCAGTCCCCCACTCGCAGCCAGTGGAAGTAGAAGCGTTGCAACATATCCCCAGACAGGTGGCGACCTGCTTTCGGTGCAAGTGCGCCGAGTTGGTAGTGATAACCAGGATAAATGTCGCCTTGCCGTTCCTCAGCAAGCGCAGCTTCTTCTGAGTCAACAAAGGCTACCAGCAGATTGAGGTCGGATTGATCCATTGCAGGTCTCCAGGCAAAGGGGCCTTCTGTCGGGAAGGCGACCTCCTAGGCTGGCAGGGCGATGTGGAACATCCAATGCGAATAGTTGCAAATGCCGTGAAGGGGCCGCGTGTTCGTTGCCCGTGTCAGGTCCCACGTGGAATCCACCGCGCCAGCGCCACACCGCCGCCTAGGATCAACAGCGTGCCAATGGCCTGCCACACCAGCTCGGTCGCCGGTGCATCAGGCAGTGGAACGGCCGCGGCAAGAAGATCGATCAATGGCCGCGCCAGCGTGTAGATCACCACCACACCCAGCACGCGCAGCACCCGTTGTGTGACGCTCTGCGGATCGACCGGCCAGCCGCGCCACTGCAGCCACGCGACCAGCAGGCCCAGCGCGAGCAGTCGCCCGGCTTCACCGACCGGAACGAAGCGCGAGGTCGCTGCCGCCCATGCCAGCAGCGCGCCCAACGCCAGCAACACAGGCAGTTGCCAGCGCTGGCTTGAACGCATCCCCGGCATCAACTGCCACGCCAGCAGCGCTACGCCGATGCCGATCAACCATCCAGCCAGCACGTCGGCCAGGAAGTGCCGGCCCAGGTACATCCGTGACAATGCCATCAGCAGTGGCCAGCCGAACGCCAATGCCCAGCGTAGCCAACGGCGGCGGATGCCGAAGGCCAGCAGCAGACCGACGCAGGCAGCGGTGGCTACTCCGACATGGCCACTATTGAAGCCATGGTCGGCATCGGGCTGTTCGCGCAGCATCGCGGTGGCCTGTGCATCGGGAAGCGACCAGAACGCCTGCCCGCCACCATCGACGACGAAGGGATGCGACGGCACCCCTTCATCGAGTACGCGGGCATCCACATCTGATGGGCGGGGCAGGGCGGCGCCTTGTTTGATCGCGTGCGTGGCGCAGGCCATCAGCAGCACCGCCAGCATCACGCACAATCCGGCGCGGAGTCGTGCTCCAAACGCGCAAAGCAGAATCAGCGCGGTATAGGCCATTTCGTAACCGAGCAGGCTGACGAACTGCATCAGCGACAGCACCCAGCCGGCATCGAAGGTCTGCTGCAGCCATAGGTGCCAATGGGTCTGGAACATCCGTTGTCCTCATTGCGCCGTCGCGGCGCGTACCGTCGGTGACGATAGCGGATCGGCTTTCAGGCCGAACAGGGGGCGCAGCCAGCGCGTGCGCCGGATCAGCAGTTCGTGGATCAGCAGGCAGCCGCCGACGGTACCGCCGAGCAGCAGTGCCGGTTCGGCCCACGGGCCCAGCTGCAGCGGCTTTAGCCAGAACAACAGCACAATGATCAGGCTCTGGTGCAGCATGTACCAGGGATAGATCGCCTCGGTGCAGTACGGCAGCCAGCCGAACGGGCGGTCGAGGAAGACCTTGCCCCAGCCGAGGATGGTCAGCAGCGCGGTCCAGACGTACAGCGACTGGCTGGTCCGGACCTGCAGGTCCCAGAACGGTTCGGGCCATTGCCGCAGCGAGGAATCAGCCGGCAGTACCTGGCCAAGGATGCGCAACCCGAGATACCAGCCGACCGCGGCCAGCGCCAGCCACAGCGTGGTGCGACGCAGGGCGACTACGCGTTGCCAGAACATCGGCTCGCGACCGAGCAGGTAGCCTGCCAGGAACACCGTTGCGTACTTTGCGTGCTGGTACCAGTCGCCAAGCAGGGCATTGGTGGACGGATAGATCGGCTCCAGCCAGATCACCCAGGCCAGCAAGAGGGCGAAAGGAATGCCGATCAACAGTGTTGGCGATGCTGCAACGCCTGCCACTGCGCGGCGGACCACGTTCGCTCCCAGCAATGGCATCAGCAGGGCCAGTGCCAGCGTGTAGTTCCACAGATAGGCCAGGTACCACAGGTGGTTCCAGGTGATGCCGTACTGCCAGCCGGCGAAGCTGTCTTCCGGCCACGGCCGCACCTGCCAGTAGCGCAGCAGGAAGTGGCCGAAGCCCGGTGCCACATGGCCGTTGGCCACGCCTTCGCAGTAAGGCTGGATCGGCACGATCACAAACATGCCGAACAGCAGCGGCAGCAGCAGCCGCCACGTGCGCAGGCCGGCAAAGCGCAGCAGCCCGCCTTCCGGCCGCATCAGGGCGATGGCGATACCCGAGATCAGGAACAGCAGCGACATCCGCCATCGGTTGACGAACACCATCGGCCACTGCAGCCATTCGGTGGTATGCGCGCTCTTGAGGTGGAAGCCCCAGTCGTCCACGTAGGCCATTGCGGTGTGGTAGAGGATCAGCAGGGCAAAGGCGAACACCCGCAGGGCATCGATGTCGTGGCGTCGGGTCATGGTCGGGCCAAGCCGGGAAGTTGTGCCAAGCTGGCGTCGTCGAGCATATGGGGCGACCACCAGGGGCCAACCGGGGCCCGCGCAGTGACCAATGGCGGGCGTGATGTGACCAATGGAGCGGCTACCCTCGGCCCCTTGAGGCAGGCTGGAGCACCGCAACGACATGGATGCAGCAATGACCCAGGGCCGACCACCGCGCTGGCGTACTTCAACCCGCCTGCTGCTATGGGCGGCGATCCTGTCGGCCTCGGCGGTGACCAATGCGTTGGTCGAGGTGATGGATGCCAGTCGCCGCGGCGCTGATCTCGGTCTGTGGGAGCCGATGATCTGGGAGTTCAGCAGCCTCAGTCTGATCCTGTTGACCCTCCCGCTGCTGTGGTGGGGCTGCGAGCGCTGGCCGTTGCATGCCGACACCTGGAGGCAGCGGTTGCCGTTATACCTTCTGGCCAGTGTCGGCTGGTCACTGCTGCATGTGGTGGGGATGATGCTGGTGCGGCATCTGGCCTATGCGTCGCTGGGCTACCGGTACCAGGACGATGCCGGCTGGCTGGAGCGTTTTGCCTACGAATACCTGAAGGATGTGCGCACGTTCGCGATGTTCGTGGCGCTTGAGCACTTTGCCAGCTGGTTCGGCAGGCGCAGGCAGGGTGAGGCGAGTCTGCTGGCCGAGCCCGATGTCGGCCCGCCGGTGGAGCCGGTCGAGCGCCCCCAGCACTTCCTGGTGCGCAAGCTGGGCAAGGAGTTCCTGGTCGCCACTGCAGACGTGGAGTACGCCCAGGCGGCGGGGAATTACGTGAACCTGCGGGTACGCGGCCACGACTACCCGCTGCGGATCACCATGGCGGTGCTGGAGCAGCGACTGGATCCGGCAGAGTTCCTGCGCCCGCACCGCAGCTGGCTGATCCACCGCGGCCAGTTGCGCTCGATCGAGCCGCTGGACGGTGGGGAGGCTCTGCTGCACATGGCCGACGGGGCGAAGGTGCCGTGCAGCCGGCGCCAGCTGCCGCTGCTGCGGCAGGCGCTGGGGGCAGGGTGAGGCCCTCATTCCGGGCATCCCCGGCCTGCGGTATCATTAGCAGTCATCTTTTGAATGCATAACCGCCGACATGATCGAACTGAATCCTGTCCGCCAGCGCATCGCCGATCTGACCGATCGCGTGTTGTCGCTCCGGGGGTATCTTTGACTACGACGCCAAGAAAGAGCGTCTTGAAGAAGTAACGCGGGAGCTGGAAAGCCCCGACGTCTGGAACAACGCCGAGTACGCCCAGAACCTGGGGCGCGAGCGCTCGACCCTGGAAAAGACCGTGGGCGGCATCGCCGCGGTGCTGGAGGGCCTGAGCGACGCCACCGAACTGCTGGAGCTGGCCGAGTCCGAGCAGGACGAGGACACCGCGCTGGCCGTGGTGGCCGACCTGGACAAGCACCAGGCGCACGTGGAGAAGCTGGAGTTCCAGCGCATGTTCTCCGGGCAGATGGACACCGCCCCGGCGTTCGTCGACATCCAGGCCGGTGCCGGTGGTACCGAAGCCCAGGACTGGGCCGAGATCCTGCTGCGCATGTACCTGCGCTGGTGTGAATCGCGCGGCTGGAAGACCGAGCTGATGGAAGTCTCCGGTGGCGACGTCGCCGGCATCAAGTCGGCCACGCTGCGCGTGGAAGGTGACTATGCCTATGGCTGGCTGAAGACCGAGACGGGCGTGCACCGCCTCGTGCGCAAGTCGCCGTTCGACTCGGACAATCGCCGCCACACCAGCTTCACCTCGGTGTTCGTGTCGCCGGAAGTGGACAACAACATCGAAATCGACATCAACCCGGCCGATCTGCGCACCGACGTGTATCGCTCGTCCGGTGCCGGTGGCCAGCACGTCAACAAGACCGAGTCGGCGGTGCGTATCACCCACATCCCGACCAACACGGTCGTGGCCTGCCAGACCGGCCGCAGCCAGCACCAGAACCGCGACAACGCGATGAAGATGCTGGCCGCCAAGCTGTACGAGCTGGAGCTCCAGAAGCGCAACGCCGAAAAGGACGCCGTGGAAGCCACGAAGTCCGACATCGGCTGGGGCAGCCAGATCCGCAACTACGTGCTCGACCAGAGCCGTATCAAGGATCTGCGCACCGGCATCGAACGTTCGGATACGCAGAAGGTGCTGGACGGCGACCTGGACGAGTTCGTCGAAGCCAGCCTGAAGGCCGGCCTGGCCGTGGGCTCCAAGCGCGTCGATGCCTGATCGACGCACCTGCGCGGATATCATCGCCTTCCGCAACGGAGGGCGATGATGCGCAGCGAAAGTGAACGCAAGGAACTTGGCGGCTTTCTCAAGGCCTGCCGCGCCCGTGTCGATCCCACCACGCTCGGCTTGCCAGCCGGGCGTCGACGCACCCCCGGGCTGAAGCGCGAGGAAGTGGCGCTGGCGATCGGGGTCAGTGTCAGCTGGTACACCTGGATCGAGCAGGGCCGTGAAGTGCGCGCCTCGCCCGAGGTGCTTGAGCGCCTGGCGCAGGTACTGCGCATGAGCGACGACGAACGCGCCTATGCGTTCGCGCTGTCTGGTTATGGCGTGCCGCTGGAGTCACCGGACGAGAGCGTGACCGACGGCCTGCGCCAGCTGGTGGACGCGATGCAACCCATCCCGGCGTACGTGCGCAACACCCGTTTCGACATCCTGGCCTGGAACCCGGCCATCGCCGAGCTGTTCGTGGACTACAGCCAGTTGGCCCCGCATGAGCGCAATACGCTGCGGCTGATGTTCCTGTACCCACCGTACCGCACGCTGATCCTCAACTGGGAAGAAATGACCCGCGGTTTGCTGGCAGGCTTCCGCGCGGCGATGGCGCAGGCGCCGGACAAGGCCCCGTTCCTGGCGCTGGTGGAAGACATCGCCGCGCACAGCGAAGAGTTCCGCCAGTGGTGGCCGGAGCACGATGTGCGTCGGTTCGATGAAGGGGCGAAGAAGCTGAACCACCCCACGCGCGGGCTGCTGGACCTGCAGTACGTGGCGCTGGTGCCGGAGAGCCGGCATGACCTTTCCCTGGTGACTTACCTGCCGCGGAAGTAGGTTGGTCGGCAGGGCTGCGCCCTGCACCCGCAGAGGCCGAAGCAACAGCAACAGCAACAGCAACAGCAACAGCGGGCTATCCGTGGAATGGTGGGGCGGTGTGGGTTGGCAGGACACGCCGTAAACCCCGCTCCGCGGTCCGGCCCAGCCGCTGGCGGCTGTGCGTTCGGGCGCTTGCGAAGCAG
>NZ_SRHZ01000042.1 GCF_004684085.1 Stenotrophomonas maltophilia
CTTGGTCGACACATCTGTCAGATATCGAATGAGTCATCCACGCATGGCGTGGATCTACTGTGTCGACCAAGGTCGACGCCCACCAGGGCAATACGTCGTTCCAACAGATCGCGGACAACTGTCGAAGGCGGGGTGGGTCCGGTGGCGGGAGTGTCCGCGGCATGGATGCCGCGGCCAAGCCCCCATGGAAGGGTTTACGGGGTCTCCCGCCACCGGACCCACCCCGCCATCCCACGGAATGCAGGCCTTTGACCTTGACGTTGCCCTGGCCTCTGCGGGTGCAGGGCGCAGCCCTGCCGATACCCCATTCAGACAGGTAAGTGCAGGTCACAGGATAAGCAGACGCCTTGTTGTGCCCGCGGATCGGGTCCACATTCCTGTGCAGGAGACGGGCCACCGCCCGTTGTCGAGACAACAGGAGCCCTGCATGTCCGCTGCCCCCAGCACTGCCATTTCCCGCGATCCGGCCACCGGCCAGCAGATCGCCAGCCATCCCTTCGCCACCGACGCCGAGCTGGAAACAATCCTCGACCGCGGTCAGGTCGGCTTCGCGGCCTGGAGCGCCAAGAGCCTCGAACAGCGCGCAGACGTACTGCGTGCGATGGCCGCGGTACTGCGCCGTGACCGTGAAAAGCTGGCCGCGCTGGCCACTGCCGAAATGGGCAAGGTCCAGGCCGAATCGCTGGCCGAAATCGAGAAATGCGCCGTGCTGTGCGACTGGTACGCCGACAACGGCGCGAAGTTCCTGCGCGACGAACCGACACAGGTGCCCGACGACAAGGCTTACGTGTCCTACCTGCCGCTGGGTGTGGTGCTGGGCATCATGCCGTGGAATTTCCCGTACTGGCAGGTGATGCGCGCGGCGGTGCCGATCCTGATGGGCGGCAACGGCTTCCTGCTGAAGCCGGCCGAGAACATCGTCGGTACCGCGCAGCTGCTCGACGCCGCCTGGCGCGACGCCGGGTTGCCGGAAGGGACCTTCATCGCCGCCAACATCAGCCGCGACGGCACCAGCCGCGCGATTGCCGATGACCGCATCGCCGCTGTGACCCTGACCGGCAGTGTGGCGGCCGGCCGCAGCATTGCCGCCCAGGCCGGGCAGGCGCTGAAGAAGGTAGTGCTGGAACTGGGCGGCTCGGATCCGTTCATCGTGCTGGCCGACGCCGATCTCGATGCTGCCGTCGATGCCGCCGTGACCTCGCGTTTCCAGAACACCGGGCAGGTCTGCATCGCCGGCAAGCGCATCATTGTTGAAGACGCGGTGTACGATCGTTTCGTGGCGCAGTTCTGCCAGAAGGTGCAGGCGCTGACCATCGGTGATGGCCGTGAAGCGGGCAACCGCATCGGCCCGATGGCACGCCAGGACCTGCTGGAACAGCTCGACGCGCAGGTACGCGCCTCGGTGGACGCAGGCGCGAAGCTGCTGGTCGGTGGCCATCAACTGGATCGCCCGGGCGCGTTCTATGCACCCACTGTGCTGGCGGACGTGGAGCCGGGCATGCAGGCCTTCGATACCGAAACGTTTGGTCCGGTGGCCTCGATCAGCCGCGCCCGTGATGCCGATCATGCGGTGGAGCTGGCCAACCAGAGCGAATTCGGCCTCAGCGGCAACCTGTGGACCGGCGACCGCGCCCGTGCGATGCAGCTGGCGCGCCGGCTGCAGACCGGTGGCGTCTTCGTCAACGGTTTCTCCGCTTCGGACCCGCGCGTGCCGATCGGCGGCGTGAAGAAGAGCGGCTTCGGCCGTGAGCTCTCGCACTTCGGGATCCGCGAATTCGTCAACGCGCAGACGGTGTGGTTCGACAAGCGTTGACGCGCAGCTTCCATCCTTCCTGCAACGATCCACCATCAGTCCAGCGAAAAGGACGGCATTCCAATGTCAAAGGGTTCAGATCTGCTTGTCGCCGCGCTTGAGAACGAAGGCGTCGAGCGCATTTTCGGTATTCCCGGCGAAGAAAACCTCGACGTGGTCGAGTCGCTGCGCCATTCCAGCATCGAGCTGGTCATCACCCGTCACGAGCAGGCGGCAGTGTTCATGGCGGCCACCTATGGCCGCCTGACCGGAAAACCCGGCGTGTGCCTGGCCACGCTTGGCCCGGGCGCGCTCAACTTCACCACCGGGGCGGCCTATGCGCTGCTCGGTGCATGGCCGGTCATCATGATCACCGGCCAGAAGGGCATCGTGGCCAGCAAGCAGGCACGCTTCCAGATCGTCGACATCGTCAGCACGATGAAGCCGCTGACGAAGCAGGCGCGGCAGATCGTCTCGGCGCGCACCATCCCGACCATCGTCCGCGAGGCGTTCCGCACTGCGCTGGAAGAGCGGCCCGGTCCGGTGCTGCTGGAGCTGCCCGAGGACATTGCGGCGATGGAGGTGGAAGGTGTGGCACTGATTCCGCCGCACGCGGTGGATCGTCCCATTGCCAGTCCGGAGGCGCTGGACCGCGCGGCGGAGATCATCCGCAATGCCAAGCGGCCATTGCTGATGATCGCCTCGGCGGCGTCGCGGCCGCAGTCCAGCGAGGCACTGTCGGCCTTCGTGCTGCGTGCCGGTATTCCGTTCTTCACCACGCAGATGGGCAAGGGCGCGGTGGCCGGTGGTTCGGGCCTGTACATGGGCACCGCGGCGCTGACCGAGCGCGACTACGTGCACATGGCCATCGACCAGGCCGACGTGATCGTGACCATCGGCCACGAGGTCACTGAGAAGCCGCCGTTCGTGATGCGTCCGGGCGGGCCGACCGTGATCCATATCGGCTACTCGCAGGCAGCCGTGGAGCAGGTGTATTTCCCGCAGGTGGAAGTGATCGGCGATATCGGCCGCGCGCTGACCCAGCTGGCCGACCGCATCGAAGGCGCGGTCCCGAATGCCGATGCGCTGCTGCCGCTGCGCGCGACGATTCTGGAGCACCTGGCCGATCGTGCCGAAGAGGCCGGGTTCACCCCGCAGCGGCTGGTGCACGATGTGCGCCAGGTGATGCCGCCGGACGGCATCGTGGCGCTGGACAACGGCATGTACAAGATCTGGTTTGCGCGCAATTACCGCACCCAGGTGGCCAATACGCTGCTGCTGGACAACGCGCTGGCGACGATGGGTGCGGGTCTGCCGTCGGCGATCATGGCTTCGATCCTGTACCCGCAACGGCGGGTGCTGGCGGTCTGTGGCGACGGCGGCTTCATGATGAACAGCCAGGAGCTGGAGACCGCGCGCCGGCTGGGCCTGAGCCTGGTGGTGCTGATCCTCAACGACGGTGCCTACGGGATGATCCGCTGGAAGCAGGCGGTGGATGGCTTCACCGATTACGGCATGACCTTCAGCAACCCCGATTTCGTGAAGTACGCCGAGGCCTATGGCTGCAAGGGGCATGAGGTGACGGCCATCGAGCAGTTCATCCCGACGCTGGAAGCGGCGTTCAACGAGGGTGGGGTGCACCTGGTGTCGGTGCCGATTGATTACTCGGAGAACCAGCGGGTGCTGGTGGAAGAACTGCGGCAGGCGTTCCCGGGCAACGGGTGACGCCGGCCCCGCGCGGCTTGGTAGGTGTCGACCTTGGTCGACACGGGGACCGCCAACCCAGGTTGGCGGCTACCGGGGCGAGGGTCGGCCCAGGGCTGGGGCAGGGCGGTTTTGGTATGCTGGGCAACCGGCTGCGCCGGGCGCAACATCCCCCCTCACTACACGATTCCCGCAGATCCATGAGCGAAGCTACCGATACCCCCCCCGTCGACGAAAACAAGTTGATCGCCGAGCGCCGTGAGAAACTCAAAGCGCTGCGTGGGCAGGGCATCGCGTATCCGAATGACTTCCGTCGCGAGGACTTCGCCGGCCGCCTGCAGGAAGAATTCGCCGATGCCGAACAGTGGACCGCCGAGGCCCTGGAAGGTAACGGCCGCCAGGTGAAGATGGCCGGCCGCCTGATGGCCAAGCGCATCATGGGCAAGGCCAGTTTCGCGCAGATCCAGGACGAATCCGGCCGCATCCAGCTGTTCCTGCAGGGCACGGTGCTGGGCGATGCCTACACCGCCTTCAAGGGCTGGGACGTGGGCGACATCATCGCCGTCGAAGGCGGCCTGACCCGGACCAAGACCGGCGAGCTGTCGGTCAAGGCCGAATCGATCCGCCTGCTGACCAAGTCGCTGCGCCCGCTGCCGGACAAGTGGCACGGCCTGGCCGACGTCGAGCAGCGTTACCGCCAGCGTTACGTCGACCTGATCGTGACCCCGGAATCGCGTGCGGTGTTCATCAAGCGCTCGAAGATCATCCGTGCCATGCGCGCATGGCTGGACAACCGCGACTTCCTCGAAGTCGAAACGCCGATGATGCATTACATCCCCGGCGGCGCGGCGGCCAAGCCGTTCACCACCCACCACAACGCGCTGGACCTGGATCTGTACCTGCGCGTGGCGCCGGAGCTGTACCTCAAGCGCCTGACCGTGGGTGGCCTGGAGCGCGTGTACGAGATCAACCGCAACTTCCGCAATGAAGGCGTCAGCACCCGCCACAACCCGGAATTCACCATGATGGAGCTGTACGAGGCCTATGCCACGTACAACGAGGTCATGGACCTGACCGAAGGCGTCATCCGTGACGTGGCCACGACCGTCAACGGTGGCACCGAGGTCGAGTGGGACGGTGCGAAGATCGACCTGGGCCCGGCGTTCCGCCGCTGGCGCATGGACGAGGCCGTGCGCCACCACAATCCGGAGATCTCCGCCGCGGACTGCACCGACCGTGACGCGCTGCTGCGCCATTGCGAGCGCTTGAAGATCCGCGTCAAGCCGTCTTACGGCTGGGGCAAGCTGCTGCTCGAGATCTTCGAGGCCACCGTCGAGCACACCCTGATCCAGCCGACCTTCATCACCGACCATCCGGTGGAGGTCTCGCCGCTGGCCCGTGCCAACGACAACGATCCGGGCTATACCGACCGCTTCGAACTCTTCGTCAACGGCAAGGAGCTGGCCAATGGCTTCTCCGAGCTGAATGATCCGGAAGACCAGGCCCAGCGTTTCCAGGCCCAGGTGGCGGCGAAGGAAGGCGGCGATGACGAGGCGATGCACTACGATGCCGACTACATCCGTGCGCTGGAGTACGGCATGGCCCCGACCGGCGGCCTCGGCATCGGCGTTGACCGTCTGGTGATGCTGCTGACCGGCAGCAGCTCGATCCGTGACGTGCTGCTGTTCCCGTACATGCGTCCGGAGCAGTAAGTCGTCTTTTTGACTCCCGTTTGTGCGCGCCGTCGCGAAATGAGACGGCGCGATTGACGCCTCCCGCACTCGGCGTATCGTTAATGCACTACCTTGACGTCTGTTATGGCTTGATCGGCGCCAGGGGGAGTGCGCACTGTGGAGAGTCCGCTTCACAATGTGATGACGATCATGAACCGGGACGCATGACACGGGAGTCAGGCCGATGCAGGGTGCGAGCGTTCGCAGCGGCAGGGTATCCTCGCCTGCTGATGATCCAGCATGGTCGAGAAACCAGGCAGAGTACGCGTTGAACATCGTCATTGTTGACGACCAGACGTCCGCCCGGACGATGCTGCGTCACGTCATCGAAGATATCGCGCCGGAACTGAGCGTGTATGACTTCGGTGATCCGCTGACCGCATTGGCCTGGTGCGAGGCGCATCCGGTCGACCTGCTGCTGCTCGATTACCGCATGCCGGAGATGGACGGGCTGGAGTTCGCCCGCCGTTTCCGTCGCCTGCCCAAGCACCGCGACATTCCCGTGATCCTGATCACCGTGGTCGGCGACGAGCCGATCCGGCAGGCCGCGCTGGAAGCGGGCGTCATCGATTTCCTGGTCAAGCCGATCCGCCCGCGCGAGCTGCGGGCGCGCTGCTACAACCTGCTGCAGCTGCGCCAGCAGACCGAGAACGTGAAGCAACGCGCGCTGTCGCTGGAGCAGCGCTTGCTGGCCAGCATGCACGAGGTCGAGGAGCGTGAGCGCGAGACCCTGTCGCGATTGGCCCGGGCGATCGAGTTCCGTGATGCGGGCACCAGTGCCTATCTGGAGCGCATGGCGCGCGTGGCCGGCCTGATTGCCGAGCAGCTGGGCCTGCCCGAAGACGACGTGCGCCTGATCGAGATGGCCGCGCCCCTGCACGACATGGGCAAGATCGCCATTCCCGATGCCGTTCTGCTCAAGCAGGGCAAGCTCAACGACGAAGAGTTGGCGATCATGCGCCGCCACCCCCGGATCGGCCATGAGCTGCTCAGTGGTAGCCAGAACCGTTTCATCCAGGTCGGTGCGCTGATCGCGCTGCGCCACCACGAGCGCTATGACGGCAGTGGCTACCCCGATGGCCTGGTCGGTGAGGCGATTCCGCTGGAAGCGCGCATCGTCGCCGTGGCTGATGTTTTCGACGCGCTGATTTCGCCCCGTCCGTACAAGGAAGCATGGACCATGGAAGCCACACTGGCCTATCTGTATGCCCAGCGTGGCCGACTGTTCGACCCGCGCTGCGTGGATGCGCTGATGCGGGGTCACCAGCAGCTGATGGACATCTGCGCCCAGCACTCGACGGCATCGACGCGACCGGGTGGGTGACGTGCAGGACCTGTTCGCACGCGTGAGGCGCCGGTTGGCGCAGCGTCCGGATTCGGAGCACGGCCAGGCAATCGTGCGGGTGGTGCTGATCTCGCTGATCCTGGTCTATGTGCTGCTGTCCGGCGCCCGCCTGCACCGGCTGGAGCAGTGCCAGGGCGTGCTGGCAACCGTGTTGATCGGGTTGGGGCTTTCGTTGCTGCTGTTCGGTTGGCTGCTGTGGAAGCCGGAGCGCTCTGATCCGCGCCGGGTTGCCGGGATGCTGGCCGATTACGGTTTGATCGCCATCGGCATGATCCAGATGGGAGAGCCGCTGGCCTGGGTGTATGCGGTGGTGATGTGGGTGACGGTCGGCAACGGCCTGCGGTTCGGCCCGCGCTACCTGGCTGCGGCCATCGTGTTGGCGATGGCCAGTTTCGGTAAGACCGTGCTGATGACCCCTTACTGGCAGGCCAACCTGGGCCTGGCCTTTTCCCTGTGGCTGGGGCTGCTGGCGGTGCCGTTGTGCTGCTCCTCCCTGCTGCGCCGAAGGATGCGACATCCGACCATGGATACGACCCCCGCCGCTGTCTCCCATAACCGCTCGTTGCTTGCCCGCTTCAGGCAGCGCCTGTCGGGCCGCGAGGACAGCGAACACGCGCAGAACCTGATCCGCATCGTGATCACTGCGCTGTTCATCAGCTACCTGGGCTGGCGCTCGCTGAGCGGCGGTGGCGAAGCGCTGACCACGACCTGGCTGATCCTCGCCTTCGAGCTGACCATTTCCGCCGGCCTGCTGACCGCGATCCTGGTCAATCCGGGCATTTCGCATGTGCGCCGGGTGATCGGCATGCTGACCGATTACACCTGCATGGCCTGGATCATGACCATCCAGGGCGAGCCGGCGGCGCCGCTGTATGCGGTGATGCTGTGGGTGACCATCGGCAACGGCATGCGCTATGGCAGCACCTATCTTCGCGTGGCGACCGCCATGGGCTGCCTGGCCTTCCTGTGCACGGTGATGCTGTCGCCGTACTGGCGCGGGCACGACTACCTGGGTTGGGGCCTGCTGCTGGGCCTGGGCGCGATTCCGCTGTACTTCGATTCGCTGCTGCATGCATTGACCCGCGCGGTGGCCGAAGCGCGCCAGGCCAACGAGGCCAAGAGCCGTTTCCTGGCCAACATGAGCCACGAGTTCCGCACGCCGCTCAATGGCCTGGCGGGGATGACCGAAGTGCTCGCCACAACCCGCCTGGACGATGAGCAGCGCGAGTGCCTGAACACCATCCAGGCGTCCACCCGCAGCCTGCTGGCGCTGGTGGAAGAGGTGCTGGACATCTCCGCGATCGAGGCGGGCAAGGTGCGTGTGGAATGGCATGAGTTCGCGCTGGCCGATGTACTGCAGGCGATCAACCTGATCCTGACCCCGCAGACCCGCTCCAAGTCGCTGGACTACCGGGTGCACGTGGACGACAACGTGCCGCCGCGCTTGCTTGGCGATGCCGGCCATCTGCAGCAGATCCTGCTCAACCTGATGGGCAACGCGGTCAAGTTCACCGACAGCGGTTACGTGCATCTGCGCGTGTCCAGCCTTGATGCATCGGGCAGCGAGCGCGCGCGCCTGCGCTTCGAGATCGTCGACAGTGGCATCGGGGTGCCGGTGGCGCTGCGGGGTCGCCTGTTCAATGCGTTCGAGCAGGGCGATGTCGGCCTGGCCCGTCGTCATGAAGGCACCGGTCTGGGCACCGCCATTGCCAAGGGCCTGGTCGAGTCGATGGGCGGGCAGGTCGGCTATGCGCCGAACACCCCGCGCGGCAGCGTGTTCTGGGTCGAGATCACGCTGGACGTGGCCGACGCATCAACGGCCCCGGCGGCTCCGTCCGAGGTGACTGAAGCCGGCAACGTCATCGCCTTTTCAAACCCGTTCCTGCGCCATCGGGCACGCGTGCGCAGCCTGCGCGTGCTGGTGGCTGACGACCACGAGGCCAACCGCATGGTGCTGCAGCGCCTGCTGGAGAAGGCCGGCCACAAGGTCACCTGTGTCAATGGTGGTGCCGAAGTGTTGGATGCGCTGGAGCAGGCCAGCTACGACGCGGCCATCGTCGACCTGCACATGCCGGGCATGAGCGGCCTGGATCTGCTCAAGCAGCTGCGGGTGATGCAGGCCAGCGGCATGCCCTATGTGCCGGTAATGGTCCTCAGCGCCGATGTCACTCCCGATTCGATCCTGCGCTGCGAACAGGCCGGCGCACGTGCCTTCCTGGCCAAGCCGGTGGTGGCGACCCGGTTGCTGGAAGTATTGGCCGATGTTGCTGCCAACACCCGACCCGAATCCGGCATCCAGTCGGTGCCTGCGCTGCCGGTGGGTGATGGTGTGTTGGATACGGCGGTGCTGGATGAGCTGGCGTCGCTGGGCATGGGCGATGGCTTCGAGCGCAAGTTCATCGACCAGTGCCTGGTGGATGTCGATGCGAGCATGGGCCAGTTGCAGGCCTGCGGCTCACGCCAGTCCTGGGAGGACTTCCGTGAGCACGCCCACGCCCTGCGCGGGGTGGCGAGCAACCTGGGGTTGGTCCAGGTTGCTGCCTCCAGTGGCGAGATCATGCGCATGGCGGACTGGCAGTTGAAGGGCGAGTGGGTGACCCGCCTCGGCAGTCTTGTCACCGCCCTGCGCCTCGGCAGGAATGCACTGGCCGCCCGCAGCGCGGATATCGCGCGCCGTGACGACAGCGAGCGCAGCCCGTCCTGAACCGCCGCGCTGTCAGGCCGGGTCGCCATTGCGCCGGGCCTGTGCCCGCACCAGCCGGTCCATGGTGCGCAGGGACTTCTCGCCGAGCTGCATGGCGGTATCCACCCAGATCTCGGTGATCCGCATCATTTCGTGCAGCGGCACCATGCTGGCAATCTCGTTCACCTCGCGCATCGCGGCCCAGGCATGCGGAATCCGCCTGCTGTCCTTGATCACCTGTTCGACCGCGGCAACGCCTTCACCGACCGGCACCACGATGTCGACCAGGCCCATGTCCTTCAACTGGCTGGCGGTGTAGAGATTGCCTTCCAGCATGATCTTCTCGGCCAGGCGCGGGCTGATCCGCTGGCACAGGAAGGAGTAGGCGCCCATGCCGGGGAACAGGTCGAACAGCACCTCCGGCAGGCCCATCAGCACGCCTTCCTCGGCAACGATGGTGTGGCAGCTCAGGGCGGCTTCGAAGCCGCCACCCAGTGCATTGCCCTGGACCAGAGCGATGCTGTGCGCACGCGCACCGAGGCCGGCATGGAAGGCATGCACGCCGCGCACGCAGCGCTGGGCATAGTCGAGCAGGCGGGCGCGATCGCCTTCGCGGATCAGCCGGCAGAACAGCTCGAGGTCGCCGCCCAGGTTGAACACGTCACTGTCCGAGGCCAGAACGACATGGGGTGACAGGACATGCGAGGCGCTGAGGCGATCGCCCAGCTCGCGCTGGTAGTCGACGATGTCATCGACCAGGCGTGAGGCAAAGCACGGTCGGCCCGGTTGGTTGACCAGGTTGGCGTGCATGTGGATCCAGTAGACATCCCGCTCGGGTTCTTCGGTGATGCGCAGGGTCGGGTGCAGCGAGGGGCGGGTGATGATGGGGCGTACTGCGGACATGGGAGTTCTCCGTGTGACCGTCCGGCCAACCGCAGAGCGGACGGAGAGGAGTGAGGGGAGGCGAGCTGAACGTGCGGCGGCGACTGATTCTATGCACCCGTCGTGAACCGCCCGCAAGCGCTGTGCCGGCCATGTTCCGGTAATAAAAAGACCCCGCCGTTTCCGGCGGGGTCCCTGTTGAGCCTGCTTCCCCGGAAACCCTTATGGGGCGGGCGTATCACGCAGCTCGCGACGGAGAATCTTGCCGACGTTGGTCTTCGGCAGTTCCTTTCGGAATTCTACGATTCTGGGGTGCTTGTAACCGGTCAGGTTTGCCCGCGCATGTTCCTTGACCATTTCCGCGGTCAGGTTCGGGTCCTTCTTCACGATGACCACCTTCACCACCTCGCCGGACTTCTCGTCCGGGACACCGACGGCCGCGACTTCCAGCACGCCCGGCATCATCGCGATGACGTCCTCGACCTCGTTCGGGTACACGTTGAAGCCGGACACCAGGATCATGTCCTTCTTGCGGTCGACGATATAGAAGAAGCCCTGTTCGTCCATCTTCGCCATATCGCCGGTGTGCAGCCAGCCGTCGGCGTCGATGGCGGTGGCGGTTTCCTCCGGCCGCTGCCAGTAGCCCTTCATCACCTGCGGGCCCTTGATGCACAGCTCGCCCACTTCGCCCAGCGCCAGGATGTTGCCGTTGTCGTCCTTGATGCAGGCATCGGTGGACGGGATCGGCAGGCCGATGGCGCCGTTGTACTCGGGCAGGGTGAGCGGGTTGATGCAGGCTGCCGGCGAGGTCTCGGTCAGGCCATAGGCCTCGACCAGGGTCACGCCGGTGGTCTTCTTCCAGCGTTCGGCTACGGCGCGCTGCACCGCCATGCCACCGCCCAGGGTGAACTTGACCGAAGAGAAATCGATCTCGTCGAAGCCCGGGGTGTTGAGCAGGCCGTTGAACAGCGTGTTGACGCCGGTAATGGCGGTGAAGCGGGTGCCCTTGAGCTCCTTGACGAAACCCTTCATGTCGCGCGGGTTGGTGATCAGGTGGTTGCAGCCACCGAACTTCATGAAGACCAGGCCGTTCGCGGTCAGCGCGAAGATGTGGTACAGCGGCAGGGCAGTGATGATCACTTCCTTGCCCGGCTCGATGCCCGAGGTGGACAGCCACGCCGACGCCTGCTGCATGTTGGCGATCAGGTTGCGGTTGGTCAGCATCGCACCCTTGGCCACGCCGGTGGTGCCGCCGGTGTACTGCAGGAAGGCGATGTCGTCGTGGTCGATCTCGACCGGCGGAAGCGCGTGGCGGCTGCCCAGCTTGAGCGCCTGCTTGAAGCGGACGGCGCCCTTGATGTGGTAATTGGGCACCATCTTCTTGACGTACTTCAGCACGAAGTTGACGATCGCGCCCTTGGCGCCGAGCAGGTCGCCCAGGCCGGTGGTGACCACGTGCTTGACCGGCGTGTCGGCGATGACCTGTTCGACGGTGTCGCCGAAGTTGTCGACCACGACCAGGGCGCTGACACCGGCGTCGACCAGCTGGTGCTTGAGCTCGCGCGCGGTGTACAGCGGGTTGACGTTGACCACGGTCAGGCCGGCGCGCAGCACGCCGAAGGTGGCCACCGGGTACTGCAGGCAGTTGGGCATCATCAGGGCGACGCGGTCACCCTTCTTGAGCTTGAGCTCACCCAGCAGGTAGGCGGCGAACTGGGTGACCAGCGCGTCCGTCTCACCATAGGTGATGACCTTGCCGAAGCTGGAGTAGGCGGGACGGTCGCGGAATTTCGCGACGGAGGCGTCGAAGACCGAAGCTACCGAATGGAATTCGTTGACGTCGATTTCGGCGGGAACGCCTTTCGGATAGCTCTGCAGCCAGGGACGATCCAGACTCATATTCCCCCTCCAGGAATCGTGATGATGGGTGCGGCGCGGACAGTATCCGCCAGAACCGCTCACCGCAGCATACCGTTCCGTAGGGAAAACGCGAAGAGGGGCGGTGCCGGGTAGCCATATGCGCCAAAAGCCGCCGGGCATGGCCCGGCGCTACCGAAGATGCACATGCATACGGGTAGCGTCGGGCCATGCCCGGCGGGTGTTGCAGGGTGTGGAAGGGGTTACGCCTTGTTGCGCACCGGTGCGCCATTGGCCTTGAAGTACGGCGCGGTGCTGCGGGCCAGCGGGGTGCGGCCGCGGATTACATCGGCCAGCTTCTCGGCGATCATGATGGTCGGCGCATTGAGGTTGCCGGTCACCACCTGCGGCATGATCGAGGCATCGACGATGCGCAGGCCTTCCAGGCCGTGCACGCGGCCCTGGCCGTCGACCACCGCCATCGGATCATCGGCGTGGCCCATCTTGTTCGAGCACGACGGGTGGTAGGCGGTTTCGGCATGCTCGCGCACGAACGCATCGATCTGCGCATCGGTCTGCAGGGCGCTGCCCGGCGAGATCTCACGGCCGCTGTACGGTGCCAGCGCCGGTTGCGCGAAGATCTCGCGGGTGATGCGGATCGCCGAACGGAACTCGCGCCAGTCCTGGTCGTGCGACATGTAGTTGAACAGGATGCTGGGGTCTTCGCGCGGATCCTTCGAGCGCACGTGGATGCGGCCGCGGCTGGGCGAGCGCATCGAACCGACGTGCATCTGGAAGCTGTGCGCCTTGATCGGGTTGGAGCCGTTGTAATTGATCGCCACCGGCAGGAAGTGGTACTGCAGGTTCGGCCAGTCGAATTCGGCGTCGCTGCGGATGAAGCCGCCGGCCTCGAACTGGTTGCTGGCGCCGATGCCGGTGCCCAGGAACAGCCACTCGGCACCGATGGCCGGCTGGTTGTACAGCTTCAGTGCCGGCGCCAGCGACACCGGCTTCTTGCACTCGTACTGCAGGTACATCTCCAGATGATCCTGCAGGTTGGCACCGACGCCCGGCAGGTGGTGCACCAGGTCGATGTCCAGGCTGCGCAGCAGGTCAGCCGGGCCGACGCCCGAGCGCTGCAGGAGCTGCGGCGAGGCGATGGCGCCGCCACACAGCAGCACTTCGCGGCGGGCGGTGGCGCGCTGCGGCTGGTCGTTGTGCAGCCACTGCACGCCCACCGCACGCTTGTCCGAGAACAGGATGCGGTCGGTCAGCGCATGGGTGACGATGGTCAGGTTCGGGCGCGGCTTGGCCAGGTCCAGGTAGCCGCGGGCGGTGCTGGAACGACGGCCCTTCGGCGTGACCGTGCGGTCCATCGGGCCGAAGCCTTCCTGCTGGTAGCCGTTGAGGTCGTCGGTGCGCGGGTAGCCGGCCTGCACGCCAGCTTCGACCATCGCCGCGAACAGCTCGTTGTTGCCGGCCTTCGGCGTGGTCACGCGCAGCGGGCCTTCGCCACCGTGGTAGTCGTTGGGGCCGATGTCACGGGTTTCGGCCTTGCGGAAGTACGGCAGGCAGTCCAGGTAGGTCCAGTCTTCCAGGCCCGGCATGCCGGCCCAGTTGTCGTAGTCCATCGCGTTGCCGCGGATGTAGCACATGCCGTTGATCAGCGACGAACCGCCCAGGCCCTTGCCACGACCGCAATCCATCCGGCGGTTGTTCATGAAGGGCTCGGGATCGGTCTTGTACGCCCAGTTGTAGCGCTTGCCCTGCAGCGGGAAGGCCAGTGCCGCCGGCATCTGGGTACGGAAGTCGAGCCGGTAGTCCGGGCCACCGGCTTCCAGAAGCAGCACGCTGACATCGGCATCTTCGGTGAGGCGGGTGGCCAGCACGTTGCCGGCCGAACCGGCGCCGATGATGATGTAGTCGTACTCGTTATGGGTGCTCATGGTTGTCTCCTTCAGGCCGGGCCGCGCTGCGTGCAGGCGTCCCGGCGTAATCTCGGATCGGCGCGGTGGCCGGACGTTGGGGCGGGCCCAGGGCCCGCCGGTCAGAACACGCTGGCGTAGTCGCCCAGTTCCACCTGCACCGACTTGATGCGGGTGTAGTGGCCCAGGGTCGAAAGGCCGTTCTCGCGGCCGACGCCGGATTCCTTGTAGCCGCCCACCGGCATTTCGGCCGGCGATTCGCCCCAGGTGTTGATCCAGCAGATGCCGGCTTCCAGGCGGTGGATGATGCGGTGGGCGCGGCTGACGTCCTTGCTGACCACACCGGCGGCCAGGCCGAAGGTGGTGTCATTGGCACGACGCACCACTTCGTCTTCGTCGTCGTAGGCAAGGATGCTCATCACCGGCCCGAAGATCTCTTCCCGGACAATCGTCATGTCATCGCGGCAGTCGGAGAACACGGTCGGCAGCACGTAGGCGCCGTTGGCCAGCGCGCCGTCGGTGGCACGGCCGCCGCCGGTCAGCAGGCGGGCGCCTTCGGCCTTGCCACTTTCGATGTAGCGCAGCACGTTTTCCATGTGCGGGAAGCTGGTCAGCGGGCCGAAGTTGGTCTCGGCGGCCATCGGGTCGCCAATGCGGATGCGCTTGACGCGCTCGACCACGGCGGCCTCGAAGGCGGCCAGCATGCTGCGCGGCACGAACACGCGGGTGCCGTTGGTGCAGACCTGGCCGGAGCTGAAGAAGTTGGCCATCACCGCGATGTCGGCGGCGCGGTCGAGGTCGGCGTCATCGCAGATCACCAGCGGCGACTTGCCGCCCAGCTCCATGGTCACTTCCTTCAGCGAAGAGGAGGCGGCGCTGGCCATGACCTTCTTGCCGGTGGCGACGCCGCCGGTGAAGGAGATCTTCTCGATCACCGGGTGCTCGGTCAGCCACTGGCCGATCTCGCGCCCCGGGCCCTGCACGACGTTGAATACGCCGGCCGGCACACCGGCTTCGGTGTAGATCTCGGCCAGCCGGATCGCGGTCAGAGGGGTCACTTCCGACGGCTTGAATACCATGGCGTTGCCGGCGGCGAGCGCCGGGGCCGACTTCCACATGGCGATCTGGATCGGGTAGTTCCAGGCACCGATGCCGGCGACCACGCCCAGCGGCTCGCGGCGGGTGTAGAAGAAGCTCGACTCGCGCAGCGGCAGCTGGATGCCTTCGATGGCGGTGGCCAGACCGGCGTAGTACTCGACCACGTCGGCGCCGGTGACAATGTCCACGGTGGTGGTCTCGGCCAGCGCCTTGCCGGTGTCCAGGGTTTCCAGGTGGGCCAGCTCGTCGTTGCGCTCACGCAGGATCTCGACCGCGCGACGCAGGATGCGCGAACGCTCCATGGCGGTCATCGCCGCCCACACCTTCTGGCCTTCGGCCGCGCTCTGTACGGCGCGTTCGACGTCGGCCTGGCTGGCAACCTGCACTTCGGCGATCACCTCGCCTGTGGCCGGGTTGATGGTCTTGAAGGTCTTGCCGCTGGTGGCATCGACCCGCTGGCCGTGGATGTAGAGCTGTTGGACGGGCAGGGTGGTCATGGGGCGTACTCCTTGGAAGGGGGCGGGTGCTGCAACGCTTATAGCGCGACAGCCTGCAACTGGAAGTCGATGTAGCCGTAAGCGATGCGCCGGGACTTCTCGGCGTTGAACTGGCCGCCGACCAGGCTGCCGCGCAGCCACAGGCCATCGATCATCGCGGCCAGGCCGCGGGCGGCCAGGCGGGCCTGCGGGTGGGGCAGCAGGCGGTTGAACTGGTGGCACAGGTTGGAGAACAGGCGCTGATCGTTGGCGCGCTGCAGCCGGGCCAGTTCCGGTTGGTGCATGCTCGCGGCCCAGAAGGTGAGCCAGACGCGCATGGCGGTGCCGTTGATCTGGCTGTCATCGAAGTTGCCATCGACGATGGCGCGCAGCTGCTCGCGCGGGTCGTCGCCGGCGTCGGTGCGGTAGCGGGCGACCGCGTCCTTCAGTTCACGCAGGATCTGCCGCATTGCAGCATTGAGCAGGCCGTCCTTGTCGCCGAAGTAGTGGGCGACGATGCCGCTGGACAGTCCTGCTTTCCTGGCGATGGTAGCGACGGTCGCATCGGCCATGCCGATCTCGTCGATGGTCTGGAAAGTGGCCCGGATCAGCTGTTCGCGCCGTACCGGTTCCACGCCTTTCTTCGGCATTGTCTCTCCACGGATTGCGACCCGAAGGATCGGGCTGCCCGTCATTATGCTTTTTATTGATTGAACGTTCAATCAATAAACCCTAGGATGCGCTCGCGCCCCACGCCATGGGCCCGGTTTACCGGTCCGGCCCCGCCCATGTGCTCCCTCGGACTTGATGAGACGACCCCATGTCTTCCCTGGCTCATCCCAAGCGTTCGCCCCTGCGCTTGAACCGTTTTGTCTTCTTCAGCTCCTCGGTGTCGATCGGCATCCTCGGGCTGCTCACCGTTCTCTTTCCCGAAGGCAGCGAGCACTGGCTGCAATGGGCGCAGGCCGAAGTCTCGGCCGCGTTCGGCTGGTGGTACATGCTGCTGATCGTGCTGTGCCTGGGCTTCGTACTGTGGCTGGCGTTCTCGCCGTATGGCCGCATCCGCCTGGGCCACAACGAGGAATCGCCGGCCTTCGGCTACGTGGCCTGGGTGTCGATGCTGTTCTCGGCCGGCATCGGCATCGCGCTGCTGTACTACGGCGCCTACGAGCCGCTGGACCACTTCCTCAATCCGCCCGGGCAGCCCGGCGGCACTGTGGCTGCCGGTCGCGAGGCGATGGTGCTGACCTTCCTGCACTGGGGCCTGCACGGCTGGGCGCTGTACGCGCTGGTCGGCGTGGCACTGGGCTATTTCGCTTACCGCCGCGACCTGCCGCTGGCACTGCGCTCGGCGCTGTACCCGATCTTCGGCGAGCGCATCCATGGCCGCATCGGCGACATGGTCGATGGCTTCGGCATCCTCGCCACGCTGATCTCGATGGTGACCAACCTCGGCATCGGCGCGCTGGTGGTGCAGTCCGGCCTGGTCTACCTGTTCCACATCCCGGATACGCCGCAGGTACTGGTGGCGATCGTGCTGGTGATGATGGTGGTGGCCACCATCGGTGTGGTGGCTGGCGTGGAAAAGGGCATCGCCTGGCTCTCCAACCTCAACGTGCGCCTGCTGTGCGGCCTGCTGCTGTTCGTGCTGGTCACCGGCCCGACCCTGCACCTGTTCGATGGCCTGATCCAGAACACCGGCGATTACCTCGGCGCGTTCGTGCGCAAGAGTTTCGACATGTACCTCAACGACCCGAAGGGCCGTGAGTGGATGGGTTCGTGGACGCTGTTCTACTGGGCGTGGTGGATCGCCTGGGCGCCGTTCGTCGGCCTTTTCGTGGCGCGCATCTCGCGCGGCCGCACCATCCGTGAAGTGATCATGGGCGTGCTGCTGATCCCGCTCGGCTTCACCTTGGCGTGGCTGTCGATCTTCGGTAACACCGCCATCGACCTGGTGCTCAACCACGGCCAGGCGATCCTGGGTGACGTGGCCCAGCACGATGCGGCAATGACCCTGTTCAAGCTGCTGGAATACCTGCCCGGCGCGCCGTACGTGGCCGGTGCCGCAGTGGTGATCGGCTTCGTGCTGTTCCTGACCCCGGTCGATTCGGGCACGTTGATGATCGCCAACCTGTGCACCCGCCGCGTTGACGATGGCGTGGAAGACGGCCATGACGCGCCGATCTGGCTGCGCGTGTTCTGGGCGGCGGGCATCACCGTGGCCAGCGTGGGCCTGCTGCTTGCGGGCAACTTCAGTGCGATGCAGACGGCGGTGGTGCTGTGCGGCCTGCCGTTCTCGTTCATCCTGGCGTTCTACATGTGGGGCCTGCTGAAGGCCCTGCGCACCGACCCGGATGCGCCGCGCCGGTAGGTGGCGGCTGGCCGCAAGGCGCAGGTAGCGCCGGGCCATGCCCGGCGAGAGCCAACGCAAAGCCCGGCGAGAGCCAACGCAAAGGGCCGGATCTGTGAGGATCCGGCCCTTCTCGTTTGCTTCAAGGATCCGCCAGGCATGGCCTGGCTCTACCTATGCAGTGCGATCGATCAACGCGCAGCCAGCTGGCGCAGCACGTACTGCAGCAGGCCGCCGTGGCGGAAGTACTCGACTTCCTTCGGGGTCAGCAGCATCACCGAGGCTTCGAAGGTCTTCCTGGTGCCATCGGCCTTGGTCGCGGTGACCGTGGCGCGCTTGCTGGCGCCGTCCTGCAGACCGGTCACGTCGATCACTTCCGAGCCATCCAGGCCAAGCGACTGGGCGTTCTCGCCGTTGCGGAACTGCAGCGGCAGTACGCCCATGCCGACCAGGTTGGAGCGGTGGATGCGCTCGAAGCTCTCGGCGATGACCGCCTTCACGCCCAGCAGCAGGGTGCCCTTGGCGGCCCAGTCACGCGACGAGCCGGTGCCGTATTCCTTGCCGGCCAGCACCACCAGCGGCACGTTGTCGGCCTTGTACTTCATGGCCGCATCGTAGATCGCCAGCTTCTCCGGCTGGCCGCCACCGGCCGGGTAGTACAGGGTGTTGCCGCCTTCCTCGCCACCGAACATCAGGTTCTTGATGCGGATGTTGGCGAAGGTGCCGCGGACCATCACGTCATCATTGCCGCGGCGGCTGCCGTAGCTGTTGAAGTCGGCCGGCTGCACGCCGCGCTCCTGCAGGAAGCGGCCTGCCGGCGAGTCCTTCTTGATGTTGCCGGCCGGAGAGATGTGGTCGGTGGTGATCGAATCGCCGAACAGGCCCATCACGCGTGCACCGTGCACATCATCGATGCTGCCGGTCTGCATGGTCATGCCATCGAAGTACGGCGGGTTCTTGATGTAGGTGGAGGCATCGCTCCACTCGTACAGATTGCCGTCCGGCGAGGCGATGGTGTTCCAGCGGGTATCACCCTTGAACACATCGGCGTAGTTCTGCTTGAACATCTCCGGGCCGATGGTGGCAGCGATGACGTCGCCGATTTCCTTGTTGCTCGGCCAGATGTCGCGCAGGAACACCGGCTGGCCATCGCTGCCGGTACCCAGCGGCTGGGTGGTCAGGTCGATGTCGGTGGTGCCGGCAATGGCATAGGCCACCACCAGCGGCGGGCTGGCCAGGTAGTTCATCTTCACTTCGGGGTGCACGCGGCCCTCGAAGTTGCGGTTGCCCGACAGCACCGAGGTGACCACCAGGTCGCCGGTGGCGATACCGGCGCTGACTTCGGTCGGCAGCGGGCCGGAGTTGCCGATGCAGGTGGTGCAGCCGTAGCCGACCACGTAGAAGCCGATCTTCTCCAGCTCCTTCAGTACGCCGGCCTTTTCAAGGTAGTCGGTGACCACGCGCGAGCCTGGGCCGAGCGAGGTCTTGACCCACGGCTGGCGGTTCAAGCCCTTGGCGGCCGCATTGCGGGCGAGCAGGCCGGCACCGATCATCACTGCCGGGTTGGAGGTGTTGGTGCAGGAGGTGATGGCGGCGATGACGACCGCGCCGTCCTTCAGGCGGACCTTGCGGCCTTCGGTCTCGATATCCGCATAACCCCTGGCCAGCTGCTCGTTGCCGACCGCAGCGCCGCCGCCCTCATTGACGAAGGTGGAGACATCCTCGCTGCGCTTGTCGCGGTTGGCAGTCATGCCGACCAGCGCTTCGCGGTAGTTCTTCTGCACGTCTTCCAGCAGCACGCGGTCCTGCGGGCGCTTGGGGCCGGCCAGCGACGGCTTCACCGTGCCCATGTCCAGTTCAAGCGTGGTGCTGTACTGCGCATGCGGACTGTTGGCGTCGTGCCACAGGCCCTGCGCCTTGGCATAGGCTTCGACCAGATCGATCTGCTCTTCGCTGCGGCCGGACAGGCGCAGGTAGTTCAGCGATTCGTGATCGATCGGGAAGATGCCGCAGGTGGCGCCGTATTCGGGGGCCATGTTGCCGATGGTGGCGCGGTCGGCCAGCGGCAGGTGCTGCAGGCCGTCGCCATAGAACTCGACGAACTTGCCGACCACGCCCAGCTTGCGCAGCATCTGGGTGACGGTCAGCACCAGGTCGGTGGCGGTAGCGCCCTCGGGCAGCCTGCCGGTCAGCTTGAAGCCCACCACCTGCGGAATCAGCATCGAAGAGGGCTGGCCAAGCATTGCCGCCTCGGCTTCGATGCCGCCCACGCCCCAGCCGAGCACGCCGATGCCATTGATCATGGTGGTGTGGCTGTCGGTACCGAACACGGTATCGGGGTAGGCGATGGCCTTGCCGTCCTTGTCGGCAGTCATCACCACACGGGCCAGATTCTCCAGGTTCACCTGGTGGACGATGCCGGTGTTCGGCGGCACCACCTTGAAGTTGTCGAAGGCCTTCTGGCCCCAGCGCAGGAAGCCGTAGCGTTCCTGATTGCGCTGGAATTCGATCTTGCCGTTGATGTCCAGCGCGTCGGGCTTGCCGAACACATCGACCTGCACCGAGTGGTCGATGACCAGTTCGGAGGGAATCTGCGGGTTGATCTGCTCCGGCGAACCGCCGAGCTTGACCACCGCATCGCGCATCGCGGCCAGGTCGACCACGCAGGGCACGCCGGTGAAGTCCTGCAGGACCACGCGCGCCGGCATGAAGGCGATCTCGGTGTCCGGCTCGGCCGCCGGGTTCCAGCGGGCCACGGCTTCGATGTGGTCCTTGCCGACGGTGACGCCGCCATCCTCGTGCCGGAGCAGGTTCTCCAGCAGGATCTTCATCGAGTAGGGCAGGTGGGAGATATCGAAGCGCTGGCCCAGCGTGGGCAGGCTGAAGTAGTCGTAGGTCTTGCCGCCGACATTCAGCTGGCTGCGGGTGGAGAACGAATCGCTCATGCGGGGTAACTCCTTCTTGCGGATGGCTTGCTCTGGCTCGTGCGTGGACGGGCCTGCTTGCGGTCGCCGTGGGCCTGGTGGCCCCGGTTCTCCAGTATGAACCCCAAACTGAATGGATTCACCCGGGCCGGGTCCGGCCTGCGGCATCGGTTCCAGACTACAGGGGACGGTGTATGGCGTATGTCACGTTTGAGGCCGATCCTTTGCGAGGCAAGGGCTGGCGGAGTGCCGGTCCAGTTCAGGGTGGAAGTATGCCCGGGGAAGTATGTATAATTTGTGCATACTCTGGAGGGCCTACTGATGGAAGCCACTGTTGCAGAACGCGGACAGATCACCCTGCCCAAGGCGGTACGTGATGCCCTCGGCCTGACCAAGGGCACGCTGCTGAAGGTCGAACTGGATGGCAGCCGCATCATTCTGCGCAAGAGTGTTGACGATGCCATTTCACGGGCGCGCGGCAAGTTCGCGCTGGACGGCTTCGAATCGTCCGACGCCGCAGTGCGTTCGGTGCGCGACGAGGAATAAGCCGTGATGATCGCCGTCGATTCACCGGTGCTGGTCGAGCTGCTCAGCAATGGCCCACAGGCCGATGCCGTGGAAGCCATCCTCAGGCAGAGCCTGGTGGGTGGCCGCGTGGTGGTCTGCGGGGCGACCCTGGCCGAGGTCTGCGCATCACTGCGCGGCGGCGCCGAGGTGCTCGAAGCGCTGGAAGAAATGGGCGTGCACTTCAACCCGATGGAAGCCAAGTCGGCGCTGCGCGCCGGCGAGATGCACCGCCGCCACCGCCAGCGCAACGGCAGCCGCCGCAGCCTGGACGAATTCATGGTCGGCGCCCACGCACTGCTGCAGTGCGATGGCCTGATCACCTGGAACGACACGTTTTACCGCGACTACTTCAAGGGCCTGAAGCTGATCGTGCCGCAAGCCTGAGCCCGTCCAATCCTTAAATCGCATTACCCGGGAGTTGTCATGTTGGAAGCCTACCGCCACCACGTCGCCGAGCGCGCTGCGCTTGGCATCCCGCCCCTGCCGCTGACCGCGCAGCAGACGGCCGATGTCATTGAACTGCTGAAGAACCCGCCGCAGGGCGAGGCCGAGTTCCTGCTCGACCTGCTGACCCACCGCGTGCCGGCCGGCGTCGATGACGCTGCCAAGGTCAAGGCCTCGTACCTGGCCGCGATCGCGCTGGGCAGCGAGCAGAACCCGCTGATCAGCCGCGAGCGCGCCACCGAACTGCTGGGCACCATGCTGGGTGGTTACAACGTCGCCCCGTTGATCCAGCTGCTGGACGACGCCAGCGTCGCTGCTATTGCGGCCGATGCGCTGAAGAAGACCCTGCTGGTGTTCGATGCCTTCCACGATGTGCAGGAAAAGGCCAAGGCCGGCAACGCCAACGCCCAGTCCGTGCTGCAGAGCTGGGCCGACGCTGAGTGGTTCACCAGCAACCCGGAAGTGCCGCAGAGCCTGACCGTCACCGTGTTCAAGGTGCCGGGCGAGACCAACACCGACGACCTGTCGCCGGCGCCGGACGCGACCACCCGCCCGGACATCCCGATGCACGCCCTGGCGATGCTGAAGAACAAGCGCGACGATGCGCCGTTCACCCCGGAAGAAGACGGCAAGCGCGGCCCGATCCAGCAGATCCTCGACCTGAAGGACAAGGGCCATCTGGTCGCCTATGTGGGCGACGTGGTCGGCACCGGTTCCTCGCGCAAGTCGGCCACCAACAGCGTGCTGTGGTGGACCGGCGATGACATTCCGTTCATTCCGAACAAGCGCGCCGGTGGCGTCTGCCTGGGTTCGAAGATCGCCCCGATCTTCTACAACACCATGGAAGATGCCGGCGCACTGCCGATCGAGCTGGACGTGTCGAAGATGGAGCACGGCGATGTGGTCGAGCTGCGTCCGTACGAAGGCAAGGCGCTGAAGAACGGCGAAGTGATCGCCGAGTTCCAGGTCAAGTCCGACGTGCTGTTCGACGAAGTGCGCGCCGGCGGCCGCATTCCGCTCATCATCGGCCGCGGCCTGACCGGCAAGGCGCGTGAAGCGCTGGGCCTGGCCCCGACCGATCTGTTCCGCCTGCCGGTGCAGCCGGTCGACACCGGCAAGGGCTTCTCGCTGGCGCAGAAAATGGTCGGCCGCGCCTGCGGTCTGGCTGAAGGCCAGGGCATGCGCCCGGGCACCTACTGCGAACCGAAGATGACCTCGGTCGGCTCGCAGGACACCACCGGCCCGATGACCCGCGACGAGCTGAAGGACCTGGCTTGCCTGGGCTTCTCGGCCGACCTGGTGATGCAGTCGTTCTGCCACACCGCCGCCTACCCGAAGCCGGTGGACGTGAAGACCCACCACACCCTGCCGGAGTTCATCTCCACCCGTGGCGGCGTGTCGCTGCGCCCGGGCGACGGCGTGATCCACAGCTGGCTCAACCGCATGCTGCTGCCGGACACCGTCGGTACCGGTGGTGACTCGCACACCCGTTTCCCGGTGGGCATTTCGTTCCCGGCCGGTTCGGGCCTGGTCGCCTTCGCTGCGGCCACCGGCGTGATGCCGCTGGACATGCCGGAATCGGTGCTGGTGCGCTTCAAGGGCAAGATGCAGCCGGGCGTGACCCTGCGTGACCTGGTCAACGCGATCCCGCTGTACGCGATCAAGTCGGGCCTGCTGACCGTGGCCAAGGCTGGCAAGAAGAACATCTTCTCTGGCCGTATCCTGGAAATCGAAGGCCTGCCGGAGCTGAAGGTCGAACAGGCGTTCGAACTGTCCGATGCCTCGGCCGAGCGTTCGGCGGCCGGTTGCTCGGTGCGCCTGAACAAGGAACCGATCATCGAGTACCTGACCAGCAACATCACCCTGCTGAAGTGGATGATTGCCGAGGGTTACCAGGATCCGCGTTCGCTGCAGCGCCGTATCGAGAAGATGGAAGCGTGGCTGGCCAACCCGGAGCTGCTGGAGCCGGACGCCGACGCCGAGTACGCCGCCGTCATCGAGATCGACCTGGCCGACATCCACGAGCCGATCGTGGCCTGCCCGAACGACCCGGACGACGTGAAGACCCTGTCCGAAGTGGCCGGCGCCAAGATCGACGAAGTGTTCATCGGTTCGTGCATGACCAACATCGGTCACTTCCGCGCGGCTGCCAAGCTGCTGGAAGGCAAGCGTGACCTGCCGACCCGTCTGTGGGTGGCCCCGCCGACCAAGATGGACGCCTCGGAGCTGACCAAGGAAGGCGTGTACGGCACCTTCGGCGCCACCGGCGCGCGCATGGAAATGCCGGGCTGCTCGCTGTGCATGGGCAACCAGGCGCAGATCCGTGAAGGCTCCACCGCGATGTCGACCTCGACCCGCAACTTCCCGAACCGCCTGGGCCGCAACACCAACGTGTACCTGGGTTCGGCCGAACTGGCTGCGATCTGCTCGCGTCTGGGCCGCATCCCAACCAAGGAAGAGTACATGGCCGATGTCGGCGTGATCGCCGCCAGCGGCGCGGAGATCTACCGCTACATGAACTTCGACCAGATCGAGGAATACCAGGACGTGGCCAAGACGGTCGCTGCCTGAGGGTAGTGCCGGCCGCTGGCCGGCATCCCGTTGAAACGAAGAACCCCCGGTGAGAGCCGGGGGTTTTTTGTTGGCGCCGCCTGCGTGTGTCTACGACACGTTAGACTTCGATGCGGCTTTTTTCGGAAGACAGGGATGTTGGCGGATCGACGACGCTGGCTGGCGCTGGCAGCAATGATGACGGGCTGGGCGATGGCACCTGCTGCGATCGCACAGCAGACTGTGCAGGCCGATGAACAGCCTGCCGATACGCGGATGAGCGCTGACGAACACCGGGTGTTTCTGCTGCAGGAGCAGTTTCTGCAGATCGCCCGTGCCAACGCGGCAGGGCCGGAGGCTGCCGAACAGGTGGAAATCTACGCATCGGTCGATGCGGACTCGCAACGCCAGCATCCGGTGCAGCTTGAGAACTACCAGAAGCCTGAGCGCGGTGATGGCGCGACCACCCTGCTGGTGGATGTGGACGAGCAGGGCAATCCGGTTGCAGTGGAACTTGCGCGCGGCAGCGGATCGGCGGAGCTGGATACGGCGGCCGTGGAAGCGGCATATCGCTGGCGCTACAACGCGGCCAGCCGCGATGGCGTACCGGTTCGCGGAAAGGTGCGGATCACGGTGTGGGGACCGTAACTGCGACTGTGTGATGTGGCGGTGCCGGGCATTGCCCGGCGGGCAGTTGAGGTGGAGAACCCACGGGCGCGTTCCGAGGGTTATCTGCTACTGGATGGTCCAGTCGGCAGTGCCTTGAAGGCGCTTCCCGGCAAAGAGCACATTGCCCCGGCCACCGGAGACGTCCATCTCGAACCAAGGCAGTCCATCACGGCTAAGCGGACGCACGTAGGCCTGGCGCTTTGCACGGTTGAATTCGATGTAGTAGCGGCGATGCACGTTGGGGTACGGCGGGATCGACGCGCCTTTCCAGCTGACGCTTACCGCGCCGGGGTCTTCGCGACCCACCAGCATCAGCATGAAGAACACATCACCCTGCTTGGCCTCGAAGTAGAACAGATCGCCACTGGCGCTGGCGGGTGCCAGTGGCAATGAAAGCAGTACGGCCGCCAGGGCGGCCTTCCATATGCCTTTGATCATGTGCAGCATTCCTCGTGCAATATCGCTATCAAAGCACACATGCGGGTAGCGCGTTGAAACGAAGAACCCCGGTGAAAGCCGGCGCCTTTTTTTGTTGCCTGATGCCCTGTAGCGCCGAATCCATGCTTGGCTGCTGTTCGCGCCATGCGCGATGAGTCGATCGTGGCTCGACTCGACTCTACAAAGGCATCCACGCATGGCGTGGATCTACTGCCTGCGGAGTCCTTGAGCCGGGGCGCGCAATCAACCGCGCGCCAGTGCCAGCAGCCGTTCGGCGATGCGTTCCAGCGGCACCTGTTCCTCGGCCGCGCCGAGCTTGAAGGCCGCACCGGGCATGCCCCAGACCACGCTGGTGGCCTCATCCTGTACCAGGGTCGGGGCGCCGGCCTGGCGCATCTCCAGCAGGCCACGTGCGCCATCATCACCCATGCCGGTGAGGATGGCACCGATGGCATTGCCACCCGCACTCTGCGCGACCGAACGGAACAGCACGTCCACCGCCGGCTTGTGCCGGTTCACTGCCGGGCCGTCATCCACGCGGCAGCGCCAGCGCGCACCGTCGCGGATGATGCGCAGGTGCTTGCCGCCCGGTGGCAGGTAGGCGTGGCCGGGCAGCACGGCTTCGCCATCGCTGGCTTCGCGAACGGCCATGGCCGAGTGGCGGTCCAGGCGTTCGGCGAAGGCAGTGCTGAAACTGGCCGGCAGGTGCTGGGTCATCACCACTGCGGGACCGTCGGCGGGCATGCCTTCGAGCACCACGCGCAGTGCTTCGGTGCCACCAGCAGATGAGCCGATGGCGATCAGACGGTCGGTGGTGCGGAACTGGGTCGCTGCCGGACGCACGGCAGGGGCGGTGTCCAGCGTGAGCTTCGGAATTGCAGTCCGCACCAGCGGACGTACCCGCGAGCGCGCTGCCATCTTGACCTTGGCGATGATCTCGTCGGCGTAGGCCTGCAGGCCGCGCGCCACGTCCAGCTTCGGCTTGGAGACGAAATCCACCGCACCCAGTGCCAGCGCCTGAAGGGTGGTGTCGGCGCCGCGCTCGGTCAAGGAGGAGATCATCACCACCGGCAGCGGATGCAGGCGCATCAGGTTTTCCAGGAACGCCAGGCCGTCCATGCGCGGCATTTCCACGTCCAGGGTGATCACGTCCGGGGCCAGTCGCTTGATTTTCTCGCGCGCCAGCAGCGGGTCGGCGGCGGTGCCGACCACGTCGATGCCTGGATCGCTGGACAGGATTTCCGTGAGCATCTGGCGCACGACGGCGGAGTCGTCGACGATCAGGACCCGGCAGGGGGCGTTGCCGGTCAGGGTCATTCGAACAGCTCCACGCCGCCGGTGACCGGGGCCTTCGAAAGGCGTGCACGCACCGCCGATTCGGTCGCTGCCACTTCGGCTTCATGGGCGTGCGGCAGGCGCTGGACCACCACGCGGCCGGTATCGGCGAAGAACCAGATCTTGCGCGGATGGATGCCGCACAGGTCCTCGGCGATGATCGGGATGTGTTCGGCCTGCAGGTACTGGCGCACGAACTCGGCGTTGCGGGTGCCGACCGGGTTGCTGGTGAAGCCCTTGAGCACGTTGGCGCCGCCGAACACCTTGGCTTCGATGCGCTTGCGATGCGCGCCGCGCTTGAGCATGTCGTTGATCAGCAGTTCCATCGCGTAGCTGCCGTAGCGCGCCGGCGCACCATCGCCGGCGTTGCCTTCGGGCAGCAGGAAGTGGTTCATGCCGCCGATCTTCAGCACCGGATCGCGCAGGCAGGCGGCCACGCAGGAACCGAGGGTGGTGGTCAGGGCCGTAGTGTCATCGACCACCAGGTATTGGGTCGGCAGCAGCTTGGCGGCGATGGTCTTGAAGCGTGCGTCCTGATAGCGCATCACATCGTCGGTACGCAGTGAGGCGTTCATGCGCCGGCCTTTGCCGCACGGCGGTACAGGGTGCGTCCGCACGGCTGGATCAGGTCGGCCGCGTGCAGGTAGTTCTCGGAATGACCCGTATACAGCAGGCCATCTTCGGACAGGTGCTGCACCAACCGCCCGAGAATCGCGCGCTGGGTCGGCTTGTCGAAATAGATCATCACGTTGCGGCAGAACAATGCGTCGAACGGGCCGCCCACGTCGTAGCGCGGAGCGAGCAGGTTCAGCGGGCGGAACTCGATCAGCTCGCGCAGCGCCGGCAGCACGCGGCACTGGCCCTCGTTGGGGCCACTGCCACGCTGGAAGTAGCGACGGCGCAGGTCCGGATCAAGGCTGGCGACGCGGTCGATGTTGTAGACGCCGCGGCCGGCGGTAGCCAGCACCTGGGTATCGACGTCGGTGGCGACGATGCGTACCGGCGGTTTCAGCGTGCCGAACGCCTCGCAGGCGGTGATCGCCATCGAATAGGGCTCTTCGCCGGTGGACGCTGCGCACGACCACAGCAGCAGCGGCGAGCGGTTGGCGCGCTGCTGCAGCTCTTCGCGCAGCTTGTCGAAGTGGTGCGGTTCGCGGAAGAACGAGGTCAGGTTGGTGGTCAGCGCGTTGGTGAACGCCTGCCACTCGTCACCGTCTTCCTGTTCCAGATGGTCCAGGTACTGCTGGAAGCTGCGCATGCCCAATGTGCGCAGGCGGCGCGACAGACGGCCATACACCATGTCGCGCTTGGCCGGGGCGAGGGCGATGCCCACGCGCTGGTAGATCAGGTCGCAGACGCGGCGGAAATCGCGGTCGGCAAACTCGAATTCGCGCGGGCCGGTGACGATGGGGGTTGAACTTTGCACGGGGGACGTATCCATCGGCAGAGGCGGCGGCCGAAGCCGCCGCGGGTGGGTCTCAGAATTCCTGCCAGTCGCTGTCGCTGGCGACGAAGGTGCTGGCGTTGCTGCTGCGACGGACCGGTGCCGGAGCGGGAGCGGGCTGCGGGCGCGCCACGGCAGCGGCGCGGACCGGCTCGACACGTGCGGCCACGGCCTTCATTGCCGCGGAAACCTGGTTGTCGAGTCGGAAGATCGCCACGGCATCGGCCAGCTGGCCAGCCTGTTCTTCCATCGCACGAGCGGCAGCGGTGGCTTCCTCCACCAGCGCGGCGTTCTGCTGGGTGGTTTCGTCCATCTGCACCACGGTCTGGTTGACCTGCTCGATGCCAGCCGACTGCTCCTGCGACGCGGCGGAGATCTCGGCCATGATGTCGGTCACGCGCTGCACCGAGGCGACGATCTCACCCATGGTGCTGCCGGCCTGGTGGACCAGGCTGGAGCCCTCGGCGACCTTGCCGACCGAGTCATCGATCAGGCCCTTGATCTCCTTGGCGGCAGCGGCCGAGCGCTGGGCGAGGGTACGCACTTCGCTGGCGACCACGGCGAAGCCACGGCCCTGTTCACCGGCGCGTGCAGCTTCCACTGCAGCATTCAATGCCAGGATGTTGGTCTGGAAGGCGATACCGTCGATGACGCTGATGATCTCGGCGATCTTCTTCGACGAGGCTTCGATGGCCGACATGGTGTTGACCACCTGGCCGACCACGCTGCCGCCCTGCGATGCCACGCCCTGCGCGCCGATGGCGAGCTGGTTGGCCTGGCGGGCATGCTCGGCGTTCTGGCGCACGGTGGAGGTCAATTCCTCCATCGATGCCGCGGTTTCTTCCAGGTTGGCGGCCTGCTGCTCGGTACGGCGCGACAGGTCGCTGTTGCCGGAGGCGATTTCGCCGGCGGCAAGCGTGATGCTGGACGCGCTTGCCTGGATCTGGCCGACGATCTGGGTCAGTTGCGAGACCGTGGTGTTGGCGTCGTCACGCATGCGCGCGAAGACACCCTGATAATCGCCATGCATGCGTGCGGTCAGGTCGCCTTCGGCGATGGCCGACAGCAGCTGCGAGAGCTTGCCGAGGTTGTCATCGCTGACCGCCATCATCGCGTTGAGGTTTTCCAGCATCAGGCGGAAATCGTGATCGAAGCGCTGCGCGTCGCCACGGCGGCTGAAGTCGCCGGCGGCAGCGGCACTGGCCAGCTGCTTGATCTCGGCGTTGATGCGGCCGAGGTTGGCCTTGACCGTATCGACGGTGGTGGTCATTGCCGCCTTCTCGCCGGGGTAACGTGCGATGTCACGGCTGAGGTCGCCAACCGCGTACTGCTGCACTACTTCCAGCACATCGTGCAGGGTCTGCACGTGGCCGCCGACAAGGGCATTGGTTTCCTGCACCATCAGCCCGTATTCGCCGGGGAAGGCGCTGGCGTCGATGCGGTAGCTCAGTTCGCCGCTGTCGTGGCGGCGGGCCATCTCGCGCTGGCCGCCGATCACTGCGTGCAGCTGCTGCTGCATGCCGGACATGGCCTCCAGCAGGCGGCCGGTTTCATCGTGCGGCTGCGGGCCGATATGGCTGTCCAGCTTGCCGGCGGCGATGCCTTCGGCGACGGCGGTGGCCTGCTTCAACGGCACGGCGATGCGGTTGCCGATGAGCCAGCTCAGGGCCAGCACGATCAGCACCAGCACGCCGCCGGAGAGGGCCATGATGGCGGTGAACACCAGTGCCTGCTTCTGTACGTCATCCATGTAGACGCCGCTGCTGATCACCCAGTTCCAGGGTGCGAACAGGCTGGCGTAGGCCACCTTCTCGACGTCGCCCTTGCTGCCCGGCTTGGCCCAGCGGTAGTTGACGAAACCGCCGCCTGCCTTGGCCGCTTCGACCTGGTCGTAGTAGATCCGCACCCCGTCGTCGGTGCGGAAGTCCTTCATGTCCTTGCCGACCAGATCCTTGCGGAACGGGTGCATCAGCAGGTGATAGCCAGTGTCGTAGACGTTGTAGTAATAGGTGTCGTTCTCGGCGCGCATGACTTCCAGCGCCTGCAGGGCGGCGGCCTTGGCAGCGTCCTCGCTGAGCTCGCCGGTACCGGCCAGGCGATGGTAGTGCTGGAGGATGCCGTCGCTCAGTTCAACCTGGGTCTTCAGCGCGGTCTTGCGGGTCTCGGTCAGGTCCAGGTACTGCATGCGGGCGGCGATCACCGACAGCGCGATCACACCGAGCGCGATGAGCAGCGTCAGCAGGTTGAGCTTGCGCCGGACGGAGAGATTGCTGAAGTAGTGTTGCCAGCGATGCAGAAGATTCATCGAGCAGGACCAGGTCGAAGCGGGCGGGCGGCGCCGAGCCGGTCGCGGCGTGACATGCCGTGACAACCCCGTTATCGGCCGCAGGGGCGGGGGATTGAGGCGCAGTGTCCGAACGTATTCAGGTTTCCTTGCCGTGGCCGGGGCGGGGGGGGCATCCGGTAGCGCGTGATCCAGTAGATCCACGCCATGCGTGGATGGAAATTCGCGAGCATCCGTTGCCTGTCCATCGTCATCCAGCCGCCGGGCAGCCCTCAGAAATCTGCAACTCCGTTCATAGCCGGAGGCTGCCACCGGGCCCACTGTGGAAGGCCGCGGTGTGGAGCAGGCAGACATTGGACGGATTTGCGGAGTTCATGGTGGAGCGACAGGGCGACCTGAAGCGCATTGCGCGGCATACGCGGGGTGAATACAGCGAAGACGATGTGCTCAGTGAAGCCTGGTTGTTGGTGGCCACATGGGAGCAGTCCGACCGGCGACCGCTGGATCTCAAGGAGCGCGATGATCAAAGCCAGTTGATCAGCCATCTCTACCAGAGGCTTGTGCGCTATACCGACCTGAACGTCCGGCACGCCGTGCGCCTGGATCATGCGCCGGGGGACGACGCAGGGAGCCATCCCCTGCTTGAACGGTTGAGTGCCGATGGCGATGACCCGCTGAGCGTAATGGAGGCCCGCGAAGCGGATCCGATTCCGCCGGCCGAGGGGGAGTTGCACTACTCGGTCGCCAGTATCTATCTGGTGATGCTGGAGCATCATGATTTCCGTATGACCGCGTTGGCTCGCTTTCTACGTTTGTCTATTTCCCACACCTACCGTCGCTGCGCGTACGCGAGCCATGTGTCTGCGTGGCAGCATGCGCTTGTTCTAGCGCCACCGATATGCATGGAAGGCTTGAGGCCATGGCGTCGATTCCGTGCCTGCCGCGCGCCCAGGCAGCTCGAGTTCGATTTCGACGAGAGGCTTGAATTGCGCTAGCGGAGGGCACGGCATCGAGCAATCGGGCAGTCTGGATGTCGCAGAACGAAAACGCCCCGGCACAAGGCCAGGGCGTCTTCGTACCTCAGGTCAGGCAGGCATCAGAATTCCTGCCAGTCTCCGTCGGCCAGTTCGGTGGCCATCGGGCGACCACCCGCCGTGCGGCGTGCTGGCGGCGCAACCGGAGCCGGGATGACCGGTGCGGCAGCACGCTGAACCGGGGCGGCGACGCGGGGCGGGGCAACCACGGCCTCGGCTTCGTCCACCACGAAGATCGACACGGCCTCGCTGAGGTGGCCGGCCTGTTCTTCCATCGCGCGTGCGGCGGCGGTGGCTTCTTCCACCAGCGCGGCGTTCTGCTGGGTGGTTTCGTCCATCTGCACCACGGTCTGGTTGACCTGCTCGATGCCGGCCGACTGTTCCTGGGAGGCCGCGGAAATCTCGGCCATGATGTCAGTCACGCGCTGCACCGAGGCGACGATCTCGCCCATGGTCGCGCCGGCCTTGTGTACCAGCGCCGAGCCGTCGTTGACCTTGCCGACCGAGTCGTCGATCAGGCCCTTGATCTCCTTCGCGGCCGCGGCCGAGCGCTGGGCGAGGGTACGCACCTCGCTGGCGACCACGGCGAAGCCACGGCCCTGTTCGCCTGCGCGTGCAGCTTCCACTGCAGCATTCAATGCCAGGATGTTGGTCTGGAAGGCGATGCCGTCGATGACCGAGATGATCTCGGCGATCTTCTTCGACGAGGCCTGGATGGCCGACATCGTGGTGACTACCTGGCCGACGACGTCGCCACCCTGCGAGGCCACGCCGTGCGCGCCGATGGCGAGCTGGTTGGCCTGTCGGGCATGCTCGGCGTTCTGGCGCACGGTGGAGGTCAGTTCCTCCATCGATGCGGCGGTTTCTTCCAGGTTCGCCGCCTGCTGTTCGGTACGGCGCGACAGATCGCTGTTGCCGGAGGCGATTTCACCCGCGGCCGAGCTGATCGCGCGGCTGGACTGCTTGATACGGGTGACGATCTCGCTCAGCTGCGCTGCGGTGGCATTGGCATCATCGCGCATGCGGGCGAACACGCCCTGGTAGTCGCCGTGCATGCGCACGGTCAGGTCGCCCTGCGACAGCGCGGCAAGCAGGCCGGAGATCTGTTCGATGCTGCCGGCATTGGCGTCCAGCAGGCCGTTGATCTGCTGGGCCAGCTGCAGGAAGAAGCCTTCCTTGTCGGTAGCGTCGATGCGGCCGGACAGGTCGCCAGCGGCGGCCTGGGCGATCACGCGGGCCACTTCGGCCTCGACCTGCGCTTCCTGCGTGCGGTCGCGCCACTCCACTACGTAACCGACGGTATCGCCGGCTTCGTTGCGGATGGTCGACACCACCTGGGCGAACTGGGCGTCGCCATACTGCATCGGACGACGGGCGACGCCGTGGGCCTTCAGGTTGCCCAGCAGGGTCTGGTCCATCTCGCCACGGTGCTCGAGCACGGTGACCGGCTTGCCGACCAGCGAGGCCTGCGCATCGAAGTCCGGCAGGTCGCGGCGGACCTCGTCCTGATATTGGGTCAAGGTCTGCTGCAGGGCGCGGTTGCTGTAGACGATGGTATTGCTGGTGTCAGTCAGGTACACACCGGTCGAGCTGTAATCCAGCGCGGTGCGGATGCGCAGGTTTTCGCGGGCGATGGCCTGGTCGGTTTCGGTGCGCTCGCGCAGGTCGCGCTGCATCCGCTGCATGGCCTGCATCAGCTCGCCGACTTCGTCCTTGCGGCTGACATCGATATGACCATCCAGCTTGCCACCGGCAACGTCATTGGCAACCGAGACGGCGCCGCGCACGCTGCCAACCAGGGCGCGGGCGAACAGCCAGACCAGCACCAGGCCCAGCGCTGCGCCACCCAGCAGGGCGATCACGGTCAACACGGCCGAGGCAGCGTAGGTGGATTCGGCCTCATCGCGCGAAGCGCGGGCGAGGCGGTTGTCTTCGGCAATCAGAGCTTCCAGTGCCGCGCCTGCCTTGCGGTGCTTGGCGCGGGTTTCGCCAACGAAGGTGTCGATCGCATCGTCGGGCAGGTCCAGCTCCAGCATCTCGGTGACGCTGTCATAGGAGGCCAGTGCCTCCTTCCATTCCTTGGCGAAGGTATCGAACAGCTTCTTCTGCTGCGGGTTGTCGACCAGCGTCGGATAGCCCTTGATCGACTTGTCCATGCTTTCGCGCAGTTCAGTGGACTGCTTGCGGGCGTCTGCCTTGACGTCGTCGCTGGCGCGGATCAGCTGCTGGTAGGCGGCATTGCGGTATTCACCCAGCATGCCGCGCATTTCGCCGGCCATGCGGATGCTTTCCATGCGCGAGCCGGCCAGCTCGGTGGTGACATTGTTCAGCGAATGCAGGCCGCGATAGGCGACGATGCCCTGCAGCAGCATCACCAGCAGGAGAACGCCGAAGGTCAGCATCAGCTTCGGCATCAGTTTCAGGTTGTTGATCCACGGCATGGGCGTTGCGATCTCCTAAGGCAGACGCGTCCGGGCATCGGGCCCGGTTGCAGCAGCCACGCCGGCACGCTGGCCGGCGTGGTCTGACGGACAGCGGATTACTTGATGTTGGCCAGCTTCAGGCTGGCCGGCGAGCTGACTTCGATTTCGGCACGCGAGGCGTCGCGCTGGATCTTGCCGATCACGCACACGGTCTTGCCTTCCAGGGTTTCCAGCGGGAAGGAGAACTTGCCGCGGTTCTCGCCGGCGATGCGGGCCGAGAAGGTGTGGCGCGGGAAGGCGCCGCCCATGTACAGGAAGGTCGGCTGGCCTTCGGAACCTTCTGCGTAGCGGGCCTTTTCGACCTTGCCACAGACCATGCCGTCCTTGCCGACCGAGCGCGGTGCCATTTCCGGCGGGATCATGTCGGCCGACTGGGCGAAAGCGGAGGCGGCAGTGGTGGCCAGGACAGCGGCTGAAACGAACGCGAGCAGGGACTTCATCGAGGTGTATCTCCGGGGATGGTGATGGTCGTTCCGGTCCTGCGCGCTCCTGCGCGGCCGGCTTCTGTCCCCCTATCGGCACTGCCGGAGGGAACTGAAGGGCTTTGTGACCAGAACGTGAAGCAGGTCCGTTCGATCAGGCGGCGGCGTCTTCAACAACGTTGGCCTGGCCCATATCGGCGCTGTCCAGCAGGGTCTCGATGTCGAGCAGGATCAGCATGCGGTCGTCCTGGGTGCCGATGCCGGAGATGAAGCGGGTATCGACGGCGGCGCCGAATTCCGGGGTCGGGCGGATCTGTTCGGCCGACAGCGGGATCACGTCGGAGACGCTGTCGACGACGATGCCTACCACGCGGTCTTCGACGTTCAGCACGATCATCACGGTGAAGGCGTCGTAGCGGGCGTTGTCCAGGCGCAGCTTCAGGCGCAGGTCGATGACCGGGACGATGGTGCCGCGCAGGTTGATGACGCCCTTGATGTAGTCCGGCGCATCCGGTACCCGGGTGACCGCGTCGTAGCCGCGGATTTCCTGCACCTTGAGGATGTCCACGCCGTAGTGCTCGGCACCGAGGGTGAAGCTGAGGAATTCGCCACCGGCGCTGGCGGTGGTGCTGGTCTTGTCGTTCATCGAGGGGTCCTGGTTCTGCCGGAAGTCCCGGTGTCAGGCTCGATATCGGCCCCGCGCGGGGGGACTTTAGGTGTAGCGCCTGGGGGCATCCACGCATGGCGTGGATCTACCGGGGGGGCGTGACGGGCATCCACGCATGGCGTGGATCTACCGGGGGGGCGTGACGGGCATCCACGCATGGCGTGGATCTACCTGGGCACCGGATCGGCTCTGAATAGGTAGTGCCGGCCGCTGGCCGGCAAATGGCGGCATCCGAGTTGTCGCGAGGTTGCCGGCCAGCGGCCGGCACTACCGGTCGGACGGGCCTACAACTCGCCGTTGCGGCGTGCCTTGCGCTGGCGGTCGATGCGGAAGATGTAGCGCTGGATGGCGCTGTCGGCGCCGCGCGGCAGAGTGTCGAAGCGCATGCCCACGCGCTTGACCTCGATGCCATTGGGCTGGCGCTGCGGCAGCAGGTTGCAGACCACCAGGCCGATCTCCAGGTCCGGGCCATCGGGCAACGACAGCACCGCCGGGTAGCGCTTCTGCAGGCTGAACACCGCGCAGTCGGTAGGCACGGCCACCGCCAGGCCGCCGCCACTGATGTCCACCACCCGCATCGACAGCGCATCCGCGCGCGTTTCGCCGGGCGGCAGCAGCAGCTGCGGTGAGTCGGTGACCGGCGTTTCCAGCCGATACATCTCGCGTCGCTGCAGGTGCACCAGTTCGTCCGGCAGTGGGGCGCGGAATGCGACGTGGCCGTCGTTGTCCACCCGCTCCAGCGCCTGCAGGCGGAACCGCACCAGCACGCGTTCGAGCTGGGCGAAGCACAGCAGATGGTCGGCCTGCTCGGCGGCGCGGTTGGACGCCTCCTGCGGGCTGCCATCGAGCAGCAGGGTGTCCTCGTCCTCATCGATCTCGAGCAGGGCGGTCGGGAACGAGCGATCCCGGCCGTCGATATGCGCGTTGATCAGTGATCGCTGGTCGATCAGCGATCGCAGCAGCTGGCGCAGCTGGCGTGGGTTGCGGACCAGGAAACGTTCGTCAGCGGCGTCGGCCGCGTGGACATCATGCGCTGCAGTGTCGTTGCCGTCGGACATGGAATCTACGGTCAGGGGCGGGCGCCAGCACGGGGTGGCGCGTGGCTCGATGGAGATATCGGCCACTGCGTCGGATTATGAAGTGAGAATTGCATCACTTTCCACGCGTAAGGGGCCAGATCCCTTTCCCGAAGGAAAAGGACCTGACCCCATGGTCGCCGCACAGTTGGATCCACGCCATGCGTGGATGCTTTCCGCGTGGGCTCAGAACTCCTGCCAGTCGCCTTCAGCAGCCAGCGCCGGCTGTGCCGCCGATGCACGCGGCGCGCGCGCAGGTGCGGCCCTGGCCGCTGGCACGGCGGTCGCCACCTGGCGCGGAACCGGTGCCGTAGCCAGGCGCGTCGGCGTGACAGGGGTGCCCTGCGAGGCCAGACGGAAGCGGGCCACGGCTTCGCCCAGCTGCACGGCCTGGTCTTCCATCGCGCGTGCGGCAGCGGTGGCTTCCTCCACCAGCGCGGCGTTCTGCTGGGTGGTTTCGTCCATCTGCACCACGGTCTGGTTGACCTGCTCGATGCCAGCTGACTGCTCCTGCGAGGCGGCGGAGATCTCGGCCATGATGTCGGTGACGCGCTGCACCGAGGCGACGATCTCGCCCATGGTGCTGCCGGCCTGGTGGACCAGGCTGGAGCCCTCGGCGACCTTGCCGACCGAGTCATCGATCAGTCCCTTGATCTCCTTGGCGGCGGCGGCCGAGCGCTGGGCGAGGGTGCGCACTTCGCTGGCGACCACGGCGAAACCACGGCCCTGTTCACCGGCACGTGCGGCTTCGACGGCAGCGTTCAGCGCCAGGATGTTGGTCTGGAACGAAATGCCGTCAATGACCGAAATGATCTCGGCGATCTTCTTCGACGAGGCTTCGATGGCCGACATGGTGGTCACTACCTGGCCGACCACGTCGCCGCCCTGGCTGGCGACGCCGTGCGCGCCGATGGCGAGCTGATTGGCCTGGCGGGCATGCTCGGCGTTCTGGCGCACGGTGGAGGTCAGTTCCTCCATTGAGGCGGCGGTTTCCTCCAGGTTGGCCGCCTGCTGCTCGGTGCGGCGGGACAGGTCGCTGTTGCCCGAGGCGATTTCGCCGGCGGCGAGGGTGATGCTGGAGGCACTGGCCTGGATCTGGCCGACGATCTGGGTCAATTGGGCGACGGTGGTGTTGGCATCGTCACGCATGCGCGCGAAGACGCCATGGAACTGGCCGTCCATGCGCGCGGTGAGGTCGCCAGCTGCGATCGACTGCAGCAGCTGCGACAGCTGGCCGAGGTTGCCGTCGGTTACCTGCATCATGCTGTTGAGCTGTTCGATCATCACGCGGAAATCGTGATCGAAACGCTGCGCATCACCGCGCTGGCTGAAGTCACCCGCTGCAGCAGCCGAGGCCAGCTGCTGGATCTGCGTGTTGATGGCCAGCAGGCTGGCCTTGGCGGCGTCCATCGACTCGTGCAGGATCGCGCGGCTGCCCGGCAGTCGGCGAGCATCGGGGGCGAGGTTGCCGGTGGCGTACTGGTTGAGCACGTCGATGGCATCGCGGATCGAGTCGAGGTGTTCGAAGATGACCGTGTTGATGCCGCCGGCCAGCTGCCCGTACACGCCCGGGAAGTCTTCCGGAATGCGATGGCTGATGTCCGGGCCGGCATGCATCTGCGCCATCAGCTGGGTCTGCTCGGAGAAGCGGCGCAGCATCGCGGTCATCTCGGTGGTGGCGGCCAGCATGCGGCCCGCCTCATCCTTGCCGGTGCTCTGGGTGGTGACGCTCAGGTCGCCACGGGCGACGGCCTGGATGGCCTGCACGGCCTTGCCCAGCGGACCGACCACGGCGCGCGAGATGACCACGGCCAGGGTTGCGGCAACCACGACCAGCAGCACGATGGCGGCGATGATCGCCAGCATGCTGTTGCGGTGGGTGGCGTTGGCATCGTCGATCTTGCCCTGCATCAACGAGGTGCTGTAAGCGCCCAGTGCCTTCAGGTCTTCGAAGGCCTTGCGGCGCAGCGGGCGCGACTGATCGTCGGAGATCTGCCGGGCGACCACGCCATCACCGGCGGTAGCGGCTTCGCGCAGCTTGGCATTGGCGGCGAAGTAGCCGTCGACGTCGCTCTGCACGGCGTTGTACAGCTCGCGTTCCTTGGCGCCGGCCGGCAGCTTGGCGTAGGCCGCCAGCTGTTCGCGCACGACCGCTGCGGTGTCGTCCATGCGCTTGTTGTAGTCGGCCACCTTTTCCGGCTGGTCCAGCATGCTCAGCTGGGCCAGCTCATAGGTGCGGAATTCACCCAGTTGCGAGCGTACTTCGCCGAGGTACTGAACCGACGGAATATCGTTGGACGCCATCGCGCTCAGCTGCGCATTGGCTTCGGACAGGCGGACCAGGGCGAACGCACCCAGGATGACAGTCATCAGGGTGGTCAGGGTGAAACCCACCGCCAGCTTGCGGGCGATGGGCAGATCGTGGAACCACTTCATGCAGGGTGCTCCAAGGTGGGCAGAATGCCGGCGTCGTTGCGCCGGCCTGGGGATGCAGAGGAACGGTGGTGCCCGGTGGGGGATCGGTGACGGCCGTCAAAGCGAAATAGCGGCGCGATTCGGGCGGACTTTATGGACCCGGATCACATTCGGATGCGTAGGGATGACGGCGCGAAAGTCCCGCAGTGACGGGGCTTGCGCTCCGATGGCGTGGTTGCTGGCGTAACCATCGCGCCGACGCAGTTCACGTTATGCGTGGCACGGCGATCGGGGTCAGATCCCTTTTCTACGAGATGGGATCTGACCCCTCGGCAGAGCGCACGAAAACAAAAACCGCCGCCCCGAAGGGCGGCGGTTCAGAGCGCACATGCAGTAGGAATCAGGCGGCCTGCGGCATCCGCAGCGAGCGCACCAGGCCGCCGATGTCGACGATCAGCGCCACGCGGCCATCGCCGAGGATGGTGGCACCGGACACGCCACCGATGCGGCGGTAGTTGTTCTCGATGTTCTTCACCACCACCTGCTGCTGGCCGACCAGCTCGTCCACTTCCAGTGCGATCTTCTGGCCATCGCCTTCGACCACCACCACCAGCGATTCGCTGCCCGGAGCGCGGTTGCCGTAGCCGTAGTACTCGCTCAGCGACAGGATCGGCAGGTACTCACCGCGGACGCGCAGTACGCGGCCTTCGCCGGCCATGCTGCGGATGTCCTCGGGCTGAGGCTGCAACGCCTCCAGCACATAGGCCAGTGGCAGGATCAGGGTTTCGCCGGCTACCGCCACGGTCATGCCATCGAGGATGGCCAGGGTCAGCGGCAGGCGGATGAGGGTGCGGGTGCCAGTACCGAGGCCGCTTTCGATCTGCACTTCGCCGCCCAGCGCCTGGATGTTGCGGCGGACCACGTCCATGCCGACACCGCGACCGGACAGGTCAGTGACCGCATCGGCGGTGGAGAAGCCGGGCTGGAAGATCAGGTCCCAGACCTGCGAATCGGTCGGGTTGTCCGGCACGGCCAGGCCGCGTTCGTGGGCCTTGGCCAGGATCTTGGTGCGGTCCAGGCCACGGCCGTCATCGCTGACTTCGATGACGATGTGCCCGCCCTGGTGAGAGGCGGCGAGCGTGATCGTGCCGGTCTCGTCCTTGCCCGCGCCGCGACGCACGTCCGGCATTTCCAGGCCGTGGTCGATCGAGTTGCGTACCAGGTGCACCAGCGGATCGGCGATCTTTTCGATAAGGCCCTTGTCCAGTTCCGTGCCTTCGCCGATGGTACGCAGGCGCACCTGCTTGCCGAGACGGCCGGAGAGATCGCGGACCAGGCGCGGGAAGCGGCGGAACACTGCATCGACTGGCAGCATGCGCACCCCGATCACCGCTTCCTGCAGATCGCGGGTGTTGCGTTCAAGCTGGTCCAGGCCGGCAAACAGGCTCTCGGCGTGGACCGGGTCCAACGCATGCGAGACCTGCTTGAGCATGGCCTGGGTGATGACCAGTTCGCCGACCAGATTGATCAGCGCATCGACCTTGTCGACGCTGACGCGGATGGAGGTTTCTGCTTCCTGGCCGCCACCGCTGGCAGGAGCGGCTGCGGCAGCAGGTGCAGCAACCGGCGTGGAAGGGGTGGGTGTGGCGGGTGCCTCGGTGGCCAGACTCGGCGGCGCAGCCGGACGGATGTCCAGCTCGCAGTCGTCCAGCACCCAGGCAAAGGTGTCTTCGATTTTGCTGCGCGGCACCTTGCCGACCAGCCCCAGGTCCCACGCGAGGTGGGCCTCAAGCGGATCGAGCTGGTCGAAGCCGGGCAGGCGCTCCAGGCGCGCCGCCACCTGCAGCGAACCCAGGTGTTCCAGTTCGCGGATGATGCGCAGCGGATCGTTGCCGCTCATGAACAGCGACGGCGACGGGGTGAAGCCGATCTGCCACGCTTCCGGCGTGTCATCCACCTTGGTCGTAGCGGCGGCCGGGGCGCTCGCCGCAGCCTGGCCGGAAAGAACAGCTTCCAGGCGAGCCTTCACCGCAACCACAGCGGCCGGGTCGGCAGCTTGACCGTGTTCGGCTTCGCGCAGCAGGGCGCGCAGCACGTCCACAGAGGACAACATCGCGTCGACTGCGTTGCCCTCCAGAGCGCGCTTGCCGGCGCGCAGCTCATCCAGCAGCGTCTCCAGCACGTGGGTCAGGCCGGCGATCGCATCGAAGCCGAAGGTGCCGGCGCCACCCTTGATGGAATGGGCGGCGCGGAACACCGAGTTGATGATCTCCGCGTCCTGTTGCCCCGATTCCAGGGCCAGCAGGCCGGCCTCCATGGCGTCGAGGCCTTCGCGGCTCTCCTCGAAGAAGGTGGCGTGGAAGCGTTGCAGGTCCATGCTCATGGCAGTGGCGATCCGGAAGCGAAGAGGGGGAGCAGTGCGGGGCGATCAGCCCAGCACTTTCTGCACGGTAGCGACGAGCTGCTCGGGGTTGAACGGCTTGACCAGCCAGCCGGTAGCACCGGCGGCCTTGCCTTCGGACTTCTTGTCGGCAGCCGATTCGGTGGTCAGCATCAGCATCGGCGTGAACTTGTAGTCCGGCAGCTGGCGCAGTTCGCGGATCAGCGCAATGCCGTCCATGTTCGGCATGTTGACGTCGGTGACCACGGCATTGAAGCGCTGGCCCTTTGCGCGACCGAGCGCGACCGCGCCGTCTTCAGCTTCTTCGACGGCAAAACCGGCCGAGGTGAGGGCGAAGGAAACCATCTGGCGCATCGACGCCGAATCGTCCACCACCAAGATACGTGCGCTCATGCAGCGTTCTCCACAGATTTCAGGTTGTCATGGGTTACGTCCAGGCCCAGGGCCTGGGTGACGCCCAACAGGCGTGCAGCGTCACGGAAGGTTGCAGTGCAACCGTGGAAGCCGGTGCCCAGGCCTGCCTCGCGGCGGGCCTGCACGAAGGCGCACAGCACCTGCATGCTCGCGGTATGGATGCGACCGACCTGGCTTGCATCCAGGGTCAGTTCGCCTGCTTCCACCACAAGTGGCGAAAGGCGGTTCTTGAGCTCGGTGCTGCTCTCGATGCCGAGATCCTCACCCAGTTCGACAGTGCTCATCGTTGCTCCGGACAAACGGTTCCGTGATCCATAACGGCAAGATCCACGGCTTCTTTAGGGGAATCGACGCAGCCGGTCGATGCGGTCGCTGTTGAAAAGGGGACGGAGGGGATTAAGTCGCAATCGACCTGGCTCTACTGCAGCCCCCCTAAGCAACGGCGACCGCGCAGTGGGGACGTAAGGTGTTGATCCAACGGATCAACTCCTTGCGTCCCCGACAGGCACCGCGTCGGCGCAAAGCGCCGAGCCAGTTGCGACTTAATCCCCTCCGTCCCTTTTTTTCCGCTCAGCTCAACAGTTGTGTGGCATCGAGCAGGATCATGGGCCGCTGGCTGACCCGGGCCACGCCACGGAACAGATCATTGGAAATCTGGCAGATGCGCGCCGTATCGGGTGGCTCGATCTGCGAATCGGTGAGGTTGGCGACATCTTCCACCGCCGATACACGCAGGCCGATGGTCTCGCCGTTCTCCTCCAGCACCACGATGCGGGTCTGCGCGTCGTCCTCGGCCGCAGTTGCGCCCAGGTGCAGGCCCAGGTCCATCACCGGCACCACCTGGCCGCGCAGGTTCATGATGCCGAGCATCGCCGGGGCAGTGCCGCGCAGTGGCAGCAACGGTACTGGCAGGACCACTTCCTGGACCTTCAGCAGTTCCAGCGCATAGGCCTGGGCGCCGCAACGCAGGCGCAGCCAGCGCGAGGTGCGCTCGCCGGCGCGGCGGTTCTGCGGATGCGGGCTGCTGGCCGGACGGTGCGCCTGTGCCTGCAGTTCCTGCCAGGTGCCGGGCCGATTGCTGGCGGGTGCGTCCACGGCCACGCGCGGTGGCGGCGCGGCATCGGTGCGTGCTGCCGGTGCCGGCGCGGCGCGAGGTGCCGGGGGCGAGACCGGTGCTGCGACTACGGCGGGCGGTGGCGTGGCGACCTCCTCACCGACGGCAGCGGCCTCGAATGCGGCCTGCAGGCCGGGACTGTCGGTGTGGGCGAGGCGATGGCTGTCGGCCGGATCGGTCTCGTAGATCACTTCATCCGGCAGATCGTCCCAGGTTGGCTCCGGTCCGGTCTTTGTAGCGGCCGGAGCCGGGGCAGGCGCGGTTTCGTGGATGACTTCGTCCGGCAGGTCGTCCCAGGTGGGCTCACGTGTGGGCGCAGGGCTGGCGGCCTCGAAGGCAGCTTCCAGCGCTGCGTCGTCCTCGGCCGGTGTGGCAGCGACGGTGTCGGTTTCGTAGATCACTTCGGCCGGGAGGTCGTCCCAGGTGGGCTCGCGCTCGGTGTCCGCTGCGCTCGCCGGGCATGGCCCGGCGCTACCCGGTACGGGCAGGGTGACTGCGGCCGGAGCGATCGCCTCGCCCAGCAGTTCGTCCAGATAGTCGTCCAGTACCCCGGTACTGTTCATGCCGCCTGCTCCAGAGCGCGGGCATCCTCGCCGAGGATCCAGTTCAGGGCGCGCCGATAGGCGGCCAGGCCGCGGCCCGGGTAGTCCTCGCCGGCGCTCGGCAGGGTCAGCCCAGCGGCGTTGCTGATGCGGGTGTCGATCGGAATCGCGTCTTCCCAGACGCGGGTGCCGTGACGGTCCTGCATGGTGCGCAGCGATTCGTTGCCGGCGCGGGTGCGGCGGTCGAACAAGGTCGGCAGGATCGAGATCGGTAGCGGGCGGCGGCGCGAGCGCTCGACCATCTCGCCGGTGCGGACCATGCCGTCCAGTCCATGCAGCGCCAGCGGTTCGGCCTGGGTCGGGATGATCAGCCGGTCGGCAGCGGCCAGCGCGTTGATCATCAGCAGGCCGAGGGTCGGTGCGCAGTCCAGCAGGATGTAGTCGTGCTGGCCCTGGTGGCGGGCCAGTGCGTTCTGCAGGGCCAGGCCCAGGCCGGGCTGGTTGGCGCTGCGGCGCTCCAGCGTCGCCAGTGCCGATTGTGCGCAGACGTAGTCCAGGCCATGGATGTTGCTGGCGTGGCACAGGCTGGACAGGTCCGCTGGCGGCGCACCGAACAGTTCCAGCACGCCGGCCGGCGGCGGATCCACCGGCACGCCGAAGGCGCGGCTGAGCGAGGCGTGCGGATCAAGGTCGATCAGCAGCACGCGATGGCCCATTGCAGCCAGGCCGCGGCCGAGGGCGAGGGTGGTAGTGGTCTTGCCGACTCCGCCCTTCTGGTTGGCGACTGCCCAGATGCGCATCGGTTTACTCCTTCATTGCCGGGGGAACGGCGGCGCCGACGCGGCTGCCAGCCGGCACCGGTGGCAACTTCACCGGTGCGATGGGGGAGGTGGGGGCGGTAGCCGGCGTTGCAGCGGCTTGTTCGGTGCCGGTGCTGTTGGCAGCATCGGTTGCAGCGTTCAGGCGCTGGCCCAGCGGATCGACCGCATGGGTGGTGTCGGCCAGGATGATGACCATCACCCGCCGGTTGCGGTTGCGGCCCTGCGCGCTGTCGTTCTCTTCGCGCGGGCGGAACTGGCCGTAGCCGACCATCGCCAGCCGCGACGGCTGCACGCCCTGGTCGGCGAACAGATGCACCACGCTGGCCGCGCGGCCGGCCGACAATTCCCAGTTGGACGGGAAGGTGGCGGTGGCGATCGGCACGTTGTCGGTATGGCCTTCCACGCGCACGCTGTTGGGCACGTCGCGCAGTACGTCGGCCAGGCTGGCCAGGGTCTGCCGGGCGTGCACGTCCAGCGCGGCCGAGCCGGTGGGGAACAGGATGTCGCTGTTGATCTCCACTTCGATCCACAGCTCGGTACGGCGTACGCTGATCATGCCGCGATCGATCAAAGGGGCCAGCGCGGCGGTCAGGCGGTCGGCGATGCTGCTGAGCTGGCGTTCGGCGCGCGCGATCTGTTCCTGGTTGTGCACCGACACCGGCATGCGCATCTGCGAGGCCATCGATGGCAGCAGGGTGGGGTCGTGCGAGGGAGCCGGTGCGGAGGGTCCGACCTTGGTACCGGACTTGATCACCGATGGGCTGTCCCAGCCACCGCCCTGTACCTGCTTGTTGCCGACCTGCACCGGATTGATGGTGCGCGGCGCGCCACCGAAGGCATCGGTGAGTGCGTCGGCCATGATCCGGTACTTGCCCTCGTTCACCGAGGAGATCGCGTACATGACCACGAAGAAAGCGAGCAGCAGCGTCATCAGGTCGGCATAGGGGATCGCCCATGCTTCATGGTTGGCGTGTTCTTCGTGGTGCTTGCGGCGGGCCATGTCAGTGCAGGAAGCCGGAAAGGTTGGTTTCGATGTTGCGCGGGTTCTCGCCCTGGGCGATCGAGATGAGGCCTTCGATGACCATCTCGCGGTCGCGGGTATTGTGCGAGATCACACTCTTGAGCTTGGCGGCGATCGGCAGGAACAGCAGGTTGGCCGAGGCGATGCCGTAGATGGTTGCGGTGAACGCAGCGGCAATGCCGTGGCCGAGCTTGCTCGGATCGGCGAGGTTCTTCATCACCGCGATCAGGCCGAGCACGGCACCGATGATGCCGAGGGTAGGGGCGTAGATCCCCATCGCCTCGAAGACCTTGGCGCCGGCCTGGTCCTGATGCTCCTGGCTGCCCAGTTCGATCTCCAGCATGTGCCGGATCGATTCGGGCTCGACACCGTCGACCAGCAGCTGCAGGCCCTTGCGCAGGAACGGGTCCTGCTGTGCCTCCACCTGTGCTTCCAGGCCCAGCAGGCCCTGGCGGCGGGCGATGTTGCTCCACTCGACAATCTGCTGGATCAGTTCGCGGCGGTCGCTGTGCGGCGGCCGCACGACCCAGCGCACGATCTTGAACGCATGCTTGAACACCGCTGGCGAGGTGTGCAGCAGGATGGCGGCGACGGTTCCGACGATGACGATCACAAACGCGGCAGGCGACCACAGTGACGCCAGGCCGGCGCCCTTGAGGATGCTGCCGCCGACCAGTGAGGCCAGGGCGAGAAAGAGTCCAATGAGGCTGAGTCTATCCATGGGTCCGGTATCGGCTTGTGTGAATGGGACTTGAGACACCGGGGAATCGTGTACAGACGGTGGTCACAGTTTCCGGGTCGCCGGGCATGGCCCGGCGCTACCGTCAGGGGTGGGCGGGCGTCATCGCAACCCGTCCACGTCCAGGATCAGGGCCATGCGACCATCACCGATCAGGGTTGCACCTGCGTAACCGGCCAGGCCCCGCAATGCCTTGGGCAATGGCTTGATGACCACTTCCTCGCGCCCGCGCACCTGGTCCACGACCAGGCCGAAACGGGCTTCACCGGCCTGCAGCACAACGATGGTCAGCAGGGGCGAGGCGGCCGGCGTCACATCCAGCCACTGGCGAAGATCGACCAGCGGCAGGGTGTGCGAGCGGCGATCGAGCACGGCACGGCCATCGAACCAGCCCAGCGAGGTGCGCGGCGCATGCAGCACTTCCATCACACGCGCCAGCGGCAGCGCGTAGACGTCTTCGCCGGCCTGCACCAGCAGGGTCGGCAGGATCGCCAGGGTCAGCGGTACGCGGATCAGGAAGCGGCTGCCGCGGCCCAGTTCCGACTGGATCTGGATCTGGCCGCTCAGTTCGCGGATGCGCGACTGCACCACGTCCATGCCCACGCCACGGCCGGAGATGTCGGTGACCTGCTGCTTGGTCGAGAACCCGGGCAGGAACACCAGGTGCAGGCATTCCTCGCTGCTGAGGCGGGCAGCGGCTTCCGGGTCGATCAGGCCCTTCTCGCGTGCCTTCGCTCGCAGTTTCTCCGGGTCGATGCCGGCGCCGTCGTCCTGCACCTCGATGCTGACGTAGTCGCCTTCCTGCTGTGCCGACAGGCGTACGTGGCCCATTCGCGGCTTGCCCTGCGCTTCACGCAGCTCGGGCATCTCCACGCCATGGTCGATGGCGTTGCGAACCAGGTGCACCAGCGGGTCGGCAAGGGCTTCGACCAGGTTGCGGTCGAGCTCGGTCTCGGCGCCGATCAGCTCCAGGTCCACTTCCTTCTTCAACGAGCGGGCGACATCACGCGCGACCTTGGGGAAGCGCGAGAACACCTTGCCCACCGGTTGCATGCGGGTGCGCATCACCGCCGACTGCAGGCGTGCGGTGGCGATGTCCAGGGTCGAGACCGCGCGGTCCAGCTCTTCGTCGCGCAGGCGCGCACGCAGGGTCTTCAACCGATTGCGTGACAGCACCAGTTCGCCGATCAGGTTGACGATCGCGTCCAGGCGCTTGGTGTCCACGCGCACGGTGTGCTCGGCTTCGGCCAGTGGCTTGGCCGCCGGCTTTGCTGCCGGAGCAGGTGCGGGTGGGCGCGGTGCGGGCGGTTGTGCCGCAGGCACGGCGGCGACCGGTTGGGTGCCGGGTGCGGCGCCGCCATGCAGCTGGTCGAGCAGCGCTTCGAATTCGTCTTCGCTGATCAGTCCGTCGTCGGCCTTCTTCGCTGCAGCAACCGCGGTCGGAGCGTTGCCGCCATGCAGCTGGTCGAGCAGGGCCTCGAACTCATCGTCGGTGATCAGGTCGCTGCCAGCGGCGGCGGGCGCAGCGACGACCGACGGGGTGGCGGCACCACCGTGCACATCGAACTGCGCGATCAGTTCCGGCGGCGCGTAGCCCGGTTCAGTGCCCGAGGACACGGCATCCAGCATCGACTGCAGGTAATCCAGAGATTGCTGGGCCGCATCGAAATGATGGGCCTGCAACACGGCCTGGCCGGCACGCGCAGCGCCGAGGGCTTCTTCGGCGGCATGACACAGCTCGACCATCGCGGTGACGCCAAGGAAGCCGGCGCCGCCCTTGAGCGTGTGGTAGCCGCGGAACACCGCGTTGAGTTGTTCGGTGTCCTGCGGTGCCTGCTCCAGCGACACCAGCTGTTCGCCGAGGCGATCCAGGATTTCCTGTGCCTCGATGATGAAATCGGCAGTGATGTCGTCGGATACCGCGCTCATGCTTACAGCCCCAGGTCCGACAACAGGTCGTCGGCGTCGTTCTGCGAGACCGCGTGGCGGTCCAGTCCCTTCAATGCCGGCCCGGCCAGTTCCGGGTCGGTGCGATGCTGTTCCGGCGGCAGGCCGAGTGCGCCGAAGCCCTCGTGGACGCGGCGGACGATACCGACCACGCGGCGGATGATCTGCCCGGTCAGGTCCTGGTAGCTCTGGGTCAGGGCAATCTCGGTCAGGTTGTGGCGGATGCGCTCCAGCTGCGCATCCTGGCCCGGCTGCAGGCCTTCGGCACGCAGTTGTTCGGTCAGGCTGCGGCATTCCTCGGCCAGGTCCAGGGTGCGGTGGGTGGCCTGTTCGGTCATCGCCACCACGTGGTCCAGGCGCGCGCAGGCGTCGTCCAGCTCGCCGGCTTCGTCGGGCACGGTCGGCAGTTCACCCAGCGCCTGTCCCAGCTCGCGGGCCAGCCGCGAAAGGCCGCTCATCATCGGCTGCGTGCGCAGCGCGACCAGTCCGTCGATGCGCTGCCGCCACGCGGCCTCGTCCCCCGACTCGAGTGCGTCCAGGGCTTCCTGCAGGCGCAGGGCGAGGGCGCTCTTGTCGACCGTGGTATCCATCAGGCGCTGGCCGCCAGGCGTTCGAAGATCTTGCCGAGCTTCTCTTCCAGCGTCTGCGCGGTGAACGGCTTGATGATGTAGCCGTTCACGCCGCTCTGGGCGGCCTCGATGATCTGCTCGCGCTTGGCTTCGGCGGTGACCATCAGTACCGGCAGGGTCTTCAGCTTGGCATCGGCGCGGATCGCCTTGAGCAGTTCGATGCCAGTCATCACCGGCATGTTCCAGTCGGTGACCACGAAATCGAACGGCTGGCTCTGCAGCAGCGACAGCGCGGCATGCCCGTCCTCGGCTTCGGCGGTGTTGGTGAAGCCCAGATCGCCCAGCAGGTTCTTGACGATTCGACGCATGGTCGAGAAGTCGTCGACGATCAGGATGCGCATGTTCTTGTTCAAAGCAGAGTTCCTTTGTTGTTCAGTCCGGGTGGCCGGGGGCAGCCACCTCGGGCATGTTCATTCTTCGAGGCCTGCGTCGGCAGCCTCGAACAGCTTCAGCCGGCCACGCAGGCGCAGTACGGCCTGGCCGTGGATCTGGCAGACCCGCGATTCACTCACGCCAAGCACCGCGCCGATCTCCTTCAGGTTCAGCTCCTGCTCGTAATAGAGCGACAGCACCAGCTGCTCGCGCTCGGGCAGATGGCCGATGGCCTTGCCCAGCTCGCGGCCGAACTCGCCGCGTTCCAGCACCTGCTGCGGGGTCGGGCCACCCTGGGTGACGGTATCCAGCTCGCCCTGGTCTTCGATGCGCGACTCCAGGCTCAGCACCTGGCCGCGCGCGGCGTCTTCCATCAACCGCAGGTATTCGGGCAGTGGCATTTCCATCGCTGCAGCCACTTCGGTGGCGCTGGCAGCGCGGCCACTGCTCTGCTCCAGGCGGCGGATGGTGGCGGCGGCATCGCGGGCGCGGCGGTGTACCGAGCGCGGCACCCAGTCGCCACGGCGGATCTCGTCGATCATCGAGCCGCGAATGCGGATCGATGCATAGGTCTCGAACGAGGCGCCCTGGTCGGCGTCGTAGCTGCGCGAGGCTTCGATCAGGCCCATCATGCCGGCCTGGATCAGGTCATCGACCTCGACGCTGGCGGGCAGGCGTGCCGCCAGGTGGTGGGCGATGCGCCGCACCAGGTCCGAATGCTGGGCGATGACTTCGTTCGCCGCCGAGCGCTGCACTTCCCTGTACTGGGCTGCGCCTTTCATGCCGTCACCCCGCGTTGCTTGAGGATGCGTTCGAGGAAGAATTCGACGCCGCCACGCGGTTCGGTCGGCGCCTGCCAGCGGGCGGTACGGCGCGCGATCTCGGTGATCGCCAGGGCGGCCGGGCTGGACGGATAGGCCTTCACCACCGGCTGCTGGCGCTGCACCGACAGGCGCAGCCAGTCATCCTGCGGCACGCAGCCCAGGTAATTCAGCGACACATCGGCAAGGAACTTCTCGCAGACGCGGGTCAGCTTTTCGTACAGCACGCGGCCTTCGTTGGGGTCGCGCACCATGTTGGCCACCACCTGGATGCGGTCCACGCCACGTTCGCGCGACAGCACCTTGATCAGCGCGTAGGCGTCGGTGATCGAGGCCGGCTCGTCACAGACCACCACCACGGTGTCCTGTGCGGCCTGGCAGAAGGTCAGTACGCCATCGTTGATGCCGGCGGCGGTGTCCACCACCATGATGTCCAGTTCGCGTTCCAGCTCGGAAAACACGTTGACCAGGCCGACGTGCTCGGCCGGGGCCAGCTCGGCCATGTGCCGGCGGCCGGATGCGGCCGGGACCACCAGCACGCCGTTCGGACCTTCGACGATGACGTCGTCCAGCGAGCAGCGGCCGGCGACCAGGTCGGCCAGCGTGAAGGTGGGGTTCAGTCCCAGGATCACGTCGATGTTGGCCAGGCCGAGGTCGGCGTCCAGCAGCAGCGTGCGCTTGCCCATGCCGGCCAGCGCCACGGCCAGGTTGGCCGAAACGTTGGTCTTGCCCACGCCGCCCTTGCCGCCAGTGACCGCAATGGTGCGCACAGGGCCGAGCGGCTCGCTGCGGGTGGCCGACAGCGGGAAGGTCTTGGTCAGCTTGGCGTACTCACGCGACGGCATGGTTCAACTCCGGGTTGCAGGGCATATCGGCCGCGCGGCGCAAATCTTCAAGGCGAAGTACGAGATTGGCTGCACTGGCCCGGTGCAGGTCCTCCGGAACGTCCTGGCCATCGGTCACCCAGGTGATCGGCAGGGCGTGGTCCACGGCCACCGACAGGGCGTTGCCGAAGCGGCCGGTCTCGTCCAGCTTGCTCAGTACCAGGCCCTGCAGGTTGGCCGCGCCGAAGCGGCGGACCACCTCGTCCATGTCACCGAAGCTGGTGTTGGCTGGCAGCACCAGCAGGGTGCGCACCTGGCGGGCGGCACGCAGCCACTGCAGCTGGGCCGCCAGCGCGCGGTCGCGCGGGCCCAGGCCGGCGGTGTCGATCAGCACCAGCTTGTAGTCCTTCAGGCGTTCCAGCAGCTGGTCCAGGTCGGTACCGCTGTTGGCCTCGTGCACCGCAATGCCGAGCTGGCGGCCGTAGCCGTACAGCTGTTCACGCGCACCGATGCGGGTGGTGTCGGTGGTGACCAGGGCGACGTCACGCGGTGCGTGCTTTTCGGCGAAACGCGAGGCCAGCTTGGCGATGGTGGTGGTCTTGCCGGCGCCGGTCGGGCCGACCAGGGCGATCACCCCACCTTCCTCCAGCGGATCGACCGGAGCGATCGGCAGCTTGCGCGAAATGAGCCCCAGCATCAGGCCGCGGCCGCGGTGGGCGTCGGTCTCCAGCGGAATCTGCATGGCCACGTCGCGGGCCAGGCCGGCGTCGAAGCCGTACTCGTCCATCAGGTCCAGCGCGGTGGCGCGCACCGGGCAGCCCCGCAGGCGCTCGTCGGTGAATCGGTTCATCTCGCGCTCGATCACGTGGCGCATGCCGGCCACTTCCTGGCGCAGTTGGCGGATCTCGGCGTCGTCCTGGGCGACCACGGTCAGCACCGGCGCCGGTGCGAGGGCCGGTTCCGGGGCGGTGTCGGCGATTGCGTCCACCCGCGACGGTTCGTCGGCCAAGGCCTGCGGCTGCGCATCGGCCACAACGTTGCCCGGCAGCGGTGGCGGCTGCACGGTGGTGGCCGGGTGCTGCGGGTGATCAGCATGTGGCGGGTCGATCTGGAAGCGGGCGCGGTTGGCAGGCGCGATCGCGGCGGAAGCGGCGACAGCGTCTGCAAACGGGCCGAACGCCTGTTCCGCTCGCGCCGGTTCATTGACGGCGGCACGCGCCAGCGTTGCGGCGAAACCGGTGCTGCCGCGGGTCGGCACGATCTCGTCGGCGCTGTCCAGGGTGCGGCCAGTGGCGCCGACCGCAGCGCGGGCGAGGGCGGCCACGGCCGAGGTGGTCGCAGCCACCGGTTCCGGTGCCGGGGTGCTGCTGCGGCGGCGGGTGACGGCAGCGATCACCGCGTCGGCAGCGGTGCGCGGCTTCGGTGCCGGCGGCGGGGCAATGTCACGACGCGAGGCTTCCAGTGCACGCTGCACGGCGCTTTCATCGTAGTTGGCGGCGGCGACGATCTCGATGCCTTCCTCGATCCGGCGGTTGGACAGGATCACGGCGTCAGGACCATGTTCCTTGCGCACCAGGTTCATGGCCGAGCGCATGTCGGCGGCGACGAATCGTTTGATTTTCATGCTGTGGTCACGGGACGAAGACGGCGGGGTGGCGGTCGGAGAACTCGGGTGGTCGGTGGTCTGCACGGTGCGGGTTCCCCTTGGTATCTGTCTGTTGCGTTGGTTCGAAAGTGGTGTCTGTTTTCTGGCGCATTGGAGGGCGGCGTCAGCTGATCGTTCCGACCAGCTTCAGGCGCTTGTCCTCCGGCACCTCGCTGTAGGCCAGGACCGACAGCGACGGGACGCTGTGGCGGACCAGGCGGGCCAGCGCGGCGCGCACCGGGCCGGGCACGAGTACAACCGCGGGCTCGTTGCGGGCTTCCTGCTTGCTGACACATTCGGCCAGGCTCTGGTGCAGTCGCTCAGCGAGTCCGGGTTCCAGCGCGGCGCCGTTGCCCTGCGTGGACTCCTGCAAGACACGTTCCAATTGTGGGTTGAGCGTGAACACCGGCAGCTCCGCCGACATTCCGGCGATCTCCTGCACGATGAAGCGGCCCAGCGCGGTGCGCACGGCGGCAGTCAGCGCGGCCGGGTCCTGGCTGCTGGGCGCGTGTTCCACCAGTGCCTCGGCGATCTTGCGCAGCTGGCGGATCGGAATGCGTTCGACCAGCAGGTTCTGCAGCACGCGCACCACCGCCGACAGCGGCAAGGCCTTTGGCGTCAGATCTTCGACGAGCTTGGGGGCGCTCTTGGCCAGGTTGGCCAGCAGGTGCTGCACTTCTTCGTGGCCGAGCAGTTCCGGCGCGTGTTCGCGGATCAGGTGAGAGAGGTGGGTGGCAACCACGGTGGCCGGATCGACCACGGTGTAGCCGAGCGTCTCGGCCTGGGCGCGCTGGTGCGGCTGGATCCAGGTCGCATCCAGGCCAAAGGCGGGATCCTTGCCGGCGATGCCTTCCAGCGCACCGAGCGCGCTGCCCGGGTCCAGCGCCAGCTCACGGTCCGGATGGATCTCGGCGGTGGCCACCGGCACGCCGTGCACCAGCACGCGATAGCCGTTGGCCGGCAGTTCCAGGTTGTCGCGGATGTGCACCGACGGGATCAGGAAGCCGACATCCTGGGTCAGCTTGCGGCGCACGCCTTTGATCCGCGCCATCAGTTCGCCGCCCTGGTTGCTGTCCACCAGCGGGATCAGCCGGTAGCCGACCTCCAGCCCCAGCGGATCGACCGGGCGCAGTTCGTCCCAGCTCAGCTCGGCGGTGGGTGCCGGTGCGGCCGGGCGGCCCAGCGCATTGAGCGCGGCGGCGTCATTGCTGCCGGCTGCCGTATCGGTAGCTGCGGCCTTGCCCTTGCGGTACACCTTCCAGGCGATGAAGCCGAGGATGGCGGCCAGCGTCAGGAAAGCGACGTTGGGCATGCCCGGTACCAGGCCGACCACGCCGAGGATGCCGGCGGTGATGGCCAGCGCGCGGTACTGGCCGAATACCTGGCCGGTCATCGCCTGGGCCATGTCCTGCGAGCGCGAGGCGCGGGTGACCAGCATCGCCACGGCACTGGAGACCAGCAGGGCCGGCAGCTGCGCCACCAGGCCGTCACCGATGGACAGCAGGGTATAGGTTGCAGCGGCGTCGCCGAACGGCATGCCATGCTGCAGCACGCCCACGGCCAGGCCGCCCAGCATGTTGATGAACAGGATCAGGATGCCGGCGATGGCGTCGCCACGGATGAACTTGCTGGCACCATCCATCGCGCCGTAGAAGTCGGCCTCCTCGCGGACTTCTTCACGGCGCAGCTTGGCTTCCTCACGCGTCAGCAAACCGGCGTTGAGGTCAGCGTCGATCGCCATCTGCTTGCCGGGCATCGCATCGAGGATGAAGCGCGCGGTCACTTCCGAGACGCGGCCGGCACCCTTGGTGATGACCACGAAATTGATGATGGTCAGGATCGCGAACACCACGATGCCGACCGCGTAGTTGCCACCGATCACGAATTCGCCGAAGGCGGCGATGACCTTGCCGGCTGCCTCGTGACCGTTCTGGCCGTTGAGCAGGATCACGCGGGTGGAGGCCACGTTCAGCGCCAGCCGCAGCATGGTGGTGACCAGCAGCACGATCGGGAAGATCGTGAAGTCCAGCGGGCGCTTCACATACACCACCGCCAGCAGCACCATCAGCGAGATGGCGATGTTGAAGGTGAACAGCGCATCGAGCACCGGTGCGGCCAGCGGCACCACGACCATGGCCAGCAGGGCCAGCACGATCAGCGGCGCGCCAAGGCCCTGACGGATCATTTCCAGGGCGCGGCGGGTGTTGAAGCCGGGGGAGGGCTGGGCGCTCACGGGCGGCCTCCCTTGCCGAATTCATCCACCTGGATGTGCGGGCTGTCCGGCATCGGGCCAGTGCGCCAGGCGCGCAGCTGGTAGACGTAGGACAGGACCTGGGCCACGGCCGAATACAGTCTCACGGGGATTTCCTTTCCGAGTTGGCCTTCCCGATACAAGGCGCGTGCCAAAGGCGGGGCAGAGACGATCGCAACCTTGTTGCCATCGGCCACTTCACGGATGCGCAGGGCGGTTTCGTCCACGCCCAGGGCGACCACCTTCGGAGCGTTCATGGCGCCGCCTTCGTACTTCAGTGCCACGGCATAGTGGGTCGGGTTGACCACCACCACGTCGGCAGTGGGCACCGCTTCCATCATCCGGCGGTTGGCCATCTGTTGCTGCAGCTGGCGGATGCGGCCCTTCACTTCGGGGCTGCCCTCGCTTTCCTTCATTTCCCGGCGCAGCTCTTCGCGGGTCATCTTCAGCTTGCGCATCCAGTTCCAGCGCTGGTACGGGGCATCGATGGCGGCCAGCACCAGCATGGCGCCGGCGGTGGCCAGCAGCAGCCGCAGGGTGAAGCCGAGGCCGTCGGTGATGGCGGTCTCCAGCGGGTGGTGGATCAGGCCACGCAGGGTGTCGAAGCCGGTCCATACCACCAGCCCGGCGGCAACGCCGACAAAGGCCACGCGCAGCAGCGATTTGGTGAACTCGGCAATGGCCTCCGGGCCATAGAGGCGCTTGAGCCCGCTCATCGGGTTCATGCGGTTGATGTCGGGCATCATCGCCTTGGCCGACCAGCGCAGGCCGCCCATCACCAGTGGCGCGACGAAGCTGGCCAGCAGGCAGACCAGCACCAGCGGTGCGATCACCAGCATGAACTGCAGCAGCAGGTCGCCGAAGTGGCCGAACAGTTCCTTCGGGTTCTGCCGCAGGCTCTGTTCGGGGCTGAGCGCGTGCTTCATCCAGGCGCTGGCACCGCGACCGATCGAGCCGCTCATGGCCATCACCGCCAGCACGCCGGCGCCGAATACGGCGGCCGTGCCGAGTTCGCGTGAGCGCGGCAGGTTGCCCTGTTCACGGGCGTCGCGCAGGCGTTTTTCGGTGGGTTGTTCGGTCTTTTCGCCGGCGGATTCGTTCTCGGACATCACGGGCACTGCGGCAGGGGATGCCGGGGTGCGTGCAAGAACCGTTCCGTGATGGGCCGTTGCGTATCCACGCATGGCGTGGATCTACCTAAGCACGGAACGGGGCGGCCCCATCCACGCATGGCGTGGATCTACTGGGGGGTGTCGCTGGCGGGGCGCAGGGGGATCGTCACCACGCTGTCGCTGTGCCAGTCCACCTGCAGCGGGGCGCCCGCATCGGCGGCCGATTCATCGCTGACATCGCGGCCGGTGCCGTGATTGACCTGGTGCATGGCGTCCTTCAGTACGTCCACCTTCACCAGAAGGCGGCTGCCTGCAGCCAGGCGGCGGGCGACCATGCGCGTCCGGTCGAAGGGCAGGTGGGTCCATTGGCCGGTCTGCAGCAACTGGCGCGTGCTCGGGTCGCGCACGTGGCTGGCCCGGCCCATGTAGTAGGACAGCTGCATGCGGCGGCCATCGGCCATCAGCTCGTACAGGGTGACGGTGAAATCGAAGTCGCGCTTGTTGAGGCGGACCTTCAGGTCGCCGGAGAAACTGCCTACCAGGTCCATCGGTGCGCTGAACGGTTCGGAGACGAAGGCCAGCGCGGTGTCCGCGTCATCCTGCGCTGCGACGATGGGGAACGGGTAGTAGCCGTGCCGCATCTCGTTGCGGTCGGCCATGTCCACGGTCTGCCGTAGCTGACCCGATGGCGATGCCTGTTCCTGCAGGCGGTGGTAGTTGTCGCCTGCGGCACGTGCCGTTGACAGGTGATAACGGCGATATCCGCCCGCTGCTGCTTCCAGCGAAGGCGCATGGCCCCAGCGGTCGGCGCCCATCAGCTGGTAGTTGACCCTGTCAGGCACCAGCGCCGGGCGAGGTGCGCCACGCAGCACATGGTCCAGCCACTGGAAGGTCACTGCAGGGGTGTCGAACTGTGCGGCAGGGTCGACCATGTAGTCGCGCAGCTGCATCGGCTTGAGCGCCGACTGCGCGCCGCGGTGGTCGTAGGGGCCGATCAGCAGGGCGTGGTCGGCATCGGGGCGGTGCCGCAGGTGGTCCTTGAAGTACTGCAGTGCCGAGATCTGGCCGTCATCGTAGTAGCCGGTGACGGTCAGCACCGGGATGCGAATGTCGTTGAACTCACTGCCGTGCGGGACCATCGCCTGCCAGTAGGCATCGTACGCCGGGTGATCGAGCCAGCGCTGCAGCCAGGGGTTCGGCGTGCCATCGACCTGGTCGATCTGCCGGTAGGGGCGTCCTGAGGCATACCAGCGTTGCGGCAGCTGCGACCAACGTTCGTCCTGGTCGTAGGTGTCGTTGTCCAGCATCGGGCCATTGGCCACATAGAACGCCCAGCCGTAGTTGGCGCTGAGGAATACATTGTTCTCCATCGGCAGACCTTGGCCGGGGATGGCGGCAACGTAGGGCACGATGGTCTTCAAGGCGGGATGGTGATGGCGCGCCGCCGCCCAGGCGGTGAAGCCCTCGTAGCTGCCGCCATACATGGCGACCCGGCCATCGCTCCACGGCTGGTGGCTGATCCAGTCGATGGCCGCGTTGGCGTCCTCGCCGTCATGCTCATAGGGAGCGATGGTGCCGGTGCCCTGGCCTTTGCCGCGCGCATCGACCACGATGCCGGCGTAGCCATGCGCGGCGGCCAGCAGCATCTTCTGCCGGTTCTTGGGTGGATCGGTGTAGATGGTGAACAGCATGGCCGCAGGCAGTGGCGCGGAGGCAGCGCGTGGCCGCGCCAGCTGGGCCGACAGCACCACGTCGCCGCCTGCGGGAATGCGCAAGGTGTCGTCGATGACGAAGCGACGCTGCTCTTCCGCGGTGACCAGTGCAGGGGCCCGTACGGCGGCCAGCGTCTGTGCGCGCAGTACCGCTTGCAGGCGGATCAGGTTCAGTGCAGTGGTTTCGGACAGCGCCGCAGCATCCTGCCCGGCGGCCAGGGCCTGCGCCAGCTGTGTACGGACCGGAGCGGGCTCGATGGCCAGTGCGGCGTCTGCCTGTACGGCGGCAACATCATCAAGGCGCGCGAACGCCGAATGGAATGCCCGCGCATAGGCCTGCGCGTCCTGCTCGCCGGCAGTGGCAAGCAACAGCATCGGTACCCAGCGCTGGGACGCTGCGCTGTCTCCGCCGTCCTCCAGTGCACGACGTGCCTGCTCGATGGCCTTGCGCGCTTCGGCGTTACGACCTGTGACCAGCAGCGCGTGGCTGCGCTGCGCATCGGTCAGGGACGCGGACTTCAGCAGTTCGGTGCCCAGTGCCAGCAGGGCGGCGTCGGTCTGCGCAGGTGACGCACCCGCGGGCAGCGACCAAGGCAGATCGTCGGCCATCGCGTGGGCGCAGCTCAGGACCAGCAGTAGACCAACAAGGGGGGTGCGTAGGGCCACGGACGCGTCCTTGGATGACGGAGGAACGGCTCATCCACGCATGGCGTGGATCTACTGGGGATCGACACCCGATGGTAGCGCCGGGCCATGCCCGGCGGGAGTCGGGCGCGGGCTCGGCTACAGGGGAGCGTTGTCACTGGGCGGCGGGCTCTGCGCCAGCTCCACCCGCGGCCGCGGCAGATCGTGCAGCTGCATGAAGCGGGAGGCATCGACAGGGCGGCCGAGCAGGTAGCCCTGCAGGTAATCGCAGCCCAGTCGCTCCAGGTAGGCGCGCTGGGCGGCGGTTTCCACGCCTTCGGCCACGATGTCCATGTCCAGCGCATGGCCCAGTGCCACGATGGCCGAGACGATCACCACGTCCTCGGCGCTGTGCTCCAGATCGCGCACGAAGGCATGGTCGATCTTGATCTCGGTGGCCGGCAGCCGCTTCAAGTACAGCAGGCTGGAATAGCCGGTACCGAAGTCATCGATGGAGATGCCCACGCCCAGCGCCGACAGCGCCTGCAGCAGGCGCAGGCTGGTGTCGGTATCGCGCATTACCGTGCTCTCGGTGATTTCCAGCACCAGATAGCGCGGGGTGATGCCGTAGCGATGCAGGACATCGCGCACATCCTGCAGCAGGTGTGGCGAACTGAACTGGACCGGCGACAGATTCACCGACATCGACCAGCCTTCGTGGCCTGCGTCGTGCCAGCGGCGCAGCTGCTGGCAGGCCTGGTCGAGTGCCCAGCGCCCGATGTCATTGATCGCGCCGCTGCGCTCGGCCAGGCGGATGAAGCGGTCCGGCGGGATCAGCCCATGCTCCGGATGACGCCAGCGGATCAGCGCCTCGGCACCGGCCACCTTCTGCGTGGCCACACGGATCTTCGGCTGGTAATGGAGAAACAGCTGCTCGCTGCCGATGGCCCGGCGCAGGTCGGCCAGCAGCCGGAACTGTTGCTCTGCGCTGTCGTTCATCCAATCGGCGAACAGCACGAAGGCGTTGCGGCCCGATTCCTTGGCCTGGTACATCGCCGCATCGGCAAAGGCCATCAGCTGCCGCTCGCTGGCGGCGTGGTCCGGGCAGATCGCCACGCCGATGCTGGCGGTCACCTGCAGTTCGTTGTCCGGCAGCAGCGGGCCGCTGCCGACCGCCTGCAGGATACGCCGGGCCAGGGTCGGCAGGTCTTCGTCGTGTTCGATGCGCACCACCAGCACGAATTCGTCGCCGCCCAGGCGTGCCAGCATGTCGTTGGGCCGCAGCAGCTGGCGGGTGCGCTCGGCCACCGCCACCAGCAGCGCGTCGCCGGCCTGGTGGCCGTAGGCATCGTTGACCTGCTTGAAGCCGTCCAGGTCCATGAACATCACCGCGAACCGATTGCCGCCCTGTTCGGCCTCGGCCAGTGCCTGCACGATGCGACGCTGCAGCAGCAGGCGGTTGGGCAGACGGGTCAGCGGATCATGCAGTGCGGCCTGGGTCAGCTCCTGCTGGGCGTCGGTCAGCGACGTGCTCAGCAGCGAATTGCGCAGGCGCAGCAGCTGCGCCTCCACGCGCTGGTCCAGCCACGACACCACCAGCACCACGGCCAGGATCGCCACGGTCAGCATCACCACCAGCATCGCCAGCCATTCGCTCTGCAGGCCATCGCCCACCGCCGCACCGCAGATGCTGCCTTCCGGAAAACGCGCGGCCGCCATGCCGGTGTAGTGCATGCCGACAATGGCCAGCCCAAGCAGGCCGGCCGCAGCCAGCCGGTCGCCGACGCGGGTGCGCTGCGCACGCAGGCGGAACGCAACATACAGGGCCGTCCACGAAGCAGCGACCGCCACCATCAGCGAAAACAGCAACCAGCCCGGGTCGTAGTCGATGCCCGGCTGCATGCGCATTGCAGCCATGCCGACGTAGTGCATGCCGGCAATGCCGGTACCCATCAGCAAGGCGCCGCCCGCCAGCCGCGGGTGCGGCAGGGTGCGCAGCGAGACCAGCCACAGCGCGAACACCGATGAGGCGATGGCCAGGGCGAGGGAGAGCAGGGTGATCGGCAGGTCATAGCCGAGCGGAATCGGCAGATCGAAGGCCAGCATGCCGATGAAATGCATCGACCAGATGCCCAGGCCCATGGCGAAGCCGCCACCGAGGCGCCACCACCAGGCTGCACCCTTGCCGGGTGCGGTGACCGTGCGCCCGGCCATCGCCAGGGCCGTGTATGAGGCCATCACGGCGACCAGCAGCGAGATCGTCACCAGCCACGGGTTATACGTGCCTACCAGCATTCGTCAGTCTCCCGGACTTGCCTGTCGACGGAAACCACGGTGGGGCATGCATGAGGCAGGCCGGCGTACGGCGCCGGCCACGTGCGGCATCCCCCCGGTTGCCGCGCATTCACTCTAACGCGCAGACCGGGGGGAAGGGCAAGCAGTAAAACGTGATGATCGGGTCAGTGTGTGACCGCGTCCGCAGCCTGGAAGGCGGCGTCGAACAGGCGCTGCACCGGCGGGCCCATTTCGCCGGCCAGCAGGGCCAGCAGGAACAGGCCCAGCAGCAACGAGACCGGCAGGCCCAGCTGGATCGGATTCAGCGCCGGGGCCGCACGGGCTAGCACGCCGAACGCCAGGTTCACTGCCAGCATCGCCACGATCAGTGGAATGGCCAGGGTGAGTGCGCCGCGCAGTACGGTCAGCAGGAAGGTTGGAGCAATGCTGAAGAACGCGTGCGGGTCCGGCAGCGGGGCGCCGATCGGCAGCGCCCGGTAGCTGTCCACCACCAGCGAGATCAGCGCCAGGTGCCCGTTGGCGGTGAAGAACAGCAGGCCGAACAACAGGTAGAACCACTGGCCGATCACGCCCGAAGTACCGCCACGCAGCGGATCGCTCATCTGCGCGAAGGCCAGGCCGGTGCCCTGGGCGATCAGTTCACCGGCCATTGCGCCGGCTTCGAACACCAGCCTCAGCAGGAAGCCGATGGACACGCCGATGGCCAGTTCGCGGGCGATGGTCAGGACGGTAGCGGCATCGAAGCCGGTCCAGTCCGGCACTGGCGGCAGCAGCGGTGCCAACGCGATGGCCAGGGTGCCGGCCAGTATCACGCGCACCCGTCCGGGAACGGCACGGGTACCGACCATGGGCATGGCCATGGCCACCGCGCCGATGCGCAGCATGGTCCACAGCACGGTGCCGATCATGCCGAAGGCGTTCAATCCATCGGCGGCCATCTGGGTGGCGGCGTCCATCGAAGCGCGTGTCCTAGCCGATCAGGTGCGGAATGCGCTGGAACAGCAGCGTGGTGAATTCAACCAGATGGCCGATCAGCAGGCTGCCCAGTGCGAACAGCACTGCGGTGAGTGCTGCGGCCTTGGCGACGAAGGCGATGGTCGGTTCGTTGAGCTGGGTCGCGGCCTGCACCACGCCCACCACCACGCCCACCACCAGCACGGTGAGCAGCAGCGGGCCGGCCACCCACAACACGGTGATCAGGCCGCCACGCAGTTCGGTCAAGGCAAGTTCGGGAGACATCATGGTTCCATCGGTAGCGCCGGGCCATGCCCGACTGTGCTTCTGTAGAGCCGAGCCATGCTCGACTGCCTCTAAATCACGCCGGATTGAAGCTCGCCGCCAACGTACCCACGGTCAGCACCCAGCCATCCACCAGCACGAACAGCAGGATCTTGAACGGTGCCGACACCAGCATCGGCGACAGCATCATCATGCCCATCGACATCAGCACGCTGGCCACGACCAGGTCGATGATCACGAACGGGATGAAGATCAGGAAGCCGATTTCGAAGGCGGTCTTCAGCTCGCTCGTCACGAACGAAGCGACCAGCACGGGGAACGGGATCGCATCGGGGCTGGCGTAGGTGCCGTGCCCGGCGATGCCGGCGAAGGTCATCAGGTCGGTCTCGCGGATCTGCGCCAGCATGAAGGCGCGCAGCGGCGAGGTGGTCAGCGTCCAGGCGGTCTGGAAGTCGATCTCGCCATTGAGGTAGGGCGCCATGCCGGTGCTCCAGGACTTGTCCCAGGTCGGCAGCATGATCATTGCGGTGAGGAACAGTGCCAGGCCCAGCAGCACCTGGTTGGACGGCGTCTGCCCGGTGCCCAGCGCCTGGCGCAGCAGGCCCAGCACGATGATGATGCGGGTGAACGAGGTCAGCACCAGCAGCATCGACGGGATCAGGGTGATCGCGGTCATCAGCAGCAGGGTCTGCAGCGGCAGGCTGACCGGTGCACCGCCGATCTTGCCGACATTGATGTCGGGCAGCGGCGTGGTCGGCGCGCCGGGGGCTGCGAAGGCCAGCGCCGGCAACAGGCACAGGGCAAGCAACAGCAGCCACGGCATCAGGGTGGCAAGACGGGTACGGGTGACACGCATGTCAGGGATCCTTGCGCAGCCGCTGCTGCAGCAGCTGGGCGAAATTCGGCAGGTTCTTGAAGTCCGGCACGCGTACCGGGGCCGGCGGCGGCAGCGGTTCGGGCAGGGTGTGCAGGGTGTTGATGCCGCCGGCGGTCACGCCCAGCAGCAGTTGCTGGCCGTTGACCTCGACCACCACCACACGCTCCTTGGCACCGACGCTCAGGCTGGCCACCAGCTTCATGCCTTCGGCAGGGCGGAAGCCGCTGCCGGGCAGGCGCTTGAGCAGCCAGCCCAGGCCAATGACCAGGGCCAGCACCGCCAGCAGTGCCAGCACCGCGCCGAACAGGCTCGGTGCGGCGGCCGCGTGCTGGCCGACCTGCGGGCCGATCGGGGCGGCGGCCTTGCCGACCGCCAGCAGGGTGGAGGCCAGCAGGCTCAACGCAGTCTCCGGATCCGTTCGCTCGGGCTGACCACGTCGGTCAGGCGCACGCCGAAGCGGTCATTGATCACCACCACTTCGCCGTGGGCGATCAGGGTGCCGTTGACGAACACATCCAGCGATTCGCCAGCGCCGCGCTCCAGTTCCACCACCGAGCCCTGGTTGAGCTGCAGCAGGTTGCGGATCGGCAAGCGGGCACGGCCGACTTCCAGTGACAGGGTCACCGGCACATCGAGGATCACGTCCAGGTTCAGGTCCGGACCGTTCGCTTCATCGGCCTGCAGGCTGCTGAACTGGGCCGGGGTCGGTTCGAGGGCGTCGATATCGTTCATTGCGGGTCTTCCTGGATGACGGGTACGCGCGGACGGGTGCCGGGCGGATGGGTAGCGGTGATCTTCACGGCGTTCATGCCGTTGGCGACGCCGAACTCGCCGGTGAACACGGGGATGTTTTCCACGCACAGCGGCACCTGCGGGCTCAGGTCGATCGGCAGGATGTCGCCGACCTTCAGGCGGGTCAGGTCGCGCAGGGTCATGCGCTTGCTGGCCAGCACGCTGGACAGGGTCACCTCGGCGATGTTGAGCTGTTCGCGCAGGGTCTGGCCCCAGCTCTCGTCGCGGTCGTTGCGGTCGCTCTGGATGCCGGCGTCGAGCAGTTCACGGATCGGCTCCAGCATCGAATACGGCAGGGTCACGTGGATGTCGCCGCCGCCGCCGTCGAGTTCGACATGCAGGCGGCACACCACCACGTATTCGCGCGGCGTCACGATGTTGGCGAAGTGCGGGTTGATCTCCGAGTTGATGTATTCGAACTCGACATCCATCACCGGCGCCCAGGCCTCGCGCAGGTCGGCGAAGGTCTGCTTCAGCAGCAGGTGGATCACGCGCATTTCGGTGGCGGTGAACTCGCGGCCTTCGATACGGGTCGGGTAGCGCCCGTCGCCGCCGAAGAAGTTGTCGACGATGGCGAACACCAGGGTCGGCTCGAACACGATCAGGCCGGTGCCACGCAGCGGCTTGAAGCGGATCAGGTTGAGGTTGGTCGGTACATACAGCGAGTGCATGTAGTCGTTGAACTTGATCAGTTCGATACCGCGCACCGACAGTTCGGCCGAACGGCGGATCAGGTTGAACAGGCCGATCCGCCACAGCCGCGCGAAGCGCTCATGGACCATTTCCAGAGTCGGCATGCGACCTCGGATGATCCGGTCCTGGCTGGCGAAGTCGTATGAACGGGCTTCGCCTGAGGGCGGCTCCGCATCGGTCTCGACCGCGCCACTGTCCACGCCGTGGAGCAGGGCATCGATCTCGTCCTGGGACAGCAGATCATTCATCGGGAAGCCCTTACTGGGTCACGAAACTGGTGAACAGCAGATCGTCGGCGCCGTTGCTGCCGGTCTCGGCCTTGAGCACCTTCTGTACTTCGGCCAGCGACGCGGCCTGCAGCTTCTGTTTGCCGGCGATGTCGGCGATCTGATCCGGGCTGACCTGCGAGAACAGCATCAGCAGACGTGCGCGGATGGCCGGTGCGTGGGTCTTGATCGCTTCCAGCGCGGCCGGGTCGCGGGTCATCAGCTGCACTTCCAACTGCAGGTAGCGCGGGCCGTCGACCGGTCCATTGAGGTTGACCACGAAGGCCGGGTCCAGTGCGAAGTACTGGGCCGGGGCCGGGGTGGTGGTCTTCTTGGGAGCCTGAACGGTCTTGTCTTCACCCTTGGACTGGGTGAAGAACCAGACGCCGCCACCGGCGGCAGCGGCGGCCAGTACGGCGACCAGCGCAGTGATCAGGATTGGACTGCGCGGCTTGGCGGCCTTGTCCTTCTCGGCGGTCTTCTTGGTTTTGTCTGCGGCTGCGGCCACGGGGTGAAGCTCCTGAGGGTTGCTTCACCGGGATATGCAAGGGGCGTGCCGGAGCCGGGGCCGAGGGGTGCGACGGAATTCCGTCGGGATGCCTGTATCGGTAGCGCCGGGCCATGCCCGGCGGAGGGTTGGGGCTCCGCCGGG
>NZ_SRHZ01000043.1 GCF_004684085.1 Stenotrophomonas maltophilia
GGGTTGGGGCTCCGCCGGGCATGGCCCGGCGCTACCCGCTCGCGCGGTGTCAGGCGTACGCGTCCAGCAACCCGCGCTGGCGGATCAGCTGGGCCGACGACACGCTGATGTCGCCCGGCGACGGTTCTCCGTCACCCGCCATGCCGCCGCCACCGGGCTGGCCCGACGCATTGCCGTCACCACCGGGTGCCTGATGGCCGACATCGGCGTGGGCCAGCTGGAAGCCTTGTTCACCCAGCAGCTCACGCAGGCGCGGCAGGCTGCTTTCCAGCGCCTGGCGCACATCCACGTGCGGGCTGCTGAAGCTGGCATGCACTTTGTCGCCGTTCAACTGCAGGCGCACATCGACCGGCCCCATGTCATCCGGGCTCAGGCGGATATGGGCATGGCCGATCTTCTGGTCGGCCAACCAGCCCAGGCGGGCGCCGATAGCCTGGTCGAAGCCGTCGTCACCGAGTACTGGCTTCGGTGTCGGTTCGCCGTTGAAGATGGCATTGCCCGTGGCCAGCGCGGCCTTCAGATCCTGCACGGCGGCGTTGCTCGGCGCGTGCAGCAGCGGCGCTGTGGCACGGTCACCAATGAGGGTTGCGTCGCTGCCTTCCCCACGCTCGCTGCGCTTGCCGGGCAGCACCAGCTCAGGCAACGGCAGAGTGGTCGCCTGGTCGGCGGCGCTGGAGGCGTTGCCGTCGGCGGTGGACGATGTGGTCGCCGCAGCTGCGGACGGCAGGGCGGCTGCGACCGGCAGTGCAGCGGGGGCCGGCAGCGCGTTGCCGTCTGCGTCGGTAGCCGTCGCCGCTGCTGGCAGGGCGGCGGCAGGATCGGCCGGTGTGGGTACTGCCAGCACCAGTCCGGCCAGGCCGAGCGGCGGCCAAGGGGCTTCTTCGGTCGCCGCGGGAGCGTCCTTTTCGGCAGCGGGCCTGGCTTGCGCTGTGGGCACCGTGGCTGCGGTGTCTTCGGGTGCGGCAGCGCTGTCCGGCCTGCGCTCGGCGCCGGCCTGGCCATTGCTGTCGGGTGCCGGCCCCTGTGTGGACGGCGTTGGCGTGGTCGTGGGTTTGGAGGGTGCATCGGCGCCGGGCGAGCCACCCTGCAGCAGCTGGCTGAAGTCCTTGTTGCCATCACCGCGGGGGGCGCGCGTTGCGCTGCTGCCAGAATTCTGCGGCTGCGCGTTGGCGCTGCTGGCGAGCGGGGCGGGCATCACGCGCGGCCTCCCTGTTCACCGTCTTCCTGATCCTCGGCCTGCGCCAGGCGTGCACGGCGTGCGCCAATGTCGTCCATCTCGCGCTGGTCGCGGCGGTCGGTCACTACCTTTTCCTGAGCGCGGTAGCTGGCCGCCAGCTGTTCCAGCACGGCCTTGTCGCGGCTGGCGAGGATCAGCCGGGCACGCTCGGCTTCCACCTTTTCGCGGTTGCCGTTGACCGTCGCCTGCTGCTGTTCGACCGCGCTGTCGAGGCGGTCCAGGAAGGCGCGACGGTTCAGCAGCTGGGCCGGGCTGGTCGCCGCCATCTGCGCGTTCGCATACTCCTCGGCATAGCGGCGCAGTTCATCCAGGCGCGACAGATGGGTGTCGAGCACGGTCTGGCGTTCGGCCAGGTCACGGGCGACGGCGTCCTCGTGTTCCTGGGCCCGCTTGAGCAGGGGATCGATGCGCTTGGACTGGTTCATGGCTTAACTCTCTTGTTCCACCAGGCGCTGCAGTGCCGCCTGGCTGTGCGGGAGATCTGCGGCCTTGGCAACGTCCTGGCCGAGGAATTCCATGATTTCCGGCCAACGTTCCAGGGCTTCGTCGGTGGCTGCGTCGTTGCCGCGCTGATAGGCACCGATGGCGATCAGGTCGCGGTTGGCCGAGTAGGCCGAGACCAGTCGCTTCAACTTGCGGATGCGCAGGCGCCACGGTTCGTCGGCGATTTCCGTGACCACGCGGCTGACCGACGATTCGACGTCGATGGCCGGATACAGGCCGCTGTCGGCGACGCGGCGCGACAACAGGATGTGGCCGTCGAGGATCGCGCGCGCCGCATCGGCGATCGGATCCTGCGGGTCATCGCCTTCGGTCAGCACGGTGTAGAACGCGGTGATCGAGCCGCGGCCCTTGGCACCGTTGCCGGCACGTTCGACCAGTGCCGGCAGTTTGGCGAACACGGACGGTGGATAGCCGCGGGTAGTCGGCGGTTCACCCACCGACAGGCCGATCTCGCGCTGGGCCTGCGCGAAGCGGGTCAGCGAATCCATCAGCAGCAGCACGTTCAGGCCCTGGTCGCGGAACCACTCGGCAATCGCAGTGGCGCGGTAAGCGCCGTGCAGGCGCGCCAGCGGCGGCCGGTCGGCCGGGCTGGCGACCACTACGGCGCGGCGCAGGCCTTCCTCGCCCAGCGTGGTTTCGACGAAATCGCGCACTTCGCGGCCACGTTCACCGATCAGGCCGACCACGATCACGTCGGCGGCGGTGTAGCGGGTCATCATGCCCAGCAGGGTCGACTTGCCGACGCCGGAGCCGGCGAACAGGCCGACACGCTGGCCACGGCCGATCGGCAGCAGCGCGTTGATCGCGCGCACGCCCACGTCCAGCGGCTGGGTGATCGGCTCACGCGCCAGCGGATTGATCGACACGCCGGCCATGCCGACATGGCCTTCGGCGCGGATCGGGCCCTTGCCGTCCAGCGGCACGCCATCGCTGTCGATGACACGGCCGAGCAGGCCTTCGCCCACTTCCACGCCGCCACGGCGCGCCGACGGCACTACCCGCGCATTGGGCAGCAGGCCATGCAGTTCGGCGCTGGGCATCAGATAGGTACGTTCACCGGCGAAGCCGACGACTTCGGCATCGACCCAGCCGCCATCGACGACTTCCACTTTGCAGCTGGCGCCCAGCGGCGCCTCGCAGCCGACGGCTTCCAGGGTAAGTCCGACCGCGCGGCGCAGCACGCCTTCGCGGATCAGGCCACGACCGTGCGCGGTATCAACGCGCAGGCCATCCAGACGACGGGCCAGGCGCAGGTTGCGGGCCACGGCCCAGTCGGCCGGTGGCGGGGTCGGTTGCGATTCGGGTGTCATGCGCCTGCTCCGGTCTGGCGGATCACTGCGTCCAGCGCGCCGCGCAGGCGGGCTTCGAGGGTGCCGTCGATGCGCACGGCTTCGGCGTGTACGCGCAGGTCGCCGCGGCTGAGGCTGGTATCCGGCACCAGGCGCTGCTGCGGGGTCAGGTTCAGCAGCGGGGCGAGCGCCGCGATGTCGTCCGGGTGCAGGCGCACTTCCACATCGCGGCTGCTGCCACCGACCGCGTCGATGGCTTCAGCGACCAGCTGCGCCAACAGTGCCGGATCGGTCTCGTAGGCACGGCCGACCAGGGCGCCGGCGATGCGGACTGCCAACTCACCCAGCGCACCGACCACTTCATTTTCCAGCCGCACCAGCGGCCGGCTGAAGTTGTCCAGAATGCCTTCAATCTGCGCGGCCAGGCGACGCACTTCGGCCTGGCCCTGGCCGTAGCCGTCGGCATGGCCGTGCTGGAAGCCTTCCTTCTCGGCGCTGTCCTGGATCGCCTGGATTTCTTCCAGGGTGGGCAGATGCAGCGGCGGTTCCGGTTCGTGCTCCGGGTCCGGCTCGGTGAGTTCGAACGCATCCTCCTGATCCAGCACCGGTTCGGGCTGGGCCAGCAGATCCGGGGCAAGCCAGCGCACGACGTTGCTCACAGCATGGCCTCCGCGCTGCCACCGATGGTGACGGTGCCTTCATCGGCCATGCGCTTGACGATGGCCAGGATCTCGCGCTGCGCGCCTTCCACGTCGGACAGGCGCACCGGGCCGCGGGCTTCCATGTCTTCCAGCAGGATTTCGGCGGCGCGCTGCGACATGTTGCGGGTGATCTTGTCGCGCACCTTGATGTCGGCACCGCGCAGGGCCAGGCCCAGGCGTTCGCCGCTCACTTCGCGCAGCACCAGCTGCATTTCGCGGTCGTCGAGGTCGACCAGGTCGTCGAACACGAACATCAGGTCCTGGATGCGGTTGCTCAACGGCGCATCGATGCGGGCGATTTCGCCCAGGATCGCCTGGTCCTGGCCGCTGTCCATGAAGTTCAGGATGTTGGCCGCGCACTGCACGCCGCCGATGTTGGAGGACTTCAGGTTCTGGTTACCGGCGAACTGGCGCTCCATGATCTCGTTGAGCTCATTGAGTGCATTCGGCGGAATGCCGTCGAGGGTGGCGATGCGCAGCAGCACGTCCACGCGGGTACGGTCCGGCAGCAGTTTCAGCGCGTCGGCGGCCTGGTCGGTTTCCAGGTGCGCCATCACGATCGCGATGATCTGCGGGTGCTCGTTGCGCACAAGGTCGGCCACCGCACGCGGGTCCATCCACTTCAGCGCGTCCAGGCCGGTGGTGTTGCGGCCGAGCAGGATGCGGTCGATCAGGTTGCCGGCCTTCTCGCTGCCCAGCGCCTGCACCAGCATGTTGCGGATGTAGTCGTCCGAGCCCACGCCCAGCGAGGTCTTCGAGCCCAGCTCCTGGCCGAACTGGTCCATCACCCGTTCCACCTGCTCGCGGGTGATGTCGGTCATGGTGGCCATGGCGATGCCGATCTTCTGCACTTCCTTGGGTTCCATGTGGCGCAGCACTTCGGCTGCATCCAGCTCACCCAGGGACAGCAGCAGCACAGCCGCGCGCTGCACACCGGTCAGTTGTGCCTCAGTCATTGGCCACCCAGCCCTTGACCACCTGGGCCACGCGCTTGGAGTCGGTCTTCACGGCTTCACGCGCCATCCGCAGTCGTTCCTCATATGAATCCACCGGCAGGGCCAATGCATCCGGCCCGCCCAGGCTGGCCCGGTCGGCGCCCAGCGCCGGCAGCGGCATGCCATCGTCATCGACCAGCTGCACGTCCGCGGTGTGCGGTTCCAGCGACTGCTCGTCGTTCTTCTTGTTCTGGCCGGTGATCGCACGCAGCGCCGGGCGCAGCACGCCGAACAACAGTGCCAGCACCACCACCGCACCGAGCAGCATGCGGCCGGCATCGTGCACCCACGGCAGTTCCCACCAGGCCGGTCCTTCGACCGGCGTGGTATCGCGTACGAACGGGGCGTTCATCACCGACACGGTGTCGCCACGCTCGGCGTTGAAGCCGACGGCCTGCTTGACCAGCGCCTCGACGCGGGTCAACTCGGCCGCCGACAGCGGCTGCGGTGCAACCTTGCCGTTGGCGCCTGCGCGCGGCACGTTGTCCACCAGCACCGCCACCGAAACGCGCTTGATGCGGCCGGCCGGCTGGCGGGTGTGCTGCAGGGTGCGGTCCAGCTCGTAGTTGCGGGTCGCGTTCTTGCTGCTTTCGGTCGGGGTCTGCGCGGTGGCCGGTGCGGCCTGCTGGCCCGGCGGGCTGTTGCTGGCAGCCCCTGGCACGCCCTGCGGACCTGGCGTGGTGGTGCTGTTCTCGCTCATCTGCTCGCTGCGCAGCTTCTGCGGCTCGCCGTTGTACAGTTCGCGCGCTTCTTCGGTCACCGAGAAGTCCATGTCCACGCTGACTTCCGGGTTGACCCGGCCGGGGCCGGTCATCGGCTCCAGCAGTTCGCGGATGCGTTGGTTGAACGAGGTTTCCTGGCGGCGCACCTGCTCGAACTGGGCGGCGTTGACTGCGGCCTCGCTGTTCGGGTCGCTGACGCTGAGCATGCGCCCGCTCTGGTCGACTACGGTCACCCGTTCCGGCGCCAGATCGGGAATGCTGGCGGCGACCATGTGCACGATGGCATCGACCTGGCTGCGTTCCAGCTGCTGGCCGCCACGCAGTTCCAGGGTGACCGAGGCGCTGGCCACGTCACGCTGGCGGGTGAAGGCACTGGGCTTGGGAATGGCCAGGTGCACGCGCGAATCGCGCACCGGGCGCAGCGTGTTGATGGTGCGCGACAGCTCGGTTTCCAGCGAATGCTGGTAGCGCGCGCTTTCCACGAACTGGCTGACGCCGAAGCCCGGATCGCGTTCCATCAGCTCGAAGCCGAGCTTGCCGCTGTCGGTCAGGCCGGAGCCGGCCAGCTTCAGGCGGGCGTCGTGCAGGTTTTTCTCCGGCACGGTGATGCCACCGGTGGCCGGGTCCAGCTGGAACGGAATCTGCGCGGCACGCAGCAGGTCGGTCGCTTCAGCGGTGGCCTTCTGGTCCAGGCCGGTATACAGCGGGACCATGCCGGGCTTCTGCGACCAGAAGAACACGAACAGCCCGGCCGCAACGGCCACGGCGATCATCGCCATCAGTCCGAGCCGACGGGTGATCTGCAGGCTTTGCAGCCGGTCGAACCACTGGCCCGCCTTTTCGGCGTTCAGGGATTCCTTGGAGAGCGACAGGGCCATGCGGTTCTATCCTTACAGCGGCATGTTCATCACGTCCTGGTAGGCCTGGACGAGACGGTTACGGACTTCCACGGTGGCGCGGAAGGCGATCTGGGACTGCTGCGAGGCGACCATCACCTTGGCCAGGTCGGCACTGGGGTCACCCAGTTCGAAGGCCTTGGCGAGGGCGCCGGACTTCTGCTGCGCATCGTTGACGCCGGCAATCGCACCACGCAGGGTTTCGGTGAAGCTGGCCGGCTGGACCTGGGGTGCATCCAGCACCGTGCCCGGCAGGGCATTGCTGCGCGGTGTTTCGCCCAGCGGGTTGAGCGCCGGCTGTCCCATCTGGGTCTGATAGGAGCGGATCTGCGAAAGGATCGACGTGACGGAGTGGGACATCTGCAACGGTTCCAGAAACAGGGGATGGGGTTGTCAGCGGGAGCAGGTGCAAGTGCCGTGCCGAAACCGGTTTTCGATTCAGTGACGTGAGGGTTGGGGTGTGCTGGCAGGGCTGCGCCCTGCACCCGCCGACGCCACGTCAACATCAACGTCAAAATCGGGCTATCCGTAGGTTGGCGGGGTGGGTCCGGTTACGGGGGACGCCGTAAATCCGTCCATGGAGGCTCGGTCGCGCCATCCATGGCGCTCACGCCCCCGCAACCGGACCCACCCCGCCTTCGACAG
>NZ_SRHZ01000044.1 GCF_004684085.1 Stenotrophomonas maltophilia
AATCCGTCCATGGAGGCTCGGTCGCGCCATCCATGGCGCTCACGCCCCCGCAACCGGACCCACCCCGCCTTCGACAGTTGGCCGCGATCTGTTGGAACCTGCTGCTGATGGTGGGTGCCGACCGTTGGTCGGCACTAATCGGATGGGGTCGGATCCCGTTGCTGTGCAACGGGCTCTGACCCCGATTGAAGGCGCCATTTAACCGGCGTCGGTTTTCTGGCCTAGGGCTGCAGGGTCCAACGGCCGGAATTCTGGCGCTGGCGTGGTGCGATGGGGCCGTCGTGCTGGGTGTAGATGAAGCGGCCCTGGCGGTCGGTCTGGCAGGTCAGCAGCAGGGTGTAGTGGGCGGGGCCGGCCGGGTGGGCCTCGGTCATCTGGATCTCCGCGACATGCGGGGCCAGGCGCTGGTAGCGGTAGCTGCCGCCGATGCGGAGGTCGGTGCCGAGAATGTCCAGCACGTACTGGTTACCGGCGAAGCTGACCTGGACCATGCGCCCGGCGTTGGGGTTGTCGGGCGCGTACAACGGGTCGCTGAGGTTGGTGAACTGGCGTTGGTCGAGCGTGGTGGGCAGGGTGCAGTTGGCGGCGGTGGCCAGGGCGGGGCAGAGCAGGGCGGTGAGCAGGGCGATGCGTTGCATGGTGGAGCCTCGTTGAGAAGTCCCACTCCATCCTCCGGAACGCGGCAACGTTGTCTGTAGGAATTTGTGCAAATGCGCGGCGTTGTCATCGCGCGGCCACGGTCTTCATCCACGCACGGCGTGGATCTACTCATGCAACGGCGCCACAAACACCAACGCCCGGGCAAGCCCAGGCGTTCGTGCCCCCTTCATGCTGGTAACGCGTGTCAGTTGGCCAGTTCGGCCGGCTCGCGTTCAATGCCGTACTTGCGCAGCTTTTCCACCAGGGTGGTGCGGCGCAGGCCGAGCAGCTGGGCGGCATGGGCGACCACGCCCTGGGTGCGTTCCAGTGCTTCGTTGATCAGGCCCAGTTCGATGTTGGCCATGTGGTTGCGCAGGTCCAGGCCGTCGTCCGGCAGTGCCGCCGGTGCAGCGGTGCGGTTCACTGCAATGCCGTGTTCGAGCGACGGCTGGTTGCCGCTGCCCGGGGTGTGGAACGAGAAGCTGCGCAGGTCCAGGCGCTCCTCACTGGCAGCCGGCTGGATCGGTGCCGGTACGGCCACCGCCACCACTGCCGCATCGCCACGGTAGCGCGCGGGAAGATCCTGTACGCGCACCGAGCCACCCGGGTGCAGTACCGCCAGGCGCTCGACAAGGTTGGTCAGCTCGCGCACGTTGCCCGGCCACTCGTAGCCGGACAGCGCCTGCAGGGCTTCCGGGGTGAAGCGCACTTCGCCACGGCCGGTGCGCGCCAGCTGCGTGGCGATGGTTTCCACCAGCGCCGGCAGGTCTTCGCGACGTTCACGCAGCGCTGGCACGTCGATCGGAAACACGTTGAGGCGGTAGAACAGATCCTCGCGGAATTTGCCGTCGGCAATGCGGCTTTCCAGATCGCGGTGGGTCGCGGCGATCACCCGCACGTTGCAGCGGATGGTCTGGTTGCCACCGACACGTTCGAAGCTGCGTTCCTGCAGCACGCGCAGCAGCTTCACCTGCATCGGCAGGCTCATGTCGCCGATTTCGTCGAGCAGCAGGGTGCCGCCCTCGGCCATCTCGAAACGGCCCTTGCGGGCGGTCAGTGCGCCGGTGAAGGCGCCCTTTTCGTGGCCGAACAGTTCGCTTTCCAGCAGGTCGGCCGGAATGGCGCCGCAGTTGATCGCCACGAACGGACCATCACGGCGCGGCGAGCGCTGATGGATGCTGCGCGAGACCACTTCCTTGCCGGTGCCGGACTCGCCCAGTACCAGTACGGTGGTATCGAATGCGGCCACCTGCTCGATCATCGTGCGCAGCTCAGTCACAGCTGGGCCGTTGCCGGTAGGACCCTGATCCTGCGTGGCGCCTGCCTGGTGCTCGGCGTCCAGGCGCTTGAGGCTGGCGCGGCGCAGCAGCGCCTCCATCTGCGCATGGCGCAGCGGGGTTTCCAGCGGCCAGATGTTGGCTTCGTGCAGGCCGTGCTGGCGGGCAAACGTCACTCCATCACCATCGGCCAGCAGCACCGGCGGCGGCAGGCTGCTGCCGCCAAGCCAGTGGTACAGCGCGGTGCTGGCGGCGTTGTCGTCCAGGCTGCCGACGATCACGGCCATCCAGTCGTTCTGGCGCTGGCGGCCCAGGTCGAAGTCGGCCGCGTCGGAGACCCAGCGCGGATTGAAGTCCATGAATTCCAGCAGGGCAACGGTGCGCTCGGCACGCACGGCGTCGTTGTCCAGCACCAGGATGCGCGATTCGCTCACGATCGATCCTCCCTGAGGCCTTCCAGGATCGGCATGACCTCCTGGATGTACGACAACTTGCTGACGAAATTGTCGGCGCCGGCGCGCAATGCGTGCTCGCGGTGCTCGACGTCGTCGAAGTGGCTGGCGATCACGATGTACGGGGCATCGTCCTGCGACTTGATCAGGCGGGTGGCCTGCAGGCCGCCCATTTCCGGCATGGCCAGGTCCATCAACACCACCTGCGGGCGCAGCGTTTCCGAACGCTCGATCGCTTCCAGGCCGTTGCCGGCGCTGCCGACGATCTGCAGCCAGTCGATCTTGCGGAAATGGCGCATCGCCGCGTTGATGAAGCCCTCGTGGTCATCGACCAGCAGGACCGTGAGCTTGTTCATGTCCAACATCCCTTTCAGCCCACCCGGGCCAGCTGCGGTTGCCTGGTGCCGAGCCGGCGCCGTTCACGGGCCGGGGCGATATCCAGTTGTTCTCGGTATTTTGCGACGGTTCGGCGGGCAATGTTCACCCCCTGGCGCGACAGCAGGCCGGCAATGGCCTCATCGGCCAGCGGCCGGCCCACCGGTTCGGCGTCGATCAAGCGGCGGACCATGGCCTTCACGGCCTGGCCGGAGACGCTGGCGCCTTCCAGGCGCACGGCGAAGAAGTGCTTCAGTTCGAAGGTGCCGCGCGGGGTCTGCAGGAACTTGCCGGTGGTGATGCGCGAGACGGTGGACTCGTGCATGCCGATTTCCTCGGCCACTTCCTTCAGGGTCAGCGGTGCCATGGCTTCCTCGCCACGCACCAGGAACGCGGCCTGGCGCTCGACGATCACCCGCGCGGTGCGCAGCAGGGTGTCGTAGCGCATCGACAGGCCACGGCTGAACCAGCGGGCCTCCTGCAGCATCTCGCGCAGCGCCGGGGCGGCGTCGCTGGTTTCGGCCAGCGCCTGTTCGTACTGGCTGTTGATCGAGACCCGGCGGCTGGTGGCCGGATTCAGTGCCACCTTCCACTGGCCGTCGGCGTGCCAGGCGACCACGTCCGGCACCACCACGGCGTTGCGCTCGGGCAGCAGGCTGTCGCCGGGGCGCGGCTGCAGCGAAAGGATCAGTCGCACGGCCTCGCGCACGTCATCGATTTCGGCATCGTGCTGGCGGGCGAGGGCGGTGTAGTCGTGCGCGGCCAGTGCATCAAGCGCCCCGTCCAGGATGCGCGCAGCCAGGTGGCGTGCCGGAACCACGCCGTGCAGGCTGCGCAGCTGCGCCTGCAGGCCTTCGCGCAGGTCCTGCGCGGCCATGCCGGCCGGCTCACCGTGCAGCAGTTGCTGGCGGATGGCCTCGACACCGTCGGCGGCGATGTCGAACTGTGCGCTGGCCAGCAGCTGCAGCTGTGCCAGGGGCGCCTGCAGGTAGCCGGCTTCATCGCAATGGTCCAACCAGAACGCGGCTACAGCGAGCTCACGGTCGTCCATGTCCAGCGACAGGCGCTGCAGAACGCGCAGCTGCGGGTCGCTGGATTCACCGGCCGCGATGCGCGCCATGCGGTCATCATCGCCATCCTGCCAGCTGCTGCCGGCCACATCCCACATCGAAGATTCGGGCAGCTCGTCGAAGGCGGCCGTCTCCAGCGCGGTGACGCCCGCATCGGTGGACTCGGCAGCCGGTGCTTCAGCTTCTTCGATTTCCAGCAGCGGATTGGAATCCAGCAGGCGCTGGATTTCCTGTTCCAGATGCAGGCCATCCAGCTGCAGCAGCCGGATCGACTGCAGCAACTGCGGGGTGAGGTGAAGTTGTTGGCCCAGCTGGGTCGAGAGTGCAGCCTTCATCGTGGTTCCCCGGCACCGCTCCCCGGCGCCTTGTGGAACGCATCTTGCTTTTGATCCGGCGGGGGCGGAATCGGGGGGTTCCTGAAGGGCTTGGTGAATACCCTGACAGGATGTAGGGGTATTCCCTACATTGACGCGGAATGTTGACGATGAACTTCGCCAAGTTGTTGATTCGTCGTGGGTGACGATCAGTGTCCGCGGTGCGTCGTGTACGAATTCCTGTCAGGGCCTGTCAGGGTGACGGGAATTCGTCGTCCGTGGGGCGTGGCAGGGGTCAGATCCCTTTCCCGTGGAAAGGGATCTGACCCCCTTCGCAGAGGATCACTCCAGCTCGTGCTGGTGTCGAGCGGCCAGAAGCAGCAGATCATTGGCGCGGCGGCAACCCAGCGACTCCATCATGCGGGCGCGGTGGGTCTCCACCGTCTTGACGCTGATGCCGAGGTCGGCGGCGATTTCCTTGTTGCTCTCGCCCTTGCCGATGCGGCGCAGGATCTCGCGCTGGCGCGGCGACAATGCGGCAATACCAGTGGGCTTCTCGCGGCCCAGCATCGGCGCCAGCATCTTGGCCGAGATCTGCGGGCTCAGGAACACCTGGCCGGCGTGCGCGGCACGCAGCGCCAGTTCCAGTTCCTGCGGGGCGGCATCCTTGACCACAAATCCGACCGCGCCGCGATCAAGCGCATCGCGTACATGCGCCGCATCGTCGTGCATGGTCATCATCACCACCCGGGTGCCGGGGGCGCGCAGGCGGATGTCACTGAGCGCTTCCAGGCCGGTACGGCCGGGCAGTGACAGGTCCATCAGGACCACGTCAGGGGCGTGCTGCAGGGCCAGCTGCAGCGCCTGCTCGGCGTTGCTGGCCTCGGCGACGAGCTGCACGTCGGCAAACCCCTGCAGCAGCCGCGCCAGGCCGGCGCGGACAAGGGTGTGATCGTCGACGATGAGAACTCGCACAGGCACGTCGGGAATCCGTGAGGGGAGTCCACCTTAACTTAGCTGAACGGGCGCGCCAAGGGTTGCCTGTCCGGCTTCATGGTGGCAGGTTTCAGCGGGCGCGGCGGGCCTCGGCCACTTGACGACGATGCAGGCGGAACAGATGCCGTTCCATCGCCATTTCCAGGCCATCACCGAGGCGTTGGAAACGCAGCCACAGGTAGTGGCCGCCGCCGCCGTCGGCAGCTTCAGCGATCACTTCCACCGGTAGGTCGATATGGTCGGGCAGCCAGTCGCTGGGTTGCAGCCGCACTACGCCGGCCTGACCTGTGCTGGCACCGCTGCGCGGTCCGAGTTGCAGGCGGATGCCGCGGCGGGACCAGCGCACCGGGCGCAGGGTCAGCTCCTGGCCCTGCTGGCGCACCAAGCGGCCAAGCAGCACCATCGCAAGGTCCAGCTTCGCTTCCAGCCGCTGCAGCTGCAGGCTCGCTTCACTGCGCTCCTCATGCTCGTCGACCCGGCTGTCCTCGACCAGCGCCAGGCTGCGCAGCAGGCCTTCCGCACTGCTGGTGCGTCCGGCAGCGCTGCCGGCCTGGAACTCGGCGGGCAGCGCCAGCTCGCAGCTGAGCGTCTCGTCGAACAGTTCGCTCTCTGCAGGATGGTGCAGTGACGTGGTCGGCAGTTGGGTCATGCCAGCGATTCTGCCTGCAGGTAGGCATGCGCCGCGCGAAGGGAGCGCTGGCCATCGTTCATCTGGGCGGCGACCGCGTCGCGGCGTTGGCGCAGCAGGCCGAGCAGGCTCTGCTGGCGCTCGAACAGTGCGCTCAGCGGAGCGTGGTCGGCCGCGGTCAGCGGATGGCTGAGCAGGGCATGCAGCGTGCTGTCGTGGCCGTCGAGCAGGCTGTCAGCCTGCTCGAAAGAGTCCTCGCCCAGGGCCTTCTCGAAGGCGTCCAGCTGGGCATGCAGTTCATGCAGGCTCATGGTGCCACCGCTGCAGGACGGCGCTGTTCCTGCGGGATCGCATTCCAGGCGCTGTCGATCTCGCCCAGCAACTGCAGCGATTCGTCCAGCGCTGCACGGTCGTTGTGCAGGTTGGCTTCGGTCAGGCGCTGCAGCACGTAGTCGTAGAGGGCCGACAGATTGCCGGCGATCTCGCCGCCGGCCTCATGATCCAGTGAGCCGTTGAGGTGGCCGACGATTGCGCAGACCTCGCCGATCGCCTTGCCCTTGCCGGCCTGGTCACCACGCTCGAGGCTGGCCAGGGCACGACGCACGCGCTCCAGTGCACCTGCCAGCAGCATCGCCACGAGTTTGTGCGGATCGGCGTCGGCAACCGCGCTGGTCACTCCCACCTGGCGGTACTGTTCGGCATATTGACGGCTGGAACCGTACATTCGTGATTCTCCTTGCGCGGGGTGCCGCCGGGTGATCGTGGGGACCCGTACCGGCGGTGCGGCGATGATGGCTGTTGCGTCCGTTATCGGTGCGTTGCACGCCAAACTTGAGCGCTGCACGCACTCCTTTAGCGGTTCAGTTGTGCCAGCTGCTGCTGCAGTGACGAATTGCTCTGCTGCAGCTTGCCCATCAGACTGTCCAGCGCGATGAACTGCTTTTTGTAGCGTTCCTCGACGCCTTTCATGCGGACGTCCAAGGCCTTTCGACGCTTGTCGATGCCATCCAGCGTGTTGTTCAGGCCCTTGGTACGCGCAACGAAGGCGCCTTCCTTGCCAACCGTGGTGCTGACATAGCCGTCAACCAGGGAGTACAGCTGGCCCGCGCCACCCTTGTCGCCGGTGATGGCCTGCCGGATGCGCTCCGGCTGGCTGCCCAGAGCTGCGGCGAACTTGGTGGCATCCAGTACCAGGCTGCCATCGGCGTTGGGGAAGCCACGGGTCTGCAGTCCGATCGCCTTGGCATCGAGGGCGTCGCCGGCCAGCTCCTTGAGCACGCCAGACATCACCGAGCGCAACTGGCTGGTGGCGCCACGCATCTGCGCATCGCCGGTCAGCGTCGATGCTTCCTTGGTCTTGGCGTCGTACTTGGTCTCGGTGTTGATCGCGGCGAGCGCCGCGTTGTACGCGGTCACGAAGTCCTGCATCACCTTGGTGGCGGCGGAGGTGTCGGTACTGATCACGACAGTACTCTTGCCGGTCACCTTCAGGTTCAGGGTCAGGCCCGGCACCGCATCGGCCACCGTATTGCTGGCACTGACCACCTTTACGCCGTCGATGGTCAGTTCGGCGTCGGCGGCCGCCGTGTTCTGCTTCAGGCTGCCGACCAGTGCGCCCAGCTTCGGGTCGCTGCCGCCGTACTCCAGTTTGATTGCGCTGGCTGCGCCGGTCTTTTCCTGTGCGATCGACAGGTACTGGTTATCGCCGGAGCTGATCAGCGTGGCCTGCACGCCTTCCTTGCGGCCAGCAGCGTCGATCTTGTTGCGGATGGTGGTCAGCGTGTCGCCGGCTTCCACCTCCACGTTCATGGTCTTGGCCTTGTCGCCGACACCAACGGTCAGTGTCAAGGTTCCGGCGCCGAAGGTATCGGTCTTGGGTACAGAGGTATCAGCAATCAGCTTGTGCGCGGTGGCCAGCGCCGTGACTTCGACAAGGTGGGTGCCGTTGGCAGCTGCGCCCTTGGTCGTGCCCAGGTCGTACAGGGCTACCGATGCCGTCAGCACATCCTCGGTGTTGGCGGGCTGTGCCTTGCCGGTGGCGGACACCGTGCGGGTGTCGAAGGCGGTGGTGGCCTTCAGCGCGGTCAGCGCGGTCTTCAGCTTGTCGAAGGCGGCCGTTACCGTACCGATCGAAGACAGCTGCAACTTGGTCTTGGACTGCTGCAGGTTCAGCGCATTGTCGGCGGGCTTGCGATCGGCCGCGACGAGCTGGTTGACGATGTCCGAGATGTTCAGTCCCGAGCCAATGCCACCGTATCCAAAGTCTGCCACGTCGTTTCTCCTGGTATTCGGGTCCATCCGCGTTGCAGTGGACCGTCGTCAACGAAAATAGCGGCCTGCGCCGCTGGGTCTTGAGGACTTCGTTGATGCATGCGCCGTGCCAGAGCACCGGGAGCGGTTTTGGCACGCAGGTTGCAGGAGGATTGGGGCAGGGTGCGGGTGGATTCACCGCAGGCTGCCTGGGGTCTGCAAAAGACCCTCCCCCAATGCAGGGGAGGGATCAGGCTACTGACAATCGGGGGGAGACGAAGCCGCCCGGTACGTACAGTCAAAAGTACAGCGCTGAAAGAGAGGTCCGCAGGAGCGGGCGATGCCAAGCCGGTTCGGGAGTGATCCCGGGCCGGGCATGGCCCGCGCCTTCGTGCATCGTGGCTTCCGGGTTGCCGCTGCCGTCGGTTCGATCCGACGGCAGCGGCGCCTTCTTGCCGTGGATCAGCGCAGCAGGCTGAGCACGCCCTGCGGCACCTGGTTGGCCTGGGCCAGCATGGCCGTACCGGCCTGCTGCAG
>NZ_SRHZ01000045.1 GCF_004684085.1 Stenotrophomonas maltophilia
CCAGCGAGCTGCCGCTGGTGCTCAGGTTACGCTGAGCATTCAACGACATCGTGTTGGTGTTGATGACTTGTGCCATGAGGAGAGGTCCTTGAGCGGTTGCACGTGAGTTGGGTTAGACGCCCCCGACGTGCTTCGGGGACGACTCATGTCAGCGCTGCAACAGGCTGAGCACGTTCTGCGGTACCTGGTTGGCCTGGGCCAGCATGGCCGTACCGGCCTGCTGCAGGATCTGGGTGCGGGTCAGTTCAGCGGTTTCCTTGGCGAAGTCGGTATCGCGGATGCGGCTGCGCGATGCGGACAGGTTCTCCGAGGAGGTCTGCAGGTTGGCCACCACCGAGGTGAAGCGGTTCTGGATCGCACCGAGGTCGGCGCGCACGCTGTTGACCGATTCCAGGGCCTTGTCGACGATGGAAAGCGCCTGCTGCGCACCGGCGACGGTGTCAATCTTGATGTCGGCGACATGGACCGGGCTGGCTGCGGCGCCAACCGTGTTCATCGCAACCGGGGTCGTGGCCGGAGCCACCGGCGGCTTGGTCACAGTGATGTCAGTCGCGTTTCCATCCGCCTTGACGGCGGTGAGCGCGACCTCGCCCGGAATGACTGCGCCATTGGCTGCAGTGGCTACCGCAGCGTGCAACCCGGTTTCGCCCAGCTTGTTGTTGATGGCTGCGGCGACGGCCTTGGCCGCGCGCTCCATGTTGGCGTTGTCGACGGCCGGTTCTGGGGTGCCGGCTACAGCGCGGGGGGTATAGTCGAACTTGATCTCGCCCAGGGAAACATTACCGACCTTCAGGCCACTCAGCGTGCCCTTTGCATCTTCCACGTCGGTTGCGGTGAAGGCGATCTTGCCAGCATCGAGGAAGCTTGCTGCACCCAGCGATTCGGCCTTGGCATCCACCACGCTGTTGATCGCAATGGCCTGGCCGGCATTGGCACCCACCTGGAACAGCTGGCTGGTGAACGAGCCGTCCAGCAGCTTGGTGCCGTTGAAGTCGCTCTGCTTGGCGACGCGGTCGATTTCGCTGACCAGCTGGGTCACTTCGGCCTGCAGGGCCTTGCGGTCGCTGCTGGAATTGGTGGCGTTGGACGCCTGCACGGCCAGTTCGCGGATGCGCTGCAGGTTATTGCCGACTTCGCTCAGCGAGCCTTCGGCGACCTGGGCCAGCGAGATGCCGTCATTGGCGTTGCGGATGGCCACGTCCAGGCCGCGGATCTGGGTGCTGAAGCGCTCCGAGATCGCCAGACCGGCGGCGTCGTCCTTCGCGCTGTTGATGCGCAGGCCGGACGAGAGGCGCTGGATGGTGGTGGCCAGCGAGTTGCCGCTGGTGCTCAGGTTGCGCTGAGCGTTGAGCGACATCGTATTGGTGTTGATTACCTGTGCCATGGGGTCGTCTCCTCTTATATGGAACCCGTTGGTGAATGAAACGAAGCGCCGCCTGTTTTTTTGTGTGGCTGTGTGCTTCGCTGTTGCCAAATGAATAACGGCGCTTTGTCAACAACCTTTAGCCGTGAATTCCGTTGAAGCCGTAATTCGTTGCCGGAAGCTGTTTTTCCGGGGTTTTCAGCCCGGGAAGGGCGTGAAGGCGACCCCGGAAGGAAGCGGTCGGGCATGCCCAACCAGCGCTGATGAAGGTATCGGCGGGGTCCGGCCGGGCTTGATGGGCAATCACGGAAAATCGGCCTGAGATAGCCATATGCCGGTAGCGCCGGGCGATGCCCGGCGGGCGCAGCGGGCCAGGGTCGCGGAAACGAAAAAGGCCGCGATGCAGGGCATCGCGGCCTTTCAGGGGTGACGCAGGAAATGCGTCAGCGGATTTTGTTGAACAACGACATCGACTGCATCTGCGAGAAGATCGTCTGCGCCGCCTGCAGGGCAGTGCTCTGCAGCTGGTACTGGCTCAAGGCATCGGCATAGTCCAGGTCGCGCATCTGCGACAGCGTGGTCTTCAGGGTCACGCTGTTGGCTTCACGCATGTCGGCGGCATTGTCCAGCGCCTTCAACTGTGCGCCACCGGCCGCTCGTGAATCGATCATCCGTTCCGATGCACGCGCCACGTCGCGCAGCGCGCTCTGCAATTCGTTCTGCTGCGCGCTCATCTTCGCGGTGGTACCGGTGTCGGCGTCAAGCGCGGTGATCAGCTTGTCCATGGTGTCGAAGATGTCGCGGCTGGTCGCTGGCTTCACGTTGAAGCTGTCGCCTGCAGCGGGGGCACCGGTGATCTGCAGTCGCACTCCGTTCACTTCCAGATTGTCACCGGCCTTGTAGGTGCCGGTACCGGTCACGTTGCCGGCGCCATCGAGCACTTCGTACTGGTTGGCGGCGGTGAAGCGGACACTGAAACTCTGCCCGTTCCAGCTGTCGCTGCCATCGCGGGTGATGTTGGTCAGCACGCCATTGCCGGTATTGCCCACCGCGGCACCGCCATCGACGAAGCCATCGCCGGTGGGGATGCGCATGAAGATCTCGCTGCCGGGGAGGGAGTCGCGCACGTAAGTATCGGGACCGACCTCGATCTGGCGCTGGGTCTGGTCACCGCGGTAGACCACCTTGCCATTGATCTTGGCGAACGGCGGATCGCCGTCGTTGGTGCCGCCAAACACGTAGCGGCCGGTGCCGTCATCGGCGTTGGCCAGTGACAGCAGGCCGTCGCGGATCTGGTTCAGCTCGGTGATCAGTGTCTTCTTGTCGGCCGCGCTCAACGCGGGATTGCTGGCCTGGATGGTCAGGTCGTTGACCCGTCCCATCAGGTCATTGACCTGTGCCAGGGTGTTTTCCTGCACACCCAGCCGGTTCTGCACGTTGCCGGCATTGAGCTTCATCCGGTCCAGCGCGGCCAGGCTGCGGTCCAGTCCGACCGCAGCGCCCGCGCCAACCGGATCGTCCTTGGCGGTGACGATCTTGCTGCCGGTGGCGATCTGCTGCTCCAGGTGGCTGAGCTTGGCCTGCTTGGCCATCATCAGCGACACGGACTGGTTGTACATCATGCTGGTGGAGATGCGGCTGCTCATCGGCGGACGGCTCCCAGGATGGTCTGGAACATGCTGTCTGCGGTGGAGATCAGCTGCGAGGCGGCCTGGTAGGCCTGCTGCAGGCGCAGCATGTCGGCCGCTTCTTCATCCAGGTTGACGCCGGACACCTCATCACGCGCTTCCTGCGCCTTGTCGTTGATCACCAGCTGCGCATCCAGCGAGTACTCGGCCGAACGGGCGGCGGCGCCGACCTGGGTGGTGAGGCCGCCCAAAGCACCGTTGAGGGTCACGGTGCCCGCATTGAACGCCTTGGCGCTCTCGACCTTGGCCAGCTTGGCGGCATTGCTGTTGTCCGAGGAACCGGCCGGCGTCGGCGTGATGTTGAAGGTGTCGCCGACCTTCGGGGCGCCATCCAGCACGAAGCTCCAGCCGTTGGCGCTGATGGTCTGGCCGGGGGTGTAGGTCTGCGGTGGGCCACCGTCGATGGTGTAGGTGGTGGCCGAGGTGAACACGATCGCCGCCGGATTGCGCAGGTTGGCATGGGTCGAGTCGGTGACCGCAACGCCACTCAGCTTGCCGGTGCCGGTGTTGGATGTCGCGGCGGCACCCTTCACGGCTGCGGCGGCCGCGATGCGCGACGGATCGGTGATCGCGATCTCCATGCTGCCGGCCACGCCGGCGGTGGGCTGCAGCAGGAAGCGGTCATTGGCCGCCGGGGTACCGGCCATCACCAGCTTGACGCCGTTGATGACCAGCGGATCGGTCGCCGTGCCGGTGCCGGTCAGCGGAACATTGGCGCCGGTATCGGCGCGACTGGCCTTCCAGTTGCTGCCATCGAACTGCAGCACCACGTTCTGCGCGTCCAGCTTGCCCAGATCACCATACGTTGCGCTGAGGCTGGCGGTGCCGGTGTTGCTGTTGTTGGCGGTGACGCGCGGATTGCCGATGTTGAAGAAGTCGCCGCCCAGCTTGCCGTAAAGGTCCACGCCCTGGTGGTGGGCCTGGTTGAAGCTCTCGGCCAGGCCCACGGCCAGCTTGCCCAGTTCGGCCTGGGCCGGGGTCAGCACGGTGTCGCGGAACTCCAGCAGGCCGCCAATCTGGCCGCCGACCGCCTTGGCGTCGAGACGGATCGTGTTGCCCTGCGTCTCCAATGCCAGCTGCAGGCGCTCCGGTTGGTACGGGTCGGCCACGGTGGTGACCTTGGTCGCCGTGGTGCCTACCACCAGCGCGTTGCCGCCGGCGGTGTAGACATTCATGATGCCGCCGTCCTGGATCACCGCCGTGCCGCCGGTGTAGCCGATCAGCTGGGTGATCAGCTGGTCGCGGCGATCGAGCAGATCGGGCGCGGCGTTGGCGATGTTGGTGCCGATGGCCCCATTGATCTGTGCGATTTCCTGCGCCAGCCGGTTGACCTCGGTGGCACCGGCCATCAGGCCGTTGTTGACCTCGCCGTTGAGGTTGTTCAGGTGCGTGTTGAGCTGCACGAAGCGGTTGGCCAGGGCCTTGCCGCCGTCCAGCATGTTCTGCCGGTCTGCGGTGCCGGCAGCGTTGGAGGACAGGCCACTGACCGAGTCGAAGAAGTTCGACCAGACCCCGGACACGTTGGTGGCGGGGTCGGAGACCAGCGCGTTGACGCGGTCGGCCATGCTCGAAAGCTGCTTCAGGCGCGCCAGCTCACCGCTGCTGTCGAGCAGGCGCGAGATTGCCAGCTGGTCGGCGGTGCGGCGGATGTCGGTGATGCGGGTGCCGTTGCCGACCGTGCCATAGCCGTAGTTCTGCGGATCGGCGGTGGCAAAGTTGACCTTCTGTCGGCTGTAGCCGGGTGTATTGAGGTTGGCCACGTTGTGGCTGGTGGTCGCCAACGCACGCTGGAAGGCGAGCAGGGCACCGGTACCGGTGGAAAGTACGCTGGACATGGGGTTCCTCAACGACGAGTGATACCCAGCGCCGCGGTTGCGGTGCTGGCGAAGGTCTGGCCAAGGCGCGAGCCGGCATCGGCCACGGCGCTGACGGCGCGCTCGATGGTCGGGCCGCCGGCAATCGCGGCGATCTTGGCCGCGTAGCGCGGATCGGTGGCATAGCCGGCGCGCTGCAGGCCGCGGGCGAAGCCCTGCACGTCGGTGCCGGCCTGAAGGGCCTGCTGGTAGCGCGGGCTGGTCTTCAGCAGGCGCACGTAGTCGGCGAAGCTCTCGGCCGGTGAGCTGTAGGCGCGGAAGCTGGCGGTCTCGTTGCGGCGCACGCCATCGACATATTCATGAGTGCCGGCGACGGCGCGCTGGCCGTTCCAGCCATTGGCCTTGATGCCGAACAGATTGTGCGAGGTGCTGCCGTCGGCATGCTTGATGTGGCGCTTGCCCCAGCCGGTTTCCAGCGCCGCCTGGGCGACCAGGGCGCGGGCATCCACGCCCAGTTCCTTGGCTGCGCTCTGCGCGTGTTGCCAGATGCTGGCGACGAAGCCCTCCGGTGTGTGTTCGCCGAGCTGGGCCACGGCGGTACGGGTGGCCATCGCATCGGCCGGGTTCATCGCGGTGCCGCGGTTGCTGGCGGTGGCCGACCACTGGTCGCTGTTGGCAGCCCAGTCTTCGCCCTGCAGGCTGCCGATGTACGGATCTTCGGTGCCCAGCGAGCGGTGCATGCTGCTGCTCTCACGGCCGGCGATCAGGTCCAGGGCCTGTTCCATCGGCGCGACGGATGCCTGCGCACCCTGCTGCGCACCGGCGGCCATCTGCTGCAGCAGGCGTACGGCCTGACTGCCGTCCTCCAGTGGCAGCGACGGTGCCGGCTTGGCCGGTGCATTGAGCTGGTAGGCACGGCTGGCCTTGGCCGGGTCTACGCGGGTGTCCAGCGCGGGGCCCTCGGCGGCCTGCCCGGACAGCTGCCGGCTGATCATGCCCGACAGCCCCAGGCCTTTGCCGCGGGTCATCGCTTCGGCAATCTTCTGGTCGTACATCTGGCGGAACATCTTGTTCTCGCCGGGGAACAGCGAGTCGCCAAAACTGGCGTCACGCATGCTCTTGACCAGCATCTGCGCGAACTGGCCTTCCAGCTGTCGCGCGACCTTGTCGATCTTGGCCGGATCGTTCTGTTGCGCCGGGTGCAGATCGAATGCGGGCGTAATGCGCATGTCAGATCACCTCGAGCTCGGCACTCAATGCGCCGGCCTGCTTCAGGGCTTCCAGGATCGCGATGAGATCGCCCGGTGCCGCGCCTACGGCATTCACCGCGTGCACGATCTCGTCCAGGGTGGTGCCGCCGCTGAACTTGAACATGCGGCTGCCGTCATTGGTGGCGGTAATGGTCGACTGCGGGCTGGCTACGGTGCGTCCGCCGGACAAGGCGTTGGGCTGGCTGACGTTGGTGTTTTCCTGGATGGTGACGGTCAGCGAACCGTGCGAGATCGCGGCCGGTCCCACGCGCACCTGCTGGCCGATGACCACGGTGCCGGTACGCGAATTGACCACCACCTTGGCCGGGGCGCTGCCCGGGGTGAGTTCCAGGTTTTCGATGCGTGCCAGCAGGCCGATGCGCGCGCCCGGATCGGTTGGCGCGGTGACCGCTACGGTCACGCCGTCGACCGCACGCGCGGCACCTTCGCCGAACGCGTTGTTGAGCGCGGCGACCATGCGCGAGACCGTGGTGAAGTCGTTGTTGTGCAGGTTCAGGGTGATGTCGCCGCCATTGGCCAACGGATCGGGCAGGGCGCGCTCAACGGTCGCGCCGTTGGGGATGCGGCCAACGCTCGGCACGTTCACCGAGACGCGGGAACCGTCCTTGCCCTGCGCACCAAAGCCGCCGACGATCAGGTTGCCCTGGGCAATGGCGTAGATCTGGCCATCGGCACCACGCAGCGGCGCCATCAGCAGCGAGCCGCCACGCAGCGATACCGCATTGCCGATCGACGACACCGTGATGTCGATCGGCTGGCCCGGTTTGGCGAACGGCGGCAGTTCGGCGTGGATCGCCACGGCGGCCACGTTCTTCAGCTGCGGATTGACGTTGGCCGGCACGTTGACACCCAGTTCGCCGAGCAGGTTCTTCAGGCTCTGCACGGTGAACGGCGCCTGGCTGGTGCGGTCGCCGCTGCCGTCCAGGCCGACCACCAGGCCATAGCCGACCAGCGCGTTGCCACGCACGCCACCCACCTGGGCCAGGTCCTTGATGCGCTCGGCACTGGCCGGGGCCACCACCGCGAAGACCATGAACACGCCACAGTAGAGCGACGCTATGCGTCGCTGCCAGGAAGAAGAAGAGAAGAGTTTCATGGCCATACTCAGAACGGCGTCAGGCCGGAGTTGAAGAAGCGGCTCAGCCAGCCCATCGCGTTGGATTGCGCGACCGGACCACGACCGCCATAGACGATACGGGCTTCAGCCACGCGGCTGGACGGAATGGTGTTGTCCTGGCTGATGTCGCCGGGACGCACGATGCCCTGTACCTGCACCAGTTCATCGCCCTGATTCAGGCGCAGGTTCTTCTGCCCCTGCACCACTAGATTGCCGTTGGGCAGGCGCTGGATCACGGTTACCGTAACGTTGCCCTGCAGGCGGTTGCTCTGTGCGCTGTTGCCCTTGCCGGTGAAGTCACGTGCCCCCTTGGCCGAGGCGCTCAGAATGTCCTTGCCGCCCAAGGTGACCGGTGCGCCGAAGATGGACGGCGTGCCCAGGCTCAGGTTCGATTCCTTGTTGGTGGCGGTGTTGGCACTGGTCTGCGCGGTGGTGTTTTCCAGCAGGCTGATCGTCAGCAGGTCGCCTACGTCCCGTGCGCGACGGTCCGAGTACAGCTGCAGGGTCGGGCCGGCGGCGTAGATCGCCCCGGCGGTGGGTGCAGCCTGCGGCGGCATGATCGGCTGGATCGGTGCCATCGTCGGGTAGGGGCGCACGTCGCCCGCGATCACGCAGCCACCGAGCAGGGCGGCCACAGCGCAGGCGAGGGCGGTACGGGCGAAGTTGGAAAGGGGCGACATGGCGGTTTCCCGGTTGGGCCGGTCAGAGCTTGTTGTTGAGGTAGCCGAGCATCGAATCGGTGGTGGAAATCGCCTTGGCGTTCATTTCGTAGGCGCGCTGGGTTTCGATCATCGACACCAGCTCTTCCACCACGTTGACGTTGCTGCCTTCCAGCGCGCCCTGCACCACGGTGCCCAGGCCATTGAGACCGGGATTGCCGTTCTGTGCCGGGCCGGAGGCCGTGGTCTCCAGGAACAGGTTCTCGCCGCGCGCCTGCAGGCCGGCCGGATTGACGAAGTCGGTCAGGGTCAGCGCGCCCACTTCCACCGAAGCTGCGCCGTCGGCCATCTTCACGCTGATGGTGCCGTCGGTACCGATCGTCACCGACTGCGCGCCTTCGGGAATCTGGATGCCCGGCTGCACCGGGTAACCGCTGTTGGTAACCAGTTCGCTGTCCTGGTTGATCTTGAACGAGCCGTCACGCGTGTAGGCCGAGCTGCCATCGGGCATCTGCACTTCGAAGAAGCCGCGGCCGTTGACCATCACGTCCAGAGCGCGGCCGGTCTGCTGCTGGCCGCCCTGTTCGAAATTCTTGGCGGTGGCGACCACGCGCACACCGGTGCCGAGCTGCAGGCCGGTCGGCAGTTGGGTCTGCGCCGAAGACGAGCCGCCGGGCTGGCGCACCTGCTGGTACAGCAGGTCTTCGAAGCTGGCACGGTCCTGCTTGAAGCCGGTGGTGTTGGTGTTGGCGAGGTTGTTGGAAACCACCGACATGCGCATCTGCTGCGCATCCAGTCCGGTTTTTGCGATCCACAGTGCCTGGTTCATCTTCGCTGTCCTGTCTGGTGAAGCCGGCCGCGTGGTGCGGCCCTTGAGTGCGGGTGTGCAAGCGGTGTGCCAGCGCCGGCGTCAGCCAGCGCCGGAATTCCGTCAGCTGCCCAGGCGCAACATGCTGTTGGCGCTGCGCGCGTTTTCATCGCCGTGCTTGATCACCTGCACCTGCATTTCGTACTGGCGCTGCAGCTGGATCATCTGCACCAGCGCGCCAGCGGCATCCACGTTGCTGCCTTCCAGCTGGCCGCTGTGCACGGCCGTGCCCTGCGCCGGGGCGAATGGCTGGAGGGGGTCGGTGTTGCGGAACAGGCCATCCAGGCCTCGCTCCAGGCGCTCATCCGGGGCCTGCACCACCTTGATGCGACCGATCTGTGCCATCGTCTGCGGGCCTTCGCCCTGCGGGATGATCGAGAGCGTGCCGTCGGCCCCGATCTCCATCGCCTGGTAGGGCGGAATGGCGATCGGATTGTTGTTGTCATCCAGTACCGCACGGCCGCTGGAGGTCACCAGCTGGCCGTTCGGCGTCACCGACAGCGCCGCCCCGCGTGTATACGCTTCGCTGCCGTCGCTGGACTGCACCGCCAGCCAGGTGCCGGTCTGCAATGACAGATCCAGCGGCTTGCCGGTGATGTGCTGCGAGCCGGGCGTACGGTTGAACCCGGCGTCGACGTGCAACGCATCCACCCGCGAGGCAAAGCCCGGCCCGCGGATCGGGAAGGCTTCGGTGTTGGCCAGCGCTTCCTTGAAGCCGGGAGTGTCGGAGTTGGCGAGGTTGTGGCTGAGCGTACCCTGCGCCTGCAGGGAGGCGCGGGCACCGGTCATCGCCACGTAAAGGGCTTTATCCATGCGGGAAGTTCCGTTGCAGGGTCAGCAGGTCATCAACGGATGTTGATGACGGTCTGGGTGATCTGGTCCTGGGTGGTGATCATCTGCGCGTTGGCCTGGAAGTTGCGCTGCGCGGTGATCATGTTGACCAGCTGCTCGGTGAGGTCGACGGTGGATGCTTCCAGCGAACCGGCCTGGATCTTGCCGAGGTTGGAGGTATCCGGCATGCCGGTACGCGGCGTGCCCGAACTGAACGTGTCCACCCACAGGTTGTTGCCCTTCGATTCCAGGCCCTGCGGATTGTTGAAGGTGGTCAGCGCAACCTGGCCCAGCGGCTTGTCGGCACCGTTGGAGTAGCGGGCGTAGACCACGCCGGTTTCCGACACGGTGATTTCATTGAGCTTGCCGGCGGCGTAGCCGTCCTGCTGGGTGTTGCGCAGGGCGAACTTCTCGCCGTACTGGGTCGAGCCACTCACATCGAGCGTCATGTTCAGCACGCCGGCACCGGTGGTCGGGGTAAAGGTGCCGAGGCTGACCTTGCCGTTGGCCGGTGCGGTCAGCTTGCCGCTGTTGTCGAAGGTGACCGGGGTCGGTGCACCGGCCGGCTGGCCGTCCACATAGTTGCGCACGGTCCACTCGTTGGGGTTGGCACCCTTCACGAAGTACGAGACCTGGATGTGGCTCACGCCCAGCGAGTCATACACGGTGATGCCGCCGCTGGAATGGTTGTAGCTGTTCGAGTCGGTCGGGTCGAACGTGGTGACGGTCGGCTGCTTGGCGTTGGCCGGCAGGGTGAAGCCGACCTTCACTTCGCTGGTCTGCTTCGGCGCGCTGTCGGTGGTCAGCAGCTGCAGGTCGACCATGCGGCCGGCGTCGAAGTTGGTGCCATCGGCATTCGGTGCGAACACCTGCAGGCGTGCGCCCTGCGGGTTGACCACGTAGCCGGACGGATCGGTCTGGAAATTGCCGGCACGCGAGTACACGCGCGAGCCGTTCATGTTCATGGTGAAGAAGCCTTCACCGGAAATGGCCATGTCCAGGCTGCGGCCGGTCTGTTCGTTGTGGCCCTGCTTGAACTGCTGGGCGACGTTGGAGACACGCACGCCCGAGCCGACCGCATTCTTCGACAGGCCGTAGCCGGTGGCCGAGAACAGGTCGGCGAATTCCGCGCGCGATTCCTTGAAGCCGGTGGTGTTGACGTTGGCGACGTTGTTGGCGGTGACGCTCAGGTCGGAGTTGGCGGCATTGATGCCGGACAGCGAGACATTGAAGCCCATGGGATGCTCCTGGTAAGTGCGGGGTGTGCGGCTCAGCTGACGCGGAGCACGTAGTCGATCGGGGCCGTGCCCAGGCCCTTGAGATTCAGGTACAGGCCGTCGGAGCCGACGGTCACGCTCTCCACCGGTGCCTGCACATAGGTGGACAGCTTGGTGCTCTTGCCGGTGGTGTCGACATGGTTGGCAACGATGGAATACTTGCCCGGCTCCATGCGCTTGCCGTTGGCGTCCTTGCCATCCCACTTGAAGGCGGTTTCGCCGGAGGCCTTGGCTTCCACGCTCAGCGAGGTGACCTTGGCGCCGGTGGCATCGGTGACGTCGACGGTGATGATGCCGGCCGAGGGTGCGGCCACCGTGCCTTCCACCGTGCCTTCCTTTTCCAGCACCAGCTTTTCCGACGGCACCAGCACCTGGTGGCCGACCAGCGCGGCGCCACGCAGTACCTGGTCGCTGGCCATCGATTGCTGGAAGCCCTTCACCGTCTTGTTCAGATCGGTGATGCCCTGGACGGTCGACATCTGCGCCATCTGCGCGACCATCTGGGTGTTGTCCATCGGCTTCAACGGATCCTGGTGCTGCAGCTGCTCGGTCATCAGGCGCAGGAAATCGGCCTGGTCCAGCGTGTTCTTCTTTTTCGTGGCGTTGCTGTTGGGTGCATTCAGACCGAGCGCGGAGTACACGTCCTGGCTGGTCTGGTTGTTGACGGCGGTGGTCATGGCGGTATCCGGTGCTGCGGGCCTCAGCGGCCCATGGTCAGGGTGGCCAGGGCCAGCTCCTTGGCGGTGGTCAACATCTCCACGCCGGCCTGGTAATTGCGCGAGGTCGAGATCAGGTTGACCATCTGCGCCACCGGATCGACGTCGGGCTGGTAGATGTAGCCATCGCCGTCGGCCAGCGGATGGCCCGGCTCGTAGCGCTTGATCGGCGCCGCATCGCTCTGGGTGATTTCCTTGACCTTCACCGAGGTGATGTTCGGATCGTTCTTGCTGGTGACGGCCTGGAAGATCGGCTCCAGCGGCTTGTACACGGCGTCGGCGGAACCGGCCACGGTGTCGGCGTTGGAGAGGTTGGAGGCGATGGTGCTCATGCGCACCGACTGCGCCTGCAGCGCAGAGCCGGCGATATCGAAGATCGGCAGATTGCTCATGGCTTATTGCCCCGTGATCGCGGTCAGCATGGAACGCACCTTGCTCTCGACGAAGCTGAGCGAAGCGCGGTACTCGAGGGCGGCGCGGCCATAGGCAGCGCGCTCGGCATCGGGGTCGACGGTGTTGCCGTCCAGGCTGGGCTGCACGCCTTCGCGCGCGATCTGGAACGGGTTCAGGCCACTACTGATTTCGTAGTGCTGCTCGTTGGTGGTGGTCATCAGGCCGTTGGCGTCCAGCCCCTGGGCATGGCGCAGGGCGGCATCGAAGTCCAGGTCCTGGGCCTTGTAGCCGGGAGTGTCGGCATTGCCGAGGTTGCTGGCGATCAGCTTCATCCGCTGTTCGCGCAACGGCATGGCCTGGGCGTGGACGCCCAGGTAGTCGGTAATCAGGTTGCGCACGATGCACTCCCACAGGAACGTTGCCCGGGAAGCTGCAAGGGGTGTGCCAAACCGTGGTGAGCAAAGTCGCGCTCGCCGGGCATGGCCCGGCGCTACCGTGGGTCGGGGCAGGTGTCTGGTAGCGCCGGGCCATGCCCGGCGGAGACGCGTGCGGCGGCCTTACGCCGCCATCGCCACCTTGCGCAGGCGGTCCAGCACGAAGTCGGCCAGCTCGTGCGGCGAGTACTTGGCCACGAAGGCGTTGGCGCCGACGCGCTCGACCATCGCATTGTTGAATACGCCCGACAGCGAGGTGTGCAGCAGCACATACAGGCCGGCCAGGCCCGGGTGGCGCCGGATTTCTGTCGTCAGCGTGTAGCCGTCCATGGCCGGCATCTCGATATCGGAGATGACCATGGCGTAGCGGTCGGCCGGGTTCTCGCCGGAGGCATGGATCTGCAGCAGATGCTCCAGCGCCTGCTTGCCGTCGGAGAGCAGGGTGGCGCCCACGCCCAGCTGGTCCAGCACGCTGCGGATCTGCTGGCGGGCCACGCGCGAGTCGTCCACCACCAGTACCTGCAGCTGCGGGCCGTCGGAGGGCATCGCCATCGCCGGGTCGAGCACGGCTTCGCCGCGCACCTGGGCGATGTCGGCCAGCACGCTTTCCACGTCGATCACCTGGATCAGCTCGCCCTGGAAGCGGGTCACCGCAGTCAGGTAGCTCGACTCGGCGCCGAGTTCCGGCGGTGGATGGATGTCTTCCACCGCGATGTTGACGATGCGCTCCACGCCGCTGACCAGGAAGCCCTGGATCGAGCGGTTGAATTCGGTGACGACCAGGTAGCCGGGCGAGGTGTCCGCATCGGGCTCACGCTCGGGGTGGCCGATTGCCAGGCCCAGGTCCAGCACGGGCACCGAGCGTCCGCGGACGTCGGCCACGCCAGAGAACTGGCTGGGCAGGCCGGGCACCTGGAACAGTTCCGGGCGGCGCAGGACTTCCTGCACCTTGAAGACATTGACGCCAAAAAGCTGACGTCCGCCGAGGCGGAACAGCAGCAGCGCCAGGCGGTTGTGGCCGGCCAGACGGGTCCGCTGGTCGATCCGGTTGAGCAGGTCATGGGACATGGCTGCTGTATCGGCGTCGCAGCGGCGGAACTTGAGGGTGGTGTGTCGCCCGTGTGCTCCACACTGCTTTTGTAGAGTCGACTGTTAGTCGACTGCTCTTCGATCCGATCGCGGGAAACCCCGCGCTTCGCGCGAAAGTCGACTAACAGTCGACTCTACCCATCCGGTCGGACCCCCATCCCGGACCCGATCAACAGGCCCGTCGCTCTGGCACACCCCTTGCACGCACCAGGACCAGATCCCATCGACAGGAGGCGCCATGCGCCGGGTCACATCTCTATTCGCCATCGCGCTCGCCCTGGCGTCGCCGTGGGCGGCCGCCGCAGACTGGCAGCCGGTGGCGAGCATCCGCGCCGCAGCGCTGTCGACGCTGGCGGCCGGTAGCGAGGGGGAAGCCCAGGTGGCCGATGCGCTGCGCCTGCCCAAGTGCGGCGGCCCGCTGCAGGTGCAGCCCACCGCCAACACCACCGTGGAGGTCAGCTGCCCCGATGCCGGTGGCTGGCGCCTGTTCGTGCCGGTGAAGGTGCGGCGCAACCAGACCGTGCTGGTGCTCAACCGAGGAATCGGCACTGGAGAAACCCTCACTGCCGCCGATATCACTACTGCCCAGCGTGATGCCGCACGGATTGCCGGCGCGGTGCTGGCCGATCCCAATGCAGCGATCGGCCGCATTGCCCGCCGTCCATTGCAGGCCGGGGCCCTGCTGTCGAACAACGATCTGGTGGTGCAGCGTCTCATCAAGCGAGGAGACAATGTAGCCCTGGTTTCGCGTCGCGGCTCGGTCGAGGTCCGCATTGCCGGCCGTGCGATGGGCGATGCCGGTGAGAATGAACGGGTTTCGGTGGAGAACCTGTCCTCGCGGCGGATCGTGCAGGGCACGGTCGATGCCGCAGGTGACGTAATCGTGGCGCGTTGAATTACCGCAGAATATCCCTAAAGATCACGGCCCTGCGGCCGTTATCCCTTGTGTACGGCAACTCCAGGACACCCCATGAGCCAGAAAATCGACGGCAACCTGCAGGTCCCCCAGGCACTGCGCAGCGTAACGACCCCGGCCAACAAGCCCGGCGTCAGCAGCGATGCGCCGACCCGCCCGGTCGAGGCGGCCGACAGCCTGCGCCTGACCGGCGAGGCCACCAATCTGCAGGCCATCGAGCGTGAGCTGACCACCGCACCGGCGATCGACGCCCAGCGCGTGGCGGCCGTGCGCGAATCGCTGCAGAACGGTACCTACAAGATCAATCCGGACGCGATTGCCTCGCGTATGCTCGAGCTGGACCAGCAGCTGCACGGATGACCGCGGCGATGAGCGAGCCGCTGCAGCGCCTTGCCCAGGCCCTGGACGTTGAACGCCAGGCCCTGGTCGAGCACGACGTGCACGCCCTGATCCGGGCCACCGGTGCCAAGCTGGAAGCGCTGCGTGCGCTGGAAGGCGCGCCGCCGGTCGGCGAGGGCGAACAGCTGCAGGAACTGGCCGAGCGCAACCGCGCCAACGGCGTACTGCTGTCGCGCCGCCGTCGTGAGGTCAACTGGGCACTGCGCCAGCTGGGCCGCACCGAAGACGCCTCGGCCTATGACGCCAAGGGTCAGTCGCACACGGTCACTGCGCGCCGCCCACTCGCCGTCGCCTGACGCGACGGCGGTCGCACAATACATTCCGGCGGGCTGAAGCCCGCCGCATGACCGCGTATATTGGGCGCCTGTTCGAACGTCCCGAGTTGCCGTGTCCGCTGCCAACGCCCTGGTTACCGCCCCCCTTCCGCCGCAGCCGGTGCTGCAGGCGCTGCTTGAGCGCCTGCGCGAAGGCCTGCTGCTGTTCACCGAAGACGGGCAGGTGGCCCTGGCCAACCCGGCCGCCCAGAACCTGCTGGCCAGCGGCGAGCACGGCGCATTGCCACCACCGCAGCGCCTGCGCGAGCTGTTGCCACCGGATGCGCTGGAGCAGGCGCGCCAGCACGGCCATTGGAATGGCAGCCTGCCGCTGGGCGAGGGTGTGATCATCGCCCATCTGTACCATCACGGCCCGGTCGGGCAAGGGCATTTCCTGGCCCTGTTCCGCCATATCGAAGGGCAGGAAGATTACGAACGGGAGCTGCAGCAGCGTCATGCCGAGCTGCGCCAGGCCTATCTGCGCCTGAACGGTACCCAGGAAAAGCTGCTGCAGTCGGAGAAGATGGCGTCGATCGGTCAGCTGGCTGCCGGCGTCGCGCATGAGATCAATAATCCGATCGGCTACGTGCACTCCAATCTGGGCAGCCTGCAGGAATACCTGCGCAGCCTGTTCACCGTCATTGAAGCCTACGAACGTGCGTTGCGTGCACCGGATCCCAAGGCCCTGATCCCTGAAATCGATGATATCCGTGACCGGCTGGACATCGATTTCATCAGCCGCGACCTGCCGCAGCTGATGGCCGAATCGCGCGAGGGCATCGAGCGGGTGACCCGCATCGTGCGCGACCTGAAGGACTTCTCGTACTCCGGTCGTGATGAGTCCTGGAAGCTGGTGGACCTGCATTCCGGCCTGGAATCGACCATCAACATCATCTGGAATGAACTCAAGTACAAAGTGCACCTGGTGCGCGAGTTCGGCCAGCTGCCGCTGGTGGAGTGCCTGCCGTCGGAGTTGAACCAGGTCTACATGAACCTGCTGCTCAACGCAGGTCATGCCATTGCCGAGCGCGGCACCATCACCGTGCGTACCGGCGTTGATGGCGATCACGTGTGGGTCGAATTCGAGGACACCGGCGGCGGCATCTCGCCGGAGCTGCGCCAGCGCATCTTCGATCCGTTCTTCACCACCAAGCCGGTGGGCAGCGGCACGGGCCTGGGCCTGTCGATTTCCTACAGCATCATCAACAAGCACCACGGCCGCATCGACCTCGACAGCACCCCGGGCGTGGGCTCGCGCTTCCGTGTGGTGCTGCCGGTGAAGCAGCCGCGCTGACCGCTCCTGTGGGGGAATCCGCCGGGCATGGCCCGGCGCTACCCGCGTGCACCTGTAGCGCCGGGC
>NZ_SRHZ01000046.1 GCF_004684085.1 Stenotrophomonas maltophilia
CGCGTGCACCTGTAGCGCCGGGCCATGCCCGGCGGCCGCCATCAGCGCGGCGGCGGACGATCCTCGCCACCCTCGACCGGCTCTACCGGCGCCGGCCCGGCGTTGCTGCGGCGCTGCTCCTCGTACGTACGGAACGCCTGGTGGATGTGCTTGCGCAGCTCATCATCGTTCCACGGCTTGGTCAGGAAGCGGTAGATCGCGCCGCGGTTGATCGCGTCGGTCACCGTGTTCAGATCGGTGTAGCCCGACAGCACCAGGCGGATCGTGTCCGGATACAGCATCTTCACCCGGCCCAGGAACTCGGTGCCGCTCATGTCGCTCATGCGCTGGTCGGACAGGATCACCTGCACGTCGTTGATCGCCAGCAGATCGAACGCATCGCGCACGTTGCCCGCCGCCAGGATGCGGTAGCCATCACGGCGGAACAGGCGCACCAGCGAGCGCAGCACGTTCTCTTCGTCATCCAGCAGCAACAGCGTGCGGTCCGGCCGTGTTTCGGCGAATGCTTCCGGGCGCAGGTAGCGCCGGCGCAGGGTCATGCCGGCGGCATCGGCCGACATCGGTTCGCCGAACAGATAGCCCTGGAACACATCGCAGTCATTGCGGCGCAGGAAGCCCAGTTGCGCCTGCGACTCCACACCGTTGGCGATCACCGTCATGCCCAGCTGGTGGCCCATCGCGATGATCGCGCGGGCAATAGCCGCCTCGCGGTTGCCGGCCGGCGCGCTCTTGATGAAGCTGCGGTCGATCTTCAGCTTGTCCACCGGGTAGCGCACCAGCGCACTCAGGCTGGAGTCGCCGGTACCGAAATTGTCCAGACTCAGGCTGATGCCTTCGTTGCGCAGGTTGGCCAGCGTCTCGTGGACGAAATTGACGTTGTTGGTCAGTGCGCTTTCGTTGATCTCCAGCGTCAGCATCTGCGCCGGCACGCCCGAGGCCTGGATCACCCCCATCACTTCGGCAAAGAAATTCGGCCGCAGCAGCTGCAGGGTCGACACGTTCACCGCGATGGTGAAGTCATCAAAGCCCTGGTCGCGCCACAGGCGTGCCTGCTTCAGTGCGCCTTCCAGTACCCAGGTGCCGATCTGCACGATGATGCCGAGGCGTTCGGCGGTACGCATGAAGCGCTCCGGCACCAGCATGCCCAGCGTGGGCGACTGCCAGCGCAGCAGCGCCTCCATGCCGACCACGTGGCCGTCGCGTGCACTCACCAGCGGCTGGTAGCGCAGCTTCAGCTCGCCATTGGGAATGGCGTCGACGATCTGACGTGCAATGATGCTTTCACTGTGCGCGCTCGGTGGCGTGTCCACGGCGTGGATGCGCACCGCGTTGCCACCTTCGCGGGCGGCCTGGTACAGCGCGTCCTCGGCATGGTCGAGCAGGCGCGAGGTGCTGCTGGCATGTTCCGGGCACAAGCTGACCCCCAGCTTGCCGGTCATGAACAGGGTGTATGGCAGCACCGACAGCGGCAATTCCATCTGCTGGCGGATCTCTTCGGCGAAGTCCTCCGGCAGCGGAACGTCGGCTGTGCGCGGTACGGCAATGAGGAATTCATCGCTGCCATGGCGCCAGAGTTTGCCGCGCCCGCGCAGGTAGGACTGCAGGCGTTGTGCCACCAGCACCAGCGCCTGGTCGCCGACTTCGGCGCTCATGTTCTCGTTGACTGATGCGAAGTGGTCGATGTCCACGTGCATCAACATCAGCGCGGTGCCGCCGGAGGCTGCCTCGGCGACCATGGCCTGCAACGCGGGGTTGCCGGCGCCGAGGCGGTCGGGCGCATCATCGATGCTGACCGGGGGCTGGTTGGGATTCCACATAGGCTCAGTATTCCGGTGACTCGACGGCGGCCATGCTGGCCGCCTGGTAGGGGAGGTGGACGTCGATCAGGGTGCCTTCGCCGTGCGCGGACTCGATCCGAACGTGACCACCGACGCTCTGCGCACGTTCGCGCATCACGATCAGGCCCAGGCCGCGCGGACCGTCCGGGTCGAAGCCCTCACCATCATCACGGATCTGCAGGTGCAGGCTTCGCTGGCCGACGTCGCGCAGCTGCAGCAGCACCTGGCTGGCGCGGGCATGGCGCAGTGCGTTGGTCAGGCTTTCCTGGGCGATGCGGAAGCAGGCCTGCTCGATGCTGTTGTCGGGACGCTGTGGCAGCGGCTCGATCTCGGCCAGCAGTTCCACCGGCGAGGAACGGAACAGTACCCGTGCCTGCCAGCTCAGCGCGGCCTCCAGGCCCAGCGCATCCAGTTGCGGTGGCCGCAGCAGGGTGGAAATGTCGCGCAGCTTGGCCACGGTGGTGTCGGCGAGGCTGACGATCTGTGCCAGATCCTCGCCGCGCCGCTGCGCATCGGCTTCATCCTGCGCTGCATAGGCCGACAGCTTGATCGCGGTGATCGCCTGGCCGATGTCGTCGTGCAGGTCGCGTGAGATCGCGCGGCGCTCGTCCTCCTGCAGGGAGAACAGGCGCCCGGCCATCGCCTGCAGCTCACGGTTGCTGGTTTCCAGCGCAGCCCGCGTGCGCTCCGAATCGCTCAGGTCACGCACGATCAGCAGCTTGCAGTCGCGACCGCCATAGCGCACTTCGCCAACGGCCAGGCCGGCATGGAAGCTGCGGCCGTCGGCGCACTGCATTGCCACCACGCTGCTGTGGCCAGGGCCCAGATGGGGCTGGCCGGCGCGCAGCTGGGCGCGCACCCGGGCCAGATCGGTGGCGGCGACCAGCGCCGACAGCGGCTCGCCGAGCAGCGTGTGGCTGCCGTAGCCGAACAGGCCTGCGGCCCAGGCATTGGCATACAACACGTGCTCATCGGAAAGGATCACCACGCCATCGGGCAGTACCCGCACCAGCTCGCGGAACTGTTCCTCTCGTTCACGCAGCAGGCGGCGTGACTGCTCACGTTCGGTGACGTCCTGCAGCGTGCCGAGCACACGATTGCGGCCGGCCTCATCGGTACCGCTGGCGGCACGCAGGTGCACCATCAATGCGTGGCCGTCCATCGCCAGCAGCGGCAGCAGCACGTCCACCTGCACCGGTTCGCCGGAGCACAGCTCGGCCAGCAGCTGCTCGGTCTGGGTTGCGGTGGCCGGGTCGGCCGGCACCAGCAGCTCGTCGAAACGGTGCCAGCGTCGGGCTTCCGGCGGGCGTCGGCCAAGCAGCCGATAGACCTGGTTGGAATAGCGGCCCAGCCCGGTGGACGGGTCCAGTTCCCAGGCGCCGATGCGGGCCAGCTCATGCGCTTCCTCGACCCGCGCCAGCGCCTGGTCGCGGCGCAGCTGCGCCAGGTCCTCGGCGGTGCGGTCGATGGCGATCAGCAACCGGGCGTTGTGGCCGTCGTAGCTGATCGCGTTGGAGCGCAGCTCCATCTGCCGCAGCGAACCGTCACGGAGCTGCAGCTGCGTGCGCAGGATGCACAGCTCCTCGGGCGCTTCGCGGATCGCCTCCAGCTTGGTCTGCAGCGCCTGGTCCTGGCCTGGCGGCCACAAGGAGTCGATGGTCTGCTCCAGCAGTTCGTCGCGGTCCCAGCCGAAGGTACTGCAGGCGGCCGGATTGGCGTCGAGGATCGCCAGCGTGTCCAGGTCGTAGACCAGGATCGGGCCGGGGTTGCCTTCGAACATCTGTCGCAGGCGCAGCTCGGAGGCCTGCTGGCGGGCGTGGGTATGCAGCACGTGCTCGGCCAGCGGGCGCAGCAGCAGGTACAGCAGGCCAGCACTGGCCAAGGCGAAGAACGAGCCCTTCAATCCCTGCCACAACGCTGCCTGCTGCGGGTCGGGCACCAGCGCCTGCACCGCGCTGTCGGTGGAGATCATCCAGGCCAGCGCCATCACCAGGTAGCTCAATACCACCCGGCGCCGGTCACGGCTCAGCGCCTGCGCCATCCGCGGGTCGGGAACTGGGGCGTTGCCGGTCGGTTCTGCAGGCATGGACGGGATGGGTGAAAGGGGCGCCGGCCATCTTACCGCGCGGGTGTGCCGTGACCACTCAATTATCCGGCGCAGGCGCCGTTAATCACTGCGTGCCCCGCTGACGGGCGTGTCATCCGGAGCAAGATCGCGTGGACCAAGGGATCATCGCCAGCCTGCTGCAGCACCCGCTTGCGTCGGCGCTGGTCATCGTCGACCGCACGGGCCGCCCGCTGGCGGCCAATCCGGCTGCGCGCGAGCATGGCCTGCCGGCCACCGTGGCTGCTTACGCGCCGATGCTGGAAGATCTGCGCCTGTTGGCTGCCGATGGCGGCATCGTGGCCTGCACGCTGCCCGGTGGCCCGCGCGGGCACTACGATGGCCATCTGCGCGCCGTCCATGATGGTGCCGGCAACCTGCTGGCCTTCACGCTGAGCATCCCCGAGCCGGTGCCGGTCGATGGTGGCGGGCGCTGGGAGCTGGCACTGGACAGTGCCGGCCACAGCCTGTGGGACTGGGACATTCCCAGCGACCGGGTGATCCGCACGCCGGCGCTGGGTGATGAAACCGCTACCGAAATACTCGCCCGCGTACACAGCGACGACATCGGTCAGGTACGCGTGGCGCTGGACCAGCACCTGCGAGGCCTGAGCGAGCAATACAGCGCCCAGTTCCGTTTCCGCCAGGCCGATGGCCAGTGGCGCTGGGTGCTTGATCGCGGTCGTGTGGTCGCGCGCACGGCCGACGGCCAGCCGCTGCGCATGGTCGGCACCCATACCGATATCGAGCAGCAGAAGCAGCTGGAAGGCTTGCTGCAGGAGCAGCAGCTGCACCTGAGCGAAGCCCAGCGCATCGCCAGCATGGGCAGCTGGTCGTTCGATCCCGGCAGCAGGCTGTTCTGGTGGTCGCCGGAGCTGCGTTCACTGCTGTCGCTGGAGCAGGGCAGCGTGCCCGGCCAGCGGCGCTGGTTGAAACAACTTCATCCGCGTTCGCGCGGAGCGCTGCGTGCCGCCTGGCGGCGTGTCTGGCGCGATGGCCGTGCGGCCAACATCGAGCTGGAACTGACCCGTGGCAACGAGCCCTCGCAGCACCTGCGGCTGTGGATGCAACCGTTGCTGGACACCGATGGCCAGCCCAAGCGCCTGCTCGGCCAGGTGCAGAACATCACCGAGCAGCACCAGACCGACGCACTGATCCGCTGGCGCACCGAGCTGCTCAACCGCGTCTCCGCCCTGGGCCGCATCGGCGGTTGCGAAATCGAGGTGCAGACCCGGCACATGCAGTGGACCGAGGAGTGCTACCGCATCCATGGCCTGCGCAAGGAGCCGATCACCCTGGACCAGGCGCTGGCGCTGTACACCGAAGATTCGCGCAATGCCTTCGAAGCCGCATTGGTCCGGATTGCCGGCGGCGGCCTGCCCGAACAACTGGACCTGTGTTTCTACCGCCAGTCCGGCCTGCGCGTGTGGGTGCAGGTATTGATCGAACTGGACCGTCGCGATGGCCTGCCGCCGCGCTTCGTCGTGCTGTTCCGTGACATCACCCGCGAGCGCGAAGCGAACGAGCGGATCGAGCTGCTGGCGCACTACGATCTGCTCACCGGGCTGCCCAATCGCGTGCTGCTCGGCGAGCAGACTGCAGAAGCCATCGAGGAAGCGCGCGATCGCGGCACCTCGCTGGCGATGCTGTTCATCGATCTGGACGGCTTCAAGACGATCAACGACAGCTTCGGCCATGCCACCGGCGATGCGCTGTTGAAGGCCGCGGCCACGCGGTTGCACCAGAACCTGCGCAACAACGATCTGTTCGGCCGATTCAGTGGCGACGAGTTCATTGTGGTGCTGCGTGACCTGGCTGAGCCGGAAGATGCCGGTCATGTCGCGCGTAAGCTGATTGCTTCACTGGCCGAGCCGCTGCGCCGCGGTGAGACCACGCTGAAGGTCGGTGCCAGCGTGGGCATCGCCATGCTCGGCGAGGCTCAAACCGATTTTGATTCGCTGCTGCGCGCGGCCGATGCCGCGATGTATGCGGCCAAGGAAGCAGGGCGCAACACCTACCAGTACTACAGCCAGGACGCGTTGGCTCGCATCCAGCGCAAGCTGGAGCTCGAACATGCCCTGCACGGGGCCATCGAACGCGAAGAATTCAGTCTGGCCTATCAGCCGTTGCTGGACGCCCACCATGGCGAACCGCCGGCGATCGAGGCACTGCTGCGCTGGCACCGGCCGGGGATTGGCTACTGCAGCCCGGCTGAGTTCATTCCGATTGCAGAAAAATGCGGCGAGATCGTTCGCATCGGCGACTGGGTGTTGAACGAAGCCTGCCGTCAGGCGGCCGCCTGGGACCTTGCTGGACTGCGCTTCGACCGCATTGCGGTGAATGTCTCTGCGGTGCAGCTGCGCGACCGCGGCTTTGCCGAACGCGTGATCGAGATCTGCCACGCCCACGGCTGGCCGCCACAGCGGCTGGAGCTGGAGCTGACCGAGTCGGCGCTGATCCGTGACACCGACATCCTGCGCCATTGCTTCGACGTGCTGGAGCGGCACGGTGTGCCGCTGGCGGTGGATGACTTCGGTACCGGCTTCTCCAACCTCAACTACCTCAACCGCTTCCCGGTGGGCCGCCTGAAGATCGACCGCAGTTTCGTGCAGGGCATGCTGCATGATTCGGGCACGGCCGAAGTAACCCAGGCCATCGTGCACCTGGGGCATGCGCTGGGCATGAAGGTGGTGGCCGAAGGCGTGGAAACGCACCAGGAAGAAGACATGCTGCGCCGGCAGGGCTGCGACGAGATCCAGGGTTACCTGTACTCGCGCCCGCTCAGCCCGCGCGACCTGGCGCAGTGGCTGCGTCAGCAGCACCCGGCGCCGATGCGCACCGACGCCAGCGGCGAAGCAGTGCTGGTGCGCTGATAGCCAGACTCTGGTGGGTGCCGGCGCGGGTGTGGCCCGACTCGGGTGTAGCCCCGCTCTGGTGGGTGCCGACCGTTGGTCGGCACGGATGCCTGCGCTCGCGACCATCCACGCATGGCGTGGATCTACTGACGACGCGGACTTTGGTGGGTGCCGACCGTTGGTCGGCACTGATGCTGGTGCTCGCGATCATCCACGCACGGCGTGGATCTACCTTGGAAATTCCGCCTTCAACTGCATGCGCAGCGTCTCGACGATGGCCGCGTAGCGCCGCTTCTGGACCAGATAGCTGGCCAGGAACAGCGGCAGCACCAGCAGCAGCGGCGCCACCATCGGGCGCATCGCCACCAGTGGCAACAGCAGCAACGAGAGGATCGCCACGAACCAGCTGCACAGGCCGATCACCCGCACTTCGTGCCGCCGCGCGATGAGTACGATGCGACCACGCATCACCGGGAAGTAGCGCAGGCCGAAGCTCGGCGCGAAGCTCTCGCGGAACGCCATGCTGCCGTCGGGTAGCGCATGGAAGGCCAGTTGCAGCCATTTGTCCTGCGGCAGGTCGCGTTCCAGGCTGCCCAGCGAGAGCCGGGCCTGCATGGCCGGTGACGCCACGATGCGCTCATTGAAAAGGGTGATGCCCCACCTGAAGTAGCCGGCCACCCAGGCCATCAGAAGGACGGTCTCGATCAACAGCACTGCGATGAGGGCGATGGCCATCGGTCTTCCATGAACGGGACCTGCGCATCATGCCATAGTGATTTCGCCACCCCGGTAGATCCACGCCCTGCGTGGATGATGTCCAGGATTCCGCACTGCCTCACGTTGCGCGTTGCGCGTCCATCCACGCATGGCGTGGATCTACTTCAGGGCTTCGCCATCCAACCCCAGGTCCCACGCCAACCCCAGCAGATCGTGGCCGTCCACAGCGGGGGCCGGGCGCGCGTCCGCCAGCTGCTGCAGCTCCCGGATCTCTTCGCGGGCGACCTCTTCCAGCTGCTGCAGCTGCTCACGCACGCTCGCGTTGCGCGGGCGCTCGGTGTCGGTGAGGGAGGGCAGGGCGCGGATCAGGGTCATGGTGCGCGTACAGGATGCATCCAACGGCAGGTGACAGGCAAAGGCCCCGGACGAACCGGGGCCTTGCGGGCTGCCGGCAGCGGCAGCAGACATCAGGGTCAGAACAGCTCGACCGTGCCGGCGCCCATGCTCTGCTGGGCAACCGGCTTGTGCGGCGGGCGCTCCCATTCGCTGCGCAGTTCGCGCAGGCGGCTGCCGGTGCGCTGCAGGGCGGTGGCGATCTCTTCGTCGAACACGCCGCCATTGCGGTGCAGCAGTTCCTGCAGGGCCACCGCTTCGCGGTTGATTGCGGTCAGGCGGTCCAGGTGGGTGTGCACGCCGCCCAGCGCCTGGGTAGCAATGTCTTCGAACTGCAGGGCGCGCACGGCTTCGGCCACGCTGCCGTCGATCGAACGGGCGCAATCGGAGACTTCGCGCATGCCGTCGCCCAGCGATGCGTTGATCTGCGCGACGTTGTCGAGCATCGCCGCCGCTTCCTGGCGGGCTTCGCGGGAGCGGTCCATGTCGCGCGAGGCCATGTGCGAGACCGTCTCCCGAACCTTGGCAATGGCGTCCTTGGAGCTGTGCGCCAGCTTGCGGATCTGTTCGTTGAACGTGGTGGAGCGCTCGGAAAGATTGCGCACTTCGTCCGCCACCACCGCGAAGCCACGACCGGCTTCACCGGCACGCGCCGCTTCAATGGCGGCATTCAACGCCAGCAGGTTGGTCTGGTCGGCGATCGACTTGACGTCTTCCAGCAGCGCGAAAATGCCATCCAGGTGCTGCGCCATCTGGTCGATGTGCTGCACGGTGGTGCTGCTCTGGCCGCTGACCTGTTCCAGCGCTTCCACCAGCTGTTCCATGCGGTGGCTGGCGTGCTGGGCAAACCGGGCAACGTCGAGGCCGGCGCTGCCTTCATCGCCGGCGCGGTCGACGATGCGCGACAAGGCCTGGCTCTGCTGGCGCGACTTGCGGTTCATCGCATCGAAGCTGCCGCCCAGGCTGGAGACGGCCTGACGGATCAGGTCACGGGCGCGTTCCACTTCGCCACGCGAACCGTCGATCTCGTTGCCGACGAAGTTGCGCAGTTCGGTCAGCAACTGGTCCTGCTCACGCAGGACACGGGCATGTTCGGGGGAACGGTGCGCCTGGGCGCGGGTGGTCCACCACGCAAAGCCAAGCCAGCTCAGCGTCATCGTGGTCAGGATCGCCCAGCGCAGGGCGGCCGGCCATTCGAAACCGATGGCGAAGGGGAGCAGCAGGGTCAGAGCCAGGGGGGCGGCCAGACGGATGAAAATGCGTGAGTACATGGACGTTCTCGGGAGGTGCACGGAGGATGTATCGGCCGTACCCCCTTTCTCTTTAACGTCGATGTGCCTCGAAGTGCATTCTGAATGCGCCGGTTTTCCGACGCCTTGGCGGCTTCGGGGTCAGAGCCCTTCCTGTGCCGGAAAGGGATCCGACCCCTTGGGCAGGCAGTGACGGGGTCGGATCCCTTTTCCGTGGAAAAGGGCTCTGACCCCATGGGGCTCAGGCCAGCTGCCGGTCCACGGCTTCGATCATCGCCTTGCGGCCGAACAGGAAGTCCCAGTAGCTGCCGCCCAGCTGGCGCCACAGCACTGCCGAGCGCACCGCGGCCAGCAGCAGGGCACGGATCTCGGCCACCACACCGGCCTGGCCCAGGTAATGCGGGTTGCCCTGCACCATCACCCGCGGCTTCAGGTGGCTGATGGTGTCCGCGTACAGGCCACCCAGGTTGGCCAGCACGTCCGGGTGACCACTGTCGCCCAGTTCGGCAGCCTGGCGCTGGGCGAGTTCGATGCCTGACGCGACCTTGTTCACAGTGGCGCCTTCCTGCACGAAGCGGCGCTCCAGCTGCAGCACCGACAAGGCCAGCTTGGGCAGGATCGGATCCTGGCCCTGGCTGCGGAAGTAGTTGTGCAGCAGGCGCAGCCCGGCCTTCAGCGCATGGCGGTCACCGAACACCTCCTGCGGCGAGGACGCGTCGACGCGGAACACACTCTCCACGGCGGTACGAACGGCGGCGGCGTCGGAATGGCCGGTATCGGCGATACGGCGTACCTGCTGCAGGGCCTGGGCAATGCCGGCCAAAGCCAGAACGCGGTCGTCGACAGTGAAACTCATGCAGCGATTACCTCAAAAGGGGAAGGGGTGGTGCGCAGGCGCTGTTCCAGCGGCGCATCGGTGGCGGCGATCACCGCGCCACCCAGGCACACGTCACCGTCATACAGCACCAGCGATTGACCGGGGGTAACGGCGCGCTGCGGGCGGGCGAAGGTGACCAGTACGCTGCCATCGTCCAGCACCTCGACCGTACACGGCTCGTCGGGCTGGCGGTAGCGGGTCTGGGCGGTGCATTCAAAGCGCCGTGCCGGCGGCGAGCCGGCGATCCAGTGCGCGGTTTCCGAACGCAGGCGCTCGGACAGCATCCACGGGCTGTCGCGGTCCTGGTCCACGTACAGCACGTTGCTGGCCACATCCTTGCCGACCACGTACCACGGCGCGGCCGGACGTCCACGCACGCCGCCGATGTTCAGGCCCTCGCGCTGGCCCAGGGTGAAATAGAACACGCCCGGATGTTCGGCGATCACGCTGCCGTCGGTCGGGTCGAGGATCTGGCCGGGCTTGGCCGGCAGGTAGCGGCCGAGGAACTCGCGGAAGTCGCGCTCGCCGATGAAGCAGATGCCGGTGGAATCCTTCTTGGCATGGGTCGGCAGGCTGACGTCACGCGCGATCCGGCGCAGGTCGGTCTTTTCCAGGTCGCCAATCGGGAACAGGGTCGCCGACAGCTGTTCCTGGCCCAGCTGGTGCAGGAAGTAACTCTGGTCCTTGGAGCGGTCGGCGCCACGCAGCAGCAGCCACTGGTGGCCGCGCTGGGTCACCCGCGCGTAGTGGCCGGTGGCGATGCGTTCGGCGCCCAGCTCGCGGGCGGCGTCCAGGAAGTGCTTGAACTTCACCTCGCGGTTGCACAGCACGTCCGGGTTCGGCGTGCGGCCAGCGGCGTACTCGGCCAGGAAGTGCTCGAACACACCCTGCCAGTATTCGTTGGAGAAATCGCGGAAGTGGAACGGGATACCGAGCAGGCCGCAGACGGCCACCGCGTCGCGGCGGTCGTCCTCGGCCCGGCAGTCACCGCTGCCGTCGTCGGCCCAGTTCTGCATGAACAGACCGGCCACGGCCTCGCCCTGCTGCACCAGGCGCCAAGCGGCGACCGAGGAATCGACGCCACCGGAGACGCCCACCATCACACGCGGAGTGCTCATGCGACCTCCCGGACCAGGGAAAGGGGATGGCGTTGGCCACCCAGGTAATCGGCCACCACCTGCCACACCAACGGGCTGCGCTGGCGTTCGCCGGCGGCCTGCAGCTCGGCGGGGGTCAGCCACAGCGCGCGGTCGATGCCGGTGTCCAGCGGCTGCGCCGGGTCGTGCGAGACCGGGCGCGCCGCATAGCAGAAGCGCAGGAAAGTGGTGCCGTCACCGGCGGTCCACTGGTAGCAGCCGATGAAGTGGGTCAGCTGCACGGTCCAGCCGGTTTCCTCGCGGGTCTCGCGCAGTGCCGCCTCGGCCAGGCTTTCGCCCGGCTCGAGGTGGCCGGCCGGCTGGTTCAGCACCGCACGGCCGTCGATGGTTTCTTCAACCAGCAGCACGCGGCCGCCGTCGACCACCACGGTGGCGACGGTGGCGTGCGGTGCCCAGCGCGGGTCCGGCGTGGCGTTCAACTCAGAATTCGTCCTTCTTGGTCAGTTCCAGCTCCATCGCGTCGGCAGTGCGGATCGCCGCATCGATGGCGTCGCTGAGCTGGTCCGCAGTGGCGTCGGCGTCGATCTTCACGACGAACATGGCGGTGGTGTCCTGCTTCACCCAGCCGCCCATCTTGGCGTCCTGCGAATCTTCCAGCAGGCGGTTGGCCACGGCCACCGGGAACTGCTTGGTCTTGGCGTTGTAGGCCGGCGACCAGATTTCGCGGATGTTGTGGGTACCGAAGTCCTCCACCGACGAACGCACGTAGACCATCTGGGTACGATCACCTTCGACGTCGAACACCAGACGGTAGTCGCCGTCTTCGTCAACCTCGTAGTTGTAACCCAGCTTGTCCAGGTGGCGGGCCACGGCCTTGTCACCCTCCGGCGCAGCGGCGGCAGAGCCTGCGGCAGCCAGGGCGATCAGCAGGGCGGGGAGAAGGGTCCTTTTCATGAAGATCCTGTGAAACAGTATTGAGAGAGGGTGCAATTGTGACGGCGGCCGTGCGTGCCGTCCAATCTGCGGCGGGCCGACGCAGGCCCGCTCGAGCCTCTATAATGGGCAGATGCCCCGCGAGTCTTCCCCCGATTCCCATCACGAGCACGGCGTTGCCGTGGAACCCGCGCGCCCGGAAGTGGCGCCGCCGCCGTTCTACCAGGTGATGCTGCTCAATGACGACTACACCCCGATGGATTTCGTGGTGGACGTGCTGCAGCAGTTCTTCACCATGGACCTGGACAAGGCCACGCAGGTGATGCTGCACGTCCATACCCGCGGCCGCGGTGTGTGCGGGGTGTTCACCCGCGAAGTGGCCGAGACCAAGGTGGCCCAGGTCAACGAGTATTCGCGCATGAACCAGCACCCGCTGCTGTGCACGATGGAAAAGGCCTGACCGGCTTTTTGTAGCGTCGAGCCATGCTCGACTGCTTTTCACCCGGGCGTATGGACCCGGGGTGGGTGTGCCCACCAAGGTGGGCAGCTACCAGGCAGGGGCCTGCGTCGATTCCGGACCCGGTGTGCCCACCAAGGTGGGCGCCTGCCAGGCGCGGATCTCACCCCTCTGCCAGCGCCTCCAGCGCCATTCGCGCCACTGCCTCGTCGATCTCGGCGGGGTCGCCGTCATCCCGGAACCACACCGCCGATAGCCCCGCGCTCGCCGCGATCCAGCGCAGCAGGCGCGTGCGCTCCAGGCCTGCCAACGCGCTGACCTGTTCAAGCCGGGCGGCAAACCGCTCGGGCCGGGTGGCAACGTGAATGCCCGGCCCGCACAGGTCCGGGTTGCTGAACAGCGTCGTGTAATCAAACGCGCGATCACCCAGCAGCCGCTTCGGGTCGATCGCCAGCCAGCCGCGTGCGCCGAAGTCCAGCACATTGTCATGATGCAGGTCGCCGTGTAGTGGCCGGATTTCCTGTTCCTCTTCCAGCAAGGCCATCGCCAGTGATCTGCACTGTTCCAGCAGTGGCGGCAGCGCAGCCCTTGGCTGCAGCAGGTCGGCGAACCATCTGGTCAGGCAGACCAGTTCCGCTGGCGGCGCGCTCCGTGGCCGGTGCAGCCGCTGCAGAACCTGGCACAGGATCGTGGTGCAGGCGTCATCGTCGCCGTCGATCGAGCGTTGCCGCAATGAATCACCGTCGGCGCGTTCGATCAGGATCGCCGGTCCCTCGTGGGCCAGCAGGCGGGCGGCGCCATCGCCCTCCCACCAGCGCAGCAGGCGATGGCTGTTCTGCTCCTCGGTCTCGCTGCTGATCTTCAGCATCGCTGGCTCGCCGGTGGTGGTCAGTACCGGCCAGAGGCGGGCATGGGGCGTTTCGATGGCCGGGCCATCACGCCGCAATCGCCAGCGGCTCAGGTAGGGTTCGCTCATGCTCGGTGGGCTGTCCTGGAGTGAATGAAGATCAAGCGATTCGCACTGATAACGCCATCTGAACGCAGCAATCCGCTAGGGTGATGGAAATCGCGTAGTCAGGCCGCATATTGTCCCCATCTGCCGCCGGAGTAATCCATGTTCAGCAAAGACCTCGAACACACCATCGGCCAGTGCTACAAGCGCGCCCGTGAGGCCCGGCATGAGTTCATGACGGTCGAACACCTGCTGTTGGCACTGCTCGACAACCCGTCCGCCCAGGCCGTACTGAAGGCCTGTGGTGCAGACGCCGAACGCCTGCGCCAGGAGCTGGAGCAGGCCATCGAGGCCTCCGTGTCCCGCCTGGCCGAAGATGACGGCCGCGATACCCAGCCGACCCTGGGCTTCCAGCGTGTGCTGCAGCGGGCCGTGTACCACGTGCAGTCCTCGGGCAAGAAGGAGGTCACCGGCGCCAATGTGCTGGTCGCCATCTTCGGCGAGAAGGACTCCCACGCCGTTTATTACCTCAACCAGCAGGATGTCACCCGGCTGGATGTGGTCAATTACCTGTCCCACGGCATCGCCAAGCTGGGCGAGGAGGGCGAGCAGCCCTCTTCTTCCTCCGAGGGCGAGGGCCGCATCGAAGGCGGGGAGGGCGAGCCGAAGGGCGATGCCCTGACCGAGTTCGCCAGCAACCTCAACGAGCAGGCCCGCGCCGGTCGCATCGACCCGCTGGTCGGTCGTGCCGACGAGATCGAGCGCACCATCCAGGTGCTGTGCCGCCGCCGCAAGAACAATCCGCTGTACGTGGGTGAGGCCGGCGTGGGCAAGACTGCCATCGCCGAGGGCCTGGCCCGCCGCATCATTGAAGGTTCGGTGCCGGAGGTGCTGGCCGATGCGGTGATCTACTCGCTCGATCTGGGCGCGCTGGTGGCTGGCACCAAGTATCGCGGCGACTTCGAGAAGCGCCTGAAGAGCGTGCTGACCGCGCTGAAGAAGGTGCCCAACGCGGTGCTGTTCATTGACGAGATCCACACCATCATCGGTGCCGGCTCGGCGTCGGGCGGCACCATGGATGCCTCCAACCTGATCAAGCCGGCGCTGGCGTCCGGCGAGCTGCGCTGCATCGGCTCGACCACCTTCCAGGAATACCGCGGCATCTTCGAGAAGGATCGCGCCCTGGCGCGTCGCTTCCAGAAGATCGACATCGTCGAGCCGACCGTGGGTGAGACCTACGAGATCCTGCAGGGCCTGAAGTCCAAGTACGAGCAGCACCACGGCGTGACCTATTCCGACGAGGCGTTGCAGGCGGCGGTGGACCTGTCGGTCAAGCATATCGGCGACCGCCTGTTGCCGGACAAGGCCATCGACGTGATCGATGAGGCCGGAGCCCGCCAGCGCCTGTTGCCGGAAGGCCAGCGCAAGGAGCTGATCGACGTCGAGGAAGTGGAGGCCATCGTCGCCAAGATGGCGCGCATCCCGGCCAAGCAGGTCAGCGCCACCGACAAGGATGTGCTGCAGCATCTGGAGCGCAACCTGAAGATGGTGATCTTCGGCCAGGACCCGGCCATCGATACGCTGGCTTCGGCGATCAAGCTGGCCCGTTCGGGCTTGGGCAATCCGGAAAAGCCGATCGGCAACTTCCTGTTTGCCGGCCCGACCGGTGTCGGCAAGACCGAGGTGACCAAGCAGCTGGCGTTGCAGCTGGGCATCGAGCTGGTCCGCTTCGACATGTCCGAGTACATGGAGCCGCATTCGATCAGCCGCCTGATCGGCGCCCCTCCGGGCTACGTCGGTTTCGACCAGGGTGGCCTGCTGACCGAGAAGATCGTCAAGACCCCGCACTGCGTGCTGCTGATGGACGAGATCGAGAAGGCGCATCCGGACATCTTCAACATCCTGTTGCAGGTAATGGACCGCGGCGTGCTGACCGATACCAACGGTCGCGAGGCCAACTTCAAGAACGTGGTGCTGGTGATGACCACCAATGCCGGCGCGGCCCAGGCGTCACGGCGTTCGATCGGCTTCACCAAGCAGGACCATGCCACCGACGCGATGGAGACCATCCGCCGCAGCTTCAGCCCGGAATTCCGCAACCGACTCGATGCGGTGGTGCAGTTCCAGGCGCTGGGCTTCGAGCACATCCTGCGCGTGGTCGACAAGTTCCTGATCGAGCTGGAGATGCTGCTGCAGGACAAGCACGTCAGCCTGTCGGCCACGCCGACCGCGCGCGACTGGCTGGCCCACCATGGTTTCGACCCGCTGATGGGTGCCCGCCCGATGGCCCGCGTGATCCAGGACAAGATCAAGCGCCCGCTGGCCGACGAGCTGCTGTTCGGCAAGCTGGTCAACGGTGGCAGGGTCAGCATTGACGTCCGCGACGACGAGCTGGTGGTTGAGACCCAGGCCGAGCCGGAGCGGTTGTTGCCGGTGACAGTGGATTGAGCTGACGCCATAGGTTTGGCGTGAAAGACTGGGAATGACAAGGGCGGCTTCGGCCGCCCTTGTTGTTTCCAGTGGGACTGTCGTCTGCGGCCTTGCTTGAACGGAATGGAGCAGCCAATGCTGTCTTCTGGTTGCGATGGGGTGTCGCCCGGTTGTATCGCGCAACGATACAGGATACAGTGATGATCATCGGTTTTCGTCACAAGGGCCTCGAGCGGCTCTACCGTTCCGGTAGCAGTAGTGGAATCCGCCACAGTCACGCCAACAAGGTGTTGATGATCCTGTCGATCCTGGATGTGGCTTCGAGTCCTGAGGATCTGGCCATGCCTGGATTGCGCCTGCATAAGCTCCGGGGCGGCCTGAAAGGGCATTGGTCTGTATGGGTCAACGGAAACTGGCGGATTACCTTCCGTTTCACTGGCAGCGACGTGGAGCTGCTGGATTACCTGGACTATCACTGAGGCCGCGCATGATTCATCACCATCCACATCCGGGGCAGACGATCAAGGCAATGGTCTTTGATCCAATGGATCTGTCTGTGACCGAGGCGGCCGAGCGCCTGGCAATGTCGCGGGTAGCCCTTTCGCGGGTTCTGAACGGCAAGGCGGGCATCAGTCCTGACCTCGCCATCCGCCTGGAGATGGCGGGAGTGAGTACTGCGGTTTTCTGGATGGGGCTGCAATCCAGCTACGATCTCTGGCTGGCACGGCAGCGTGCGCAACCTAGAGTGTTGTCGCTGGTTGCTGCGACGCGTTGACGTATATCGCGACAAGGGCGGCTTCGGCCGCCCTTGTCCTGTCTGGTGTCAGCGGCTGCGGCGGCGTGCTTCACGCTTGAACCGCTCGCCATCGATCGGCTCGACGCGCGCTACCTCGCAGCTGCCGCGACCGGTGTCCAGCTCACTCCTCCCCCCGTCGCACAATTGGTCAGCGGCCTTGCCGTCGGTCTTGAAACCGAGGCGGGGTGCCAGCACGGCCGAGGAGCAGCTGTTGCGGAAGTGCACGACATAGTGGTCTTCGCCGGAGCGAAGCAGGATGTTCTTGTCCGCACCGGCGCGGACGATCTGCTGTTCGCCGGCAAGGGGCACGCATGTGGCCGGAGTGGTCTCAGCCGCACGGGCGGGCGACGCCAGCAGGATGGCCACGGACACGGCAAGGGGGATGAGCAGGGAGGACAGGTTCATGGCGGGGGCAGGGGGCGGCGATCCGGACTGGATCGGATCCCAAGATGCCGCCGTCACTGCAAATGCGAATCTGCCGCAAGCAGGGCTGACCTAAGCCACGGTGAGATCGGTCACGATGACCTTTGGCGCATCAAGCCGTGATCGAGCGGAATCCCTGCTGGCGCCCGTGGTCGCCGCCATCCTCGATGACGAATGCAACGGCCTCATGTGGAATATGCAGGCGCTGCTTCAGCGTGCCTCCCGCGTGGGAGATCTCGCGCTGGACGGCAAGGTACAGCGGGTGCGACGCGTCCATGCTGGTGCAGACCAGGCAGGGCTGGCCGAACCAGGTGCCGTCAGGGCCCTTGCTGGCATAGCAGCGGCTGGTGACGGACTGTGGATCCAGGACGATCAGGTAGGTCATGCGTGCAACGCCCTCTGTGAAGAACGCGTTGAGTCTGCAATCCCGGCGCGATGCTGCATTTCAGACAAGGACGAAAATCGAGTGGCATCCAGAATGGTCGCTTTCTTCCGCGCACGACAAAGGGCCAGCAGCAAGGCCGGCCCTGTCGGAGTGGCGCAGTGCGCCGACCGCTTACTTCATGCGGTAGGTGATACGACCCTTGGTCAGGTCGTACGGGGTCATTTCAACCTTGACCCGGTCACCGGTGAGGATGCGGATGTAGTTCTTGCGCATGCGGCCGGAGATATGGGCGATGATTTCGTGCCCATTTTCCAGACGAACGCGGAAAGTGGTGTTCGGCAGCGTCTCGCTGACGGTGCCCTCGAACTCGATGGAATCGTCTTTCGACATGTAGTCCTGTGCGGTTCAGAAAACGGCCACGCTGGGCCTAAGGCGCGGTATTTTACGCGTGATGGGCCCAGCTTGCAAAGTTTGCGTTAACCCCCGGCCAAACGTCGTGCCGGAAAGCGCCCCACAGCCTGTGTCCAATGGCCTTCACGGCCGTCACTGCGCACGGCTTGGCGCACGTGATTGAGGAATTCCGCGCGCGGCAGGTGTTCGGCACCCATCCGCAGCAGGTGCGGATTTTCCACCTGGGCATCGATCAGCTCCCAGCCCCAGCCGTGAAGCGTGGATGCCAGCGCGGCCAGTGCGATCTTGGAACCGCCGCTGGCACCACTGAACATGCTTTCGCCGAAGAACATCGACCCGATGGCCACCCCGTAGATGCCGCCGACCAGGGTCTGCCGGTCCCAGACCTCGACGGAGTGGGCAAAGCCGAGGTCGTGCAGCTGGCTGTAGGCCTCGACCATCGCCGGGCTGATCCAGGTGCCGTCCTGGCCGGGCCGAGGTGCCGCCGCACAGGCGCGCATCACACGACTGAAGGCTGTGTCAGCGGTGACCTCCCAGGTGCTGCCGCGCAACTGGCGGCGGAAGCGGCTGGACAGATGCACGCCCTCGGTGCGGAACACCATGCGCGGGTCCGGCGACCACCACAGGATCGGCTCGCCCTCGCTGAACCACGGGAAGATGCCGCCGGCATATGCGTTGAGCAGGCGCATCGGGTGCAGGTCGCCGCCCACCGCGAGCAGGCCGTCGGGCTGGCGCAGGGCGGTCTCGGCCGGAGGGAAAGGAGCGTCCGGCGCATCGGCCAGGCGCCAGGGCAGCTGGCGGGTCATGCCGCCATTGTATTCGTCGTGGTGATCGCGGATGTCTGGCACCATCAGCGTCCAACGGCAAGGAGCCCCACCCATGAGTGACGCGATCACCGCTATCCTCGAGGTGCACGACACCCCGCGCACGCGCAACGACAGTCAGGGCATGCTGCTGGCGCTGGCCACTGAGCAGCCGGACCAGCTCGGCGCGCTGATGCTGCAGGCACTCATCCGGCGCTCGCCCAGCTCGATCTTCCTCGATACCGCGCTGGACCTGTTGCCGGACGAGTCAGTGGTGCCGGTCTGTGCCGAGGCCTGGCGCCGCTATCGGGATGGCGAGCGCGGCGAACTGCTGGCCAGTGTGATCGAATTCACCAGCCACCAGGCGCCGCAGGTGCTGCAGGACGACTGGGAGGCCTTGCTGGCGCTGGCCATCGAAAACGAGCTGCAGCTGGCTTCGCAGGTATGGCAGGGCCTGCCGTCCGTCACTGCCGCGCAGTGGGCGCAGATTCTGGCGGAGGCCGATGACGATCGCGAAATGGCGCGGGCCAGGGCGCTGCTGCTCGCGGCGCATCCCGAGAGCTATGCCGTTGCCCGCGGCTACCTCGCTGACTGGGGTGCGCTGGATGCTGAGGTCTGGGCGCACTGGGCCGGCGTCGCCGACGGACCGCAGCCGCGGCGCCTGCATGGGGAGCGGCCGCTGCACATCCGCTTCGGCCGCGAGCAGCATCGCGTGCAGGTGGCCGAAGAGCCGAGCTGGCGCAAGCGCATCTGGCGCCTGCACCCAACCTGGAATGGTGGGCAGGTGCATCACGCCGGGCAGATGGGAGGGCCGCTGGAAGCGTTGTGTGGCAGCTGCCATGCGCCGCTGCAGCGCCTGCTGCGGACCGATGCTGCCGCGCTGCAACCGGGCGCGGCGGGTGAGATCACGCTTGGCCTGTGCCTGGACTGCTGCGGTTGGGAAGATCCGCCCGTGCGCTTCTATCGCCACGATGCCATCGGCCTGCCAAGCTGCCACCCCAGCCAGCGTCTGGAGGTGCCGGCCACGCCGACCGACAGCGGTGACCTCATGCAGGCCGAGGTCGGCCTGGCCGCCATGGACAGTGCGCGCTGGCAACAACAGGACTGGGGCCAGTCCAACCATCGGCAGAACCTGTCGCGCGTGGGCGGTGCGCCCAGCTGGGTGCAGAGCGCCTGGTACCCGGCGTGCATCGATTGCGGCCAGGAGATGCCATTCGTGATGCAGCTGGATTCGACACTGCCAACCACGGGTGAGGGCACGCTGCTGTGGGGCAGTGGCGGGATGCTCTATACGTTCTGGTGCGCGACGTGCAGGGTGAGCGGGCATTTCTGGCAGTGCACCTGAGCACTGCGTCCTCGCTATTGTCCTGGTAGATGCCGACGTTGGTTGGCACGCCTCATTGCTATGGTAGGTGCCAACCTTGGTTGGCACGCTTTTCGGCACCGCGCCGGTCGAGCAAACTCGACTCTACGTTCCTGCGTGGAACGGGCTATGCCCCTGCAGTTCCTGCTGATAACGCCGCACATCGCGTCGCTCCTGTCTGCACCAGTCCTGCAGCGCCTCGGCGAACTCCGTATCTGCCACCCAGTGCCGGCTGCGCACCAGGGTTGGCAGGAACCCGCGTGCCAGCTTGTGCTCGCCCTGCGCCCCGGGCTCGAAGCGGGTCAGCCCCTCGCGCAGGCAGTACTCGATGCCTTGGTAGTAGCAGGCCTCGAAGTGCAGGCCGGGCAGGGTAGCGCCGCCCCAGTAGCGGCCGTACAGCGTGTCACCACCGCGAAGGCACAGCGCGCCGGCTATCGGCTCGCCCTCCTGTTCGGCCAGGAACAGCACCAGCCCGCGACCCAACGAAATAGCCAGATGGCGCAGGAAGGCCTCGGTCAGCGCCGGGGCGTTGCCGTATTCAAGAAAGGTCTGCAGATAGAAGCGGTACATCGCCAGCAGGTCGGTGCGGCTGGCGTCGTCGCCGTGCACCACGCGGAAGCTGATGCCCTGACGCGTGACCTTGGCGCGCTCCTGGCGGATGTTCTTGCGGTGCTTGTGGTCCATCGCGCCGATGAACTGATCGAACGTGGTCCAGTCGCCCGGGTTCTGCCACTGGAACTGCACGTCCTCGCGCAGCAGCCAGTCATCGCCGAACAGCGCCTCATCGCTGGCGGTGTGGAAGTTGATATGGGCGGAGGAGACATCAAGCGCCGGCAGCGCGTCACGCAGTGCTGATAGAAGTGCGGCGCGCTCTGAATCGTGACGGGCCAGCAGCCGCGGCCCGGTGACCGGCGAGTACGGCACCGCGCCCAGCCACTTCGGGTAGTAGTCGCGGCCATGGCGGGCATACGCGTTGGCCCAGGCGTGATCGAACACGAACTCGCCGTGCGAGTTGGTCTTCAGGTAACCCGGAATGGCGCCAATCAGGCGATCACCTTCCCACAGCGTGAAGTGCCGGGGCTGCCAGCCCCAGTCTTCGCGCAGGCAGCCGTGCTGTTCCAGGCCTGAGAGGAAGGCGTGGCTGACGAACGGGTTCTGCCCGTCGTGCAGGGCATCCCAGTCGGCGGCGGGAATGGACTGCAGGGAGTCGAGGAAGCGGGGGGAAGACATGGGGGAAGGATAGGGCAGGCGGGGTGCGAAAAGTGTTGCCGCACTCGACTTGAGGATTATCCGAATTGGTCGAAATCGCGAGTCGGTTCAACGAAGTAGCTGGGAGCTGGATGGGACATTCCATCTTCGCGCCCTTCTGGCGCATACCCACATCGAAGGATTCGATACATGGAATGCATGAATGCTCTCCGTTGCTCTGCGTTTGCACTGATCATTGCTGGCCTGGGCGCTGGGCCGGCAGCGATTGCCCAGCCCGCACATGCGATGATCGAGACTGATCCAGCGCTGGATCTGCTGCTGACGCGAGAGGCGCAGCGGATGCTTGACGCGCACCAGATCCGAACGTCGCGGTCGACTCATGTGGTCGTAAAGGCTTCCGTCGATCTGGAACGCCAGCGGCTGATCATACGCTTCGGCCCTGGCATGTTGCCTGCGGAGGATGATCACTCACTTGAGGAAATCGAGCAGTACATCCGGAGCTCGCTTGAGTTCTATGCATTGACGTCCGGCGCAGGCGAGGTCCAGTCGGAGGTCCTGTACGAAGGAAAGCCCTACTGGGAGCACTTTCCAATCATGCCTGCGGCAGCCTCTCAGTCATCGGATGCTTCAAGGGTGAACCCGGTACTGGTCTCTGCAAGTCACGGCCTGGTTCGTGTGCATCCTGGATTGGAGTGGGAGTTCCAGCGCCCTGCCCGGAATGGCGTTCAGGAGGATCTGATTACCGTTGGCTATGCCGAAGAACTGCAGCAGTTGATGGAAGAGCGTGGAGGACGGGTGATCCACCGGGCGCGTCGCAATCAGGGCGACCTGCATCCAGAGTCCGAGAGGGCCTGGAACGAAATGTCATCCAGGTACCATCTCCGCGATCTGCTGCCAGATCGGCCGGATATCTGGAACCACTTTGCCAACAGCACGGCGACAGACAGGGAGGTTTCCGATGATATTCGTGCCCGGCCCTACTATGCGAATCATCTTGGTGCAGCAGGGTTGCTCAGCATCCACACAAATGCGGATGCCTCGGGCGCGGCTCGGGGCACGCGCGTCTACTACCATCCGCGCAAGCCAGGTGATCAACGGCTTGCCGACATGGTGCTCTGCTACATGCGCGAGCTCATTACGGCACAGGAGGAGTATGCAGACTTCCCTGTTGCGGCGGCGGGTGCAGCCGCCGGCCACGGTGAAAACGGATTCGCGCAGATGCCATCGGTGGTTGTCGAAGTTGCCTTCCACACAAACCCAACCGATGCCGCAGCCTTGCTGGACCCTGCATTTCGCACCGCCTCAATGAAGGGTGTCGAGAAGGGCTATCGGCTGTTCCGCGAAGGCGAGGGTTGTGTGCCGTTGAAGGTGGAGCCCATCCAGTCCATCGAGCTGTCCGCGGGGAATTCTCGGCGTGTCGACGTGGTGTTTGAGGGCCACCCCCGGTACCCGATTGATCTGGTCACCACCAATGTGGGTTGCCCGCCCGGGTGGACCTGCACCGATGGCAAGGTCCACATCGCTGCGCCGGACGAGAAGCCCAGCCAGATCATCATGAAGTGCGAGAGCGCTGGCAGCGCCCCCTTGTTCTGGAACACGCAGGTGGTCGATGCCGATGGGGTGACGTCGCCGCCGGTCAGGCACAGAGTGCAGTGCATACGGCGGCCGGGTGGGTTGAGTGTTGCGGCGACAGGGCTGGCCGGCCCGTGAAAACGAAAAGGCCGACGCACTGGCGTCGGCCTTCTATCCGGAGTCGAGCGTGGCTCGACCCTACAGAAGCGAGTCCGCCTCTCAGCTGGCCTTGCCCTGCGCGTCCAGGTAGCGCTCGGCATCCAGCGCGGCCATGCAGCCGAAGCCGGCCGAGGTGATCGCCTGGCGGTAGTGCTGGTCGGCCACGTCGCCGGCGGCGAACACGCCCTCCACTGAGGTCTCGGTGGCGTTGCCGCCCAGGCCCGAACGGATTTCCAGGTAGCCGTTGTTCATCGCCAGTTGGCCGTCGAACAGCTGGGTATTCGGGTGGTGGCCAATCGCCACGAAGAAGCCGTGGGCGTCGATGTCGCGGGTGCTGCCGTCCAGGGTCGACTTCACGCGCACGCCGGTCACGCCAGCCTCGTTGCCCAGCACTTCTTCCACCTGGTGGTGCCAGACCGTTTCGATCTTGCCGGCGGCAACCTTGGCGAACAGCTTGTCCTGCATGATCTTTTCCGCCTTCAGGGTGTCGCGGCGGTGGACCAGGTAGACCTTGCGGGCGATGTTGGACAGGTACAGGGCTTCTTCCACGGCGGTGTTGCCGCCGCCGACCACAACCACATCCTGGTCACGGTAGAAGAAGCCGTCACAGGTGGCGCAGGCGGACACGCCGCGGCCCTTGAACTCGTCCTCGGTCGGAATGCCCAGGTACTTGGCGGTGGCGCCGGTGGAGATGATCAGCGCATCGCAGGTGTACTCGTGGCTGTCGCCGATCAGCTTGAACGGGCGCTGCGACAGGTCGGCGGTATGGATGTGGTCGAAGATGACTTCGGTCTCGAAGCGCTCGGCGTGGGCCTGCATGCGCGCCATCAGGTCCGGGCCCATCAGGCCGTGGGCGTCACCGGGCCAGTTGTCCACCTCGGTGGTGGTCATCAGCTGGCCGCCCTGCTGCAGGCCGGTGATCACGACCGGCTTCAGGTTGGCGCGGGCGGCGTAGACGGCGGCGGTCCAACCGGCCGGGCCGGAACCGAGGATGACGAGGCGCTGGTGACGGGAGGGCAGGCTGGTGCTCATGTAAACTCGCGAAAAGGTAGATGGGACAAGGCGCTGGCGATGTTTGCGCAGCATCCGTGGCTGGTCATAGAGTGGCGGCTGGGGCAGGGCGATTCAAGCCGATGAACAGAACGCCGTCATCCAGCGGTGGTTCTGGCGGCCAAACGCCCTGTCAGATGTCGCATAACTGAAAACTGACGCCGTCTCATTTATTATCAATCACTAACAGCGCATTCCAAAGGTATGGTCTAAGGTGGCGAAGCAGGTCCCCGAACGCTCCAAGTCCGACGACAGCAAGGCGTCACGTCGCACGGCCGCGGCGGCGACGACCGACAATCCACGCCGCCAGCGCCTCTGGCGCGACCTGGGTCTGATCGCCATCGCGCCGGCCCTGCTGTACCTGGCGGCCAGTCTGTTCACGTATTCAGCTACCGATCCGGGCTGGTCGCACACCGGCAGCGTGGTCGCGCCGGTACACAACCTCGGCGGTCGAGCCGGGGCCTGGATTGCCGATGTGCTGCTGCAGTTGTTCGGCTACATCGCCTTCCTGCTCCCGGTGGTGCTGGGCGCGCTGGCGTGGATCGCCATGTTCGGGCTCAAGCGCGAAAGCAAGGGCGAAAATGACCTGGACCCGGCGCTGCGCCTGGTCGGGCTGGTTGGCTTCCTGATCGCGGGCACCGGCTTCCTGCACGTTCGCCTGTTCAGCGGTGACGTCTCCAGTGCCGGCGGCATCCTCGGCAAGCTGGTCGGCAATTCGCTCACGGTGGGTTTCGGCGCGCTGGGCGCGAACCTGTTCGTACTGGTCCTGTTGCTGGCCTCGATCACCCTGGCGACCGGGCTGTCCTGGTTTGTGGTGATGGAGAAGATCGGCCGCGGCGTGATGTCGCTGGCGCCGTTGCTGGAGCGCAAGAAGGAAGAAGTCACCGAGTGGAAGCAGACCCGGGTGATGCGCGAGGAGCGCCAGGAAGTGCGCAAGGCTGATGCGGAGGTGCGTGCCAAGCGTGAGCCGGTGAAGATCGAGCCGCGCCCGGAACCGGTGATCGAGAAGAGTGATCGGGCCAAGCGCGACACGCAGATTCCGATGTTCCGGGGCGTCAACGGCGACGGCTCGGACCTGCCGCCGCTGGCCCTGCTGGACGACCCCAAGCCGCAGCCGGTGGGCTACGACAAGGAAACCCTGGACGCGCTGTCGCGGCAGATCGAGTTCAAGCTGAAGGATTTCCGCATCGACGCCCAGGTGGTTGGTGCCAACCCCGGCCCGGTCATCACCCGCTTCGAGATCGAGCCCGCGCCGGGCATCAAGGTCAGCCAGATCAGTTCGCTGGACAAGGACATCGCGCGCGGCCTGTCGGTGAAGTCGGTGCGCGTGGTGGACGTGATTCCGGGCAAGTCGGTGATCGGCCTGGAAATTCCCAACGTCACCCGCGAGATGATCTACCTGTCCGAGCTGCTGCGCTCGAAGGAATACGACAAGTCGGCCAGCGTGCTGACCCTGGCGCTGGGCAAGGACATTGCCGGGCGCTCGACCGTGGCCGATCTGGCGCGCATGCCGCACCTGCTGGTGGCCGGTACCACCGGTTCGGGCAAGTCGGTGGCGGTCAACGCCATGGTGCTGAGCCTGCTGTTCAAGGCCTCGCCGAAAGACCTGCGGATGCTGATGATCGACCCGAAGATGCTCGAACTGAGCGTCTACCAGGGCATCCCGCACCTGCTGGCGCCGGTGGTCACCGACATGAAGGAGGCCGCCAACGGCCTGCGCTGGTGCGTGGCCGAGATGGAGCGCCGCTACAAGCTGATGAGCGCGGTGGGCGTGCGCAACCTGGCCGGCTTCAACAAGAAGGTGAAGGAAGCCCAGGACGCCGGCCAGCCGATGATGGACCCGCTGTTCAAGCCGAACCCGGAACTGGGTGAGGCGCCGCGTCCGTTGGAGACATTGCCGTTCATCGTCATCTTCATCGACGAATTCGCCGACATGATGATGATCGTCGGCAAGAAGGTGGAAGAGCTGATTGCGCGCCTGGCACAGAAGGCGCGCGCGGCCGGCATCCACCTGATCCTGGCCACGCAGCGCCCGTCGGTGGACGTGATCACTGGCCTGATCAAGGCCAACATCCCGACCCGCATCGCCTTCCAGGTCAGCTCCAAGATCGACTCGCGCACCATCCTCGACCAGTCCGGTGCGGAAACCCTGCTCGGCCACGGCGACATGCTGTACCTGCCGCCGGGTACCGCCATGCCCGAGCGCGTGCACGGCGCGTTCGTCTCCGACGAGGAAGTGCACCGCGTGGTCGAGCACCTCAAGGCGATGGGCCCGGCCGACTATGTCGACGGCGTGCTGGACGAAGTGCAGACGATGGGCGACGGCGTGGTCGTCGGTGCCACCGGCCTGCCCGAGAACAGCTCTGCCGGCGATGAGTCCGACCCGTTGTATGACGAAGCGCTGCGGGTGGTCACCGAGACCCGCCGCGCCTCGATTTCCGGCGTGCAGCGCCGACTGAAGATCGGCTACAACCGTGCAGCGCGACTGATCGAGGCCATGGAAGCGGCCGGTGTGGTCAGTTCGCCCGAGCACAACGGCGACCGCACGGTGCTGGCACCGCCGCCGCCGAAGTAAGACCCGACGTATCCCCCACGACGTCCAAGGAACCGACGCATGCTTCACCCCGTACCCAGCGCGCTGGCACTGGCGCTGGCAGCCTTCCTGGCTGCCGGCCCGGCACTGGCAGACACCGCCACCTCCGCGCCCGCCACGGCGCCGCCTTCTACTCGCGGCGATACCGAAGCCAGCAATAATTTCAGCATTGTCCGTTACCGCGCCGACTACCAGGTGCGGCCGGATGCAGGCAATGTGCAGACCGAAACCTACGAAGTCCTGCTCAAGACCAAGGCCTCGGTCGAGCAGTTCAGCCAGGTGCGGCTGAGCTACAGCGAAAAGATGGAGACGCTGGAAGTGCTCGGCGCCTACACCATCACCGCCGATGGCCAGCGCCGTGACGTGCCGGCCGACCGCATCTACACCCAGGAGAGCTACTCCAGCGCCTCGGCGGCAATGTATGCCGACCGCAAGGTGCGGGTGATCGTGTTCCCGAACCTGGCCCCGGGTACGCGCCTGTACTACCAGGTGCGCCGCACCCAGGCCACGCCGTACTTCCCGGGCTATTTCGGCCTTTGGGAGACCTTCAACGTCTTCACCGAGTACGAGGACGCCGAAGTCACCCTGAGTGCGCCGGCCAACCTGCCGATGTTCGTCGACAGCCGCGGCGTGCAGGGCAGCGATCGCCCGACGGTGAAGAACGGCCAGGCGCAGTGGCGCTGGCGCTACCAGCGTCGCGAAGCCATGCCAGCACAGAACTGGTCGGCGGCGGGCTGGGAGTTCGGCCCGAACATCATGGCCAGCACGTATCGTGACTGGTCGCAGATGGGGCGCGCCTATCAGCTCAAGGCCGGCCCGGCCGCGCAGGTCACGCCGGAACTGCAGGCGCTGGCCGACCAGGTCACCGCCGGCATCAGTGACCGCCGCGAGCAGGCCGATGCGCTGTACCGCTGGGTGGCGCAGAACATCCGCTATGTGGCGGTGTACCTGGGCAATGGCGGCCTGGAGCCGAACAGCGCGCAGAGCATCCTCGACAACCACTACGGCGACTGCAAGGACCACGTGACGATCCTCGAGGCGCTGCTGGCGGCCAAGGGCATCGCCAGCTCGCCGGTGCTGATTGGCGCGGGCGGTGGCCCGACGCTGCCGAAGATTCCGGTGCTGGGCCGCTTCAACCACGCCATCACCTACATCCCCGAGTTCGATCTGTATCTGGATTCGACCACTGCGTGGGCGCGCTTCGGGCAGCTGCCGGAAGGTGACCTGGGTGCGCCGGTGATGCGCACCCGTGACGCTACGCTGGCGCGTACCCCGGCCAACACGCCGGAGCGCAATGCCACCTCGATGGAAGTTCGTTTCACCTTCGATGCCAACGGCAACCTGCGCGGCGAGACCATTCCCAAGCTGGGCGAGAACGCCGAGATCGGCATGCGCGCCCAGTTCTCCCAGCTCAACGCGCAGAACCGCGCGCGCGCTGAAGAGCAGATCATGGCCGCCTCCGGTTTCGACGGGCGAGGGCAGCTGCAGATCCAGGGTGTGCCGGTCGATCTGACCCGGCCGTTTGGCTATCGCATGGCGTTCCAGGCCGAGGACTACGCCGACTTCAGCGTGGCCGGCGGCATGGCCGTGCCGGACCCGCCGGGTGGCGAGTCGGTGCGTGGGCTGTACGCCACCGCCTCGGCGCCGGCCAACGAGACGCCGTTCTACTGCAATGCCAGCCTGCGCGAGGAAACCTATCGCCTGCAGTTCCCGGCCAACGCTCCGATCATCGCCATCCCGGCGAGCCAGCGTTTTGCGAATGCCGCCGGCGAGTACCGGGTGGACTGGAGCCGCGAGGGCCAGGACGTGATCGTGCACCACCGCTTGCAGCAGAACGCGGTGCGTGGGCCAGAGGCGCTGTGCCAGCCGCAGGACTACACCGCGTTCCGCGCGCTGTACCGCGAAGTGCGGCGCGGTTTCCGCGGCCAGGTGCTGTACGGCAAGTTGAAGTAGAGCCACGCCACGCGTGGGTGGTGCGATGCCGGCCACTCATGTCAGTGGTGATGGTAGATCCACGCCATGCGTGGATGAAACGACCTCGACGCGTGCATCGCCGTTCGACGATCAGGGCGTCATAATGGCGCCCTGATCGCCCATTCAGCTTGCCCCGGGCACACTCATCTCCAACCTTCCTGGCCTGCGTGCCGACAGGATCCCCGCATGAACCTTCGCCTTCGCCGTTTTCTCGCCACCACCACCCTGGCCGTGGCCTGCGCCGCCGCCGGCAGCGCCTGGGCTGGCGCCCGCGATGACCTGAAGACCTTCACCAGCGGCCTGAAGGGCCTGGATGGACAGTTCAGCCAGCAGGTGTTCGACAGCCGCGGCAAGGTGAAGGAATCGACCAGTGGCCGCGTGGCACTGTCGGCGCCGCGCCTGTTCCGCTGGGAGTACGTGCGCCCGCACGAACAGCTGATCGTGGCCGACGGCAAGAAGGTCTGGATGTACGAGCCGGACCTGGAACAGGCCACCGTGCGCGAGCAGGGCAAGGAAGAGCAGAACAGCCCGCTGACCGCGCTGATCAACCCGGCACTGCTGGAGCAGCAGTACGACCTCAGCGAAGAAGCCGCCCAGCGGGATGGCCTGCAGTGGCTGTCGCTGTCGCCGAAGCGCGATACCGAAGCCAGCTTCCAGTACGCCGCGCTGGGCTTCAATGCCCAGGGCCTGGCGAAGATGGAAATCACGGATGCCGTCGGCCAGCGCACCGTGATCACCTTCAGTGGCTGGAAGCGCAACCCGGGCTTTGCCGCCGGCACCTTCAGCTTCACCCCGCCGAAGGGTACCGACGTCATCGGTAATTGATACGGGTCGCCGGGCATGGCCCGGCGCTACCTGCCCTGGTGGGTGTCAATCCGCACCGCCTTGGTGGAGGTCAACCTTGGTTGACACTCTCTTGATCTGCCGGCCAGCGGCCGGCACTACCGAACCCTGCGGCCTGATCTGGCGGGCAGGGCCCGGCGCGACCGCGATCCAACCTGGCCCGCTCTGGTAGGTGCCAACCTTGGTTGGCACGCTTTCGGTTGGTTCATCCGTTGTCCGGATGAACGATCACCTGCCACTCGGTGCCATCAAATCGCGTCAGGTCCCAGGGTGTCAGCACCCACAGCACGCCATCCACGGAACTGATGTCGACGATCGTCGCTTCTCTCAGCTCGTCGGGGATGCCTTCCAGCAGGGGTTCAACTACGCCGGTTTCGAGGCTATAGACGTACAGGCCTCCATATTCAGTGCCGATGAAGATCTGTTGCCCATGTTGGCAGGCCGAATTGAAGTTGATGTCCTCGCTTGCGTCGTGGCGTAGGTGCTCGAATCCAGTGGAAATGTCGCCCGTAATGATGGTGCCTTCCTTGCCGACAAAGACGAGGCGACCTTGGTCGGTTCTGCAGGCGTGAAACAGCTCCGCAGTGGTGACTTGTTCGGGCAGCGTCCAGTTCAAGCCATTCCAGTGCGCAATCAGGCCATCAGAGCCGATTGCGTAGAGGTCTGCTGGACCGGTTCCGCAGAGGTCGTTCACACTGGGCACGTCAACACTGGCGAGCCACTCCCTGTACTCAGGGTCTTTGCGGCCCTCAGCAATCTGGCCGCGCGTTTCGTCGAACTTCCGGCGCAACTCGGCCTCACGATTCGCTGGATCAGTGGGTAGTGGGGCAGCGGCGTCAAGTTCAAATATGTGGCCGCAATACAAAAGCCACGTTTCGAAGTCCATTGAATCAAGATCGTCCTCGAGACTCCTGCGCTCGGGTGCGGGGAAGTGTGTGGGAAGTTGAGTCCACCCAGCTTCGTTGCGGTGATAGATCATTCCGTGCACACCGCAGCAGAATAGATCTTCACCCAGCTGCCGAATGCGGGTGAGGCCGCCCGTATCCGCATTCACGCGCTCAATCGTGGCGCCAGCGCGGCCGTAGCATTCCAGCTGGCCCCAATAGTCCAGCGCGAGTATGCGCTGTGGGCCACCGCTGTCTTCTGGTGGGATGAATAGTGTGGACATGACCTGGAAGTCCAGCAGGTCATGATGGAACCATCCTTCCTGGGGTACACGGCCAAAGACGAACATCCGGGTGGGTGGGCCGGGATCGGGGTCGTAGTGTTCATGGCCTGGGCCGAGGGCTGCAGCCAGATAGTAGATGTCCGCATTGACAGCGCAGCCGGCAACGAACTCCAGAGCATTGGAATCGGGATCGCGCATGTGTGGGTTCTGAAGGGTTGAGTTTCAAATTCTCGGTTACTGATGTGGATGCACGGACCCCGGGAAAGAACGCCCTATGTGAATCAGTGGCTTACCGATGTATGGGTGGCGCCGGCTCCGGCTCATTTCCGACACATTGCGGGGCTGCCGGCCAGCGGCCGGCACTACCAGAGCTCGTCCGGCGATACCGTTGGGCGTCGCGGTACAATGACCGCGTGCCAAGACATCGCTCCACTTCATTCCCCGGCCCCGATCTGCTGAGCGTTGATCGGGAACACATGCGCCCGCTGGCCGAGCGCATGCGCCCCCGCACCCTGGACGAAATGGTCGGGCAGAAGCGTCTGCTCGCGCCCGACAGTGCGCTGCGTCGCGCAGTCGAATCCGGTCGCGTGCACTCGATGATCCTGTGGGGGCCGCCGGGCTGCGGCAAGACCACATTGGCGCTGCTGCTGGCCGAGTACTCCGATGCCGAGTTCCGGGCCATCTCCGCCGTGCTGTCCGGTCTGCCGGAAGTGCGCCAGGTGCTGGCCGAGGCCGCGCAGCGCTTTGCCGAAGGCCGCCGAACCGTGCTGTTCGTGGACGAGGTGCACCGCTTCAACAAGGCGCAGCAGGATGCATTCCTGCCGCACATCGAGCGCGGCACGATCCTGTTCGTCGGCGCCACCACCGAGAACCCGTCCTTCGAGCTGAACTCGGCACTGCTGTCGCGTTGCCGCGTGCATGTGCTGGAGGGCGTTTCGCCGACCGACATCGTCGAGGCGCTGGAGCGTGCGCTGGGTGATCGCGAGCGCGGCCTGGGCGAGGAAGGCATCGAGGTTGGTCCCGAACTGCTGCTGGAAATCGCCACCGCCGCCGATGGCGACGTGCGCCGTGCGCTGACCCTGTTGGAGATCGCCGCCGAGCTGGCGGGCGGGGAGGGCGGTCGCATCACCCCGCAGACCCTGACCCAGGTGCTGGCCGACCGCACCCGTCGCTTCGACAAGGGCGGCGAGCAGTTCTACGACCAGATCTCCGCGCTGCACAAGTCGGTACGCAGTTCCAACCCGGATGCCGCGCTGTACTGGCTGACCCGCATGCTGGATGGCGGTTGCGACCCGTCGTATCTGGCGCGCCGGCTGACCCGCATGGCCATCGAGGACATCGGCCTGGCCGATCCGCGCGCGCAGAGCATGGCGCTGGAAGCCTGGGACATCTACGAGCGGCTGGGTAGCCCAGAGGGCGAGCTCGCGTTCGCGCAGCTGGTGCTCTATCTGGCCAGCACCGCCAAGTCGAATGCCGGCTATGCCGCCTTCAACCAGGCCAAGGCCGACGTGCGCGAGAGCGGTACCGAAGAAGTGCCGCTGCACCTGCGCAATGCGCCGACCAAGCTGATGAAGGAGCTGGGCTACGGCGCCGAGTACCAGTACGACCATGACGCCGAAGGCGGCATCGCGCTGGACCAGACCGGTTTCCCGGATGCGATGGGTGAGCGCGTGTACTACAACCCGGTGCCGCGCGGGCTGGAAATCAAGTTGAAGGAAAAGCTGGATCGGCTGCGCGCCGAGCGTGAGGCGGCAAGGGCCGCTAAGGGTCGCTGAGCCCGCTTGTGTAGCGTCGAGCCATGCGCGACTTCGCTCCTGGCCGGGTTGTTGGCACATTCGGTAAAGCAGTCGAGCATGGCTCGACCAGTGACAATATTGTTCCCGGCGCCTGCATTTGGCACACTGCGCGGCCACTTTTTCAAGGATCGATGCCGTGCAGGAAATGATTCTGCCGTTGAAGCGCTACGCCCAGTTCGAGGGTCGCGCCAACCGCCGCGAATACTGGATGTACCAGCTGTTCCTGTTCCTGGTCGCAACGGCAGTGATGCTGCTGGCCGGTGTATTGGCGATCCTCCTGCGCAACAGTGCCGATGCGCTGGCCGGCATCCTGATCGGCATGGTGGTGCTGCTGTGTGTGATGTGGCTGGTCACGATCGTGCCGCTGATCGCGGTGACCGTACGCCGCCTGCATGACTGCAATCAGTCGGGCTGGCTGTTCCTGCTGGCGCTTGTGCCGGGCGGTGGAATCGTGATCATGATTTTCTCGCTGCTGCCGGGTACGCCACAGGAAAACCCATATGGTCCGGTGCCTGCGGGGCCGTGATCTTGCATGAGTCGAGCATGGCTCGACTCCACAGGGGCAGAGAAAAGAAGCCGGCGTTTCGCCGGCTTCGTCTTTACTTGATGGCGCAATCGCCAAAGGACAGATAGTCCGAGCCGGAGCTGAACTGCAGCGTGCAGCTGGCAGTGAACACGGCGCCTTCTTCCAGTGCGCCGAGCTTGGCGGCCTGCGGGTCGTCGGAGGTGGTCAGCCGGGCCAGGACGTTGCCCTGGTCATCGCCGGCCTCGATCAGTGGCTCGCCCTGCAGGTTGCTGGAAACACCCAGCGCCACGGCGGTGAAGGTCACCGTCTGGTTGAGTTCTTCCATGCTCAGGGTCGAGTAACCGGCTTCTTCGTAGGCCTGGTAGAGCGTGGGCAGGTCCTGCGCGGCATGGGCGGCCAGCGGTGCTAGCAGGCTGAGGGAGAGTGCGATCAGGCGGGTGCGCTTCAAGGTGTTCTCGCAGTCACGGGATCCAATCCCGTGGGTGGTGGTCGGTACATCCACGGCATGCGTGGATGCGTGCAGCAATGGACAGGGCGCGGCCGGCGGCTCGATCGTCCATCCATCCGCAGCCCTGCGAGGGTAGGGCGCTCCTGCGCCCCGTTGTCCGGGAAAATAGTGGATTCGGTGTTTCCGGCGCAACCGGGAAACGTGAATTCATCGCGCGCGTGATACACAGCGTGACGTTCGATCGATGTGATAATCATTCGCGTTTAAGGTAGACTGCGGTCCCTTGTGAACCAGCGGCCCTGGGCCGCTTCTGCCGCCGCTGATGAAGCATTTCGTCCCGCCTTCGCGCCGTGGTCCGCTGGCCCGCGGCCTGGCCGCCTTGATGATGGGTCTGCTCCTGGCCACCCCGTACGCCCATGCACAGCAGCGCAATCCGCTGCAGAAGATCGGCCACACCGTGCTCGACGAGCCGGCGGCCAGCTATCGCTTCGAGCATTTCGTGGTGGACAGCCCGGACCAGCAGCGCCGTTGGCGGGTGAACCTGGCGATCCCGACCAAGGCCGGCAAGACGCCATCCCCAGTGCTGTACGCGCTGGACGGCAACGCCGTCGCCATGGTGCTGGACCAGCCGCTGCTGGCCGAGCTGGCCGCGCGCAAGGCGCCGCCGGTACTGGTGCTGATCGGCTACGACAACGACCTGCGCATCGATTCCAAGGCGCGCACCCGCGACTACACCGCGTGGATCGACCGTGCCGACGATGAGAGCGGCACAACCCAGGCGGTCGGCGGTGGTGCTGCGGCCTTCCTGGATGTGATCGAACGCCGCATCAAGCCGGAAGTCGAGCGTCGCGCACGCATCGATACGCAGCAGCAAGCACTGTGGGGGCACTCGCTGGGTGGACTGTTCGTGCTCAACGCGCTGTACACCCGCCCCGCAGCCTTCCAGTCCTATCTGGCGGCCAGTCCGTCGCTGTGGTGGAGCCAAGGCGCGGCGCTGGGTGATCCGGAACAGCAGTTCGTGCAGAACGTGCACGGCCAGCCGGTAAAGCTGTGGCTGATGCTGGGCGGTGCCGAGCGTGTCGGCGATCGCGGCAAGCGCGACATGAACAACCCGCGCGTGGTTGCACACCTGCGCCGCATCGGTGGCGCCACCCCGGATGCAGCGATGCAGCTGTCCGAACGGCTGGGCAAGGTGCCGGGCCTGAGCGTGCAGTACCGTGAGTTCGACGGCCTCGGCCACGGCCCGATGCTGCCCGCTTCGTTCCACGCTGCGCTGCATGAGTTGTATGGCGTGACCGACCGCAGTGCCGGCGACGGCGCGCCCAACGGTGGTGACAACGCCGCCGAATGAATCCCTTCGCGCGCCAAAGGCGTGCGACCCCACTACCCAGGCGAGGCTGCCGATGTGCAGCGGCCCAGGCAACCGATGAATCCCGCGTCACGTGGCGCGGCCTACGTGTGCAAGGAGCCTTCCATGTCGTTCCGTCCGTCTTTCCGTCTCACCTCTCTCGCCGCCGGCCTGTTGCTGGCCGTGACCGCCACCGCACAGCCGGTGTTCGACCAGCCGGCCAATGCCACCTTCAAGGGTGAAGTCGTCTCACGTGGTGAGAACGTGGTTCCCGGCAGCACTGCCGACGTGGTCGGTCGTGGTTTCGTGCCGGGCCAGAAAGTCAGCCTGCTGCGTGGCGACAACGTGCTCAACACGCAGCCGCTGGTGGTCGATGCCGATGGCAACTTCAAGACCCAGCTGAGCATTCCGGCCGACGCGGTGCCGGGTACCCACCCGGTGGTGGTGCGTGCCAGCCAGCCGGCCGCAGCCACCGTGCTGAAGCTGCGCGTGTCGCCGCAGCTGCCGTTGTCCGGCCAGGCGCAGTTCGCCACCCAGTCCAACAGGCTGGTGCCGGGCCTGTACCAGTCCGCCTACAGCGCCGCCAGCAATGCGGTGTTCGTGACCTCGGCCGTGGGCCGCCCGCCGGTGACCCAGTCGCAGCTGCTGAAGCTGGACCCGAAGTCGCTGAAGGTGACCAAGGCGATCACCCCGGCGCAGGTGCCGGGCAGCACCAACGGTGCGGTGTACGCGGTCTACGGCGTCGGCGTGGATGACACCAACGGCAACGTGTGGGTCACCAACACCCGCCAGAACTCCATCGCAGTCTATCGCCAGAAGGACCTGTCGCTGGTCCACCAGTTCCCGGTCGACACCGTGCCGCATGCGCGCGATGTGGTGGTCGATGGCACCCACGGCAAGGTGTTCGCCTCGGCCACGGGTGAAGACCACCTGTCAGTGTTCGATGCCAAGACCCTCAAGGAGCTGCCGGCGGTGACGCTGGAATCCGGCGTGGATGACGGCAAGTTCACCCCGATGAGCCTGGTGCTGGACGAAAAGGCTGGCAAGCTGTTCACCGTCAGCATCGGCACCCCGGAAGCGGCGGTGATCGATGTGGCCAGCGGCAAGGTCGAGAAGGTCATCGACCTGGGCAACTCGATCAGTGCCTCGGGCGTGGCCTTCGACGCAGCGCGCAACCGCCTGTACGTGGCCTCGCAGGGCACCGACAACCTGCTGATCGTCGATGTGGCCGCCGGCAAGGTGCTGCACGACGTGCCGGTTGGCGCCGGTGCGCTGAACGTTGCCTTCGATGATGCCTCCGGCCTGGCCTACGTCAGCAACCGTGGCGCTGGCACGGTGACCGTGGTGAATGGTGACGGCAAGGTGGTCGCCAACCTCGACGGCGGCACGCTGCCGAACCATGTCCGTGCCGATGGCAAGGGCAACGTGTTCGCGGTGAACAAGTCGCGTGGCGCCGAAGACCCGAAGGGTGACCGCATCACCCGCATCACCCCGAAGCAGTAAGTCACAGGGCAGGCCGGCGTGCGCGTCGCCCTGCCAGCAAGGAGAATGACCATGAACATCGCGTCCCGTCTGCGCCTGTGTGCGCTCCCGCTGGCCGTTTCGCTGGCGCTGGCCGCCTGTGGCGGCCCGTCGGCTCCCTCCGATGCCAAGAAACCTGCCGAGCCGCCCGCGGCAACGACGGCGGCTGCGGAAGCCGCGTTGCCGGCAGGCTGGCAGCGCGTGGCCGGTGCCGAAATGCCGGCCGTGCATGACCAGAAGGCCGTGCTGCCGGCCAAGGTGCATTCCGACGATGGCGCTGACATTGAAGTGGCCGATACCAGTCGCATCATCGCCGGCGGCGACGATGTCATCGCGGTGATCGAAGCACTGGGGCTGGGCAAGCAGGTGTTCGCCGCACCGACCAATACCACCACCCAGGCTGGCCTGGCCGCGCCGCATCAGTTCCTGTTCAACCGCACTACCGGCGTGGAGGGCGTGCTGAGCCTGCAGGGCTCGCTGTTCCTCGGCAACAGCCTGCGCCGCCACACCGAGCTGGCCAAGAAGCTGCGCGAAGTGGGCGAGCCGGCGGTGGTCATCGATGACCTGCAGCCGGCGCCGGACAAGGTGCGCAAGGTCGCCGCCGCACTAGGGCTGGCCGAGGCAGGGCAGGTACTTGCCACGCAGGTGCAGCGTCAGCTCGACGAGGCTGCAGCGATTGGCAAGGGCCTGGGCCATGCGCCACGACTGATCCATGTGTCGGCAACGGGCGCCGGCGGCTCACCGACCGTAGCCGGCGCCGACAGCGCGCCGGCGCAGCTGATCGCGCTGGCTGGCGGCGTCAACATCGGCACCGAGGCGGGGGTGAAGAACTACTCGCAGCTGAGCAATGAAGGCGTGGTCGCCGCGGCCCCGGATGTGATCCTGGTGACCGAGCATGACCTGCAGCTGTTTGGTGGTGCCGAAGGCCTGTGGAAGGCGTACCCGACGTTGAAGCAGACCCCGGCCGGGCAGGCCAACCGGGTCTGGGTGATGCCGGATGTGCAGCTGAAGTACACCAGCGTCGGTTCCGGTGCGGGCGCGCTAGCGCTGGCCAAGGCCCTGGCGGCGTTGCCGAAGGCATGAGTCCGGCGGATCGGCGCCGCCGTCGCGGGCGGACGATGTTGCTGGTGGCGTTGCTGGCACTGCTGGGGGCAGTGCTGGCGTCGTTCGCCGTGGGTCCGTTGCGGTTGCCGCCGCTGGAGGTGATGCAGGCGCTGGCGGTGAAACTGGGCCTGCTCGATCCGCAGGCGGTCAGCAGCCGCGACCTCGCCGTGGTCTGGCAGCTGCGCATTCCGCGTGCCCTGTTGGGTGCGATGGTCGGTGCGTCGCTGGCGATGGCCGGTGCCAGCCTGCAGGGCCTGTTCGGCAATCCGCTGGCCGACCCCGGCATCGTCGGCGTCAGCCAGGGAGCTGCACTGGGCGCGGTGGCCGCCATCGTGCTGGGTGCTGCCGGTGCGGCGGGCTGGCTGGTGCCTGTGGCGGCGTTCGCCGGCGGTGCGCTGGCGATCGGCCTGACCTACGCGCTGGCACGCCCCGGCAAGGGCAGTGGCAATGCCACGCTGCTGCTGGTCGGTATCGCGATGGCCGCGTTCTGTTCCGCGCTGATCGGTTTCCTCACTTACATTGCCAGCGAAAGCGAACTGCAGTCGCTGGTGTTCTGGCAGATGGGTTCGCTGGCGCGCGCCAACTGGGCGGATGTGGCGGCCGTGGTGCCGTTGTTCGCCATCGGCGTGTTCGCGCTGCAGCGACTGGCCACACCGCTGGACATGCTGGCGCTGGGCGAACGCCAGGCACAGCACCTCGGGTTGGATGTCACCCGCACGCGGCGTCGCCTGGTGGCGTTCAGTGCGCTGCTGGTGGGGGCAGCGGTGGCGTTTGCCGGTTCGATCAGTTTCGTTGGCCTGGTGGTGCCGCACGTGGCGCGCCTGCTGGTCGGCCCCGGTCATCGTTGGTTGCTGCCGTTGTCCGGCCTGCTCGGTGCGCTGTTGATCGTGGTGGCCGATACCGCCGCACGCACGCTGGATCCGCCCGCAGAGATTCCGCTGGGCCTGTTCTCGGCCGCGCTGGGCGCGCCATTCTTCCTCTGGCTGGTGCTGCAGCAGCGCCGCAAGGCGGCTCCATGAGCGTGCTGCTGAAGCTGCACGAGGTGGTGGTGCGCCGTCAGCAGCGCGAGATCCTGCATGGCATTTCGCTGACATTCGAGCCGGGCACGGTGACCGCATTGGTTGGCCCGAACGGCGCAGGCAAGTCCACGCTGTTGGCGGTGGCTGCCGGTGACCTGCGTGCCGACGTGGGTGAGGTGAGCCTGCTGGGCAAGCCGTTGGCCAGTTACAAGGCCGGGCCACTGGCACGCGAGCGCGCGGTAATGCCGCAGGAGCACGGCGTTCGTTTCGCCTTCAGCGTAGAGGAAGTGGTGGCGATGGGGCGGTTGCCGCATCCGCCGGATCCAGTCGTGGACGACGCCCAGGTGGAGGCGGCAATCGATGCCGCCGAACTGCAGGCCCTGCGCCTGCGCGAGGTGCAGCAGCTCTCCGGTGGCGAGTCCGCCCGCACCACGTTCGCGCGGGTGCTGGCGCAGGACACGCCGCTGCTGCTGCTCGATGAGCCGACCGCCGCGCTGGATCTGCGCCACCAGGAGCGCACCCTGCGTAGTGTGCGTGCCTGTGCCGAAGCCGGTGCGTGCGTGATCGTGGTGCTGCACGACCTCAATCTGGCCGCCGGCTACGCCGACCGCATCGTGCTGCTGGAGCAGGGCAGGGTGGCGGCCGATGGCACGCCGCTGCAGGTGCTCACCGAAGACAACCTGCAGCGGGTTTACCAGCAGGATGTGGTGGTGCTGGAGCACCCGCGGCGCGGGGTGCCGTTGGTGGTGGTGACCTGAGCGGACGCTCGCTTGGCTGCGCCGCGTATCATGGTCGTTTCGCTTTTCTCAATGGACTGATGCAATGATCCGTACCGTTTCTCGCGGGGTGCTGCTGACTGCGATGGCCGCTTCTGTCTGTGCCGCCAATGCGGCCTCCACGTCCTCGGTGTCACTGATGAGCGCGTCCGAGCAGGCATCGCTGATCGAGACCCGACATTCCGCAGGCGGCGGCACGCCGGTCGCAACGATGTCGACCCGCCACTATGCCAACGACGAGTTGTCGGTGAGCTGGGACGACCAGCAGGTGCTGGTGCTGTGCAAGGAAGCGGCGTACATGAAGATTCCCGCAGCCAAAGCGGATGCGCGTGCGCTCAGTGCGGAGCAGCGGCAGATGATCGTCTATCAGGCGGTGATGTCAGGGTTGGGCGCGATTGCAGCCGTGGCTGAGGCGGCGGGTGATTCGGTGGTGGTGGCTGACGACGGCAGCGAGCTGCGCAGCACGGGCGAAAGCAACTGGGCCTACGGCGTGGAGCGTTATGACGTCACCACCCAGCGCATGGTTGATGGCGTATTGCGGGTTCGGGCGCTCAAGGCCGAGACCGTGAACAATGCGAAGCCTGCATCGCCGGAAGACATGTTCAGTACCGAGGATGATCAGGCGGCGCGCCTGTCCGAGCTGGCGCCAGTGGGGAGTTGGACCGAGGTACTGATCCATGGTGGCCCACGGCTGCCGCACATGGACCGGGCGACGTCGCTGAAGGGGTGGATCTCGATGGGGGATGACCAGGCTGCAACGGTGGCGGAGGCGCGCACGCTGCATGGATGCAAGTAAGGCACCGGGCACTCAATACAGCCACCCGTGGGGTGGCTCTACTGTGGTGCGCATCGTTCCATTTATGTGTGCAATATTCACTTGCGCGCCAGACTGGCAGGTCTAGAATGCGCCCCATGAACCGGATGCCGCTCCTGAAGTTTTTCACCCTGACCCGCGCAAGCGCGGAACGGGCGTGTCTGCCTGGAGCCCCACGAGGCCGTTGAGACGGCCATCGCTGGACCTTCGACAGAGCGCCCTCCGGGGCGCTCTTTTCGTTTCTGATTTCCCGCAAGTCGACTGACAGTCGACTCTACCCAATCGACTCCACCCAGTACCCCAAGGAGAACGTGCCATGCACCAGATCGCCGAGACCGAACGCTAGCCGCGCACCCTGTCGCCAACCGGGGTGCGCGGCCCCCGAAGTTGGCTTTGCAGGAACCTTTCTCATGAATACCCAAGTCCTTTCCCGTCGTCGCAACCTTGGCATCATTGCCCACATCGACGCCGGCAAAACCACGCTGACCGAACGCCTGCTGTGGAAAAGCGGCGAAATCCACCGCGTCGGCGAAGTGCACGACGGCAATGCGACCACCGATTTCTCAGCGATCGAGCGCGAGCGTGGCATCACCATCGGCGCTGCCGCCGTACAGGCGCAGTGGGCGCCGCGTGACCTGCCGCCGCATCGGCTGACCCTGATCGACACCCCTGGCCACATCGACTTCGCCATCGAAGTCGAGCGTTCACTGCGCGTGCTCGACGGCGCCGTGGCCGTGTTCTCGGCCGTGGACGGCGTGCAGCCGCAGTCCGAGACCGTGTGGCGTCAGGCGCGTCGCCATCGCGTGCCGCTGATTGCCTTCGTCAACAAGATGGACCGCGTCGGCGCCTCGTTCGAGCGCGTGCTTGAGCAGTTGCAGGACAAGCTGCAGGCCCGACCTTGGGCGCTGGGCGTGCCATTGGGCAGCGAAAGCGACTTCAATGGTTGGGTCGATCTGGTCGACGAGCGGGTGCTGCAGTGGCGCGATGGTGCCGTAGCGACGGTCACTCCGTGGGATGAAGCCGCGCGCGCACGGTGGCAGCCGCATCGCGATGCGCTGGTCGAAGCCGTGGCCGATCATGACGAACAACTGGCCGATGCCTGGCTGGAAGGTCGCGTGATCGATGCCGGGCAGCTGCGCGCGGCGATCCGCCGGGCGACGCTGGCAGGTGCGGGCGTGCCTGTGCTTGCCGGCGCCGCCTTCAAGGACAAGGGCATCGAAACGCTGCTGGACGCGGTGGTCGACTACCTGCCGTCGCCGCTGGATCGCCCTGCCGTCAGCGCTGAAAGCGATGAGGGCGAGGTGGTGCTGTCGCCGGATCCGGAGGGTCCGCTGGCCGGCCTGCTGTTCAAGATCACCCACCAGCAGCACGGCGCGCTGAGCTTCGTGCGGTTGTACTCGGGCACCTTGAAGGTGGGCGACGCCGTGGCCAGTTCGCAGCATCCGCAGGGACGGCGTGTCAGCCGCCTGGTGCGGGTGCAGGCCGACCAGACCCACGACATCGAACAGGCCGTGGCCGGTGACATCGTTGCGGTGCTGGGCTGGAAGGATGCGGTCAGCGGTGAAACGCTGAGCGGTCGTGCGCAGCCGCTGCGCCTGGAGAACATCCAGGCACAGGCGCCGGTACTGGCCTGGCGGCTGGAGCCGGCACGTGCGGCCGACCTGATCCGGATGGCGCAGGGCCTGGCCAGCCTGGCCCAGGAAGATCCCTCGTTCCGCGTCGAAACCGATCGTGACACGGCGGAGACCCTGGTCTGGGGCATGGGTGAGCTGCACCTGGAGGTGATGGTCGAGCGCCTGCGCAGCGAGTGGAAGGTTGATGTGGGCGTAGGTGCGCCGCGCGTGGCCTACCAGGAGACGCCGATGCGTGCGATGACCGGTGTCGTCGGGCGGTTGGTCAAGCAGACCGGCGGCCAGGGTCAGTTCGCGCACGTGGTGCTGGATGTGTCGCCGCGCGAGGACGGCCAGGTGGTGTTCAACGACCGCATCGTCGGTGGCGTGGTGCCGCGCAGCTTCATCAACGCGGTGGAGAAGGGCGTACGTGCTGCGCTGTCGGAAGGGCCGCAGGGTCATCCGGTGGTTGGTATCGAGGTCAGTCTTGTCGATGGCCAGACCCACGCCAAGGATTCTTCGGAGATGGCGTTCCACCGCGCGGGTGCCGAGGCGATCAAGGCGGCGCTGGTGGAAGGTGGCACGCAGCTGCTGGAGCCGGTGATGGCGGTGACGGTGCATTCGCCGTCGGCGTCGGTGGGTGATGTGGTGGGCGACCTCAACCGCCGCCATGGCCGCATTGCCCGCATCGAAGACCAGGAAGGTCGGGCTGAAGTCAGCGGGTTTGCGCCGTTGGCTCAGCTGGTGGGTTACACCACGGCACTGCGTTCGCTCAGCCAGGGACGGGCCAGCAGCGAAGCACACCTGCACGGCTACGAGCCGGTGCGCGCTGCATGAAGGCAGTGAGGGGAGCCCGTTCGCGGGCTCCCTTTTTTGTGGTCGAGAGCGCGTATCCACGCATGGCGTGGATCTACCGGGGCTGACGGGTCTCCGTATCCACGCATGGCGTGGATCTACCGGGTACTGGCGGGTTTCCGTGTCCATGCATTGCGCGGGTCGGCTGCGCAACCGGGTTGCGGGCTTTGCGGTAGATCCACGCCATGCGTGGATGCAGTCCTCGAGGTGCGATTTTTTGCACTGCATTGCAACAAAACTGCAGAAAAAGCTGGATTAAAGTGATGCCTCACGATAAATTGCGCACCCCCCGTTGCTCGCCGCCGCCCGCACCCCTCTCATGCGTGATGACAAAGATCCCGGAACCCTGGAGCTGACCCTGCCGCGCAAACGCGGCCGTCCGCCCAAGTTCGGTTACGCAATGAGTGACGCGCAGCGGGCCGCGCGCTATCGGGCGCGCCGGGCCGGGCAGGCCAATCACGCCGATGTACGTGCATGCAGCGACATGGTGCTGCTGGACAAGATCCGCGCTGCGGTCAGCGCCCGCGATACCGAGCTGGCTGGCTTCCTGGTCCACGTTCTCTGGCAGCGTTACCCCCTGCAGTTGAAATAGGCCGTCGGTGGGGTGGCCGTTGTCATCGAGCTTGTTGATAATGCGGGATTCAGGTTGTTCCCGCTGGCGCGCCCGGGATGGCAGGCGTGCATGATCGAACGGTTCCCAAGATGACCACCACCAGCGACACCACCACCGAAGCAGCGCCGAGCAGCGCCCCCCTGTTCTACACCCGTCCGGTGCCGCTGCAGGCCGATGTGCATGCCGATCTGCGCATCCTGCCGGGCAGGCTCGAATTTGCCGCTGGCAACAACGCCATTCCGCTGGTGCTGGGCGAGTTCTCGCTGGCCCTGCACCACTTCCCGATTCTGTTCGCCGGCCCGACCGCGGTGCCGATGGCCGCCGTTGGTGTGTCCGACCAGAACCTGTTCATCAAGGACGGGCTGTGGGAAGACGAGGCCTATATCCCGGCCTACCTGCGTCGCCACCCCTTCATCTTCATCGACACCGGCGCGGACAACGACTTCCTGCTGGGCATCGACGAAGCGAGCTCGCGCGTGGTCAAGGGCGGTGACGAAGGCCAGCCGCTGTTCGCCGATGGCAAGGCCACCGAGATGGTGCAGCAGGCGCTGGAATTCTGTGGCCAGTACACCCGCGAGCACGAACAGACCCAGGCCTTCTCCAAGGCGCTGGTCGACAACGGCCTGCTGGTCGAGCGCAACGCCACTGTGCGCACCCCGGACGGCCGCGAGTTCAACCTCAATGGCTTCCTGGTGGTGGATGTCGAGAAGTTCGTCGCTCTGCCGGACGCCACCGTGGTCGAGTGGCACCGCAGCGGCTGGCTGGCGCTGATCCATCAGCACCTGATGTCGCTGGGTCGCTTCAACGACCTGACCCGTCGCCAGGTCGAGCGCCTGGCAGCCTGATCAGGGCGTAGGCATGGCTCCCTGCGTTCGGGAGCCGTGCCAGTCCTGCAGTGCCTGCAGCAACCGCCGCGCATCGCCCCAGTCGGGCGCGGCGTCGTGTCCCAGCTCCCAGAGGTCGGCGGCGGTCCCGGCCTGAGCCGTTGCGCCGCAGATCTGCAGCGTGCCCTGCAGGCGATGGGCGTGATGGCGCAAGGCATCCGCAACGGTGTCGGTGATCGCGCGCTCGATGGCGGCCAGTTCCGTGCCGATGTCAGCCGCATAGGCCGAATCCATGCAATCCGCGCCTGCGAGCGGGGGTGTCTGCTGAGGTTCCGGCAGGCCCAGCACCTTCAGCAATCTCTCGATCTGCAACGGCTTGGCAAGGACTACGTCGAACCCCGCTTCGCGGCAGCGTCGCGCATGACGACGGCCTGCGCGTGCCGACAACGCAATCAGTTGCAGAGGTGTGCGCGCCTGCGCACGCAGCCTGCGGGCGAGTGCATAGCCATCCATGTCGCGAAGCCCGATGTCGAGCAGCACCGTACCGCGCGGACGTAATGCCTGTTCTTCCAACGCGCTGCCGGCGGTGGCAAGGGCAAGCACATCAGCACCCAGCCGCTCCAGCTGGGCAGCCATGAGGCGGCGGTTGAGGTCGTGGTCTTCGACCAGCAGCAGATCCAGGCCTGCAAGTGGCTGGTCCTGCAGGGACGTGTTCCCACGCCGCAGATCTGGCCTGGCAATCCGTACCGGCAGGCGCAGGGTGAAGCGGCTGCCGCGACCGTGCACGCTGTGGACAGTCAGCTCGCCGTCCATCGAGCGCGCCAGTTCGCGCGCGATCACCAGCCCCAATCCACTGCCGCCACGCTGCTGTCCTTCATCCCCCTGCTGGAAGGGCTGGAACAGTGAGGTCGCCTGCGCAGCGGCAATGCCGATGCCGCTGTCGATCACCTCCAGCAGCAGCGCATGCGGGCGCGTTGATGGCTGCAGCCGCAGGCGCAGATCGATGCCGCCGACGTCGGTGAACTTCAGCGCATTGCCGAGCAGGTTGTCGATCACCTGGCGCAGCGCATCCGGATCCAGCAGGAGAAGCGGTATCGGTTCTGCATCGCAGTCCAGTCTGAGCTTGAGGCCTTTCCTGCGTGCTTCCGGGCGGATCGCGTCCAGCGACTGGTTGCAGAGCTGGGTCACGTCGCAGGCTTGCAGCCGCGGCCTGAAACCGCCACTGGCAAGACGTGAGAAATCCAGTGAGCGATCCAGCAGCCTGCGCAAGGCGCGCCCGGCCGCGGTTGTCGCCGCAAGCAGTTCGCGGCGGCCTTCCGGCGATTGCGCCTGCTGCAGCGGGACGATCGAACCCAGCAGGGCCTGTGCGGCATTGCGTACTTCGTGACTGATCATGCCGATCGCACGTGCGCGGTCACGCTCGCTGCGGCCGAAGCGACGGCGTAGCGGGTGCCAGAGCAACGGGAGCCCGGCCAGCAGCGCGATCACTGTCAGCAGCCAGGCCGGCGGTGGCGAGCGCACCCGGTCCAGCACCCGTTCGACCGATGCTGGCAGCATCTGCTGGGCCCAGAGATGCAGCAGGCTGGCGAGATCTTCCAGTGTGATGTCCTGCAGGCCCTGGTCGATGCGCTCGAGCAGGTGCCTGTCCTCGCGGCGGGCGAGCAGATGCAGGTCGGTGGAGAAGTCGCTGCTGATCGCCTGCAGCAGCAGTTCGCCGCTGAAGTAGCGGTGGATCATCGGGCGCAGCGTCGTATCCACGCCGATCGCAGCATCCGCAGTGCCGGCAATGACCGCCGCAAGTACCGCATGTTGGTCGGGAAGGCGCAGCAGATCAATCTGTGGGTGGTGTGCATCCAGCCAGCGGGTATAGGGGCCGCCTTCAAGTACGGCCAGCGTCCGCCCTTCAAGATCGGGCAAGCCGCGGGGCAGCCATTGGCCGGGGCGTCCGGCAAGGACTGTCCTGCCACCACGGAAGGGCGTGGAGGCGACCAGGTCTGCACAGGGGAGCTGCAACGGACCAGAGCCGCGGACCACCAGCACCAGATCGGCGTCGCGATGGCATACCGCAGCCACAGAGGCGGTGATGCTGGGGTAGGGCAGATCCAGGAAATGCAGCCGGGTATGCCGCGCCACCAGACCGGTGTAGCCGTGGGCGAGGGTGGGGAGCGATGTCGCTTCTGAAAGAGCTGCAGGGACCGGGCGCAGGAACGGGGCGGTCGCTACCCGCACCTCGCGACCTGGGCCCCAGTGTTGTGACCGGACATCTTCGGCCGATGCCGCCGGAAGCAGCAGAAGCACCAGCAGCAGGGCGAAGGATGTGCGCAGTCGCGAGCCGACCTGCCTGCTCATGAGGCGCCCGCGTGTGGCCGCATGGCGTAGATTTCGGCGTCGTTGCGCACGCCGAGCTTGCGCAGCGCGGACACCTTCTGGGTGCTGACGGTCTTGACGCTGCGGTGGCGGCGCAGCGCGATCTCGGACACGGTGAGCCCTGCAAGCACCAGCTCCAGCACCTCGCGTTCGTTGCGGCTGAGTACATTGCAATCGGCAGGAAGGATGCAGCCAGGGGGGAGGCGGTTCAGCCCTTGATGCACGCGCACAATGGCGTCGGACAGCATCGGCAGCGGCTCGGCTTTGCCGACGATGCCGCTGAGGCCGGCATTGATCAGGTGGCTGAGGTTGGTCGCAGGCGAGAGTGTGGCGAATGCCAGCAGTGGAATGCGGGGAAAGGTCGAGCGCAGCAGGGGAATCAGCGCTTCGCTGCCGCGGTCGCCGGGGCTCAGGGCCAGGTCGATGATCGCCACATCGACCGGCAATCGATGCAGGGTGGTGATGAAATCTTCGCTGAGGGAGTGGCTGGCGGCGATGCTGAAGCGGCGATCGCGGGTGAGGTGCAGGGCGATGCCGCGACGGACGACTTCATGATCGTCCAGAAGCGCCAGGCGCAGGCGGCGCGGTGCAGGATGTCCATTCATGCGCGGGGAGGTGATCAGCGCCCAAGGGCGTGGTCATCATTCTGGCGTCACTGCCACCCAGTACATCGAATTCCGCTGAATTTTGCGATTATTCCTAAGAATCGATGTGCAATTTCCATCAATTTCTCACCGGTCATTGATGGGGGTGATGGGATTGATCCGGCCATCGGCTGCAGCGGCAGTGGCTCTCACAAGAGGCATCCTCAGCGCAGCGACTGTGGCACCCGCCTCAGTTTGGCGGTGTCGTAGCCCATGGCCGCGATGCGCTGCACGGCCTGCTGGTAGTCACTGTCCGAGACCTGCGGTGTACGCGCCATGTACCAGACGTAGTCGCGCTTGCTGCGTGCCACGATGGTCTGGCCGTAGCCATCGTCCAGCCAGGCGATGATGTACTCGGCCTGGATCGGCCAGATGAACTGCATGCCCCAGATCGCGCCGTTTCCTTCCTTTTCGATCCGGCCGATCGGATGCATCGATTTCTGTGGCGCGTCGAAACTTCCCCTGCGATAGGTGAAGGTGGTCTGGATGCGTCCATCCGGGCGCAGCGCGTAGCTTTCCACTGCGTCGAAGGCATCGCGTTCAGGGCGCGATGGAATGTGGGCGATCACGTACCAGTCGCCCATGAAACGTGGAACATCCACCGATGGCGGGCGGGGCAGGGGCCGGGTGTCGCTGGAGCTGCAACCGGCGCCCAACAGGCCGGCGGCGAGCAGAGGAAGCAGCGGGAAAATGCGCATGTCACACCTCAGCGTGGGCGGAACAGGTAATGGGCCACCAGCCATTGCTGGCCGTCGTCGTAGCCGAACAGCTCGGCACAGGCCATCCAGAACATCCGCCAGCGCTGCCACCAGACCTTCGCGGCGGCCTGACCATAGGTGGCGACCAGTACGGGCATCAGCTCCTCCCGCGCCGCGTCCTGGTTGGCGAGCCAGTGATCGGCGGTGCGCTGATAGTGGGTGCCGTCCAGCAACCAACGTTGCTCAAGCTGCAGATCGCGCTGGAAGTGCAGCAGTGTGTCGGCGGCCGGCATCAGGCCCCCAGTGAAGAAGTGGCGCCCCATCCAGTTGTCGCCCCCGTCGGTCTCGAACGGGTACATCAGCGTGCGATGGGCGAAGATGTGCACAAACAGCGCGCCGTCGGGTTTCAGCCAGTGCGCGATGTTTGCCAGCAACCGTTCGTAGTTGCGCACGTGCTCGAACATCTCCACCGACACGCAGCGGTCGAACTGCGCCGGCGCCAGTTCAAGCTCGTTGACGTCGCGGGTCAGTACTTCGACGTTGTCCAGGCCGCGCGCCGCGCACTGCGCCATGATGTGCCGGCGTTGGCTGTGCGAATTGGAGACAGCGGTGATTCTGGCCTGCGGATGGCGTTCGGCCATCCACAGCGTAAGCGAGCCCCAGCCGCAGCCCAGTTCAAGAATCTGTTGGCCGTTGGCCAGGCCGGCGCGCTGGCCGTACAGCTCCAGCATGGCTTCCTCGGCCTGGTCCAGCGTTTCCCGTCCGCTGGGGTAGTAGCAGCTGCTGTACTTCAGGCGCTTGCCCAGGCACGCCTGGAAGAAGGCTGCGGGTACTTCATAGTGCTGGCGATTGGCGGCGTCGGTATGCAGTGCAAGCGGGCTGCCGGCCAGTTCGGTGATGCGCTGGTTGAAACGGGCCGACTGCCCCTCGATTCCGCCCTCGGCCTCGTCATGCAGGCGCTGTGCGCAGAGGCGGCGGATGCCGGCACGCAACGCGGCATCGGGCACCAGGCCGCGCTCGGCCCAGGCGATCAGCCCGGTCTCGGCGTCTTCGGTCGGGTTCAGTGACGGAATGGCGTTCATGGAGACTGCTCCTTGGAAGGGCGGGGGAACCAGGGAAAGAACATCGGTGTGCTGCGCTGGTAGTCGCGGTAGTCCTCGCCCCGGCTGCGCAGGGCCTGCTTCTCGGTGAACGGGATGCCGCTCAGGTAGCGCAGGAACACATACATCAGCAGTGGCCCGGACCACGACAGCCACCACAGCGGCGAGCCCACCGCCAGCAGCACGTAGCTGAACCAGTGCAGCCATTCGAAGAAGTAGTTCGGGTGCCGCGAATAGCGCCAGAGCCCATCACGGCAGGTGCGGCCCTTGTGTGCCGGGTCGGCACGGAACCGGGCCAGTTGGCGGTCAGCCAGTGCCTCGCCGCCCACACTGAGCAGCCAGATGCCCGCTGCAGCCACCCACCACAGTGACAGCCCCGGGCGCGGATTGGCCGCCACCGCGACAAAGGGCAGCGCGAACAGAATGATCAGCAGCGCCTGGGCCATGAAGAAGCCGAAGATCTTGCCCTGGTGGCCACGCCAATGCTCGCGCAGATAGCGATAGCGCCCGTCCTCTTCTTCGTGACGGACCCGGTGCCAGAGATGCAGGGCCAGGCGGCTGCCCCAGAGTCCGCCGAGCACGCCAAGCGCAACCCGCGGCATCACTGCGCCATCGCCGAGCAGCGCCAGCAACAGCGCGGAGGCACCCACGCCCTTGGCCCACAGCACATCGACCACGCCGATGTTGGTGTGGCGACGCTGCCAGGCCCAGCCCCAGCTCATCACCGCCACTGCGTACAGCAGCACCCACCACAGATTGATCATGACGAGGCTCCTGCAAGCGGCGGGTGGCGTGAAGGCCGGGACCAGCGTCGGGCCGCTGCGCACAGCAACGGCAGCGCAATGCTCCAGCCCAGGCCGAGCACCAGAAGGCCCTGCCATGCGGGCGCCCGGAACTGCACTGCACCGAAACCCCGGGAGGCCGAGAGATAGGCCAGCGGCGCCAGCAGCATGCCGAACAGAATCGGCAGTACGAGGTGCCGCTGCAGGAAGGACATCGAGGTGGTGAGTGTCATCGCGAACGCCGCCCACAGCGCCATGATCCACGGGGGCGGCGCCCAGCCGGGGGGGGCGGCCGCATAGCGCACCGCACCGCTTGCAGCCGCGCTGGCATCCACCAGCCACGCACAGGCCATCGCAACCAGCAACAGGCGCAGGTCCACCCGCGGCTGAGGCGATGTCAGCAGCTGGCTGCCCACGTAAAGAGTGCCAGCCAACAGCGCCGGCCATTGCCAGCCGTGGCCAGCGCCGGCCACGGCACACAGCCAGACCAGCTGGTTGCCGATGAGGTTGGCCCAGAAGCGCTGCATCTCAGTGGTCATCGCCCACGGGCGCCGCAGGCTGGTGGCCCGGGCGCGCTAGCAGCAGATGCGACACGCCAATCGAACGCTCCAGGAACCCTCCCTCGCAGTACGCCAGGTAGAACTCCCACAGTCGACAGAAGCGCGCATCAAATCCCTGCGCCTGCACCGCAGGCAGCTGGGCGAGGAAGCGCTGCCGCCATGCGCGCAGCGTCAACGCATAGGAATGACCGAAGTCCTGCTGTGCGATCAGCTGCAGGTCACTGGCCCGGGTCTTGGCGGCGATGATCGCGTTGATCGAGGGAATGAAACTGCCCGGAAATACATGGCGCTTGATGTAGTCCACGCTGCGCCGGGCCTGTTCGTAGCGATGGTCTTCGATGGTGATGGCCTGAAGCAACGCCACGCCATCGGGCTTCAGCAGCCGCTGCAGCGTAGCCATGTAGGTGTCCAGGTATTCGGCGCCGATGGCTTCGATCATCTCGATCGACACCAGCTTGTCGTAGCGTCCCTGCAGGTCCCGGTAGTCCTGCATCAGCAGGGTGACGCGGCCCTGCAGGCCGGCGGCCTGCACCCGCTGCACGGCCAGTGCGTGCTGTTCGGCGGAAATGGTGGTGGTGGTGACGTGGCAGCCGTAGTGCTGGGCCGCATGTACGGCAAAACCGCCCCAGCCGGTGCCGATCTCGACCACGTGGTCGCCGGGCTTGAGCTGCAGCTGCTGGCAGATGCGGTCCAGCTTGCGTCGCGAAGCCGTCTCCAGCGTCTCACTGTCGTTGGCGAACAGGGCCGAGGAGTACATCAAGTCCGGCGACAGGAACAACGCGAAGAAATCGTTGCCCAGGTCATAGTGGGCCGCGATGTTGCGGCGACTGCCTTCGCGGCTGTTGCGGCGCAGGCGGTTCCAGCCGCGCAGCAGCCAGCCGCCGACGCGGGCTGGGCCGTGTTCCATGCTGTCGAGCAGATCGCGGTTGCGAACCAGCAGCCGCACCAGTGCCACCAGATCATCACAGTGCCAGTCGCCGTGGATGTAGCTGTCGCCGGCCCCGACGCTGCCCTGTGCAGCTACTTTCCGATAGAACGCCGGGTCGTCGATGGTGACCGTGGCGTGCAGGCTGCCGCGGGCGTCGCCCAGCCGGACCTCGCCCAGCGCGTCGCGCACGCACAGGTATCCGTCGCGCAGTGGCGCCAGCTGCGCCAGCAGGCGACGGCGCAGGAAAACGTCCAGCGTGCCCGGTTGTGGCAGCGCTACCGAGGGATTCATCTCGTTCATCGGGGTTTCTCGGCAAGGGAAGGGTGGTCGTGCACCGGGTTGCGTTTCAGCCACAGGCGCAACGCCTGCCAATGGATGGCAGCCAGCACCTGGGTGGTCATCAGCGGATAGCAGGCGAGGACCCTGGCCAGCCCGCGCCCATCCAGAGGGAGCCGCTGCATGACTTGGGTGGCATCGAACTGCCGAGCGCCGTCGCGCCAGACCTGCATGTGCACGCGCAGATCATCGCCTGGAGCGTTGAACCGCCAGTCATAGCGGCAGTCCATGGGCATGAAGGGGGATACGTGGAAGCACTTGTCGAACTGCCAGCGTAGCGAGCTGCCTTCATGGAGGGCGGTGGAAACGGGGAGCACATACGCGTGCCGTTCCTTCCACGGGGTATTGGTGATGTCGGCGATGACGCAGTCCAGCGTGCTGCCATCGGCCTGGTAGCAGTAGTAGAAGCTGACCGGGTTGAACACGTGGCCGGCAAAGCGCAGATGGGTGAGTAGGCGTACCGGGCCGGTTGGCCGGTAGCCGAGCGTGCCTGCAGCGTGGTCGCGTATCGCATCGGCCAGTGGCTGTGCGGGATCGCCGAAGTAGTCGGTGCGGCGAAACTCGGCCAGGTTGCGTCGGTTGACCGACCACAGCCAGCGGCCAGTGAACACAGTCTCCAGCTCGTCCAGATCCAGCAGCAGCTGCGCGATCGGGTAGCGGAAGGCGTGCGGGTGCGGGTGATGGCGCCGGTGCATCACGTGTCCGACATAGAGTGCGCTGGCGCTCATGCGGCAACCTCGCCGAACGAAGGGGCGCGCCGGTGCGGCTCGCAGGCGCGCAGCGCGTCGACCACGCGGCGCGCGCTGCGGATGCCATCCTCATGGAAGCCCCATCCCCAATACGCACCGGCAAACCAGGTATGGTGCCGGCCCTGCAGTTCCGCCCAGCGCTGCTGTGCACGCACTGCAGCGTGGTCGTGTACCGGGTGTGCGTAACGCAGTGTGCGCAGCACCTTGGATGGATCGATGGCCTCGCTGCGGTTGAGGGTCACCACCAACGGAGTGTCACCGGGCAGTCCCTGCAGCAGGTTCATGCAGTAGCTGACCGTGCACGGTGCGGCAGGATCGTGCGGGACATGCGCGTTCCAGGCGGCCCAGGCCTTGCGCTTGCGGGGCAACAGCGATGCATCGGTGTGCAGCACTGCTTCGTTGGACTGGTAGCGGATGGCACCGAGCACCTCGCGCTCGATGGCGTCGGCATCGCCCAGCAGCGCCAGCGCCTGGTCGCTGTGGCAGGCCAGGATCACCTCGTCGAAGCCTTCCACGCCGGCGGCACTATGCACCTGCGCACCCCAGGGCAGGCGCTCGACAGCATGCACCGGGCATTCCAGTCGTTCCCGCACCTGCCAGCGGGCGCGCAGGGCATCGACATAGCGTGCCGAGCCGCCCTTGACCACCCGCCACGGTGAACGCCCGGTCATCTGCAGCATCTGGTGGTTGGCCATGAACTGGGCCAGGTAGCGGGCCGGAAAGTCCATCACGGTGGCGGTGGGTGAAGACCACAGCGCCGACGCCATCGGCAACAGGTGCTCTTCGATGAAGGCCTCGCCATAGCGCTGGCTGCGCAGATACTGGCCCAGCGTGGGGCCCTCGTCTTCGGCCAGCAGCAGCGGCGCATCGCGGTAGAAGCGCCGCAGGTCGCCCAGCATGCCCCAGAAGCGGGGCGACAGCAGGTTGCGGCGCTGGCAGAACAGGCCATCCAGCGAGGTGGCGTTATATTCCACGCCGCTGCGCTCGCTGTGCATCGAAAAACTCATGGTGGTCGACTGCGAGGCCACGCCCAGCTCGTCGAACAATGCCGTCAGCAATGGATAGTGCAGCGGATTGAAGACGATGAAGCCGGTATCCACGGACAGGTGCCTGCCGTCCACCTGCACGTCATGGGTGTGGGTGTGGCCACCCAGATAGTCGTTGGCTTCAAACAGCGTGACTTCATGCTCACCGTGCAGCCACCATGCGCTGGCCAGGCCTGCAATGCCGGAACCGATGATCGCGATGCGCATGTCAGTACCTCGCCTTGGCCAGCACCCATTCGGGGATCGGCTTGAGCTCTTTGACCAGCCCGACCACGGACATCGCACGCAGTCCGTACCAGGTCAGGTCGATCTCCCACCAGCGGAAGCCCTGGCGCACGGTGCCCGGGAAGAAATGGTGGTTGTTGTGCCAGCCCTCGCCGAAGGTGAGCAGTGCCAGCCAGAGGTTGTTGCGGCTGTCGTCGCGGGTCTCGAAACGGCGGCGGCCAAACTGGTGTGCCAGTGAGTTGATGGTGACCGTGGCGTGGAACAGCACCACGGTAGAGATGAAGAAGCCCCACACCAGCAACTGCGGGCCCGTGGTGTGCAGGCCCGGCGCCCAGCGCTGCAGGGCTGCGCCCAGTGCATAGAGGCCGGCGGCCAACAGTACCGGCACTGCAGTATCGAAGCGATCCAGCCAGCGAAGTTCCGGGAAGCGCGCCAGGTCGGGCACCCGCGACAGATCAGTGGCAAAGGCCTCGCGGGTCAGGAACCAGCCCATATGGCTGCGCCAGAAGCCGCGTTCGCGCGGAGAGTGCGGATCCAGCGGCTGGTCGGCATGGCGATGGTGGTGGCGGTGATGCGCGGCCCACCACAACGGACCACGTTGCACGCTGGCGGCACCGATCACCGCGAACACGAACTGCACCGACCGCGACGCCTGGAAAGTGCGGTGCGAGAAGTAGCGATGGTAGAACGCGGTGATCGCGAACATCCGCACTGCGTAGAGTGCGACGGCCACGATCACCGCGGTCCACGACACGCCCACCCAGATCACGCCCAGGCAGGCCACATGCATCAGCGCGAACGGTACCGCCCGCAGCCAGTCGATGCGGCCCGGCTGGCCCGTGCTGGCATCAGCGCCGCTACCGGTGTCGATCCAGCGCTGCACTGTACGCAGCAGGCGGCGGCGTCGGCGGGGAAGGGGCGCTACAGAGGCCATGACGGATCCCGGTTGGAGTCGTGTCTTCCTGTACGCAGCAGGATGCGCAATGGATGCGCCACGGCGCAGTAAATTTCACATTCACCCAGGCGTCACGGCGCAGCGTTGAACCAGCGGTTGCGTCGATGCCTGCTGCCATTCGCTCGCCGGTCGCTCGGCAGAGGGCGAGCTGAAGTGCACGGTCACCTGCGGGTAGCTGCCGCGGGCGTCGCGCAGGTTGCTGGTACCGCGAAATTCCAGCAGGCGGCGGTCACCGGTGGCATAGACCAGTGACAGGCGCGGCGCGATGCCGCCGTACCAGGTGTCCAGGCTGACCTCGATCGACTGGCCATCGATGCCCTGCCAGCGTACTGGGGCGATGTGCCGCACCTGCACCGGGACGTAGCGCTGCCGGCCTGGCACCAGGAATGGCAGCGTGATGCGATCGCCCTGCATCAGCGCCGGCCAGTGCAGGCGCACGGCCGCGTCGAATCCCGCATCGATCACGGCATCCTTCGGCAGTTCAAGCCGGCCCCGCGTGGGCGGGCTGGCAGCGTCCTCCTTCCACACAATCGAAACGGTATTGCCGGCCGCCTCGATCTCGGCCTTCTGGCCGCTGCGGCGGTCCTCCAGCGCGTAACCCCGCGCCTGCGGCAAGACGCTGGCCGGCAGATGCTTGCGGGCGAAGGGCTGGCCATCCGGGCACTGGTACACCACCCAGCGCTCAGCCCCCTCCGTCGCCTCGCGCCGCCAGTGCACTTCGCGGTAAAGAACATCGCCCTGCATGGAGGTGGCCACGCCCTCGCTTCGCAGCCAGGGGGCCGCCAGCGCGGCATGGGGCAGGCACAGCAGCAGCAAGGCAGTGCGCATCGCGTTCATCCGGAAGGGGAGGGCTCAGGTCATACGTCGGCGGTGGCCGGTTGGATGCGCTGTGCCGGCTGCATCCAATTGCTGCCCCTGCACGTACAGAGGACAGACCTTCACCCGCCCGCCGCGAACCCAGATGTACCCTGACGCCGCCAGCACTCTCCTCAACTTCGATACCGCACGCATCGTGTCCAGTTCCCAGCAGCCGAGCAGCGAGCCGATGAACTGGGCCGGCGACATGGACGGCGTGGCGCGATTGCGCGACCGCGACTGCTTCATGCGGATCTACGACTATTTCATGCCCCGGCTATGCGTGTACCTGCGTGGTCTGGGTGCGCCCGACGCCGTGGCCGAGGAGCTGGCGCAGGAATGTCTGCTGCGCCTGTGGCTGCGGGCCGCCGATTACGACGCGGCCCAGGGCGCGCTGAGTACCTGGCTGTACCGGATTGCCCGAAACCTGCATATCGACCGCATCCGCCGCGAACGCAGCTGGATGCAGGTGCAGGCGGCGGTGGAAGACGCGGCCACGCTGGACGTGGTCGAGCGCAGTAGCGCAGAACAGTTCGCCGACCAGGCCCGCCTGCGCCAGCGCATCAACGAACTGCCCGCAGTGCAGGCGCGTTTGGTGCGCATGTCCTATTTCGAAGCCAAGAGCCACAGTGAGATCGCCGAGGCGCTGGGCATGCCGCTGGGCACGGTCAAGTCGCATCTGCGGCGTGCGTTCCTGCAACTGCAGGCCAAAGTGGGAGGTGCACTGTGAATCCGCACCACCATCTGCACGAATCCACGCTGATGAGTTACGCCGCGGGCGCACTGCCGGCACCATTGAGCATTGTTGCCGGCGCGCACCTGGAACAGTGCCCGCACTGCCGCCAGCGCCTGCGCGAGGCCGAAGCGATCGGATCGGTATTGCTGGAACAGACGCAGCCGCCACGGGGCGACGGTGACGCCCGCCGCGATGCACTGCGTGAGGCGATGCTGCTGCAGCTGGCCACGGAAGCCCCGATCACCATGGCTGCATCTGCACGCCCGATGCCACGGGAGCGGCCGGAAGCCCATCCGGACCATCTGCCGGCGTCGCTGCATCCGTACTTCGGCACCTCGCTCAGCGGTTTGCGCTGGCGCTGGATGGCGCCGGGGGTGCATTGCATCCGCGCCGAGCAGATGCCGTCGTTGATCATGCTGAAGATCGCCCCCGGCAAATGCCTGCCGATGCACAGCCATGGGCGCAGCGAGTTGACCCAGATCCTGCGCGGTTCCTACAACGATGCCCTTGGCCTGTTCGCACCGGGTGACGTGGCGGATCTGGATGAGGACGTGGAGCACCAGCCGGTGACCGCGCCGGGTGTGCCGTGCATCTGTGTATCCGCACTGGACGCACCGCTGGTGTTCAGTGGTTGGCTGGCACGGAAGATCCAGCGTTTCGTGAAGCTCTAGCGGGGCGCCGCTCCCATCGGGGCTTCGCGGTCGCTGCATGCGCACTGCACATCGGCTCGACACCGTGTGGCCTAGTGTGAGCACACATCCATCGCCCTCCACGCCCGTGAATCTGCAGACGCTGCCTTCTTCGCCCTACCGCATGCTGCCGGACAGTTGCCAGTTCGAATTGCTTGACGTGGATGTCCTGCAGGACCCGGCCAGTGGCCGCCTCCTCCATCTCTACTCGCTGGTTGCCCGTTGCCTGTCCTGCGAAACCGTGTTCAAGGCTGAAGAAGGGCAAGGCCTGGTCAGCCACTCGGCGGCACGCGTGGTGCGATGCCCTACCGGTTGTGGGCAACAAGCATTCAAGCCCGGATTGTTGCGCGCATGGTGCCCGCAGGTCGCTGCCCAGGCGTGAGTGAAGCGGGCAGCGGTCATAGTGCCGCGGGATTGGCCTGCCACACCCAGAAATTGAGCGCGCATGCAAACGAAATCCACGCCAGGTAGGGCAGCAGCATCAGTGCTGCCATGCGGCGGATGCGCGCAAAGGCAACGATCGTTGCGCAGACCATCACCATCAGTACAAGAATGTCGATGAAGGCCAGTGCACCCAGCTTCCAGCCGAAGAACAACCAGCTCCACAGCGCATTGATGGCCAGCTGCAGCAGATAGAGCGACAGTGCCGGCCGAGCCCCGCGCCAGCCTCGTTCGCGCCAGACCAGCCACGCTGCAATCGCCATCATCGCGTAGAGCAGGGTCCACACGGGGCCGAATACGCTGGCTGGCGGCGCCCACGAAGGAAGGGCGAGGGTGGCATAGAAGCTGGCCGCCGAGGTCGAGGCCCACGCCCCCAGTGCAGCGGCGGCAAACGTGATCGCCACCCAGCCCAGAAGACCCATGCTCTGCGTGCTCCCCTTCATTGCGTAAACCTCCTTGACCCGTATGCCGACACATACGTACAGGCACGGCGATTGGATGCACCACGGGCGCCTTCAGTCGGAAGAACTGGCGCTGCCGGTCCCCTGGCTCGTCGGCAGCAGTGAAGGCTGCTGGTCGAACCACTCGCGTGCTTTGGCCAGATGCCACTGACGCTGATCGCCATCCAGCTCGATCCCTGCGCCCAGCAGCCCCCAACGCAGATAGAGATCGCCGCGCTTGCGCTGGTCCAGCAGATCCAGGCGCGCGCGAACGGACAGGCGATCGTTCTCGGCCTGCAAGCCGTCGACCACCAGGTGGCCGGGGCGCCAGCGCAGCACTGCCTGCGCGTCGACCTGGCCGGAATCCAGCAGCGACAGCGTCCAGCGTGGGTAGTCGGTACGTTCGGCAAACAGTGCCAGCAGTGGCCGTGCATCACTGAGCGTCAAGTCGGTGGTGGCATCCACCTGGAACGGCGATTGCGCATCAATGCGCCCGCGCTTGAAGGCGACGCGTCCTTTCCATGCGTTCGTGCGCTCGCTGCCGGCTACCTGCACATTGCGCAGCACCACCGTGGTGCCGGAAAGGTCGAAATGACGCTGGTTGAAGTCACCGCGGCGCAATGTGGCGTTGACGTCGACGTCGCCTCCCATGTCCAGCCCTGCAACCTTGGCGCTGGCGTTGCGTCCCTGAAGGCGCGCCGTGCCATGTCCGACCCGGCCATCGGTGTCGAGCGTGGCATCGCCACTCAGGCTGCCGGTACCACGCAGCAGCCGCACCTGCGGCGAGCGGAGATAGCGATTGTAGGAAGCCAGGTCCGGGATGGTGGCCTCGCTGAAACGCAGTCGTGCGCGAACGCCCTTGCGCAGTTCCTGCAAGCGGCCGTCGCCGGCCAGATCCACCGCCAGGTCGCGACCCTCGAACAGGCGTACGTCTTTGGCATCGGCCGGGCGTGCGGTAAAGCGGGGCAGGCGGATCGCCAGCTGTGCCTGGCTGGGGCTGCCGCCCTTCAACTCGCCGTGCGCACTGGCCGTGCCCGCCAGGCGTACGCCGGCGACTTCGGCAACGGCCTCGGCCGAGGGAATGTCCACCGTGCTGCCTTCGATCAGCTCACCGTTGCGCAGCCGCAGGTCAGCCTTCAATGTGCCGCCGCCATCCAGCTGCAGCCAGGGCTTGCGGACGAACAGGGCAGGGATCCAGTTGAGCGAGGTGAATGTCCACTCGCCGCGTGCTGTGCCAGACGTGCGCTCCAGCAGCTGGGCTGGCTGCTGGAAGGGGATGTCCCGGCCACTGATGTGCACATCCACATCCACTTCGCTGCCTGAGCCGGGCTTGGGTGGCAGGCGGGCCTGCAGGCGCAGGTCGTTGGCCACATTGAGTTGCAGGGCCAGCACGCCGCGATCCGGTGCGCCGTCGCCCAGGTAGAGCGGGACCTGCCAGAGTGCATGGTCCCCTGGTTGCAGCTGGCCATCGATCAGGTGCAGCGCCAGTTGCAGGCGGCCGGGCACCGGCGAACTGGAAATGCGGGGATTCTGCGCATCCGTATCCATGCGCAGGCCCTGGCTGCGGGCGTCCACATCGAGCTGGGCGTGCAGCAGTTTCAATTTGGCCACGCCAGGCGCCTGGTCACGGTAGTGGCGTGGATAGCTGAAGCGCGCGGTGAGATCCATGTCGCCCAGCAACTGCACGCCGTCAAAGCTGGTGTCTGCATCACTGAACGAGACTTCCGAATCGAACAGCTCGGACGGGCCGCCGCGCAGCTGCTTGAGGAAGCCCACTGTGCCCTGGCCCTTGCCGATGATGAGCAGCTTGCCGAGCCGTGCGCTGCGGATGCTGTCGCTGTGGATGGCGTTGAAACGCAGGGTCCAACCCTGGTCGCCGCGCGGCGGCGATGGGATGGCTTCTTCCACGCGGCTGATCTCGGCGGAAACCCCGGTGGCCTGCAGCCGTGGCACCCGTACCTCGCGCTGGAACAAGGGCAGCACCGCCAATCGGGCGCTGGCGCGCTCGGCGTGCAGCACGTAGACGGTGTGGTTCACGTGGCCGCGCATATGCACGTTCCAGGCGATTACATGGCCGGGCAGCAGCGTGATCGCCGGGCCGGTGGTCATCACGAACTTGTGCGGCTTGCGGTTGGTGACCTGATCGAACAGTGGCGTGTTGAGGAAGATGTTGCCGGCCAGCAGATACAGCAGGTAGATGCCCAGCAGGACGTAGGCAGGCACGCGCCATCGTCGAAGCCGGTGTGGGATGTGCGCGGAAACAGGAGACATCTACTGCTCTAAAGGCTGGAATTTCCCCAACTATTGCGAAGTCGATGACGGTGGCGCGTGAAGCAGGCAAGGGGCCGCAGCTCGATTCTGGTAGTGTCCGGCATGGTCATCTCGTCAGATCTGGTGGAAATCACATGGAAATTCGAGTGGCCAGCGCAAATGACTTCGACGCCATGTGGGGCATGTTCAAGGCAGCAATCGCTACGCAGGATGCGCTGCCTTTTGCCGAGTCTTTTCAGGTCGAAACGTTTCGCATGCATTGGTTCCAGGACCAGACGCCTTGCGTGGCTGTGCTGGAGGGCCAGGTTGTGGGCATGTACAAAATGGGCCCGAATTACCCTGATCTAGGGGCGCATGTGGCCAGCGCCACCTATGTGGTGGATGCGCAGGCACAAGGGCAAGGCGTGGGCCGGGCGCTGGTGGAACACAGCCTGGAGCAGGCGAGGGCGGAAGGATTCCTGGCCATGCAGTTCAATTACGTGGTCAGTACCAATGGTCCGGCGCTGGCGCTGTACCGGAAGTTGGGGTTTGCAGTGGTGGGAACGCTACCGAAGGCCTTCCTGCATGGGACGCTGGGATTGGTGGATGTCTATGTGATGCATAGGTTCCTGTGATGTGATGCGCCCGTCGCCCGTGGTCGGCGAAATCCAGCCGAGGCTGGCTGCTCAAGTGGCGCTCATCCTCAGCGCTTCGACGCGGGCCGGCGCCTAGCCGGAAGCAGCTGGCACTGGGGTGCGCCATGAAGCTCGCCGGGGTTGAATCCGCCAATTAACGTGACGCATCACGGCCGATGAGTACCGACGGTTGCCGGTGCCGCGATTCGCTCCGGGGGCCATGGACTTGGGTGCCGGATCGGTGAAGGTTGTCTTGCTAGGCGGGCCTGCAGACATGGCGAGATCAATTGCATAGCACGCTCGCAAAGCCAGCTTTTCCGGTCACTGGCAGATCCTCATCATCCGTCGCCATTCCTGTAGAGGTTGGCAGCCGGCGGCCGTCAGGCGAAAGGGCGGCCCAAAGGACGATTGGCGGTCATGGGATCAGTGGCAATCAGGCTTGGCGCCAAGGTCGGACCAGGACCGTGCAAGCGGAGCATGGATCGGACGATGGTGCTTTGAACATAATATACATACTGCCGCCCTCGGCGCCGCTAACCTGCTGAATCTGCGCGGGTTTTGCGTTTGCGAGGCCCGGCATTGACAGCGCCACCAGCGCGACGACCGCAGCCGCCGCGCTCATTCGGTCCAGCATGAGGCGCCACAAAGCCCGCTCAGTTGCTGACGTGGCGCGCTCGGCATGGATCATCGCGATCCACGTGGGGCCATCCAGCTTCGCCAGCGCGCAAATCTGCGCAATTCGCTCATCGGCCAGCGGCGTGTCGCCCTTCCGCCACCGGGAGACCAGCGACCGGGTAACGGTCAGCCTTTCAGCCAGAGCCATATCGGACGCGAGATTCAAGCGGATTTTCACGTTGTCAAGCAGTTCGTTGACGGCGGTCATGGCGGCTCCAGTTGATCGATCAGTTGACACGTGTTTCCCGATCAGTTTACATGCGCCTCGTTGAGTGATCACTCAACACCCGCCAACAGCACCCCAAGGCTGCTGGCGGGTCCTCTTGGGGGGCTTGGGGTAGGGGACAGGGATGATCGATCCGTTCATTACCTTCGCGCTGCTGGGGGCCATCGTGGCCTTCTCCATCGGCTGCGCAAAGCTCGTTTCGTGGCTGCTCGACCGGCGTGATTACACCGCCTCGCAGCAGTCCCGCGAAGCCCAGGTCATCGCAATCGCAAAGGCTGAGATTGCCGCCACCAAGCGCGGCGATCTGCTGGGCGCTGCGCGCCTCGCCGAACAGCAGGAGTCGCTCTGTGGTCGGTGATCGCGCGGTGCTGGCCGAGTCGGGACTCCCCTCGTCTAACAGGGGAGTCAGTGAATTCAGGAACGCCGATGGAACCCTGACGGTCGGCATTGACTGGTTTTCCGCTTCCATCGATCTGCGCGCAGCGCTGGACGAACTCGCGTTCCGTGATGGCGACAGCTTCGAAGAAGTCCGCCAGTGGATCGAGTTCTCCCCGGACAACGCCCGTATCGCGGCGTTGCAGGTGTTCTGCTGGTTCTTCGCCGGGCTGGGCCTTGAACTGGATGAAGCCGTGGGCGGCGGTCGCTTCTACACGTGGCGAATCAAGATCATCGACGCGGCCAAGAAGTTCGTCGGCATGATCGAACTGGGTGGCGAAGATTGCCGCCGTGCCGATGGCACGTATACCGCTCGCATCGAGCTAACCGGTGATGGATGCAAGGCGATAGGCGCAGCGCGCTGCGGCCATGCGCAGCGGTGGCTGGAGCTTCGAGCGAAGCTCGAAAGCTGCGCCGGAAGGATCACCCGTGTCGACGTGTGCGCTGATGACCTGGTGGGCGACTACCCATTGCGTATGGCGCAGAAGTGGTACGCCAATGGCGACTTCGACAACCGTGGTCAGCGTCCCAAGGCGCAGCTTGTGGACGACTACGACAGCGGTGACGGCAAGACGTTCTACGTCGGCGGCAAGAAGTCGGAAAAGCAGCTGCGCGTCTATGAAAAGGGTAGGGAGCAGGGCGACAAGAGTTCGCCGTGGGTGCGCTACGAGGCGCAATTTCGCAACTCCAACCGCAAGGAATTGCCGCTCGACATTCTGCGTGATCCGGCGTCCTACCTGCTGGGTGCCTATCCGGTCCTGTCCTTTCTGCGCTGCGTTGCCACGCGCATCGAAATCACGAAAGCCGCCGTTGAAGCGACGTGGAAGAGCGTTCGCCGCCACATCCGTCGCCAGTACGGCGCGGCCCTCAATTTCATTGCCAAGAACTGCCCTGACGATCAGGGACTGCGGGCGGTAATCGAATCCTGCACTTCGCCATCGCTGCCGAAGTGGGTCACAGGCGAAACAGCAGCGCATTGGCCCGAAATCGCGGCCGTACAGCCAACCCAGAAGGGGTAACGAAATGATCCAGAACGTCATCAAGGTCACCGTCCTGTCGTCCAGCGTTGATGAGCGCGGTGGCAGCTTCAAGAACGATGCAGGCGAGAGCGTGGAATACACCACCCGCAAGCAGAAGGCCAAGCTTGAAACGGCAGGCTTTGCCTATCCGTTCGACGTGCGCCTGGACAAGGGTCAGCAGCCCTTCGCCGAGGGCGAATATGAGTTGGACGTGGCCGCCATGGCTCAGGTCAACAAGGGTGTTCTGTCGCTGAGCAAGTTCACCGCCCTGCGTGCGATGCCCAAGGCCGCACCACGTCCGGCAGGACAGGCCTAAGTCATGGGCCTCTGCGTTGCTTTCGGGGAAGACGGAACGCTGATCCCAACCGGTCAGCCCGTCGATCAGTGCGCGGGGTACGTACTGATGAGTAGCGCAGAGGCCTCCACCGTGAGCCTGATTGCCGAGGCGTTCCAGCCACCCACCAAAGAGCAGTTAGCCGTGTGGGCGGTGTCGCCGATGGCCCTGATTCTCTTCTTCTTCGTCGTCGCCCGGATCGCCGGTTCCGTGGCGTCGTTCTTCAACACCAACCGGTAACCCATCCACTCATGAAAGGAGCATCACCATGGATTTCAGCGGAATTCTGGACGGCCTGTCCGTCGCCTCGGCCACCACTGCCATCGTCGCCGCGGCGGCGCTGATCGCGCTGGTCGGTTTCTCCAGCTGGGCGGCACGCAAGGTGGCGGGCTTCTTCGGCAAGTAATGCGAAGGGGCAGGGTGGGGCAGGGAAACCTGCCCCTTTCTATTGGGAGGGCGTATGGACTTTGAAAGCATCATGGCCTCGTTGCAGCCCGCAACGGCCGCACTGGCTGTTCTAGGGGCCGCAGCGCTGTACGCGCAGATCAAATTCTGCCTGTGGGCTGCACCGAAGGTCGCGCGGTTCTTCATCGCTCGGAGGGTCGGATGATCCTGTGCCTGTTTGCGGGGCTGCTGAGCGCGCTGTGTGGCATTGCAGCGGCCATTGGGCTGGATGCGCGATGAAATGGACTGCTGCGCTACTTGCAACCATGCTCGCGCTGTTCGTGCCGGATGGTCACGCTGCAGCGCCGATGGATGATGCCGGCCAAGCCATGGTGAATTGCCAGAACAACCCTGTATTCAATGCGGGCAACTCGGCCAAAGAGTGCGTTGACCTGGGCAAAATCTATGATGGCTCTTGTGCAGTCGGACTCAAGGCCATTCCTAAGGACTACATCTCATTCTTTCCCTACAACTGCGACAAGAAGTGCAGCACAAGGCCCGAAGAATTTGGGTGGAAAGGTGGGCCAACTGCGGGTTCCGTAAACGTCTGCCACAACGGCTGTATGTACTCCAGTTCGCTGGATGCCTCCGGCGTGGCCGGCGTCTCCTATCTCCCAACCGGAGGAACCTGTAGCACGTCAGATGCCCCCGAACCGACACCAGCAGGCGACGGCACCGATCCGGGCAGCGGCGGGGGCGAAACTGGTGGCGGCGATGGTGGCGGCACTAACCCGGGTGGTGGCGATGGTGATGGCGGTGGCGGGACCAATCCGGGTGGCGGGGATGGCGGTGGCGGTACCGGCCCGGGGGATGGTGATGGCGGCGGTGAGGAAGGTGGTGGGGACGGCGGTGGCGGCACTGGACCCGGTCCCGGTCCGGGGGAAGGTGACGGCGATGGGGATGGCCCAGGTACGCCCGGAGAGGATGGCGGGCCGCTCTACGAGCACGACAAGAACCTGACCATTCCCAAGGTCTACGCCGAGTTTGAGCAGCGGGTGAAGAAAGCGCCGATCATCGACGCCACAAAGCGATTCTTTACGGTTTCCGTTGGCGGCAGCTGCCCGGTGTTCACCGTTCCAGCGTCGGCGTACTGGGAGGCCATGACGTTCGACCTGCACTGTAGCGGCGCCATCTTCGCGCTGTTGCAGCTGATCGGCTGGGTGCTGCTGGCGATGGCCGCATACAGGGCCGGGGAGATTGCACTCACATGATGCACTTTGCCGCTTTCGTGACCGCTCAAGCCGGATGGCTGCAGGACCTCACTACGTGGTTTCGCAAGCAGATTGAACGGTTCTGGGATGCGATCGTTCAGTTCTTCAACGACCTGATCATCCTTGCCATCAAGGCCCTGCTTGAACTGGTGGTCATGGCGTTTGAGCGCCTGCCGGTACCGGACTTCATGCAGCAGTACAGCATCGGCGGACTGCTTGGCAACGCCGGCTCCACCGTGGGCTGGTTCGTCCAGACCTTCCGCATCGGCGAGTGCTTGGCCGTCATCGCACTGGGGATCGCGTTCAAGATCACCCGCAAAATTCTGACCTTGGGGAAATGGTGACATGCTTGTTTTCAACGAAGGCGTGCCGCGCGCAGGCAAGAGCTACGACGCGGTAAAGAACCACATCCTGCCGACGATCAAGAAAGGGCGACGGGTGTTCGCTCGCCTCAACGGCCTGAACCATGAGCGCATTGCCGAGTACCTGGGCATGCCAGTGGATGAGGTGCATCAGCTGCTCACGCTGGTGGATACCAAGGACGTCGCCAGTACGTTCGCCTGCTACAAGGATGACGCGACCGGCCAGTGGTGCATTCCAGATCAGTTCAAGGATTCGCTGTGCGTCATTGATGAGGTTCACGAGTTCTATGTGGCACAGCGCCAGCCGTTGCCGGATGCCGTGGAGAACTTCTGGGCGCTGCTCGGCCAGAATGGCGGCGATGCGGTGATCATGACGCAGTGGATCAACCGCGTGCATCAGGCGGTGCGTGCGCGCATCGAGCGCAAGAACGTCTTCCAAAAGCTGACTGCGGTTGGCATGAAGAACCGCTATCGGGTGACCTTCTTCCATACCACTTCGCCGGGCAAGTATGAGCGAGTAGGGGGCAAGACCGAGAAGTACGACCCCGACATCTATCCGCTCTACCACGGCTACGCCGTGGGGTCGGAGAACACCGAGGTCTACGAAGAAGGCGGCACCAACATCTGGAAGGCGCTCGCGCTGAAAGGGTCGATTTTCGGCGTGATCGGCATCGTGGGGGCGGCAGTTTTTATTGGCTTCTTCATGACCGGTGGCGGCTTGGTGCCGGAGGAAGAGAAGAAAGACGATCTGCCGGGCATGAAGGCTCAGGCGTCTAGCACCGCAAACCCAGCGCCGCAGGTGCCAGGCGTGCCAGTCAAGAAGGCCGAGCCGGATCCACTGGCGAAGCTCAGTCCTGAGCAACGCTACGTCGCCCAACTGTCGAAAGCGAACCGGATCCGGCTGGCTCTTACGGCCACCTTTGGAGACCGTGTTGTCGGCATGGTCGAATGGGTGGACAGTAGCAACAACACTGCCGATCAGCTGAGCTTTGACGCGCTCATTGCTATGGGCTACCGGGTGCGTGTGTTCGCCTACGGGGCCAAGCTGACCGCCGAGGATTTCACCGTGATTGCCACGGCATGGCCGCGTGAGGCGCCGCAACGTGACGTGGATTCGCGCCTATATCGCCTAGACGACGCGAGCGCGGGCGCGGGCCTTGCGACCGCAGGGAGTGAGGCCGGCGCCGGCGTCCGCGTCAGTGGCGGGCAGGGCACGCCTACCGCGAACGGAAGCACGCTGGTGCGCGTCGGTGATCGCCCGATGGGGACATTCCCAGAATCGAAGCCGTATCCGGCCAGCTTCTAACGTGACGTATCACGGGCAGCGGTCGTTCGGAGAAAGCACCCAGCCACCGTCAGCGGCCATCTGCCTGTAGGGCTTTCCAGCGAAGCACTGGACATTGCTGGTCGGCTGGTCCCCGCAGCGCGAACCCGGCAGATTCTCCCAGCCGCCTTCGATTCGACGGAACAGCATTCCGTTGATGCAGCGCATATCACGGCCCATCTGCTCGGGGCGTGCGCGCGCAGCCGATACAGCGGATGCAGCGGTCAGTTCACGCCGTGGCGTGGCTGGTGCGCGTGTATGTGCAGGCGTGGGCGTTGCCGCTGGCGTTCCCACGGATTCAGCCGCGCGGCGCAAGCCTTCAAAGCGCTCGCTCCACGCACTGTTGGTTCGGCCAAGCGTCAGCACACCGATGGTGGCAAGGCTCACCACGGTCAGAAAGCCTGTAATCAGCCATGGGAAGTACCAGCGACGGCGCTCAATGGGCGGCAAGTATTCCGGTCGTTCGCGTTCCATACGTTCCCCCAAGGCTTCCTGAGCGCATTGTAGCCGGGGTGTAGGGGCAGAGCCCCTACGGATGCGCCTCACACGCGCTGGCGAGGCCTCGGCCCCGGTACCGGCAGGACACCCGCCACAGGATCGGCGTCAGGGCCAGCCATCGCATTGGAAGACCGCTTTGCGCGACGATGGGCAACCTCGGCCAGGTCAACGATGCCTGCACGCCCGAATGGTCGTTTCTGGCCGCCTCGGGCAATTTCCATCATCCGGCGCCATTCCTGCGCCTGCGCTGCCAGCAGAGAAAGCCACGCCAGATCTTGCGGTTCCAACTCGCGGCCTTCGGGTGTGACCAATCGGCCCGCCTTAAACGAAAAACCGGCCCAAGGGCCGGTTAGGTTGCGATCACGCACAATCAGGCTCCATGCCACAGCAGGGCTGAGGGTCGAGGCAAGATGCGTGCCAGCCACCCCCGTAGCGTAATGAACATAATATACATTATGCGAAATGCTGTATCTGGCCTGATCCGGTTCGTGGGCTCGGCTTGGCAATGGCTGATCGACGTTGAACGGCCGCCCCCGCTGCAGCAGACATTCGCCCCGATTGCTACGAAAGTTCGCCCCCCAATTATTGGCTTGCCCAAAGAGACGCCCCCGAGACTTCTGCGCGAACAAGAATTCGCCCCTTGCTCCGCTGACAATTGCGGTATCGGCGCCTTCTGCTTCACCAATTCGGTAGCTTCTACATGGCCGGCGACGGTCTGCCTCAAATCTGACGGCCTCAACTGCCGAGTTCTCGACAGATTTCAAGACCGCCTCGTCGTGGCGTTGATGGGCCTGCTGCTGCATGCATTGCAATCTAAGGACATGACCGTAGTCATGATTCCACAATTGCTCCATGCACCCAAACACGATCAGGGCGAGGAACCTGGCGCCTTGTGTTGACGTCCTTCGCATGCAGCCATGCTGCCCGCACCTGGCCTGTGCCACGACCAGAAATTTGCGAAATAGCGATGAATGCAGCTGCCGTGCCCGCACTCAACCTGGACAGCGTCAGATACCATGTGATCTGCACCAGGCGCAGCTGCGGAGTACTCCCCAATGAACGAAATTGATCGGTCGATCATGATCATCGCCTTGGTCATCGCCGTCTGGGCCTGTTCGTTTACAGGTTGGGCGATCTGGCTGGCAAATAGAGCGCGTCGTAGGAAGCTCTTTCGAAGTGAATGAGCTCAGGAGGCTTCGCGCCGCGATCGCTGGTTGGCGCGGCCGCCAGAGGTGATCATCCCGGGCCGTGCCCGAACTGCGTTCACTTGCTTCGCGCATCGATCCTAGAGTAGTATTGGGTCAATAAAACTTTATAAATCAATACTTTACTTCGCATAACGTATCTTATGTTTCTGACCCCCTTGCAAGTGCATGGCTACGCAGAACTTTCGCGTCCTGGGCCCGATGCTGTGTTGCTGATGCGGCTTTCCCTGATAGACGCCGCTGGTGTGCTCTGACAGATTCGCCTAGCCAATCCAGGCGTCCCTAGGGGAATTTCTATGGCAGCTCGATATGTCCTGAGTCGCTCAGGTACGCAGTATCGCTTCGTTCTGAAGGCCGGCAACAACGAAATCATCCTCACGAGCGAGTTGTACGTCTCCAAGCAAGGCGCACTCACCGGCATTGCGTCGGTGAAGACCAACTCTGCCGACGATTCACGCTATGAGCGCAAGAATGCTTCCAACGGGCTGCCAATGTTCAATCTCAAGGCTGGCAACGGTGAGCGAATCGGTACCAGCGAGACTTACTCATCCACCCAGGCACGAGAAGCTGGCATCCAGTCAGTCAAGAACAACGCGCCTACGGCGCCGGTTGATGATCAGGTCTGAGTGTTCTTCTTGGGGAGCCCGCGCGCTCCCCATTACCGATCTTCCCTTCCCTGCTCCTTCCGCTCAGCTAAAAGAGTTGCTGGCTAGATCCATTTGGAGTTGATCTGGGGCGGAGGTGCGCCAGGTTCGATGCACCAACCCGAAAGCCGCTCGCAGTTCGTCGGGAAACGTCAGGCACCAACCTTTTCGATTGAACGATGGCAAGGGTGGCGTAACCAAATTGCAGCTGCACATCGGGACCGACACCTGGTAGTCGCCCTGCTCACTGTCAGCAAAGGTGATGCCGAAGTTGGTCCAGAAGCGGTGTCGGCGATCAATGGCCGTCTTCGTCGTTGCATCCTCACCGGCGAGCGTGAGCTCGGACACCGGGGCACTGACGTGATCTAGCGTCCACGCTACCAAGATGCTCTGCATGAGCGTTCCCAGGCCCCGCCCCCGCAGCAGCTTGGGCAGATACCTCCCTCCCCCGATCTCAACGTAACCAAGATCGCCCAGGCCGCTGGGGTACTCACAGACCGCTGTCCACGGATCAGGCATGTCCAGCGGTTGCCCGACCCATCCGGCGGCGTCACAGCTCAGGTGCAGCGTCAGGGCGACCGTATCTCCTGGTCCCGGCTTGTTCTCACCCGTGTAGTGGGCCGTCAGCTGCAGGCGGTGTTGCACTTGGCTGGGGCTAGTTAGCACCAATTGATACTCGCCGACCAGCGAATCCGGCGCGTTGACTTTGAGATCCACGTTCACAGGACCTGTTTCCGTTTGTGCGCCAGTGCGGCTGTTGCGCGCCACCCCATGATGCCCCCGCCGATTAATGCCCCCAGATCGTAGGCTATGCCAATGTTCGGTCCAGCGCTACCCACATACCAGATCACAATGCTCAGCATGGTTAGCGCTGGATACATCAGCAATGTCACAAGTAGCCGCAACGCCCGGGTGCGTTCTATGCCTTCCCAGCCGAACGCGCGCCAGCGCTGGAATCCGTCATGAAGCAGGGCTTGGCCAAGTGCGGTGACACCGCCGAGCAAGATTCCTGCCAATAGCTGATAGACCTCACTCGATACGCGCATATGCAGGTTGGACATGATCGGAAACAGCGCTGCAAAGATGACAAGCAGAGCCATGTCCCCTGCAGCCCCTGTTCTGGAAACGGAACTGGCCATTCTTAAACTCCTCCATGATTGCAATGCATGATCTTTATCTTTCGGATCGGTTGGGCGCGTGCCGAGCCGTACAAAAGTGCGTGAGGGCTGCCGGTGCTGCCATCGTCGCTACCTCTCCTGCCCTGGTTCCTGCTCGCGTTCGCGCTCATGTTCGGCACGGGCCCATTCGCGCTCAGCCTCACGTTCGGGAGTGGGTGGCAATCGATCAAGCAGTTCAGGCAATGTGGTGGCGCAAACAAACCGGTAGTTTCCCTCCCCGCCAAACGCGCATAGCCACGTCGCCTCGCGTGTGGAGCCGCCCCCGGTGAGGCGCAGCGACGCCAGGGCATGGAGATAGCCAGCCAAGGCTCCTGCCGGCACGCCGTAGCGCGGGTGATTCTGGCCGATCTGGTTGTGCGCTAGAGCGCGGATCAGTTCAGAAGCGTCCACTGCCGGAGCTGTCGGCTGTACTCCTAGGAGCGTGCGGTACGGCTCGGCCCGTAGTTCGACTCCTTCCGGGTGGGGTTGCCCGTAGCACACCCAGTGGCCGCGATCGGCAATGTGCGCCCATCGGTGGATGATCTGCGGATGCTGCTTCAGAGCATCGGACCACTTCCTGAACTCGCCCGCCAAGCCTTTGCGGGTGCGCTTGAACTCAATGGCCACGCACCATTGCGCTCCGACCACCAGATCGCCAAAGCGCTGGTCCAGCGGGGTCTGCTGGAACAAGTTGACCGGCAGCGCCGGATCGGTGGGTCCGCATTCCCGGCCTAGGGCGTAAATAAATGCGCCCAACATTTGATTCTCGTATGGCAACGGCGGCACAGCGGCTTCCACGTCAGGCGATGTAGTGCCTATCGGCTGGCATTGCGCGGGCTTGAGTTCCACGCCCTCCCCTTCGCTTCGGATGCGCTGTCTGAAGGGGGTGGGCGGGGAGCGCCGTCGGGCCCGAGGAGACATATCTGAATTTGGGGCGGCCTGCCCATTACCTAGGCGGTCAAAGCTAGATCAACGCTACACTTGTCCGGTCAAGTGGGCATAGATGGCAAGGCGGGATTACTGGTGCCGGGCGGAAGTAAGGCGGAGTCTCGTTAGGCAATGGCCAATATCCAAGCCTTGTTGGAGCGGCACAGTTACGCGATGAAGGACGTCTTGAAAGGCGCGGCCTTTCACCGGGATGCTGGAGGAGCTGACTAGAAAAGCTCCCTCGAATGCGGTGATCCCCCTGCGGGAATTCATGGCTTACAACTGGAAGGCCTTGAACTCGTACGCCCATGCTGGCATCCATCCCTTGCGCCGACACCAGGACGGCTATCCGGCACAGCTGGTTGTGGATGCACTAATGAACGTCAATGGGGTGTTCGTCCTGGCAGCCATGCAGGCCTCCATTCTCACGGGCATGCCTAATCTACAGCGCAGGGTACTGGAAGCTGATGCCCGCTACCCCGTGGTGCTGCGTCCCCGCTGACATTCCGGCTCTCTAGCATCCGCAAGAGCGAAGGTACGAGAGGCGGCGCTGAGTTTTCACCAGGCGTGCCACTCAGCTCGCCGCCACAGCCTCTCGCAGCAAGGCCCGCTCCGGCTCGGTTGCGCCGGCGAGCAAAGGTGACTGCAGGTTGATATTGAAACGCCGCTGCTCGCCGACCAACTCGTTGTTCACGATCTCCATGCCGACCCAGAACAGTGCCAGGTTGCGGTCCTTGGTCCACAGGGACACGTGTGCTGACGGAAATTGGCCATGCACCGCAATCAGCATCTCCAGCGCTCTTAGATCACTGAGGGCGTTATGCGCTTCTTTCTCCCCATATGTGTGGCTTGGCTTGAGCAACTTCTTCGCGGGATTGGTTCGTGCGGGCAACACGATCGAACTGAACGCTGCGAGCACCGGAAGGCTCAGCCGCTTCACACCATGGCAGTCGGCCTTTTCCATGAGCCAGTTGAGCTTTCTCAATCGATCCTTCTGCGGAACCGGCGCCATCAATGCAGGCGCCACATCAACCAGAAAGGCGAGCTTGCGTCGATAGGGCTGCTCCAGCTCATCAAGAATATTCAACGCAGCCTTCAGCCCGACCTGGCTGTCCGGCATGATCGTGGCCTTCGGTAGCGCGGAAGATATCTTGCGCTTGACCTCCTCAAACTGCTTGCTGGCCTCCGTCGCAAGCGGCCGGGTACGGGTGTTGCCCTCCATGATGTAAAGCAATGGATTGATCGTGACAGGCCAATCCATGATGAAGTCCAAGAACTCCGAATCTGCATCGGCTCGTCGCTTCTTCCCATCCTTGAAGCGCGAATAGAGCGCATCTATAAAACACCTGTCCGCCATCAGAATGCTTCCGGGCCCAAGCGACCATGAGCTGGGCACCCAGCCACCATCAACTAACGCGAAGACATCAGAAGAAAAAGGACAGTCGAACTCCATTGATGCGATCACGTCATCGCCATGGACTTTGACTCCGGCCGGATCAATCAAGACCATGTCATACAGGTTCAGGGTGGTTCGCTTAGCTGCCTTCGCCTCGATCAGCTCCTGATAGGACAGTGGATCTACGGTCCATCGCGTAAGGCGATAGCTTTCTTTGGCCCCTTCATCACGAATATCCAGCACAGGGGCGCCGGTAGGATCGGTCCGCGGAGTAACGATAAGCCGTTCGAAGGACATATCAGGCTCCCGGACCGGGCGGGAGTTTGGTGGGATTGCCTGTTCGTCTCCGGTCCCCATCTCACACACTCACGGCTGGAGCTGACTGGCAGGCTGTGGAAGTCCAGTGAACAGGGTGTATTGAATGCCGCGCTTGTTGAACTCCCCCTGCATCCAGAAAGTAGCTTTGATGGTGAGCAGTGAACACATAATGAACAGCTTCTTGGAGCTACTCGATGACCAGCCGTGGACTTGATTGACCCGAACGCCGTCCTGATCCAGGCCGGAACTCTCGATCACGAACTCGGAGCAGCTCAGGATCTTGGCCTCTGGGACACTATTGTCGATCAACGCCATCAATGATTCGAGATCTCCCCGTGAGGCCTTAAATTTCAGCCTATGGGAATACTTATTTCTGATCACGTTCAACTTACCAAAGGCCCGAAATAGATCGCTTCCCACCCCCAGGTTTTTTGCAATCTGCAGTTTCGTCTTAAAGGGCACAAAGTCGAGATCACTAAACAAATCATCCACTCCGGTGACTTTGGCGCACCAGATGTTTAGGAACTCTTCCATGATCAGATGGAACTTCAGCGCGACCCCTGCTTCGTCGGTTGAATTCAACATGGAAAGGAAGGTTTCGTGATCGAAGATGTTGGTGAACTCTCCGCCCACCGCAATGTGTGAATTTCCTATCTCATTCATGACTCTGCCTTGCTTCCTGAAGATATCCCACCTGTCCTCACGATATTAAAGCCTGCGGCAACCATCAGCCACCAGACTCTAGTCAAAGCAAGAGGCAACTTCTCCGTTGCAACCCTCAAAAGTCGCCCGTCGGCCAAAAACGTACATCCACTCGACACCCGCTTTGGATCGGAGGCGGGCCTGCCTACCCCCGATAAATCTTCCTAATCGATAGCCGCGCAACTGCCCGTTGCCGATCAAGCGAGAATGGAATCAAATTTGATAGTCGAACAGGGTTGGCTTGAATAAAGTGCTATGCCGTTTTGCCCGCGAGCACAGCTGGCATGGAGGCCTTCTGCTCCTCGGTAAACTCCGGAATACTCGCGTAGTACTGCAAGTCCTCGAATGGACCTTCCAGGATTACAAACTTGCCGCGCTCTGCAAAGAACATTGGATTTATGTCTCGCCGGACGACATCAGCGAACCAGTTTGCCGCACGCGTAGCCTCTCCAACGAGAGTCCAGCACTCTTTTAACCACGCCTTGTATTTTTCCAGGTCGGCGGCGTAGTTGGGGTTGTGCCCCGCCCCTTTGTAAAACTTAGAGGGGAGATGGCGATCCGTGGAGCTTACAGAGTGCTGCATAAACGTCGTTGCCGCTTTATGCAGGAGAATTGCCAAGGTGGTGGCGGCTCTCTTCAGCTCCTCAAATTCAACTGGCCATATGGCTGCCGCCACTCGTTGACGAAACTCGAAAATCGCGCCAGGAAGTTCGTGTCGCCACGATGGGTCTGGTGCGAGTGCGAAGCTAGTCCAGTTCCGCCAGTTTTCTAGGTCACAAAGCTCAACCGCGGCATCAATAATTGAGGTTACGGCAACTTGCTTTGCGACGACCTTCAGGTCTGCCGAGTCAGCCAGCGTCTCTCGCACCCAAAGCTCGTGGGTCGATTTCAGATAGTGAAGCTTCTCGACCGGCCAATCCGCCTCGTTTTTGTCGATCTCCGTGTGATGTGTTGGGCACATCAAAATGAGGTTGTGATAGCTATTGCGCTCATCCAGAGTGAGTGCGTCTGACCAGCGAGCAGCACCCTCCTTCTCACCGACAATGTGAGCCTGTTCACCGAGCGTGAATGCAGAGCTAGTGGCAACCGCATCTTGCGATAGTTCGCAGCGGCATTTCGAGCAACGGTTACCTGCACGACCCCACAGGAGCTTGATGTCCTTTTGCAACATTTGCTGACCAATCCTATAAGACCCAACTGCATATGGACGGACCCATGGGTGCGCCTATGCGACGCATCCAAAGGGCGCCATATGGTGGCGTCCTCGTTGAAAGAGCTCGATCTTAGGGCGGCTCGGCCCATCCAGCAAGCCGGGGTTTAACCTAGCCTAGAAGTAATGCTGAAGACGTTGTTAGGCAATAGTCCGCCTGCAAATAGATGCACGACTTTCAGTCGGATACCGCCATGCGGACTACCCGCGATAAACATCCCTTATCGCGAGTCGCGCGGCGCCTGGCAGGATTTGATTCAATCAACGTGACGCGTCACGCTCGATCACCCCCACCCCATTGGCGCCCCACCCCTCTCCCACTATAGTGCCAACCCCCACAAGGACGAGGCGGCACACATGCCCTATATCGGAATCGGACTCCACGTACTGGCAGCCATCTACTTCGCGGTGCACGCCATCCGCTCGGGTCAGAGCCTCTACTGGCTCATCCTGCTCTTCTCATTCCCGCTGCTCGGCAGCGTCGTCTACTTCCTGGCGATCTACTTCCCGGAAGTCCGCCATTCGCGCGGCGCCCGGCAGGTCGTCCGCTCCGCCAAGCAGCTCATGGACCCGGGACAGGACCTGCGCAACGCCCGCGCCGAACTGGCGCGCACGCCCACCGTGCAGAACCGGGTTCGCCTGGGCATGACGCTGCTGGATAGCGGCCAGGCCGAGGAAGCCAGAACTCTGCTTGAGCAGGCAGTCAGCTCTCCGCTGGGCGACGATCCCTACATCCTGACCGGCCTTGCTCGTGCCCGCCTCGAGTCCGGGCACGCTGCGCTTGCGGTGGAGACGCTGGACGGCCTGTTCGCCCGCCATCCGGATGTGCGCCGCAAGCCGGAACAGACGCTGCTTTACGCGCAGGCACTGGCTGCCGCCCAAGCGCCCGGCGCCCGCGCCGCATTCGAGCGCGCCGTGGAATGCGGAAACGATGCGGCCGCTCGCTGCCTGTACGCCGAATGGCTGATGGCACAGCCGCAGCCCGATGATCGTGAGCAGGCACGCGCCCTGTTCGCTAGCATCATCGACGATGCCCAGCACTGGTCGCGGCACGCGCGCAGCCACAATGCCGCATGGTTGGAGCGGACCAAGGTCGCGTTGAAGGGCTACTGACGCCTGGCGACCTTTGGTAATCCTGTCGCATCTGCCTCGCTCACGGCCTCGCCGGGCGGATGCCGACACTAGTCAGGCGTGCACCACCGACATCGACAACAGCCTTGCGGCGCAAGGCTCCGGCCTTATTGAGCCCTATGCAACGTTTCTGAAAATGTTGAAAGTAGTGACGTCATCGGCCCTACTGCATTGGCATCACGCATAGGTCCGCGTATTCCTTGCCCTGCCACCGTGCATCGGTGGTCGGGATTCGAAACCCCGGTTGTGTGGATGTTGCTCGCACTTGCCAGCCGGCACTGCTTCGCGCGGTGCCGGCTGGCAATCCGTCAGTCGGCTATGGCGGGCGGTGCGTGGAGGCCTTGCGCCTGCCCGGTCATCCACACACGGGGTTTCGAACCACGCACCGTCCGCCACCTTTATCGGTGGCGGCTTCTGCATGCACGCAAGGAGCCCAGCCATGACCCAGCCCCACTCCCCTGCCCCGCGCCCGATCAATGACGCGCCCGCCAACGGCCCCGCGCTGGATCCGAACACGCTCATCGCCCTGCTGCACAGCATCGGCTCCGGTGCCGCCTCCGATGGCCAGCCCTGGCCAGAACGCCATCAGATGCCCGGCCGACGCATCGCCCTCGCGGATACCGACTGCTCCCTGGCCGGCCTTCGCGTGGTGCTGGAGATCCTTCTGGCCGCACAGCGTGCCCGCGAGAACGGCGAACTGGAGCAGTACGTCGGCCCGCGCGTCATGGAGGGCCTGATCATGGCCGGACTCGGCCTTACCGCACACGCCAGTACTCGGCTGAATCCGGAGGGCTGAGTGGCGTGGTGCCGCTGGGCGACCACGATGCTTTGCCTCGCAGCGGTGGTTGCGGCACAGATTCAGTGGCCGGTGCCGCCGGTGCCTGAGCAGCTTGCATTCCAGAGCATCTCCGACGATCGCTTCTCGCAACTGCGCCGCCAGGCAAGGCAGTTCGTAGAGGCGCGGCCACGGCAGGGCTTCCAGTTTGTCGAACAGCGTCAAGACGCCGCCTTACAGATTCACTGCCGTGGCGTTCCAGTGCTGTGGCTGGAGAGGCGCTCGCAGTACTTGCTGTTGCTGGCATCGCTGGACGCCCGGCAGCGGGCGCCCGACGTTGTGCAGTTCCGGGCGCTTCTTCAGTGGCAGATAGAGCCGTTGGACTATCTGGAGCAGGTGTTGGCTGGTGCGCCGGAGCCTGTTTTGATGGATCGGGTGCGGCGGGTTCTTGCTGACGAAGTGCCTGATGGGGTGCGATGCGGCACGCGTAGTCGAGCATGGCGCGACTCTACAAAGGCGTTGGCTGAGGCGAGCCGGGTTCTTGGGTGGAGGCTTCAAGCAGGGCGACGCAGGCATCCAGCCGGGTGCGCAAGCGGCCTCTGCGAGCTATACCGATGCCGGCGGCGGTCGGATTGAGACCACCACCCGCAGCATGCCGTGAAGATAGGTGGCGAAACGCGAGAGTTGAGCGCGGCGCACTACTCCAAGTTTGGCCTGTTCAAATAGTCGATCAGCCGCTCAAGCGTGTGCCCGTACGCGGAGGGCTCCGACTCGGCATCGAAGCCCTTTTCGCACAATTCGGCCGCAATCACTTCGATGATCACTTTGCGGTCGTCCGACGTAACGTGACCACCTGCCAATCGCTCTGCAAGCAGAGGTGCGGCATGTCGAGCGGCAAGAACCCTCTCGGCCAAGGACAACATCTGTTGTTCGTTTTTCGCAGAACGCCTAGTCATCGAACCCCCGCCGCGTTTGTTGCCCAGGTGGTGATCACCTTCCCTTGGTCGTTGACGATCACCACCGCACCTTTCCTCATCATCATGACCTACTACCCATCGGCGAGAGCCACGTCGCGCGGATGCTGCAGCCGGTGCGGCCTACTTTGCCGCCCGCTGGCGCCCGGTCGCGGCGCTGAGCCAGGTTTGCTTGAGAAAATCCCGCAGGGCCTGGAAGCGCGGGGTGTCATACAGCGACCGGTGCGTCCACAGCCACACTTCCTTGCTCAGTGCCGGCGCATCGCGCACGCGGATCAACCCGCCCACATGCTGGGCAACCGCGCACTCTATGACGCCCAGCCCGGCGCCTGAGGTGACCCCATCGAGCACCCCAACAGAGTAGTTGCAGCGAAGCCAAGGGCGGTTTGCACCGGGCAACGAACGCATCCAGCGCTCCACCTCAAATTCCACGCGCGGCTCATCCAGGCCCACGAATTCCAGCTCATGCCATACCTGGCTGGCAATCGCCGCCTGCCGCCGCGCAGCGTAGGCCTGATTGGCGTACAGCGCGTAATCCATCTGCCCCACGCGGTCACCACGCAGATCACCGGTGTCGGGTGGGCCATAGCGCAGCAGGGCGTCAGCCTCGCGGCGGGCCAGGTTGTAAGGCTCGCGCGAGGTGAGCACCTCCACATCCAGCGACGGGTGCTGGCGGTTCAAGCCGGGAAGCAGGGTAATCAACATGAAGCTGGCCCACTCATCGGCGTTGATGCGCACTGTGCCCACCAGCTCTCTGGGCGTATCAACCTGGCGAGCGATCTCGTCGGCGGCCTCCTCCATCTGCTCCGCCAGTGCAAACACTCGCTGCCCCAGTTCCGTGGGAACGCAGCCGGTTGAAGTGCGCTCTACCACCTTGCCTCCCAGTCGCTCCTCCAGCGCATCCAGCCGGCGCGATAGCGTGGCCGTGCTCATGCGGGCCGCCTTCGCCGCCTCGCGCAGGGTGCCGCCGCGGATCACGGCCAACAGCACGATCAGGTTGTCCCAGGGAAAGTGTTTCATGGATGAAACGGCCGCCTGCGTTATTGGGTGTTTTGATTCATTTTTGAAGCTTATATCATGGCGCCCGGGCACATTACGAGCGTGGATCGCCGCTCTGCCCCACCCCCTCTCGATTCGCTCTTACATCCGCTCGGCACTGCCGGCGGTGAACATCAGGTGTTGCAGCATGAATTCCAAAAAGACCCTCTGGGACCGCCTCCTCCACGCCGTCCTCTTCGAAGCCATTGCCCTGTGCCTGTGCGCTCCGGTGATGTCTTACTTCCTGGGCAAATCGCTGTTTGAAACCGGCGTGCTGACCGTCGCTCTGGCGACGTGCGCGATGCTCTGGAACATGATCTATAACGCGCTGTTCGAGCGGGTTGAGAAGAAGATCGGGTTCAAGCGAACCGTGCCGGTGCGGATTGCGCATGCGGTGGGGTTTGAAGGCGGCCTGGTGGTGGTTGTGGTGCTGCTCGCCGCGTGGTGGCTGTCCATCTCCTACTGGGACGCGTTCCTGCTGGAGTTGGGCCTGATCGCGTTCTTCCTGCCTTACACCTATGTCTACAACCTGGTGTATGACAAGGTGAGAGAGCGGCTGCTGCAGCGGAATTTTGCGGATCGGGCAAAGCAGGCGTGAATCAAGACCGGACTGGGACTCGCCGCTCACGCCAGTACCCGGCCGCATCCGGAGGGCGGCGCCGTCTTGCAGAGTTGATTGTCTACCCGGGTGCGCCGCACGGCCTGACCGACACCCACAAGGACAAGGTCAACCAGGATCTGCTGACGTTCCTGCAGGAAAAGTGAGTCGCAAGGGCCCCGGCACTGCGCCGGAGCCAATCCCATACCAGAGTGTCTCTGCCCTGGCGCGTGCTCCTTCCGGGCCAGACTCAGCCCGCGGATTCGGGATGTGCAGGATTTCATCCGGGTCCAGTAGCAAGGGCTCGGAAATAGCCGCACCAGAACCTTGGCCCCTACCGGCAACCCATTATTCTTGCTTCGCATAATAAATCTGCGTTGCAGGGATGGAGGGGCACGGTGAAAATACGCGTTCGTGAAGACGATCACAGTTAATGGCGGGGAAAGTCAATACCTTCAAGCCCGCTGCAGCTTAATTAATGATAGTGCGGATGAATTCCAGCCGGACCAACAATCGGTTGTGACATGGAGGTGGGGGATGTGCATGGTATCTGGCAGGCCTTCAGTAAAGCTTGCGGCTCTGCTTTTTTTGATGACCGCCTGCGGCGCCTCCGCGACCCCGTCGGCAAGCGCCAAGGAGTCCAGATCACTGGTGCTTGTCACGCTCCCGCCTGCGCAAAGTACGGTTGTTGCAACTGGGCTTCTCAGAGGGGTGCTGAGACCAATCAATGGCTGTGTCTACTTCGTGGCCCCGGGTGGCACGGCATATCTTGCAATATGGCCGCATGGTTACACGTTGGCCATGAAGGGAGACGCTCCCATAGGGGTGCAGGATGTGCGAACCGGCGGAATAATGGAATTCGGGATCGCCGCATCATTCGGAGGGGGGCATGGAGGCGAACTGCTCCGTTCGAGTCTTGCCGCGACCGTTCCGGCGGGCTGTACGGGCCCACTCATGACGATTCACTTGATACGTCAGGCAAAGGAGCAGCCATGATCCGTTTGCGCACGAAGATATCCACGCGCGCCCTGGCATTGTCCGCCCTCGGTGCGATCACATTCTCCCTGCACGGCCAGCCGATGACTGGCAACCCCACGGCACACACCTACTCGCGAACCTTCAATGTATCTGAGGCCGAAGCGAAATACAGGTCGATGAAATCGATCTCTGCGGCATCGCTGGAAGCCAGGATTCAGACATCCGAGCCGGATACGTTTGGTGGCTTGTACGTTGAGCATAAGCCAGAATTCAAGATCGTAGTGCTGTTCACGGAGAAGCCGACAGAGACCCTGGCAAAGTACACCCAGGATCCAGTTTTTACCGGCCGAACTTCCGCTCAATCGCTCGAGATGCTCTTGGCGACCCAGGCTGAGGCGGAGGCCCAGCTTCTCGCAAAGAAGGTTGGGTTCGAGTCGGGCGTTGATATCAAGCAGTCCATTGTGACCTTTTACGTGAAGGACGAGGCGGCCGCTAGGCGCGCACTCCGGCCACTGCTGGGCGCTGTTGATTTCGTGGCGATCAAGCAAGTGAAGGGCTTTACGGTCACTACCGCGATCTCGGGCGGCCATAAATTGACCGGCACTGCCTTCAATTGCACCACTGGCTTCAACGTCTTCGACGCAGATCGTGAGCTTGGCGTCATCACTGCGGGGCACTGTGACAATACGCTGACCTATCAGGGAATTGCCGCGCCTCTCGTTTTCCAGGGCGAGCAGAACGTAGGCGACTACGATGTCCAGTGGCATAAAGAGCCGTCCAGAGGCCCACGCCAGGCGCAGAAGAATGAAATCACCCTGATCAATGGTCCGTCGCAGACGCTCGAAATAACCAGCACACTCCCCTCCAGTTCGATGCATGTGGGGGATGTGATCTGCAAGAGTGGCATTCATGGCCACTACGCATGCGGGACCATTGAGGATATGAACTCAAGGTCCGATCATAATGGAGCCATAGGCAGGTACATTCGTGCGCGCAACCTTGTCCCAGGCCCTCTCAGCGTCGAAGGTGACAGCGGTGGGCCCGTCTTTTCGAACAATGCAGCCGTCGGCGTCATTCACGGCCGGGGCGGTGAAGACACGGGGTTTGAAAACGACCTGTTCTACATGCCCATCGAGCGCGTGTCAGTCCTTGGTCTATCCATTTTGACCGAGGCGTTTAAAATTACGGGCATCGCAGATCGTACTGAGAACTACTTCAGGCCATTCTCCGTTCCGGTTGCATACAAGGGGGTTCCGAAATTCCCGATAGAGTTGACGCTGGAGCGACCCGTGTGCCCAAGTGGGCCCTGCGAACCGGCGACGGAAATGGTGCCGGACAAGGCCCCCTCCCCGCTCCACTACACATGGACCTGTTTCTATCCCATCGTGCTCTACCCGCCCCCCGTCATCCCACCGCCGCCTCTGACCTGGAGGGAGCGGGTCACGCTGAAGGACGCATCAGGAATCACTGCAGATCCAGTTGAGTACAACCTGCACTGCAGTGGATGCCCTGATTGTCCATAGCCCGCAACTGTTGATGAGTGCAGCGCTGGAACCACGTGCGTGGATTCTTCGTCAGCCGAGCATGGCTCGGCTCTACAGAGAAGCGAGCTCCCGCGCAAGGAACGGCGCCGTCCTGCTGCCCTTGGTGCGGGCGACCTGCTGCGGCGTGCCCTTCGCCACGATGGTGCCACCCGCACCACCTGCGCCCGGCCCGACATCAATCACCCAGTCCGCCTGTGCGACAGAGCGCATGTCGTGCTCGATCATCACCACCGTGTTTCCTGCTTCCACCAGCCGCTGCAGTTGCACCAGCAACCTGTCCGCGTCCGATGCATGAAGGCCGGTGGTGGGCTCATCCAGCACATACAGCGTGCGCCCGCGCTGGCTGCGCTGCAGCTCGGTCGCCAGCTTGATGCGCTGTGCCTCACCGCCTGAAAGTTCCGTGGCCGGCTGGCCCAACCGCAGGTAGCCCAGGCCGATTTCCTGCAGCAACTGCAGCGGGCGGGCAATGGCATCTTCTTCGGCGAAGAACGCGTGCGCCTGGTCGACCGTCATCTGCAGGACCTCGGCGATGTTGCGGCCGTTCCACAACACCTTCAGCGTGGCCTCGTTGTAGCGGGCACCGTGACAGGTGGGGCACGGCGCATAGACGCTGGGCATGAACAGCAATTCGACACTGACGAAACCCTCGCCTTCACAGGTCTCGCATCGGCCCTTGGCCACGTTGAACGAGAAGCGGCCCGCATCGAAACGACGGCGGCGCGCGTCGGGCGTTGCGGCGAACAACTTGCGCACGTGATCGAACAGGCCGGTATAGGTGGCAAGGTTGGATCGTGGCGTGCGGCCGATGGGCTTCTGGTCCACCTGCACCACGCGTTGAATGGCGTCTACGTCGCCGACCAGCTGGCCTCGCGTGGCTTCGATCACGGTCGGCCCGTCGGTGGGCGCGCTGTCGGCGCTGTCGTCTACGGTCTCGTGCCCCAGGTGCAACAGCATCAGCTCGGGCAGGGCCTGCGCCATCAGGCTGGACTTGCCCGATCCGGAAATGCCGGTCACTGCGGTCAGCAGCCCCAGCGGCACCTGCGCGTCCACGCCCTGCAGGTTGTGGCGATGAATGCCCTTCAGTTCCAGCCAGCTGGTGGCGCTGCGCTGTTGGCTGGCAGGTGCAGGCACCTGGTCGAACAGATACTGCGCCGTGCGCGACTCCTGGACCTGGCGCAGGCCGCCGGGCTCGCCACTGTAGAGAACGCGCCCGCCGTGCTCGCCCGCCTGCGGCCCCACGTCCACCAGCCACTGCGCGCGGCGCATCAGCTCCAGATCGTGTTCAACAACGAATACCGAGTTGCCGCCGTCGCGAAGCCGCTCCAGTGCGTCGTACAGCGATTGGCTGTCGGCCGGATGCAGGCCGGCCGAGGGCTCATCAAGCACGTACAGCACACCGAACAGCAACGAGCTGAGCTGGGTGGCCAGCCGCAGCCGTTGCAGTTCGCCGGCCGACAGCGTGGGCGTGGCGCGATCCAGCGAGAGATAGCCCAGGCCCAGCCCACGCAGCTGCCGCACCCGCGCCATGACTCCGTCTGCCAGCCGTTGTGCGGCCAAGCGTTTTTCCTCCGACAGGGCCGAGGTCAGTCGCACGTCGGGGGCGCCCTCGTGGGTCGCGCGGCCACTCGCTGCCCGCCAGGCGCGATCGCGGGGTGTCGCACGCCTACTGGTACGTGCGCCCTTGCTGTGTGTGCCGAAATCGCCCTGCGCGATGGGCTCCAGCAGCTCCGCCAGCTGATCCAGCGGCAGCCGCATGAACTCGCCGATATCCACACCGGCAAAGGTGACCGAAAGCGCCTCCGGTTTCAGGCGCTTTCCGTGGCAGGCCGGGCACAGCTTGCCTTCCATGTAGCGCGAAACACGCTTGCGCATCAGCGCGCTCTGGGTGTTGGCAAAGGTGTGCAGCACGTAGCGGCGCGCGCCGGTATACGTGCCCATGTAACTGGGTTCCTGCTTCCGCTTGAGTGCGGCACGGGTTTCGGCGGGGGTGAAACCGGCATAGACCGGCACACTGGGCGCTTCCTCGGTGAACAGGATCCAGTCGCGGGCCTTCTTCGGCAGCTTCTTCCACGGCACATCGATGTCGTAGCCCAGCGTGACCAGGATGTCGCGCAGGTTCTGGCCGTGCCATGCCGGCGGCCAGGACGCGATGGCGCGCTCACGGATGCTCAGCGACGGGTCCGGGACCATCAGCGCTTCGGTCACCTCGTAGACGTGTCCCAGGCCGTGGCAGGTGCTGCAGGCGCCCTGTGGTGTGTTGGGCGAAAAGTCCTCGGCGTACAGCATGGGCTGGTGGGCCGGGTAGGCCCCTGCGCGCGAGTACATCATGCGCACCAGGCTGGACAGCGTGGTCACGCTGCCCACCGACGAGCGTGCATTGCTGGCGCCACGCTGCTGCTGCAGGGCCACCGCTGGTGGCAGCCCGTCGATGGCATCGACGTCGGGTACGCCCGCCTGGTCGATCAGGCGGCGCGCATACGGCGCGACGGATTCGAAGTAGCGCCGCTGCGCCTCGGCGAAGACGGTGCCGAAGGCCAACGACGACTTGCCGGAGCCCGACACACCGGAGAACACCACCAGCGCATTGCGTGGAATGGAGACGTCGACATTCTTGAGGTTGTGCTCGCGCGCACCGCGGACCTCGATGCAGCCGCTGGCTGCGGCAGCGCATGACGACTCGCCAAAGGGGGTGTGGGACATCTTCGCGATCCTGCGGGCAGTGAGTGGCGCGCGGCAAAGCGCATCCGGTGACATATTCTCGCCGCTGCAGGGTGAATGTGGTGAGGGGGCACGCAGTCCCGTCCTGCGCCTCAGCGCTTGCTCACTTGCCGGTCATCTTCAACGCGGCCTCTGGCAAGCGCGCGCCGCTGATACTGATCTTTGCCATTTCCGCATCGATATGCGCCAGATCCGCGTGATCCAGCACCAGGTCCACTGCTCCCAGATTCTCATCCAACCGATGAAGCTTGGTCGTACCTGGAATCGGCGAGATCCACGGGTGCTGGGCCAGCAGCCAGGCCAGAGCGACCTGGGACGGCGTTACACCCTTCTCTGCAGCCATCGCCTTCACCACCTCCACCAAGGCCATGTTGGCCCGGCGGGCTTCAGCAGAGAAGCGGGGAACCGCATTACGGAAATCCGTTGCATCGAACTGTGTGTGCTCGTCGATCTTTCCGGTCAGGAACCCAGCACCCAGCGGGCTGAAGGGTACGAAGCCAATGCACAGCGCTTCAAGCAAAGGAAGAAGCTCCGTTTCCGGCTCGCGCCAGAACAGCGAGTACTCGCTCTGCACGGCGGTAAGCGGTTGTACGGCGTGCGCCCGGCGGATGGTCTGCAGGCCCGCTTCTGACAGGCCGAAATGCGCGACTTTGCCCTCTGCAATGAGGGCCTTCACCGTATCGGCCACGTCTTCGATGGGCACCGCCGGATCAACGCGGTGCTGGTACAGCAGGTCGATGCGTTCGGTGCGCAGGCGTTTCAGGCTGGCCTCGACCGCTGCGCGGATGTGTGCGGGCTGACTGTTGGTGCCGGCACCGCGCGCACCGGTCACCGGGTCGATGTCGAAGCCGAACTTGGTGGCGATCACCACCTGGTCGCGCACCGGTGCCAGCGCTTCGCCCACCAGGTCTTCGTTCGCAAACGGGCCATAGGCTTCGGCGGTATCGAAGTGGGTGATGCCGCGCTCAACCGCCGTGCGGATCAACGCGATCATCTCCTGCTTGTCGGCGGCCGGGCCATACGCCGCGCTCATGCCCATGCAGCCCAGGCCGAGGGCGGAGACTTCAAGGCCTTGTCCAAGAGTGCGGGTCTTCATGCTCGAATCCTCATCGGGAAGTGTGCGGCGCAGCCAACCAGGCGTTGACGCTCTCCATGGTTCTGCGTTCCTGATCGGCCCGCATCACGAATGCCTCCAGAATGCGTGCGTTGGGGGCATGACTTGCGAGTACCCGCAGGCTGCTGCCCACACCGTAGCCGCCGTGGGTGATGAACGGCACGATCGTCTTGCCGTGCATGTCGTGCTGCCGCAACAGTGATCGAATGATCGGCGGCGTGGTCTCGCCCCAGATCGGCAAGCCCAGGTACACGGTGTCATAGCGATCAATGCCTGCAATACGCGTGCGCAGCGCAGGTTCCATGTTGTCGTCGCGCTCCTGCCGTGCCTGGGCCACCGTTTCCAGGTAGTCCGCCGGGTAGTCCACGGCAGGCTGTATCTCTAACAGGTCGCTGGGCATGCTGCGATGGATGAGCCCGGCGACGACCCGGGTGTTGCCCGAGCGTGAGAAGCAGGCAACCAATGTACGTGCGTTTGCTCGGCCAGCGGTCGTGCCCTTCTCCGGCGCTGCGGCGGAACATCCCAGCGGAAGTGAAGCCAGCGCGGCGACGACTGCCCGGCGACCAGGGTTGGGGGTTGGAATCGTCATGGCGCCAATCTACGCCCCCAAAACACATTCTTGCAGAGGCATAATCGGATATCGCTTATATCCGGTGCGCATCAATGAGCGTCGAGAATTGCGATCAGCTGGCCATGTTCGCCCTGGTGGCCCGGGAGCGCAGCTTTACCCGGGCAGCTGCGCAGCTGGGGATGTCCCAGCCCGCCCTGAGTCGATCGATGCGCCAGCTCGAAGAGCGCCTTGGCGTGCGCCTGCTTGCCCGGACCACCCGCAGCGTTTCGCCGACCGAGGCTGGAGAGCAGCTGCTGCGGGTGATTGCACCGCGCTTCGAGGAGATCGACAGCGAGCTTGCCCAGCTCAATGCATACCGTGACAAGCCCGCCGGGCGCCTTCGCATCACCGCAGGTGAACACGCTGCGCTGACCGTGATGCAACCGGTGCTGGGCAGGCTGCTGCCGGCCAACCCCGACCTGAACATCGAGGTGATCGTCGACTACGGGTTGACCGACATCGTGGCCGAGGGCTTCGACGCTGGCATCCGCATGGGCGAGCAGGTGGCCAAGGACATGATTGCCGTGCGCGTTGGGCCGGACCTGCGCATGGCCGTGGTCGGATCGCCCGCCTACTTCCGGCAGCATCCAAAGCCGAAATCACCGCACGACCTCACCCGGCACAACTGCATCACCATCCGCCTGCCGACCCTCGGTGGCATCTTCGCGTGGGAGTTCGAGAAGAAGGGCCAGGAGCTGAAGGTACGGGTGGAAGGCCAGCTGGTGTTCAACAACATCGCCCTGCGGCTGGGTGCTGCGCTGGAGGGGTTGGGGCTGGCCTACATGCCCGAGGATCTGGTGCGGCCTCACGTGCAGGCAGGCACCCTGGTTCACGTGCTGCAGGACTGGTGTCCCTCCTTCCCCGGCTATCACCTGTACTACCCCAGCCGCAGGCAGTCATCGCCTGCGTTCACCGTGCTGCGTGATGCGTTGCGTTATCGGGGGTGAGCAACGGCATGGTCAGGGCACAGGTTCCGGGGTCTGTTCCAGTGCCTGTACTGCGCGCGCAGACGCGGCCGCATAGCCGCTATGGGCCAGCAGCCGGGCCAGGTGCTCCAACTGCGCGCGGCTGAGGCCTACGCGTTGGCTTGCCGCCATGTGCGAGCGCAGTTGCGCCTCCACCCCAGGCATGACGGCCAACGCGCCAACCGTTGCCAGTTCACGGCTCTGCCAGTCCAGGTTGTCGCGCTCGAAGATGTCACCGAACAGGTGCGTCTGCAGGTACTGATTGATGATGGGAGCGAAGTCCATGATCGGCCCCGTCACCGGGGCGCCGGAGATCCGGGTCTGGTTGGCGGTGCCCACGGCGCGCAATGCATCACCCACGGGGATGTTTTCGCTCGGTGGCTGTCCAGCTGCTGTAGTGATGCCCTTCGTCTCACGTTCGCGCACCACGCTCATCAGTTCGCCCAGGGCATTGAGGCTCTTGGGGAACCCCGCGTAGGCATACAGCTGCACGAGCACTTCCTTTGCTTCGCTCACGGTCAGGCCGGCATCCAGGCCTCGGCCCAACGCGGCGTTGAGCTGAGGCAGGTCACTGCTGGCCGCTGCGGCCGCAATGAGCGGGATCGCCTGCTGCCTGGGCGATAGCGGTCCCGCAACGGGGGCGCCAATGCTTGCTGACGCCTCGCGATACTGATCTTCGCTGACCTGCTCCAGCCAGGCCACCGACTTTCCGTCTGCCACACCGGTTACCGCCAGGTGGGTCATCGCGCTGTTCGGCGCAGCACCGTGCCAATGCTTGACGCCGGCTGGGCAGACCACCACATCCCCTGCATGTATCTGCTGCACCGGCTTGCCCCATTCCTGGGTCAGTCCAACACCAGAGGTCACCACCAATCGCTGCCCGGCGGGATGGGTATGCCACGCCGAACGCGCACCCGGCTCGAAGCTGACGTAGGCGGAAGAGACAGGCACCGCCTTGTCCGCTGGAAACAGTGGATCCACACGCACCTTGCCGATGAAGGTCTCGGCCGGGCCAGAAACGGACGACTGCGTGCCCGCTCGGGTGATCTGCTGCATGGGTGTTTCTCCCGCACCCGCAAACGGCGCCGCCACACTCAATGCGGCGCCCAGCAGCGCAGTCTGCGCGGGTGATTTACGAGGCGTGGTCATGGCGCAAGCGTCCGGGCGTAGAACGTCGTCAGCGAGGTGACGGCAGCATCGACGTACCTCGGCACCCAGTAGGTCTCGATGTGCGTGGCACCATCCAGCAGCACCAGCTGCTTGTCTGTGGTGCCGGTCGCCTTGGCGAATGCATCCTGGGTCATGTACAGGCTGTCAGCCTTGCTGCCGGCAATCATCAGCAGCGGCTGGTTGATCAGCTCGATCTGGTCGGTGGCGTCCCAGCGCATCAGGTCGAGCAGGCTGCTGGTCGTGTAACGGAAGGTGGAATTGGGATGGGCGTGTGTCTTCCAGTAGTACTCATAGCCTTGCCGATACAGATCGAACGGAAGCTTGGCGATCTGCTCGTCGCTGAGGTTGGCGTCGCCGGAGTACAGCACTTCGCTACCGGCAGCTTCCTGCGCACGGGCCTGCGAAGCCTGCTGCAGGCGCTGCTGCAGAGTGTCCCGTTGAGAGTCGGCATAGCCGTTGCGACGTACGCGGCCGGAGTTGAACATGCTGATCGTGGCGATGGCCTTGAAGCGCTTGTCTGTCTGCGCGGCCGCCAGCGAATAGCCGCCGCCACCACAGATGCCCAGCAGGCCCAGGCGCGTGGTGTCCACCCACGGGAACCGGCTGATGAAGTCCGCCATGCCGTGGATGTCTTCGATGCGGTGGGAGGGCATGTCCACATTGCGCGGTTTGCCGCCGCTGGCCCCTTGATAGGCCGCATCGGCGGTAATGGTGATGTAGCCCTGCTCGGCCAGGCGCTGCGCGTACAGGCCGGCCACCTGTTCCTTGACCCCACCGTTGGGGTGGGCAACCACGATGGCCGGGTACTTCCGCGAGGCATCAAAGTTGGCCGGCGTGTAGAAGTTGGCCGCGATCTCGATTCCATTCAGCGGATAGGACACCGAATGGATGTTGACCTCGCTGGGCACATTGCGCGTGATTGCGCCTTCGTAGGCCAGCGTGAAGGGATTGAGCCTGTAGTCGGCGGCGGAGGCATTGCCTGCCGCCAAGCCAAGAGACATCGCCAACAGCGTGGCGTGCAGGATGTGCTTCATTCAAGTGCTCCCAGTTTGGACGCTCCCCTGCCGGTGCGAGTGGGGCGCACACGTTGGTGGGGATCTGGAGTAAAACTAACCTCCGCATACTCATCGATATAGAGCATCAGCCGGATATCACTCATGCGTGCATGATATGAATGGCGCCTCGATGTTCGGCGCAGCGACCAAGCTCACGCACGCCACCATTGCGCGATCAACGCACGAGGCACTTCAGCTCAGCGATCGAGATGCTTTTTCTCCAGAAACTCACTCACCAGATCGGCGATCTGAACGTTGTTGAGGTCCGAGAACAGGAAGTGACTATTGCCGCGAATGCCGATGTCCGGCAGATGGACCAGCGTGACATCGCCGCCCTGCCGATTGACCGCATCCCGCCAGGCACGAGCCATTTCCAGGCGTGCCCGCCAACTGTCCTGCGCAGGCAAAGCAACAGGCTCGTCAGGGATGTTGTCGCCGTACAGCACCAGGATGGGAACACGCGTGAGCGCCTTGAACTCCTCGGGCGAAACCACGGCAGGTGCCACGGTGTCGAAAGCGCTGGGAATCGGTGCCGGCGCGTCGCCCTTCGCAAACACGAAGCTGCTGCCGGGTTCGAAGGCGATGATGGCGCGAACGTTCCGGCTCTTTATGGCTGTCATCCAGCCAGGACCACCCGCCTGCGAATGGGTAAACAGGATCGCAGGCCCTGTCTTCTGCAGCACGGCGGCTACCCCGCTCGAGACTACGTCGAGGTCGAAGGGGCCGGTGTTGGGCGTGACCGAACGGAAAAACTGGTCAAGCGCGGCCTCTCCTTTCGGGAACTGGCTGCCACCGAAGTACTTCGGCCACAGGCCAATCCGGAATTGATTGAACCACATCTGATCGTCCGCCACCGGCTTCAGCGTAGCCTCGACCGTGCTCCGGCCGGCTTTGCCTCGCCGTGGCTGATCGATCAAGTAGGTCGTGAAGCGACGTCGCAGGAACAGGTTCTGGAAGCCCTCGCGGCCATCGGCAGTGGTTTCCCAACTCTTCGACGACTGCCCCGCTCCGTGCCACATCACGATCGGCAGCGGACGCGCATTCACCGGCTTCTGGTAGAAGGCGTAGACGTGGTCACCGTGGTAGCTCTGGCCGTCCGGATTGGAGGGCCTCGACGGATCGAACGTGCCAGATTCCTGCTTTGTCGTGCCACCCGCGAGGAAGCTTCCCTGCGATTCGATCTGCAGTGGCTCATTGGCCAGCACAGCTGTGGTGCAGAGGGAGGCCGCAATCCAGATCAGTGTGGCGGGAAAGCCAGGCACCAGAGTGCGGAGGCGGGTGCGAGTCTGCATGGGTCACTCCGTGATGGATCGTCAGGAGAAACTACCCTCAGGGGCCATGCTGGATGAAGAGCGGCAATGCATATGACTAATGCATGGAAGATATATATGTCTGTTTGCCGTGCGGGGTGAACAGCGAGCGTAGCCGCTGGTATAGATGCCGTCCGGACCAAGGTGACTAAAACGCTCGCTGGCTGGCGATTTACCGACAAGTGGCTGGCACTGCCACTTCAGTATCGGCCCCAGGGATTGGGAATTAACGTGACGCGTCACGCCGAGGCGAATTCAGCCTGCGGCCTCCAGCCCTTTACCCGCCGCGTCCATCCGCAGTGAGGCCAGGTAGCGGCAGTACTTGCCAATGAAGAGGCCGGTGAATCCTCCCGACAGCAGCAGGTACGCCGCACTGGCGCCGGCATTGGCGGTCAATGACGGAGACACTGCAAATGCGACTTCGAAGCCGTACTTCACCAAGAACGTGATCAGCAGCAGCGGCAGCACGCTGTAGTCCGCATTGCGCCAGAGCTTCCCGGTGGCGCTATCCAGTGTCAGCTTCACGTGGCCCAGCAGCAGCCACCCCAGCCCCGCTCCCGTGCCGATGCCGGCCAACCACTCAGTCCAGGCGGCCCAGGAGATTCCGTAGCGATGGCTGATCGACCAGGCACCCCATACGGTGAACAGAACAGGCACGACGGCCAGCTTCTGCAGTGAGGTTTCACCCGGCTTCATCGCTGCAACGCCGCGCGTGATCAGAAAAGCCAGAAGCAGCCAGACCCAGATCGGCGTCTGCGAGGCGAGTTGCTGGAGCATGTTCACGAGCGGTCCCTTTGGTAGTGGTGGCGAGGTGCCCTCGCCTTGGCGCCCACTATTCGCTTCCGCCCGGGTTGCAGCCAGTGACAGCTGTCAGTCTTCGGGTGTTACTGGGCGGTAATCTGACGCCCTCAGGGTGCTCTCGATCCAACCCACATAGCGCGACACCCGAACGTTGTGCACCACCTGGCCATAGAAACCTGCCTCAAGGGCATGCTCGGGAACGGCGGTGATCCAGGAGCCCAGGCCGACCAGCTGCCAGACGCCGCGATCCTTGATCACCAGTGGGCCGCCGCTATCGCCGCTGCCCAACACGCCTTCAAGTGGCAGACCCTGTGGCGGGGCATCGAACCGATACCAGAGATAACGATCGTTTCCGCCGGTAATGGCGTTGTACGCCCGCCGCAAAGTAGTGCGATGCGGGCCGCCCGGCACCAGACCAACCAATCCATTGCCGGTGGCGCCCTTTCCGATCAAGGCGGCGACCTGCGCGACCTCGGCAGTGCCGCGATAGAGCGCTACGGGCTGCACATCGTTCACGGGGGTGGCGAGCCGGATCAATGCAATGTCATCCGACCCGGCCAGGAACGCGTGGATCTTCGCAGGACTCCCCGTTGCCAATGCCTCCTTGCCCAAGGCGTCAGGCATTCTCCGGTAACCGGGATGCAGGAATACGCGCTCCACGCCGTGGTCCTTTCCATTGATGGTGATCGCCTGCCCCATCCCTTCCATCGGCGCGGCGTGTGCCGCGGTCAGCACCCAGCTGGGGGCGATCAGAACGCCCTGCCCTTCGCCGGGCATGTCGGCCAGGGCCGGAAATTCGGATCTGTCGATCCGGTATCGATCATCGTCAACGTCGTGGCGGATGACTACAGCGCTGGCAGCGAACGGCAACGCAGCAAGTGCCAGGAACAACCAGCGAATCATCGGCGCTTCATCCTTGTGGTCAGTGGCTGCAGCCTAGCCGAACACACCCGGCGCAGGGACGGCATGCGACCAAACCGCAGCGTTCAACGACGAACCCGGGGAAACGGGCTCCGAAGCCGGTACCGCTCAATCCAATCCAGTGACGGCGCGATGCCGCCGAACGGGAACAGGTGCGGACTGACCAGGCCATGAGCGTCGGTCAGCCCCTGCACGAGACGGTCGACAAACACCTCCGGCCCTGCCGTTCCCAGCAGCCGGCCGATCGAGACGCCGTACCTGGCCAGCATCGATGCACTGGCACCCACGCCGCACATCGCGGCGTAACGCACCAGCCGCGCAATGCTTGCCGGCCCTGGCACGCCGACCAGCACTGGAACGTTGATGCCACGAGCGCGCAGTACAGCCAGCCACGCAAGCACGATATCGGCATCGAAGGCGAACTGGGTAATGATCAAGGGTGCCATGCCGCGCGATTCGATGGCCCGGCACTTGCGTTCAAGCGCCTGCCAGCGATCGTCACTGCTCATCACCGGATGGCCTTCCGGGTGCCCGCCGATACCCACGACTCTGACGCCGAAACGCTCAAGAAGTCCGGTCTCGATGATCGAGGCACTGTCAGCAAACGGTCCGGCAGGCGTGGCGAGGTCACCGGCGATCACCAGGCACTGCTCGACACCGGCCTCGCTGGCAGCACGCTCCAGGAAGCGCTCAAGCGCCGCATGCGAGCCGATGCGGCGGGCAGACAGATGCGGCATCGGCTCGAAGCCGAGCGCGCGCACCGTGCGCGCGGCGGCCAGGCGTGCGTCGTCATCCTCACTGGCCAGCCAGGGAATGGAGATCGTCGTGCCACGCGCTATGCGGGCGGCCTCGGCGCGCAGCGCAGGCATGGCCTTCGCGCTGACTTCCAGTGAAAAGGTGTTGATGAAGGCTTCCGCCCGCAGTGATCCAGGTGCGGGCATCAACGGGCTCCGCCTGCATTGCCGGCAAGCGGCGAGCTGTTACGGGCCAGTTCGATGAAGGACTGCAGGTAGTCGATGCCGGTATCCGCCTCGCGCGCACCCAGATAGATCTGTTTGGGGATGCCTTTGGCACCCAGGCGCACGGGCACCACGTCCATGCGCGCGGCGTACTCCTCCACCAGCCAGCGCGGCATGGCGGCCACGCCGCGGCCGCTGGCCACCATCTGCATCATGATGTCGGTGGTTTCAATGGCCTTGTGGCGGCGCGGCGTGATGCCGGCCGGCAGCAGGAACTGGTTGTAAATATCGAGGCGCTCGAACGGCACCGGGTAGCTGATCAGCACTTCCTGGCCGAGCTGGCGCGGCTTCACGTAATCCACCTTGGCCAGAGCGTGGCTCTTGGCCACCACCAGCACCTGCTCGTAGTCGAACACCGGGATGAACTTCAGGCCCGGCTTCAGCAACGGATCGGGGGTGACCAGCAGGTCGATTTCGTAGCCGAACAACGCGCCGATGCCGCCGAACTGGAACTTCTGTTTGACGTCCACGTCCACGTCCGGCCACGCGGCCAGGTACGGCGAGACGATCTTCAGCAGCCACTGGTAGCAGGGGTGGCACTCCATGCCGATGCGCAGGGCGCCACGCTCGCCCTGTGCGAACTGGCCCAGCCGCTCCTCGGCCAGGTCCAGCTGCGGCAGTACGCGGTTGGCGACCGCCAGCAGGTACTGCCCGGCCTGGGTCAGGCGCAGGCTGCGGCCCTCACGCAGCCAGACATCGGTGCCGAGCTGCTGCTCCAGCTTCTTCATGCTGTGGCTGAGCGCCGACTGGGTCAGGTTGAGCACGCCGGCCGCGGCGGTGAGCGAGCCCTGCTGCTCGACCTGCTGCACGATGCTGAGGTGGATCCGTTCCAGCATGACGATGAATCTCACTCATGGATTGGTGAAGTAATACCATTTTACGTCATGGAACGGCGTGGCTAGCATCGGGTCATGCCTTCGGTTGCCTGCCAGCCTGCTGATCCAGCCGGCCTGCAGGACTGCGCCCCCGCAGCTCGCGCCGAAGCCGCCCCTCCCCTGCTGAAAGCGAATAGATGACCCGCCCCCTCCGCATTGTCGCCGTCTCCGGTGGACTGCAACGCCCCTCCAGGGCCGCCACCCTGGCCGAGCATCTGCTGGGCCTGATCGGCGAAGACGTCCATTGCGAGCAGGACCTGATCGAACTGGGCGAACTGGCGCCGCAGCTGGCTGGCGCACTCTGGCGCTCGCAGCTGCCAGTGGCTGTGGAGCGCCAACTGGTCGCTGTCGAACAGGCCGACGTACTGGTGGTGGCCACGCCGGTCTACCGCGGCTCGTATACCGGACTGTTCAAGCACTTCTTCGATTTCATCCACCAGGACGCACTGGTCGACACCCCGATCCTGCTGGCCGCCACCGGCGGCAGCGAGCGCCACGCACTGGTGATCGACCACCAGCTGCGGCCACTTTTCAGCTTCTTCCAGGCCCGCACCCTGCCCCTGGGCGTCTACGCCACCGACCGCGATTTCGCCGAGGGCCGCATCCACAACGAGGCGTTGATCCAGCGCGCACGGCTGGCGGTGCAGCGGGCAATGCCCTTGCTTGCCCTGTCCCATCGCGCGGCGCCCGCCATCGCCGAGACCGCCGCAATTCTCTGAATTCCGGATGCCAGCAGCCTGCATTCGGATGTTACCCCGCAAACCGGAACGCCGCCCATGACGACCGACACCTTCACCTTCAGCATCACGCACATCCCCTTCAACGAGAACTACCAGCCCGCCGACGGCACGCGCATCACCACCAACTTCGCCAATCTGGCCCGTGGTGCGTCCCGGCAGGAAAACCTGCGTAACACGATCAGCATGATCAACAACCGCTTCAACGACCTCGCGCATTGGGACAACCCGAGTGCGGACCGCTATGCGCTCGAACTGGACATCATCTCGGTGGAGATGCACATCGATGGCACCGACGGCAGTGATCCGTTTCCGTTGATCGAGGTGTTGCGGCCAACCATCGTCGACACGCAGACCGGCGCGCGTACCGAGGGCATCGTCGGCAACAATTTCTCGTCCTATGTACGCGACTATGACTTCAGCGTGGTGCTGCCGGCCAGCAACGAGGGCAAGGCCACCTTCGGCATTCCGGAGGGCTTTGGCGACCTGCATGGCAAGCTGTTCAAGCACTTCCTGGAGTCGGACGCGTACCGCGCCAGCTTCAGCAAGGGACCGGTGATCTGCATCAGCGTATCGAGCAGCAAGACCTACCACCGCACCGAGAACCACCACCCCATCCTGGGCGTGGAATACCGCCAGGGCGAGTTCTCGCCTACCGATCAGTACTTCGACAAGATGGGCCTGCAGGTGCGCTACTTCATGCCGCCGGGCAGCGTTGCGCCGCTGGCGTTCTATTTCCAGGGCGATCTGCTGGGCGATTACTCGAACCTGGAACTGATCGGTACCATCAGCACGATGGAGGCCTTCCAGAAGATCTACCGCCCGGAGATCTACAACGCCAACTCCGTGGCCGGCAAGGTCTACCAGCCCAGCCTGAAGCACCAGGACTATTCGTCCACCCGCATCGTCTACGACCGCGAAGAGCGCAGCCAGCTGGCGGTCAAACAGGGCAAATTCACCGAAGAGCACTTCATCAAGCCGTACCGCGCCGTGCTTGAGCAGTGGGCTGCCCGCTGATCCATCGATTTTCCATTCGCCCCCAGGAAACAAGACGCAATGTCGACGAAGAAACTGCTCCCCACCTCCACTGCCGGCAGCCTGCCCAAGCCGTCCTGGCTGGCAGAACCCGAAAAGCTCTGGTCGCCCTGGAAGCTGCAGGACGAAGGCCTGACTGAAGGCAAGCAGGACGCCCTGCGCCTGTCCCTGCAGGAACAGCAGCATGCCGGCATCGACATCGTCAGCGACGGCGAGCAGACCCGGCAGCACTTCGTTACCACCTTCATCGAACACCTCAACGGCGTTGATTTCGAGAAGCGCGAGACCGTGCGCATCCGCAACCGCTACGATGCCAGCGTGCCGACCGTGGTCGGTGCCGTGAGCCGTCCGAAGCCGGTGTTCGTGGAGGATGCGAAGTTCCTGCGCCGGCAGACCACGCAGCCGATCAAGTGGGCACTGCCCGGCCCGATGACGATGATCGACACGCTGTACGACGCGCACTACAAGAGCCGTGAAAAGCTGGCCTGGGAGTTCGCGAAGATCCTCAACGAGGAAGCAAAGGAGCTGGAGGCGGCCGGCGTTGACATCATCCAGTTCGATGAGCCGGCCTTCAACGTGTTCTTCGACGAAGTGAACGATTGGGGCGTGGCCACCCTGGAACGGGCGGTCGAAGGGCTGAAGTGCCAGACCGCCGTGCACATCTGCTACGGCTACGGTATCAAGGCCAACACCGACTGGAAGCAGACGCTGGGATCGGAATGGCGACAGTACGAAGAGTCGTTCCCCAAGCTGCAGACCTCCAGCCTCGACATCATTTCGCTGGAGTGCCACAACTCGCACGTACCGATCGACCTGATCGAGCTGGTGCGCGGCAAGAAAGTCATGGTGGGCGCGATCGACGTGGCCTCCAGCACAGTGGAGACTGCCGAAGAGGTGGCCAACACCCTGCGCAAGGCGCTGAAGTTCGTGGATGCCGACAAACTCTACCCGAGCACCAACTGTGGCATGGCGCCGCTGGCGCGCGAGGTCGCCAGAGGCAAGCTGCGTGCGCTCAGCGAAGGGGCGAAGATCGTACGCGAGGAGCTCTCGGCATAAGCCTGGCTGGGGATGCGTTCCCACCTGGCCGTCGAGTTGACGGGGCCTGGTCCGGTATCGACCAGGTTCCGTTCCGCCCCTGTACTTCAGGCCTGACCGTCATCGGCGACTGCCGTGGCGCCAGCGCCTCCTTGATCCGGCCCATCTCCCTTGCCCCGGCCTCGGCCAGGCGGCGGGCCTGCTGCCGCTGCTCCCGGGTAAGCGCCGGAGGTGGGGAGCGGGCTGCATCTACCAGCCGCGCCACCGCATCGCGCAGCCGCAACTGGGGGCAGAGCCGTACCGCACACCAGCGCTCGGCATAGCGCTTGGCCTGGCGCACATTCGCGGCAGCCACGACCTTGGTCCGGGACATTTCCCGCGCGTCCAGAAACAGGCGGAAACCGAGCACGGCATGCGGCGCGATACTGGCCACCGAACGGCCGTTCCACCACAGATCCCAGCACTCACCACTTCGCACCCAGCCGGAGGGCCGAGTGACCGTCATCGATTCTGGAAGGCCGGTGGGGGAATGCATGGCCGGAAGCATACGGGTGACCGTCGCACGGGATGAGATTGCGGGACAACCGTGGCTCGGCTCTACGGTTCCGGTGCAGTCCGCAGAGTATGATGCCGCCTTCCCTGCACTGGCCGTGATTGCAGCGGGCGCGTTGCTGTTGGTCACGCGCCGGCGCAGCTGAGACACCTCCACCGAATGCTCGCTTCCTACTCCTCTTTCCTCATCTGGGGGGCCGTGGCCGTTGCCACCGTCGGCCTGCTGTTCCGCCCGTTCCGCATTCCAGAGTATGTGTGGGCGCTGGGGGCTGCCGCCCTGCTTCCGATGCTCGGGGCGGTGTCGTTCGGCATGAGCTGGCGCGCGGTGGTCGAGGGGCGCGATGTCTATCTGTTCCTGGTCGGGATGATGGTGCTGGCCGAGCTGGCCCGGCGCGAGGGTCTGTTCGACTGGCTGGCGCTGTACGCGGTCCGCCATGCGGGCGGATCGGGACGGCGTCTGTTCGACCTGGTATTCCTGGTTGGCACGCTGGTAACCGTATTCCTTTCCAACGACGCCACGGCGGTGGTGCTGACGCCGGCGGTCTACGCCGCCTGCAAGGCGGCACGCGCCAATCCCCTGCCCTATCTGTTCGTCTGTGCGTTCATCGCCAATGCGGCTAGCTTCGTGCTTCCTATTTCCAATCCGGCCAATCTGGTGGTGTACGGCCAGCACATGCCGCCGTTGATGCAGTGGCTGGCACAGTTCGCGCTGCCCTCGCTGGCCGCGATCGGTGCCACCTATCTGGTGCTGCGCTGGGTGCATCGGCGCGAGATCGCGCAGCCACTGGTGTCGGCGCTGGAGCATCGGCCGCTGAGCGAGGGCGGCCGGCTGAGTGCACTGGGCGTGCTGTTTACCGGCACTGTGCTGCTGGTGACGTCTGCCTTGAACGGCCCTCTGGGCCTGACCACGTTCTGCGCAGGCATCCTGAGCGTGGCGGCGGTGGCAATCCGCCAGCGGCGCAACCCGTTGCCGCTGCTGCGCCACGTTTCCTGGGGCGTCCTGCCGCTGGTGGCCGGGTTGTTCGTGCTGGTGGAGGCGGTGGCGCAGACCGGCGTGATCCAAAGCGCGGCCAGCGCGCTGCAGGCCGTGGCGCAGGCGTCGCCACACCAGGCCAGCTGGCTGGGCGGTGCCGCGGCGGCGTTGCTGAGCAACGTGGCAAACAATCTGCCGGTTGGCCTGGCGGCAGGCTCGCTGGGTCAGATGGCTGAGCTGCCAGCACAGACCCGTGCTGCATTGCTGATCGGCGTGGACCTGGGGCCCAACCTGTCGGTGACCGGGTCATTGGCCACGATGCTGTGGCTGGTGGCACTGCGCCGCGAGGGCGAGCATGTCAGCGCGCTCGATTTCCTGCGTGTCGGCATACTGGTGATGCCGCCGGCGCTGATTGGAGCGTTGTTGCTGCTGTAGCCCTGCGCTGCCTTACCCTGCCCGGGGCTGCGTCGCCTCGCGCGCAGCGATTTTTCCGACCAGGGTATCGATCGCCGCTTCCATGGCACGCGCGGTCTGGTCGCCACTCTGGTTGGTGATCACGAAGATGCCCAGATCGTGTTCCGGCATGATGTAGACGTAGCACTGCGAGCGCGGCACGCCACCGTGGTGGGAATAGTAGACACCCTTCTGGCGATTGCCGGCGACGATGTTCCAGAAATAGCCGATGCTGAACTCATCGTCGAATCTGGCCAGAGTGCGATGCGACTCCCTCACCACCGGGCCATTGGCCAGCTGGAACTGGAGGTATTTCACCATGTCGGGCATCGTTGCCTTGACGTTGCCGGAAGCGCCCCACGGCAACGGTGGCATCGGCGTGGTCGGCACCGGATTGTCGCTGTGGTAGCCGATGGCAAGACGGCCTTTTTCGGCGTCTTCCAGCCTGATGCTGATGCTGGTCATTGCAGCGGAGTCGCTGAAGAAGCCGCGCAGCAATGACGCGTAGTCGGTCTTGTAGACCCCTTCCAGAATGTGCGCCGTCAGCTCCGTCCCAGCACTGGAGTAGCCGTACTCTTTCCCCGGCATCCGCTGGATCTGCACGGCGTGCAGATCCCGCAGGAAATCCGGCTTGCCGTAGTGCGCATAGAGGGCATTGAGTTCACTGGGCACGCGGTGATCGGTGAAGTCCTCCAACACCGTGTTCGCCCGCTCCGGCAACATGTTCGGCAGGCCACTGGTGTGCGACAGCAGGTGACGGACCCGTATGGGTTGGCCCTGGTACTGCAGGTTCGGATAGTCACCCTGCAGGAACGTGCGAACGTCATCCTCCAGGCCCACCCTCCCCTCAAGCACCGCACGGGCCATCAGCGTACCCGCCAGAGTCTTGCTCAGCGAACCGATCTCATACAGCGTTGTGTCGTTCGGCACGCCGGGCTTGCCGGCCACCATCTCGCCGCGATGACGGATGAAGGTCTTGCCACGGTACACCACGCCGATGGAGGCCGAGTGAAGCAAAGGCTGTTCGATCAGTGCCTGGGCCACTTCATCGATGTCTGCCCCGAGATCCGCCGACGGCCTCCCGCCGCCACAGCCTGCGACCAGGAGTGCACTGGACACCAGGACGGCGCGGAGCCAGTGCCTGTTTCGAGCCGTTATCGAAGGGACGTCCATGCGCTGGCGCTTCACGGGTACGGAAAGGACGCCCAACATAGCTGATTGGCGAGCAGGCATGCGCCGCGCGGATGCTCGCCCCGGCTTTGGCCGGATTGGCGAATCACCTGGCGGATCTATCGAATGACGCCGTTCCACCTGCGGAATACGCTTGCGATCCTCAACCAGAGAGGATTCCAGTATGAGTGACACCGCATCGGCTGCCGGCCCAGCACGCAGTGAATCCCCCATCATCCACGTCCTGATGGGCTTCATCTGTGTCTGGCACAAGCGCGAACCGGGGCAGGCACGTGACGAGGCCTGAAAGGCACTGCAGTGTCTGCCCAAGGGTTACCCCACGGGCAATACAGTGACGATTTCCGCTGCAGGGCAGAGCCAAGCCGGGCCCGACTTTCCCGACCGGCTCGACCAGCCGGTGATGGTGCTGGGGCTGGATCCCATTGCCGATGCCTGGGAAATGCCTTTCCATGAACACCAGAAGGCTCAGGTGCTGGTTGCCACGCGCGGCCTGATCACACTGGAAACCACTGCCGGGCTATGGGTGGTTCCACCGCAAGGGGCAGTCTGGATTCCCGGCGGACTGTCCCACCGGGCCAGCAGCAGCGGGAAGCCGCATGGGTTCGTCGTGTTCGTTGCGCCGGACGCGACTGCGGGCTTGCCGGCGCAGTGCTGCACGATGGCGATTACCCCGTTCATGCACGCCCTGCTGCAGCGCCTGGCAGATCTTCCCGCGCAGTACGAGCGCGGCAGCGCCCAGGCGCGGCTGATGGCCGTGCTTCTGGACGAGCTCATTGCCGCTCCGCCGGAATGGATCCACTTGCCCATGCCGTCCGAGCCGAGGCTGCGCAGGCTGGCTAGTGCGATGCTGGCCGAGCCCGCCGAGCGGGCCACGCTTGAAGTCTGGGCAGACCGGATCGGTATGAGCGAGCGCAACATGTCCCGGCTGTTCTCCGGTGAAACCGGCCTGAGCGTAAGGCGCTGGCGCAGGCAGATGCATGTGGTGGTTGCGCTGCCGATGTTGGCCACCGGCCGGACGGTCCAGGCCATCGCCGATGAACTGGGATACGACAGCGCAGGCGCGTTCGTGACCATGTTCCGCAAGACGGTAGGTGCCCCGCCCAAGCGCTTCCTGGCGGAACGGAGCACCCGGCCGCGCGGGCCCGGCACAGAAGATCAGGCTCAGCGCTGGTAATCCTTCAGGAACAGCCAGGTGATCAGCGTGGCATCCGGCCCCTTCGGGTCGGTGAACGGGAGGCCGGACTGGCTGCCGCTCCACGCATGTCCCATGCCCTGCACCACATAGTGCTGGACCAACGTCCTGCCGCCGTAGGCGTAGGTGTCGACGGTATACGCGCGGCCTCCCGGCACCTGACCGTGATAGGTGCTGGTCGGCACGTACTTCACCGAATCGTTGTCCAGACCGTCATCGGCAAGATCGTTGGTCTGCAGGAACTGGCGCACGGCCTGCTGACCATTCACCGGATTGACGGTGAGATCGGCGCTGCCATGGAACACCAGCACCGGCAGCGGACGCGGTGACGGCGAGCCCGAGCACTGCCATGCCAGACGACCGTTGCTGTCCGGCGAATAGATGCTACCGGCCAGCAGCGCATAAGCGCTGCCCGAGATGGTGGTCGCGCCCTTGAACATGCCACCGGAATGAATGGCACCGGCGGCGAACACGTCCGAGTAGCAGGCCAGCATGATCGAGGTCATCGCCCCGCCCGCCGAAATGCCGGTGACGTACACGCGATGCGGATCAACGCTGTAACTTGCCTTCACTTTGTCCACGATGCCGGCCAGGAGCGAGGGCTCGCCACTGTCGCGCGCCTGGTTGATCGGCAGCTGCCAGTTCCAGCAGCGGGCCGGATTGGAGGTGACGTTCTGGCGCGGATACACCACGATGAAGCCCTCGGTATCGGCCACATCGTTGAAGCCCGAGGCCTCGCCCATCAGGTTCGGTCCGGTCACGCAGCCGTGCAGCACCAGCAGCAAAGGCAGGGGTTGTGTGTCGTCGTAGCCGGCCGGCACCCACACCTGGTATTCGCGGGCGCCGAACAGATTGCCGTAGAGGCCGATATCCCAATGCCCGGCTGGGCCTGCGGCAAGGGCGCTGCCCGCCATCGCCAGCCAACCGCACAGCGCCAGCAGTACAACCTTGATCGAATCGATTCCGGAGTTCATGGCCAGATCCTCATGCGTGAGTCGTGGATGAAGGGGTACCGGGGAGCGTTTCCGGCTGGGGGCGCGCCCAGTATCCGCATCCGGTGGCCGCTGCCGACTGGACCTAGGTCCACTCGCCGCCGCCTGATGACACCGCTAGCCTTGGCTGCAGGGGTGGCAGAGGGCCATCCGCAATGGACATGCCTTGGGGGAGGAACGGATGAATCGGAATTGTTTGAGTCTGATGATCGGTGCGCTGCTGGCCACCGGACCGGTACTGGCACAGGAGTCGCCACAGGCTGCGCCAACGACAGGCAGGGCCGCTTCACCCACCAATCTGGACAGCATCAAGGTCACCGCACGCAAGCGCGAGGAAACCCTGCAGGAAGTGCCGGTGGCAGTCACTGCCTTCACTTCGGAGGCGCTGGACAGGATGAATGTCCAGGACATCAGCGACCTGGATGCGCAGGTGCCCAACCTGACCATCTACGCCGCACGCGGTGCCAGCAGCACGGTCACCGCCTACATCCGCGGCGTCGGCCAGTCCGATCCCACCTGGGGCGCAGACCCGGGCGTGGGCATCTATCTGGACGATGTGTATATCGCCCGTCCGCAGGGGGCGCTGCTGGACGTGTTCGACGTCTCGCGCATCGAGGTGCTGCGCGGCCCACAGGGCACGCTGTATGGCAAGAACACCATTGGCGGTGCGATCAAGTACATCTCGCGCGGCCTGCCCACCCAGACCGAGGGCTTTGCCCAGATCACCGTGGGCAACTACAGCCAGCTGGATGCCAAAGCGGCCATCGGCGGCCCGATTGGCGGTGCCGACAGTGGCCTGCGCGCCCGCGTGGCCGTGGCCAGCATGAACCACGACGGGTTTGGCGAAAACACCTTCAATGGCCAACCGGTCAGCGACAAGCAGGTCAACGCGGCGCGATTGAACCTGGGCGCCTATGCCGGCGACGACTTCGATGTGCAGTTCGCGCTGGACTGGATCGATGACCAGTCCGGCATGCGCGGCTCGAAGATGCTGGCCCCCAACCCGTTCCTGCGTGCTTACCCGCCGATGGACAGCCGTTACGACATCCGCTCGGGCATGCGCAACCTCAACAACGTGGAAACCAAGGGCGCCTCGGCCACGGTGAATTGGCGGCCGAACGAAGATATTGCAGTGAAGTACGTGGTGGCCAAGCGCGAATCGGACAGCGAAGCCAACATCGACTTCGACACCACACCGGTCAAGCTCGCCGACGTGGGCGGCACCTATCACGACGACCAGATCAGCAACGAAGTGCAGTTGAACTACGATGCCGGCGGCCGGGTGCGCGGCGTGGTTGGCCTGTACCAGTTCAGTGGCGAGGCCGGCGGGCAGATCCAGAACAACTACTTCAGTGCGCAGTTCGCCGACAATCAGGGCAAGGTGCTGACCGACAGCATCGCGCTGTATGCGGACTGGACCTTCGACCTGACCAGCAAGCTGAAGCTCGACGTCGGTGCCCGCTACACGGACGAGGACAAGCGCGCGATCGTGCTGAACCGTCTCTACGCCGACCCGGGCTTCAGCCGGCCGGTGGCGGTAACCGCCGATTTCGACAAGAAGACCAACTTCAAGAACGTCTCACCCAAGGTGTCGCTGGACTACCAGATCACCCCGGACATCATGGTCTATGGCCTGGCGACGCGTGGTTTCAAATCCGGTGGCTACAACATCCGCGCCAACGCCGTGGCAGTGCCGCGCTCGGCGGAGCCGTTCGATGACGAGACCGTGGACAGCTACGAAGTCGGCAGCAAGATGGCCTTCCTCGACCAGCGCCTGTTCCTGAACCTGTCGGCGTTCTACAACAAGTACAAGGACATCCAGCTGTCGGTGTTCACCGGCCTGGATACCAATGGCGATGGCATCGATGATTCCTTCTTCGGTGATTTCACCAATGCCGGCGCGGGTACCGTCAAGGGCCTGGAGGTGGAGTACCAGTACCTGCCCAGCCAGCACTGGCTGATTACCGGCAACCTGGCCTGGCTGGATACCAAGTACGACGAGTACATGGACCGCGGCATCAACGTGGCCAATCAGATGAAGTTCACCAATGCGCCGGAATTCTCGGGTGCGTTCAACGTGGAGTACCGCACCGACCTGGCCAACGGCAGCAACCTGTCAGCCCGGGTGGGCTATAGCTATCAGAGCGAGGTCTGGCCGACCACTGACCTGAGCCCCGTGATCCGTCAGCAGGGCTATGGGCTGGTCAATGCCGGCGTGATCTGGCGGCTGGATGATGCGTGGACCTTCTCGCTGCAGGGCACCAACCTGGCCGACAAGGAGTACCGCACCACCGGCTACAACATTCCGGCCGTTGGCACGCTGATTGGTTTCTATGGCCCGCCGCGCCAATATAGCCTCAGCGTCCGTTACGATTTCTAGCGCATCCGTTACGATTTCCAGGAAGCCCCTGAATGATGCAGTCTTACGACGACCTGTACTGGAACAGCGACGATGGCCTGCGCCTGCACGCGCGCGACCATGCACCGGGTGCAGGGCAGACGGCCCGCGGCACGGTGGTCTGCATTCCCGGCCTGACCCGCAATGGTGCCGATTTCGATGCGCTTGCCGACGCGCTCACCGCCGAGGGCTGGCGTGTTATTGCGGTCGACCTGCGTGGCCGCGCCGGTTCAGAACGTGCACATGATCCGTCCAGCTACAACCCGCGCACCTATGCGGATGACATGGTCGCGCTGCTGCGCGCGCAGAACATCGACAAGGCAGTGTTCGTCGGCACCTCGCTGGGGGTGCTGGTGACCATTACCCTCGCCTCCCGTGCACCTGAGCGGATTGCTGGGGCAGTGCTCAACGATGCCGGCCCCAAGATGCCACGCGAGGCGCTGGCACGGATCGGCAAGTACGCGGGCAAGCCGGTGCCGCCGATGGATCTGGAACAGGCCACGGCCTATGTAGCGTCGATCGGCAAGGCCGCGTTCCCGCGTTTCAGCACCGATGACTGGCGGCAGATGGCGGTGCGCACCTTCCGCCCGCGCAGCGATGGTTTGCTGGAACTGGACTACGACCCGGCGGTGATCCGTACCACCCGGCCATGGCTGCTGTGGCTGTTGCGTCCGGTGCTGTGGCGTGCGGTTCGCGGGTTGACCGCACGGGTGCCGGTGCTGGTGGTACGCGGTGCGCTGTCCGACATCCTGCCGGCCGATGTCGCCCGCCAGATGGCGGCCACCTCGGAGAGCGCCCGCCTGGTGGAAGTGCCCGATGTGGGGCACGCACCGATGCTGTCCGAGCCTGAGGCGCGAGACGCGATCCTGGCCTTGCTGGAGCGGGTGGCGTGAGTACGGACAGCGGGCTGCCTCCCGCCCTGCAGGCGTTGCAGCAGTGGGCGGCCAGTGAACGGCTGAGTGGCGTGACCCGCGTGGACCAGTCACGCATCGATGCCTTTGCCGACGCCACCGGCGACCACAACTGGATCCATGTCGATCCGGCGCGGGCGCAAGCACAGATGCCGGGGGGGCATACCATCGCACACGGCTTCCTGTTGCTCTCGCTGACGGTGGAGGACGATGTGGCCGCCCTTGCCGGCTTCCCCGGCATCGCACACGTGCTCAACTACGGCTTGAACAAGGTCCGCTTCCTGGCGCCGGTGCCGAGCGGGTCCGAGGTGCGGGTACGCTCGCAGCTGGTGTCGCTGGATGCGCGCCAGCCCGGCCAGTGGCTGCTGACCCAGCGCAAGGCCGTCGAGCGGGTTGCCGATGGCGAGCTGGCACTGGTCGCTGAGCAGCTGTCACTGATCGTGAGCGCCTCCTAGCACCACCCTGCCCGGTTCTCTCCCTACACTGGAGCGATGTTGACGCCCTCCATCGTCCTCTTCGCCTGCATTGCATGGACCGCACTGCTGTTTGGCGTGGCGCTGTGGGGCGAGCGCCGGGGGCACCGGCTCTCGAAGGCATGGCCGCTCATCTATGCACTGTCGCTGGCCGTGCACTGCACCGCGTGGACCTACTACGGCGCGGCCTCGCAGGGGCTGCAATGGGGCTTCCCCATTCCACCGACCCTGGCCGGAATGGCGCTGATCTTCGCGTTGGGCCTGCCGTTCCTGCTCCGCCTGGGGCGGCTGGCCAAACAGCACAACAGTGCCACCATCGCCGATCTGGTCGTCGCGCGACTGCGTGCCGATCGCGGCCTCGGCTTCACCATCACCCTGGTGGCGCTGTTCGGCATCATTCCCTATATCGCACTGCAGCTGAAAGCCGTCAGCCAGGGGCTGGGCGCCCTGCTCGGCGATCGGTTCGCGCCTGCCGGTGCGCAGCTGGACATGTCGTTCTGGTTCGCGCTGACGATGGCCGCGTTCACCCTGTTGTTCGGTGCACGCAAGGCATCGGCCACCGAGCCCAACCGCGGCATCGTGGTCGCACTGGGCCTGGAGTCGGTGTTGAAACTGGTGGCGCTGCTGGCCATTGGCCTGTATGCGGCGCTTTCCGTGCACAAGGCCGGCACGCCGCTGCTGGAGAAGATGGCGCAGCTGCCGCCGCCGGCCATCGTGCCGGACTATCTCACCATGGTTGCGTTGGGGGCGATCTCCGCCTTCACCCTGCCGCACCAGTTCCATGTTGGCGTGGTCGAGCTTCGCCAGACCTCGGACCTGAAGACGGCACGCTGGATGTTCCCGGTCTACCTGCTGCTGATCGGCCTGCCGTCGGTGCCGATGGCATTGGCCGGTGCCGCGCAGCTGCCCGCCTCGGTATCGCCGGACCTGTACGTGTTGGCGCTGCCGCAGGCCGGTGGTCACCATCTGCTGGCGCTGCTGGCCTATCTGGGCAGCCTCAGTGCGGCCACCGGCATGATGATCCTGTCCGGGCTGACTCTGTCGATCATGCTGGGCAACCATGGCTTCGGTTCGCGTCTGCTCGGCGGCATCGAGGGCGGTGTGGCCAACGCCGACCTGCGACCGCGCGTGCTGGCGTTCCGCCGTGCCGGCATCCTCGCCGTGTTCCTGATGGCGTGGCTGTACAGCCGCGCGATGAGCGACACCGAGGCACTCAGCGATTTCGGCCTGATGTCCTTCACCGCCCTCTCGCAGCTGGCACCGGCGGTGCTGCTGGCGGTGTATCGCCCACGTACGCCCTCCCCGGCCATCATGGCCGGCATCGTGCTGGGCTCATTGGCCTGGCTGTGGCTGGTACTGCTGCCAATGGTGATCCCGGCCCCAACGTCGTCGGTCAGCGCCGACGGTCTCCTTTGGTCGGCGATGGTCTCGCTGCGCGTGCAGCCGGGTCATATCGCCATCAGCATGGGCGCCAGCCTGGCAGTCAACCTGCTGACGGTTGCGCTGGTGTCGCATGCAGTGCGTCCCTCGCTGCCACGCCGAAGGGAAGCGGTGGCAGCAGCGTCGTTGCGCAGAACCGCCGGACGCTTCCTCGGCCAGGACCGGGCCCGGCAGCTGATGGACGGGCATGCCGGGCAGCTGCTGGATGATGACCGGGTCACCGCCGTCGAGCGCGAACTGACCGCCGTGGTTGGCGCGGGCATGGCACGATTGCTGGTGGAGGCCGCGCGTGAGGGCGGCGCCGCGCCATTGGATGCAGTGACCCGTGCCGTTGGCGAAGCCACCCAAGTACTGCGCTTCAACCAGCGCCTGCTGGAAGCTGCATTGGAAAACATGAGCCAGGGCATCAGCGTGGTCGATGCGCAGCTGCAGCTGGTGGCCTGGAACAGTCGCTACGCCGCGCTGTTCAAGTTTCCGCCGGAGCTGCTGCAGGTGGGGCAGCCGGTGGTCAATCTCACCGCCTGGGCCCTGGGGGAACTGAAGATCGGCGACGGCCCCGGCGACACGCCCACCAAGGCATTGCAGCGCCGCGTCGCGCATATGCGCCGTGGCACGCCGCATCTTTCCGAACGCATCTTCCCCGATGACACCATCGTCGAGATCCGCGGCAACCCGATGCCGGGCGGTGGCTATGTAGCCACCTTCACCGATGTCACGGCGTTCCGCCGCGCGGAAGATGCGCTCAAGCGCAGCAATGAAACCCTCGAGCGCCGGGTGCAGGACCGCACCGCCCGCCTGGAACGGGCAGTGCACGAAGCCGAGCGCGCGAACGTGGCCAAGACCCGCTTCCTGACCGCCGTCGGCCACGACCTGATCCAGCCACTGCATGCGGCGCAGCTGCTGACCGATGCCATGTCGCAGCACATCGAATCAGAATTCCTCGATAGTTTCCTACGCCAGATCCGGGGTGCGCTGGATTCCACCGATGACCTGCTGTCGGGGCTTCTGGACATCTCGCGACTGGAAGCCGGCGGGCTGGTGGCCGATCCGCGCCCCTTCGCACTGTCGACCGTGCTGGATCCGCTTGCGCAGGAGTTCACGGTATTGGCCGCCGCGCGAGGCCTGCAGTTCCGCTACGTGCGGACCCACGCCTGGGTGCACAGTGACCCGCTGCTGTTGCGCCGTGTGCTGCAGAACTTCCTGGCCAATGCCATTCGCTACACCCGCCATGGCGGTGTATTGCTGGGTGTGCGCCGCCAGGGGCAGGCACTGCTGATCGGTGTGCATGACAGCGGCCCCGGCATTGCTCCGGAGCAGCAGGCGGTGGTGTTCGAGGAGTTCCATCGGGTCGATCGCAGCAACGGGCAAGGACTGGGCCTGGGCTTGACCATCGCGCACCGCATCGCCGGCCTGCTGCATGCGCCGCTGCACCTGCGCAGCGTGCTGGAGCACGGCTCGGCCTTTTCGATCAGCGTGCAACGCGCACCACCCCCCGCGGTCCCGCGCAGTTCACCGCCGGCGGGTACCAGCACCATCAAGGGCCTGCGCGTACTGGTGGTCGACAACGATACGGATGCGCTGGAAGCGATGCGGCAGATGCTGCTGGCCTGGGGCTGCGATGTTATCGCGGTGCGAGGCGGCGCCGAGGTCGGCGCGTCAGCACATTCGGCGGCGCTGTGGCTGTTCGACTACCACCTGGATGACGGCGATACCGGCGTGGCGCTCTGGCAGCGGCTGGTCACCGAGCATGGGCCACGGCCGACGGTAATCCTCAGTGCGGATGGCGGCAGCGATACGCGCGAGGCGGTGCGCGACGTTGGGCTGTCCCTGCTCAACAAGCCGTTCAAGCCGTTGGCGCTGCGCTGGGCGATCAACCACCTGCTGGCGGCCACCACCACGCCCTGACCTGTCAGGGCTCGCGCAGCTCTTCGATCTGCCGGGATGGATCGGCCAATCCCATTTCGTGCAGCACGCGGATGGCCTGCGCGCGGTTGCGTACGCCCAGCCGCTCCATGATGCGTGTCATGTGCGCCTTGACCGTGCGCAGCTGTACGCCCAGCCGGTCGGCAATCTGCTTGTTGAGCAGGCCTTCGGCCACCAGCCCCAGCACCTTGTATTGATGTGCGGACAGGCTGGCCAGGCGTGCGGCCAGGTCGGCATCCCTGCTGAACGGTGCCACCCGCGCCACCGGCTCGCGCAGCAGCGCCGGAATCCAGCGTTCGCCCTCCAGCACGGACTGCAGCGCGGACTGCAGCTCGTTCAAACCCGAGCTCTTGGGCAGGTAGCCCGCGGCGCCGAGGTCGATGGCACGCCGGATGACCTGCGGCTCCTCATTGGCGGAGACGATGATGATCGCCAGGCCCGGCTGCAATGCACGGATCGTGGCCAGCCCCGCCAACCCGTGGTTGCCGGGCATGTGCAGGTCCAGCAGCATCAGGTCGATCGACTGGCTCTCGATCACCTCCAGCACGCTGTGCAGCGAATCAGCCTCGCTGATCTGCAGGTCGGCGACCGCCTCTTCCGCCGCGCGATGCAGTGCCGCGCGGAACAAGGGGTGATCATCGGCGATAAGCAGGGTTGGCATGTCCTGGCGAGATTATCAAATAGGGTGCGCGCGCGAACAGGTACCTAGGTACGCTGGCGCAGCATGAAGGGCTTGCTAGTGTGGTGCGGAGAAGGCCGGCGACCGCAACGCCGGCCACGAGGAAACGCCATGTCATCCGCCCCCACTCCCGAGGCCCATGCCTACCCATTGCTGATCAAGCAGCTGCTGCTGATGCCGCTGGCGGTGAGCCCTGGACAGGAAATCGTCTACGGCGACCAGGTCCGATTCGATTACCGCACCCTGCAGGCGCGCATCGGCCAGCTGGCCGGGCTGTTGACCTCGTTGGGCGTCAGCCACGGCGACACGGTGGCGGTGATGGACTGGGACAGCAACCGCTACCTGGAGGCCTACTTCGCGGTGCCGATGATCGGTGCGGTGCTGATGATGGTGAACGTGCGCCTGGCGCCCGAGCAGATCGCGTACACGCTGAACCACAGCGGCGCGCGGGTGATCCTCGCCAACCGCGAGTTCCTGCCGCTGCTGGACACCATCGACGAGCAGCTGCCGGGCCTGCGCACGCGCATCCTGCTGGACGATGCCGGCGGCCCGCTGCCGCCAGGCTTCGCCACCGAGTACGAAGCGGGCCTGCGTGATGCCACGCCGGTCGTCCATTTCCCGGACTTCGACGAGCATGCCCGTGCCACGGTGTTCTACACCACCGGAACCACCGGGTTGCCCAAGGGCGTCTATTTCAGCCACCGGCAACTGGTGCTGCATTCGCTGGCGGCGATGGCCGCGCTCGGCGGCGCACCCCGTCAGGGCCGCCTGCATCGTGACGATGTCTACATGCCCATTACCCCGATGTTCCATGTGCACGCGTGGGGCCTGCCATACGTGGCTACCGCGATGGGCATCAAGCAGGTCTATCCGGGACGCTACCTGCCTGCAAAGCTGCTGGCGTTGATCGCCCGCGAGAAGGTGACCTTCTCGCACTGCGTGCCGACCATCCTGCACATGCTGCTGGAACACCCGGACGCGGCGCAGACCGACCTGGAGGGCTGGAAGGTGATCATCGGCGGTGCCGCCCTGCCCCGTGCCCTGGCGCAGCGTGCGCTGGCACGGGGCATCGACATCTTCGGCGGCTATGGCATGTCCGAGACCTGCCCTCTTCTTACCATCGCCCAGATCGACGTGGACAGCGTGACCGAGGCCGACGAGGTGCTGTCACTGCGCACCAAGGCCGGCATTCCGGTGCCGCTGGTGGACCTGCGCATTGTCGACCCGGACATGGGCGATGTCGTCCACGATGGCGTCGCCACCGGTGAAGTGGTGGCGCGTGCACCCTGGCTGACCCAGGGCTACCTGCACGATCCCGACGCTTCGGCAACACTGTGGGCGGGCGGCTACCTGCACACCGGCGACATTGGCAACATTGACGAAGGTGGCTACCTGCGCGTCACCGATCGCATCAAGGACGTCATCAAGACCGGTGGCGAATGGATCTCCTCGCTCGCGCTGGAAGACATCATCGCCCTGCACCCGGCGGTCAGCGAGGTCGCGGTGATCGGTATCGCCGATACGAAATGGGGCGAACGGCCGCTGCCGCTGGTGGTCAGGCAGCCCGGCAGTGAGGTGTCAGAAGCAGAGATCATCGAACTGGTCGCAGCGCGCAGCCGTTCCGGAGACATCTCACGCTATGCGATTCCGGAGCGTGTCAGCTTCGTGGATGCGATCGAGCGGACCAGCGTGGGCAAGATCAACAAGAAGAAGCTGCGCGGGCTGCATGATCCGGGCGCTGGCACCGGCGGGCGCTGACGCCCTCTGCCGGCACCGCTCAGCCGCTCAACCGCGCGACGCCCCGCCGTGCAGCAGCTGGACCCAGCTCTGGAATCCCTCCAGGAAGCGCTGCAGGCGCTTGCGCGTCGCGGCGTCGAAATCTTCCGCCTCGTTGTCGTAGGCCGCCGCTGCTTCGGCCACATAGAGCTGCGGCGAAGCCATGGTCAATGCGCCCATGGCGGTCAGTGTATGGCGCAGCTGCGACTGCGCCAGTTTGGTGCCCCAGTGACCCGGCGTGGCGCCGATGATCGCCACTGGCTTCGCTGAAAGAACCGTGCGGTATTCGGCATCATCGCGGGACAGCCAATCGAGCGTGTTCTTGAGTACGCCGGGCAGTGACTGGCTGTACTCCGGTGTGGCGATCAGCACGCCGTCAGCGCCTGCAACGGCCGCGCGCAGGCGCTTGACCCCGGCAGGACCGGCCGGATCGGCGGCTTCCAGGTCTTCGTCGAACAGCGGAATATCGGCAATGGTGTCATGCACGGTCAGCAGCAGGCCCGCAGGCGCGACGCCTGACGCGGCCCTGATCAGGCGCCGGTTGTAGCTGTTGCCACGCAGGCTGCCGGCAAACGCGAGAATGTTCAGCGGCGGAGAGGTGTCGGACATACGGGATTCCTGGAATGAGTCGGTGCGGGGTCACGGGCCATGCATCGACAGCACGGGAGGCACCGGGAACGGTCGCGCACAGCGTACCCCAGAAGCATCGCGCTTCAGCTGCAGGCGCTGGTGTCCGTCAGGTCCCGTCAGCCCGTCGCAAGCACGATCACCTGATCGGCCGTGGTCACCACGCTGCGGCGATGGGTGATGGCCACGATGGTGACATCATCGGCAAGCGCGCGGATGTGGCCCATGATCTCGCGCTCCGTCGCCTCGTCCAGCGCCGAGCTGGCTTCATCCAGTAACAGGATGGCGGGCTCGCCGTAGAGTGCACGCGCAATGGCGATGCGCTGCCGTTCGCCGCCGGAAAGTTTCAGGCCGCGCTCGCCCACCGTGGTTTCAAAGCCTTCGGGCAGTGCGTCGATCAAGGCCAGGATCGACGCCTTGTGGGTCGCGTGGCGCAACCGGGTGTCGTCGCGCGGGCGCCCCAGCAGGATGTTGTCGGCCAGGCTCTCGTTGAGCAGGATGACATCCTGGGGAACGACAGCGACGGCGGCATGCCACGCGGCACGGTCGATGTGGGCCAGGTCGGTGCCGTCGACCAGGATGCGACCGTGCTGGGGCTCGATCGACTTCAATGCCAGCTTGAACAGCGTCGACTTCCCTGCCCCTGTCTCCCCCATCAGGAAGTTGATGCCGCCACGCGCGGCGTGGAAGGACGCATCACGGACGCCGCGGCCATTGCCGTAGCGGTGGCTGACATGCTGGAACTCGATCCGGCCGCACTCCCCGTGGAATCGGCCGGCGTTCGCCGCCTGCCGTTCTTCGGGTGCCGCCCACAGTGCCGACAGCGGCTTCAGCAGCGTCCACGAACGGGCAACGTCATCGATCGAGCGCGCGATCATTTCAAAGGGCATGTTGAGCTGCAGCAACAGCAGGTTGAACAGCACGATATCGCCGACGCTCAGGTCGCCGCTCTGGTAGCGCGGGAGCAGCAGTGCGAAGGTGACGATGAACTCGACCGCCAGGCCGATACCCAACAGCGCGATGAAACCGATCCGCTGCAGCACGTAGGCACGCCAGCTGTCGCGGACCTCCTGGGCCTTCTGTTCGAAGCGCTGGATCATCCACGCGCTGCCGCCGAACTGGCGCAACGTCTCCATCGCGTTCATCGCATTGCCGACAAAGCGCGCATTCTGCTGGCCCGCCTCGACGGCCGCCTCACGATGGATCCGTGCTCGCCGGGTGGCGATGGCCGAGAGCGTGACGGCCACAGAACCGTAGCCGAGCACGATCGCCACCATCTGCAGGTTGATCAGTGCGCCCAGTGTCACCAGGGTCAGCAGGATCTGCAGTGCGCTGGGAATGAACACCACCAGGCCGAGCTGCACCACGATCTTCAGCGCGTTGCGGCCCTTCTCCCCGGCCACCTGCAGTTCGGCTGCGTTGTAGTCCAGGAAGAAACTGTGGGTCTTCTTCAGCAGGCGCGCGAAATAGCGGGTGCTGGTGATGAAACCCAGGTTCTCGCCGCTGAGGAACGACAGGTACTGCACGGTGTTCTGCAGGATGCTGGCAGCGCCGAGCATCACCGCATAGAGCAGGAACCATCCCGCCAGTTCACGGATGCCTTCGGTGCTGATGCGGTCGATCAGGCGCGAGAACAGGTACGGCGCTGCCACCGTGGCCAGGCTGGAAAGCACGACGATGGCGGCGATCGACAGCAGCAGCCTGCGGTCGGCCTTCCAGTACCCGGCGAGGATCTCGGTGACCGGCGGCGGCAGCGCGAACATTCTCATCAGCGTCGGTCCGGCATCGGTGCAGTGGCTCCTGTATGGCGGTGCGCCTGCCCCCGCCTCCCGGCGCAGCAAGAGGTCGTCGCGCATATTGAATGATATGATATAACATCGCCATTGAAGGCGCGATGGCTCGTGCCGCAGACCAACATTCGATGAGATCGATGGACCGGGGCATGAACAACGCATCCACCGCCAGACCGGCGGCACTGGTGGTCGCCAGCCTGGCCGCCGCACTGCAGCTCAACGCGCCGGCGATGGCGCAGGATGCCAGTAGTTCCGGCAGCCCCGCCCAGGGCGACCGGCGATCCGATACCACCACGCTGGACAAGGTGATGGTCGTTGGCAGCAACATCCGCGATGCCATCGGCAGCGGCGCCTCCCCGGTCATCGTGATCGACAGGGAGGCCATTGATCGAACCGGGGTGGCCTCGTTGCAGCAGCTCTTCGAGAAGCTGCCGCAGAACTTCGGTGGCGGCGCCAACGGCGCCAATGTCGGCAACCTCGGCGTCGACCGCGATACCGGCAACAACTTCGGCCAGGGCACTGCCATCAACCTGCGTGGCCTCGGCACCGGCACCACGCTGACACTGATCAACGGCCACCGTGTGACCTCCTCGAACCGCTATCAGTACGTCGACATCTCGTTGATTCCGCTGAGTGCCATCGAGCGCGTGGAGATCCTCACCGATGGCGCCTCGGCCATCTACGGTACCGATGCGGTTGGCGGTGTGGTCAACATCGTCCTGCGCCGGGATTTCACCGGCTATGAGACCTCGCTGCGCTATGGCAGCGTCACCCGCGGCAACATGGACGAATACCAGGCATCACAGTCGGCTGGCTGGTCCTGGGAGGGCGGCCATCTGATGGCCAGTTACGAGTTCCTGAAGCAGTCCAACCTTGCTGCTGTCGACAAGGACTTTTCCCGGAACGTTACGGTCAAGCCCTACGACATCTATCCCGGTTCGAAGCGGCACAGCCTGTATCTGGACGGCGTGCAGGAGCTCAGTGATGTGCTGACGCTCAATCTGACCGGCTCCTTTGCCAAGCGCGAGATGGACACCACCATTTCGGGGACCGCCGATGAGACCCGCCTGTTCCCGCACACGCGGCAGTTCGATCTGTTCGCCGGCCTTACCCTCGAGCTTCCGCGCCAGTGGCAAGCCCGCCTGAATTCCGGATTCGGCAGGAGCGACGTCTCCTACGAAAGAACCACCATCACCGGCAGCTCGGTCAGCACCGCACCGCCGACGGATACGAATTCCGAATCGCGCTATCTGGAAGTGATCGCCGACGGCGAGCTGTTCAATCTTCCGGCCGGCGGCGTGCGCGCGGCGTTCGGTGCCGGCTACCGCCGCGATGGCTATGAACTGCTCGACCACCGTGGGCTTGAGAAGCCGCTCGACCTGCAGCGCACGATCCGTTCCGCTTTCGCTGAGCTCAACATTCCGCTGCTGGCAGACATGCCTGGCGTTCGCCGGCTGTCGCTGACTGCAGCCGCACGCTACGACGACTACAGCGATTTCGGTTCAACCCTCAATCCCAAGCTGGGCCTGCTATGGGAAGCAACGGAAGGACTTTCGTTCCGCACCAGCTACGGCCGCTCCTACCGGGCGCCGGTCTACCAGGACATGCAGCTGAACAACACCGTGGTGGTGGCCAAGGTACCCAACCCGAGCGCGGCCAACGGAAGCACGGTGCTGATGATGCTCTCCAACGGCAACCCGGATCTGGGGCCCGAACGTGCCAAGACCTGGACCGGCGGCTTCTCGTTCGCGCCCCCGTCGCTGCCGGGCCTCAAGGTCGACGCGAACTACTATCACATCGAGTATGCCGACCGGATCGGCAGCGGTTTCGGCGGCAGTTTCCCGTCGTTGTTCCTGCAGTCCACCGCGCCCTATGCGGACCTGCTGACCGTCAACCCGACGCCTCAGCAGATCCAGCAGGCGCGTCAGCTGGGCGCCTCCGGCCTGGGCCTGTTCGTATCGCGGGTGGGCCCTTATGCCCTGACACCAGGAACCGATGAAACCAGCAGCGAGGTCATCCTCGACAACCGCTTCCGCAACAATGCGTTCACTTCGCAGCGCGGCGTCGATTTCAATGCCTCCTACGATTTCGACGCCGGCCCGACCCGCATCGCGTTGAACCTTACCGGCCAGTACATCATCGATTCCAAGCGCCGCGTGACCGCCACCTCGCCCGAGGTCGACGCGGTGAACGCGGTGTACTTCCCGGTCGACCTGAAGGTGCGCGGTGGCCTCGCCGTAAGCCACCGGCAGGTCGCCGGCGGGTTGTTCGTGAACTACGTGGACAGCTATCGCGATCCGGCCAACCGCATCGACCCCCATGTCAGCTCGTGGACGACGGTCGACCTCAATCTCAGGTATGACTTCAGCGGTTCTGCCGGTGCCGGACAGGGCACCTCGCTGGCCTTCAACGTGCAGAACCTGTTCGACAGGAATCCGCCCTTCATCGTCAACAGCATCAACACCGGTTTCGACCCGACCAATGCAACAGCGCTCGGCCGCTTCCTGTCCATGACATTGACCCATCGCTGGTAGGGCACCCGCCATGAGCGATGCCTCTCCCGCCCTCTCCAGACCCCCATCGGCCCTGCGCCAGACGCTGGCCGTTGCCGCGACCCAGCTGAAGCTGATGTGGCGCGAGCGGCGTCTGTTGTGGCTTGCGCTGACCCTGCTGCTGCTTGCGGGAGCGTCGGTTGCCACGGGCGCAGCACGGCTGGCCCAGCAGACACAGGAGCGCCAGATCGTAGCGGCGCAGGAGGCCGGGCTGTGGGACAGCCAGGGCACGATCGACCCGCATGCCGCCGCGCACGTTGGCCGCGCCATCCCCGCGCCGGTGCGGCCGCTGGCGGCGCTCGACCCGGGCATCACGGATTTCGTCGGCACCTCGGTGTTCATCGAAGGTCATGCGCAGAATCCGGCCCGGCACCGACCCGTCGAGGCCGGCGCCGCGCTCAGCCGGTTCGATGGCTTCTCTGCTGCATGGGCACTGCAGGTCGTGGCGCCCCTGCTGATCATCCTTGCCGGATTCGCCAGCCTCTCCGGCGATGTCGCCCGCGAAACCCTCCGCCAGGAGCTCGGCAGTGGTGCATCGGCCCAGGTGCTGATCGGTGGGCGGCTGATCGCGCTGGCGACGGCATCGCTGCTGCTGTTGGTCGCCCTGCTGGCGGTCGGTCTTCCAAGCATGGCCGGACGCACCCTCGGCATGGCCGACATCATGGCGCTCGTTGCGATGATCGCGGCGTATGCGCTCTATCTCATGGTGTTCTGCGCCATCACCATCGGTGTCTCGGCGCGCTTCAGCGCAGCGCGTACGTCCCTGGTGGTGCTGCTCGGCTTCTGGGTGGTGGCCACCCTGCTCGCGCCGCGGGTGGCCCCCGCACTGGCCGAATCGCTGGATCCCACGCCTACTGCACCCGCGTTCCGCGCAGCGGTCACCGAGGACGCAGAGAACGGTGCCGATGGCCACGACCCGGCGGACAGGCGGCTGGACGCACTGAAAGCAGAGATGCTGGCACGCTACCAGGTGAAGGACGTGGACGATCTTCCGGTCAACTTCCGCGGTGTGGCGCTGGAGTTCGCCGAAGCGAATTCCAGCGAGACCTACAACCGCCACTTCGAACGCATCTACACCACCTACCAGCGGCAGGAAATCACGCAACGCGCCTTCGCGGCGTTGTCCCCCACCCTCGCGCTGCAGGCCGCATCACGGGCACTGGCGCGCACCGACTTCCCTGCACATCTGGCGTTCCTGCGCGGGGTTGAAGACTATCGCTACCGGCTCATCCAGGCACTCAACCTGGAAGTGAAACAGCACAAGGCCGCGAACGGCAGCAAGCATCTGGCCGATATCGCAACCCTTACCCGCTCCGTGGCGTACAACCCGCAACCGCCGCCGCTGGGTCACATCGCTGCGGCACAGTCCGTGAACTTCGCCATTCTGCTGGCCTGGGTGCTGCTGGCCCTGGGGCTGGTGTTCACCTCGGCGCGGCATCTCGGGAGTGCCGCATGAGCAGCCTGTCGATCGCAGGGCATGAGATCCGTCGGCTGCTGCGTGACCGGGCGTTGCCGGTGCTGCTTGGCCTGCTGGTGGTGCTGGCGGCCTATGCAGCATGGAATGGCAGTGCGTGGGTCGGGCAGCGCGAGGCAGCCATCGGCCTGATCAACGCGGAAGAGCAGGATGCCAGGGACCGCAGCCGTGGATTTGTCGGCAAGGCGCCCTCGGTACTGCCTCGCGTGCAGCCGGTGCTTCCGCCCGGCGCGATGGCGGCACTGTCGATTGGGCAGGCGGACGCCTATCCCTATACCGCCGACGTCGTTGCGCTGGGTGACCGCACCCAGCTGCTCAGGCATGTGTGGTCCGACATCGGAAATCCCGCCGTGCAGGCCGCTGGCCGATTCGACCTGGCCTTCGTCATTGTGTTCCTGCTGCCCTTGGTCATCCTGGCGACCACCTTCGACCTCTGGTCGCGCGAACGCGAGCGCGGCATCACAGCGTTGGTGTTGTCACAGCCCGTCGCGGCAGGACGGCTGATCGCGGTGAAGGCATCGGCCCGCGGCGCCATCGTGCTGCTGCCTGCACTGGTCATCATCCTTGCCGTTGCCGCTGGCTCGGGGGCAACGAGTCCTTCCGGCCTGGCCGTGCTTGCCCTGATCGTGCTCGCCTACGGCAGCTTCTGGCTGGCGCTGGCGGTGCTTATCGGCTGCTTCGCCCGGCGCACCACCGAGGCCGCGATTGCCGCTGGCGCACTGTGGCTGCTGATCGTTGTCATGGCCCCATCGCTGGTCCTGGCAGCAGTGAACCTGATGGTTCCACCGCCCTCACAGATGCAGCTGGCGACCAGACTGAAGGCGCAGCTGGCCGACACTGCCCGCCAGCAGCAGCTGCGCCACGCGGCAGACCCCCCCGCCACGCGGTCGCCACGCATTGCTGATGCCGTCCGCGCGGCCTATGCCGATCTGCTCCAGGCCGACCAGGCCATCACGCCCTTGATTGCCGCGCATGCAGAGGCTGAGGATGCGCGGCGCCGGGCACTCGACCGGGCGCGCCTGCTGCTGCCGTCGGTCGCGGTGCAGGATGCACTGGACCGCCTCGCCGGATCCGACGCCGATCGGGCGCTGGCCTTCCAGCAGCAGGTCCTCGCGTACTGGCAGGCTCGTCGACAGCTGCACAAGGACTATCTGGACCGTGACGTGCCACAGACGCTGGCCGAGTACGACGCCCTGCCCCGTTTCGAATTCCAGGAAACGGCGGGCACCCTGCAACGCGGCGTACTGATCGACTTGGCCGCGCTGGCCGTCGCCACTTTCCTTCTGCTGATCGCGTCCTGGTCGATGCGGCGTCGGCTGGCCACCCCCTGAGGCACATCACACATGCTGACTGCAACGCATCTGGTCAAGGAACACGGCACGCATCGGGCGCTGGACGATGTGAGTTTCACGGTGCGTCCCGGCGAGATCTTCTGCCTGCTGGGTGCCAACGGGGCCGGCAAGTCGACCACGATCAAGCTGTTCCTGGGCTTCCTCGAGCCGACCTCCGGATCCGCCGAGGTTGATGGGCTCAGTGCCTGGCAGCGGCCACAGGAGGTACGCCGGCGCCTGTTGTACATCCCGGAAAACGTGGCGCTGTATGACGAACTGACCGGCTATGAAAACCTGGATTACTTCGCGCGCCTGGCTGCGGTGGAGCAGCGCTCGCCCGCACGGCTGAAGGACGCGCTCAAGGCCGCCGGGCTGGCGCCCGAGGCATTCGGGCGGCGCGTCGGCCTCTACTCCAAGGGCATGCGCCAGAAGGTGGGCATCGCGCTGGCCATCATCAAGGAAGCCAGGGCGCTGCTCCTCGATGAGCCGACCTCCGGCCTGGACCCGACCGCCTCGGCCGAGTTCCATGAGCTGATCGTGCGCCAGCGCGACCGCGGCACGGCGATTCTGATGGCCACCCACGATCTGTTCCGTGCCCGCGAAGTGGCGACCACCATCGGACTGATGCAGGCCGGCAGGCTGCGCAGGACGCTGGATGCCAGCACGATCACCGCCAATGATCTGGAGAGCCTCTACCTCGAGGAAATGAGTCGGAGCGCCTAGGCCACGCCGGCCGCAGGCACGCCTGGCCGGCCCATCCAGCGCCTGAGCCAGGCTTCGATATTGACCTGCGGGCCGAAGATGCCCAGTACCTGGGATGAGTGATCCGGGCTGACCCTGCGGATGCCCGCGTCGGCCGATGCGCTGTCGATGTAGCCCCGCCGCGCCAGCAGGCCATCCACCAGCAGGCCCCTGATGAACTGCTGATGCCGCTGGGTGACGGCCACCGAGTGATCGTCCAGGTAGGACTTCACCTTGCGCGCGAGCAGCGCCTGCGGCAACAGGCCCTGCAATGCACGACGCGCTATCGTCCTGTCTTCCGCGCCGGCCATCAGCAGGCGCAGCGGCAGACGGGCGAACAGTTCCACCACAGGCTGTGCGCTGATCGGCGATACGCCGTGCCAGCGTCCTGCGCCCTCGAAGGGATCGAGCACGCTGGTCGGGAAGATCATCCGGCCGATGTGCGCCAGCTTGTGCGGAGAGAGCCTGTGCCCCTGTGCGCGCGCATGCCGCAGCCAGGCCGGCAGCGTGCCATCCTGTTCGGAGGCATCCACCTTCACCCATTCGCACGGGTTGCCCCAGCGGCCGTTGATGCTGCCTGGCTTCTTCAACACGCCATGGACGAAGGCATCCTTGAATACCCCGTACAGCGAATCGCCCGACTGCGCGGTTTCGAACGCAACACGGAAAAAGTCGCGGTCGATCCCACGTCGCCACGCATGATCGATGGCAGCGGCATTGCCCTTGAAGCGCAGGAAGACCGCATCACCGCCGACACCGGTGAACTGCACCGTGTCCGCGTCGAAATCCACGTCGCGTCGATGCAGCAGGTAGCCTGAGCAATGGGCAGGCCGGGCCGTTCGCGGGAAGTGCATGATCTCTTCCAGCGAGCAGTGCGGCTGCCGCTGGTACTCGACGAACTCGCAGCTTCTTCCGGAGGACTCACGGGCACCGGCAACGGCCATGCGCGCGAACAGGCGCTCATCGGCACCAATGCCGGCATCGTAGTGATGCACGCACTTCACCTCTGGTGCGGAGGGCGCATGCAGCAGGCCGGCCAGGACAATCGAGGAGTCCAGCCCGCCGGACAACTGAAGCTGGATGCATCGATGCTGGCTCGCCAGCGCACCGATGCAGCCCAGCAGCGTTGCACGTGCCAGCTGCACGGCTTCCTCCAGATCTTCGATGGGCGCTTCACTGGCCTGGCGCACCACATCCCATTGGTAGTGCCGGTCAACCAGCCGGCCATCACGGATCGCCACCGCCTCGCCCGCCTCGAGCGCGGTGACCTCCTCGAAGCCTGTCTGCAGGCCGTCACGGAACGGGAACAGCAGCGAGTAAGACAGGAACGACCAGTCGACGTTGAAATCACCCAATCCCAGCAGCAGGCAGTCTTCCATGCTCGAAAAGACCACCGTCAGCTGATCGACCGTGGTCAGGTAGCACGGTATCTCCGCCGTCGGGTCGCGCAGCACGAACCAGCTGGCGGTATCCGGCTGGTAGCCCACGGCAACGTAGCGGCCCCAGTACTGTTCAACCAGGCTCCTGCCCTGCGTACTGCAGGCGGTCTCTGCCGAGTCAGCATCGGGAAATGCCTGTGCGGGAACGGTATCGGCGCCGAACACCTTGTGGAACAGCTTGCCGAGTACCACCAGCGAGCCGGACCGGCTGTATTCGAAGTAACCGGGGTTGTCACTCTGGGCATAGATGGCGCCGCCGCTGTCCTTCATCACGCAGGCGATTCCGGGGCGGCCCGCTTCGATTCGTTCCACGGCCTGCAGGGCCTGCGCACGGGCGGATTCGGAATGATCGTTCCAGAACAGAGCGATGTATCGGTACATGCCTCAGGCCGGTTACAGCACCAGGATGGGCGTCATCCGGCGCAGGTTGAAGGGGATGTCGGTCAGGACCTGATCGCCGTGCTGCAACCAGCAATGCGCTGCGAACGGCTGGGTGCGCACAGCGAACACCCAGGCGGGAACGATGCCGTACCGCGACAGGAACTCGCGCATGGCCAGGCAGTAGAGGAAGCACTCATCGGTCTTTCTGAAGGCGATCGGTCGCAACCAATCGAACACCCGGACCAGGAGGGCCAGCTGCTCCAGGTCCACCTCGTCCGGCGTGGATGCCTGGCCGCGCCTGCGCGCCGCCGAAACCGTATAGCTGAAAGGCAGGAACGTCCTGCTGCAGGCCGCGCGCGTGACCGAGGTCAGGAAGCGGCGTACATCGCGGGCCGTGATCGGCGGACATCCTCGGGACTCGCCTTCGCGCACCCAGTGCCGGGGCAACGCGATCGCGGCGCTTGCTGCGGATTTGCCACGAAGCGGATCCTGGGTGATCAGGCGCCGATCAAGCAGCGACTGCAGCATCCTCGGCCTCGGCGCCCCATCGGAGGCCAGGGGCCAGTCCAACACCAGCCCGCCAAGCCCCGCCGCCCCGCGCCGATCGATGGAGAGATAGCTGCCGGAGGCCTGGTCAAGAATGACCATCGCGTCGCCGGTCACACAGACATGTGCGTGCTTCGAAAGGAAGTATGGGGCTTCAGGCTGGTCCATCGCGAGCGTGATCTCATGCTGCTGCAGGCATCAGAGCGGTGCATGCGGGGGGCATGCACCGCAGGTCATGCAGGGGGCGATGGATCAGGGCGAGGTGGTCGGGAAGACGCCATCCCACAACGTGCCGTGGTTGTGCGCCTTCGTTTCGGAAACCACCGAGCCCAGCTCGATCAGTTCACCCTGGTCTTCGTGATTCTGCTCTCCAGCCACTACGCCCAGCTCAATCAGTTCGTTCATGAACATCTCCTCTAGTCAGTGGATGCACCCACGCGATGCAGTGGATGCACAGCGGCCAAGCCGGCGTCGCCCTGCGTGTTTCAGGGCCATTGCCGCCAAGGCACCTAAATGTTACGATATAACATATTATTTTGGTGTGACGACCGGCTGTAATCGGACGTCGCTGCAGCGACTCCCAAGAGAGCGAGATGGATGCCCACCGAGATCAATGACGATGGCCTTGATCCCACCCTTCTGCTGAAGGGCCTGTTTCCGCTGCCGAAGTTCATCCGCTTCGTCAGGGAGCGTTGCCCGCCAGGAAGCTTTGACGAAGCGATGCTGGTGGAGGAGTGGCGGAACGCCCGCGCCCTGGTGCGTCACCTCCACCAGGACGAAGCAGATGACGCCGATGCGATGGATGTCCTCGCCCTGCCGGAAGAGATGCGGCCATTGGCCGAGCAGGCCCTCCGTCAGCCCTCGATGCACCGCATGACGAGCGTGGTGCCGCGCAGTTGGCAGATGGTGGAGATCGACCGGCTGGTGGTCTTCCAGGAATGCATCAACCTGCGCCACATCGATCAGCTCGCGGCGGCCACGGCCACGTCACCCGATGCAGGCGAGATCATGGAGCTGGTGGCGCGAAGTGGACGCCACGCACATCCGGATGTGCGCTTTACCCAGTCCGAAGGCAGCTACACCTTTGCATCTGCGTCCAACGACCTGCGGTTCCTCGACGTGGCGACGATCGACCCTCGCACCATCGCCGGTTACGAGCCGTTCGGCGCGGCCAGCCACGCCCTTGTGATCTACCTCGGTTTCAGCGACAACCTGATCAGTGCCACCCGTGTTGGCCGCCGGGTCATCCTGACCAACGGCTCGCACCGGCTGTACCTGCTGCGCAGGCTCGGCTTCCGCCATGCGCCCTGCCTGGTGACCGATGCATCCGACAGCGATCTATCCGACGTGTTGTTGCCAGCCGCGGTCAAGCAGGATCGGCAGTTCTATCTGGGCGCTCCGCGACCGCCGATGTTCAAGGACTACCTGGATCCGCACCTGACCTGCACCGTGCCGGTTACCCGCAAGCACTATGCGCTCAGGGCCAAGCTTGATCTGCAGAGGATCACGGTTCCGGCGCTGTAGTGCCGTTGCGCGACACTCCATGATGGTGATGTGCCATCGTGACGACGCCCTGGAGTGATGTCTGGGACGGGCAGCGCCCTGCTGCCGGATGAAACATGGGAACAGTGGATCAGGATAGCCAGGCGATCTTCCAATGCACGGGAAGATCCGTTCTCCTGCGCCGACTACTGGAGCTGCGGCTCCACACATAGCATCGCTTCCATCTGGAAGTGCATCTGACCCTGCCGCCTGGCCGCCCATGATAGGCGCCATATGAAGGCACTGTTGGCGTGCAGCCGCGCCGCGAGGATGTCCGGGACAGGGAATCCCAGACGCCTGGGACGCGCGTCGAAACAGTTCGCAAATTTATAAAAAACTGCCTTCCTTCTCCTACCACGTTGCCGATCCATCTCGGCACTCTATCCGCAGGGCTGAGAGAGCCCAGGGAAAAAATACTCTTCGGATAGAAGCCGCCCTCAATGCAAGCCGGAAACTCTTCCACCATCGGATGCAGTCGAAAGCAGCGTCTTTCGGATGATAAGGAGCGGCAATGTTCAGAGCATTGCTCCACTCCACACCGCAGGATGAGCAGCGACGGGCTTGGCTGGAGCGGCGTCTGGGCGAGAGTCAGCAGCGAATGTCCGGCTTGTACCTGCTCCTGTTCGAAGAAGCCTCTCTGCCTGCTGCTGGCACTGGAACCCATCGATATCACTTTGACTGCCAGCGGACGTTCGGTTAGCCGCTTTCTGAAACGGGATTCATTGATAGTAGTTCCCGAGCCGTCAAGTGTTGAACTGACCACGGAGGGCGGCGCAACACTGCAGGTAAGGATCGACCATTCGATTGTCATGGATGCAGCGCAGATGCTGGCCATTGATTCGTATCGCTCCATCCAGCCCTCTGTTGGCATCTTTGACCGCAGCCTTGCTCTCCTTCTGCGCTCACTGAAAAGCGCAATGGGTGAGCCCGAAGATGTTTCCAACATAAAGGCACAACTCATTGGTCGTTCCATTGCTGCACATGTGCTGTGCATGGTCGGCCACGGGCAAGTCCCCTCCGGAAGCTCCGCAGCCCTGGAGTCGAGTGAACTGCTTCGATTCAGATCATTTGTCGAGGCAAATGTCGGCAGCAGGATCCAGGACGCGCTACTCGCTGATTTTCTCGGAATGAGCACTTCCACCTTGAGGAGAAGGTTCAAAGCGACTACCGGCATGACGCCACGTGAATACATCATTTCCGAGCGGATCAGAATAGCGAAGAAGCTTCTTGTTGAAACATCCATGTCCATTGGCGACGTAGCCCATGCATGTGGATTTTCAGATCATTCGCACCTTTGCGTTTCTTTCATACAGCATCTTGGAATGTCCCCAGGCGATGTGCGCCGAGGGGTGGATTGATGCCGGGATCGGCGGAAATCCATTCCCGGCAAGCAACACCCCGCCCCCGCGATGGGGAGCCAGGCACCGATTCAACTGCGACTACCGCCGTGATGCTTCGCCTGCGTGGTAGAGCACTTTCCCGGCAATCCTGCCCTTCCCTCGCCAGCTTGGTTCCCCGCCATTTTCCACGTTCTGGAGATTACTCATGTGCACTCCCCTACGCCGCCCACTGGCATTGGTTGTTGCCGGTCTTTTCCTTGCCGGCACCGCAGGTGCGGCTGATACCACTCCGATGAACGTACGGATCATCGTGACCAAGGCCTGTACCGTTACCGCCGCTGCCGCCACGGATGTTGACTTCGGCACGTCTGTTTCCACTGCTGCCACCCCCATTCTTGCTCAAGGATCCTTGACAGCACAGTGCTCGGCGCAGACGCCATATGTGATCTCGTTGAACGCGGGCGCCAATGCCGGCACAGCCAACGACGTCGCCACCCGGCGTATGAAGAATATTGATGCTGCGATCACGACCAACAATTTCGTTGGTTATCAGCTCTATCGTGATGCTGCGCGTAGCCAGGTATGGGGGGCTACGTCAGGCACCAATACGGTAGCGGGCACCGGAACGGGGCTCTCCGTTCCGCACCTGGTCTATGGCCGGATCTCCAACCTGAGCGCCAGCAACGTGGCCACGGGCAACTATCTGGATACGGTCACCGCCACGATCATCTACTGATGGAAATGCCGGAATGATCCGTTCCTCCCCGTGGCACGCCACCGGCGTGGTGCTGCTCGCCCTCTGCCTGCTGATGACTGCAGCTGCGGCCAGCGGCACCAGCCTGCAGGTCGCCCCCACCAGCCTGCAGCTGGAAGCGCGCCAGCGTGCCGGCGAGCTGTGGCTGACCAACAGCGGCACCTCCCCGGTAAAGCTGCAGGTGCGGGTCTTCCGCTGGGTGCAGCAGGACGGCCGCGAGCAGCTGCTGCCCACCGATGAGCTGCTCGCGACGCCGCCGATGCAGGAGCTGGCGGCCGGCCAGCAGCAGCTGGTGCGGGTGATGCGCCCGACCCGCGAGCCACCGGCAGCGCAGCAGTATTACCGTCTGATCGTCGACGAGGTTCCGGACCTGGCCACCCGTGCCAGCGGCATGCAGTTCGTGCTGCGCTATTCGATTCCGGTGTTCGTGCA
>NZ_SRHZ01000047.1 GCF_004684085.1 Stenotrophomonas maltophilia
CTGCTGTACCTGGAGGATGTGCCTGCCGGCAGCGTGCTGTACATCACCACCAGCCGCGGCCAGTGCCGGGTGAAGGTACCGCATGGTCCACCGATCAAAGCCGGGAGTCAGCTGCAGCCCTCCATGTCAGCTCAGTGTCTCCAGGAGAGCGTCCCATGATGATCCGAGTACTGCTGCCAGCAGCGTTGCTGCTCAGCAGCTTGTTATGCGTGCAGCCTGCACAGGCCGCCGTCTCCTGCGTCGCGACTGCCGACCCACTACTGCCCTTCGGAAATGTCAGAAGTGAGGCGTTGGGTGCATCAACGGCGACCCTGAACATCACCGTAGACTGCAGCTCGGGACCGCTCAGCAGCATTTTCGCCAGCGCCGCCGTGAGAGTCTGCATCGGAATTGGTACAGGGAGCGCGGGTGCGGGCAGCGCTGGTTGGCGCACCATGGCCAGTACGAGCGGCGATAGCATGAGTTTCCAGCTTTACAACAACCCCGGCTACAGCCAGGTCACCGGGCTGCTGCCGCGTGGAAGCCCAGCCGCGCAGGAAATGATCATGACCTATCCCGTTCGCCTGATCACCGGAGGCTCTGGGACTGTGAGCACGCGACTGTATGCACGCATTCCGGCGAACCAGCTGCTTGCAGCTGGTAACTATGGCAGCACGTTCGGCGGTGCCAACGTTGTGTTGAGTTGGGCGTGGAATGAAGCGCTGCTTGGCTGGGCCACCATGCCGGCCAGCTGCAATGGCGGGGCCTCCGGCACCAACAGCACCAGCGCCGCCTTCAACTTCCGCACCACAGCCACTGTATTGCCCCAATGCGGAAGCTACGTGACCACGGATCTGAACTTCGGCACCGTTACTGGGGGCACGGACAACACTATCGACCAGGTCTCGAGCCTGACGCTGAGCTGCCTGAAAAACACAGCCTTCCAGGTCGGCCTCGACAATGGACAGAACACCGTCAATCAATCAAATGCCCGGCGAATGCGCGCGACTATTGCAGGCAGCAGCCATTACCTTCGATATGAACTCTATCGCGACGCTGCGCGAACCCAACGCTGGGGCAGCACACTTGATCAGGACACTGTTAGTGGCATCGGCACAGGAGCCTCCCAGCGACTGATCATCTATGGGCGCCTACCCCCCATCACCTTGATGTCGCCAGCAGGAAGCTACAGCGACCAGGTGCAGATAACCATCACGTACTAGATTTCATGGCAGCGCGCATGCCAGATCTCAGCCAACCCAGGACAACTACACCCATGAAAGTACACACGTTCGCACTTTTGACTGCACTCGCGTCGTTCTCAGGTTCCTGCGCAGCGGCACAACCAGATCTTGGCGTGCAGTGCCTTGCCTATGCGAAGACGCAGTATGGAGAGAACGAAGACGTGCAACACGAGCTTTCCCAGGCAAGTCCTGACGAGAATGACACTGAAGTGAGTCGCTATGACGCCAGCGTGGGAACCCAGCGCATATCCAGCGAGGTGCTCGTCTCGATCCATAGCCAGCAGGAGGTGCTGGGCACGCTTCTGTGTCTCTTCAATGACGATCAGCCCATCTACGCAAAGTATCTTCCATCCAATTAGCTGTGCCCGGGCACGACACAAAGGGCATTGCCGTTGCAGGGAGAGGGTCGCTGCAACAGTGAAAGACCGCAGGACTCCAGCCCTGTCCCGGCAGGCGACCCGTCAGGAGACAGCCAGTGAATCTTCGGGCTCCTCCTGCTCGACCTGACCGAAGCGCAGTGCGAGGAAGTCAATGAGTGCGCGAACCGAAGGCAGCAGGCCCCGTCGGGTAGGAAAGACCGCATGGATGACCTCGGTCCGTGGCGACCATTCGGGCAGTAGATGAACCAGCTCACCCCGATCCAGGTAGTCACAAACCAGCTTCTTCGGCATCTGCACAACCCCGATCCCTGCCAGGGCAGCGGAGCGCAGCATGGGCATGCCATGCGTGACCAGGCGGGGCTGATGCGCCACCTCCACCTGCTGCTCATCTGGCCCGAAAAGCGTCCATGCGTAGTCCTGCTGAGGAGCACCATGATGCAGGCTGGGAAGACTACTCAGATCTGCTGGCTGCTGCGGCAGCCTGTCGTGTTGGAGCGACGCCGGGCTGGCTACCAGGCACTGTGAGCGACGGGTCAGGACACGGACAGCCAGCTCCGAGTCCTGAAGGCGCGGCGGCCGCACGCGCAACGCCACGTCGATGCCCTCCCCCACCACGTCCACGCGTCGATTGGTGGATTCCAGGTGCACCTCGATCAATGGATGTCGGGACATGAAGTCGGTAACCATGTCGCCCACACGCTCCTCCAGCAACGTCACGGGGCAAGTAATCCTTACAAGCCCCCGCGGCTCTGCGCGGATCACCTCGATGGCTTCCTCCGCGGCCTCGGCTTCAACCAACATCGCCCGGCAATGGTTGTAATAGGTAAGTCCGATATCGGTGACCCGGAAGTGGCGCGTATTTCGAACGATCAGGCGAACACCCAGGCGCTGTTCCAGCAGTGAGATTCTGCGACTCAGGTTGGATTTCGGAATTCCCAGCGCCCGCCCGGCCTGGGAAAAGCCACCATGGTCTATGACGAGTACGAAGTACTGGAGGTCGTTAAGGTCCAGAATCATCATCGTCCAATGAGTGGGAAGCTGAGGCCAATTCTAACCTCCTAGTCGCGGAGCTGTCAGCGCCATAGGTTGTCTACAGACAGAAACCTGACCCGTGGCCAAGAGGCTCATTCCGCGAACACGGATGAGAGAAGAAAAATGAACGAAACTTCCCAACCGCAGCAGCTCCCAAGCAGTGCCATACCCGGGGCGCGAACGCGCTACGACTACGTGATCGTAGGTGGCGGTTCAGCCGGATGCGTCCTCGCTTCACGCCTCAGTGAAGATGCGGGCAAGCAGGTGCTGCTGATCGAAGCCGGACGGGCATTCGATCCCGACGCGTACCCGGAACTGATCTACAACAGCAACATTGTTGCTGCCAATGCTGACCCGCGCTACGAATGGGGCTATTTCGCCGACCCGGTGAAGCAGCCCGGGCCTGTCTATACGCCCCGCGGAAAGGTTCTGGGCGGAAGCTCTGCGATCAATGCGGCGGTTGCTGTGCGTGCTCTTCCGATCGATTTCGAGCGCTGGAGCGCCAAGGGCCTGCAAGGATGGGACTACAACGATGTCCTGCCTTACTACCGGAAGATGGAGCGCACGGTACACGGCGCTGATGCGCTGCATGGGCGGGACGGCCCACTGCCGATTCACCAGATGTCACTTGACTACATCACTCCCATGCAAAGGGCGATGGTCGAAGCGTCCTGGCGGCTGGGGTACGGCGAGGTCCGCGACTTCAACGATCCGCATGCAAACAATGGTGCCGGCCCCATTCCGATGAACATCGTCAATGGCGTGCGCGTCAATGCCGCCATGGCCTATCTACCTGACAGCGTCCGGGCGCGAGCCAATCTCACGATTGTCGACCAGGTGTTGGTTGATAGGGTGATGTTCGACGGCCAGCAGGCCCGCGCCGTAAGGCTGGCCGATGGCACCCAGCTTGCCGGCGACGAAATTGTGCTCTGCGCTGGCGCCTACGGCTCCGCCAATATTCTGCAGCGCTCCGGCATCGGCCCCCGGCTTGATCTGGAGGCCCTGGGAATTGGCGTATTGAAGGACGCGCCCGTGGGTACCGGCTTGCTCGATCACGTATTTTACTGGCTGAACTACGCGGGACCGCCCGAGCTCACTGGCATCGACCTGGAACATCCGGTAGTGGCCGCCATGCTGTGGACACACTCGTCCCTGGCCAGTTCGGACCGGGATCTCGACATCGGCATCTCACCGTCGCACCTGCTTGACCCGGGTCTGAGCAGCACCGGCGTCGCGTTCTCACTGGGCCTTGAGCTGATGGATGCAAGGTCCCGCGGTGTCGTCAAACTGACCAGCCGTGACCCGGCGGAGAAGCCGTACATCCGGTTCAACCACCTCACCGATCCGCTGGACATGCAGCGGATGATCGAAGCCTTCCGCATCGCGCGCAGGTTGGCAGCCACTGATCCGCTGAAATCCCTGATCGTGAATGAGATCTATCCTGGGCCCAGCGTCGGCGACAGTGACGACGAGATCGCCGACAGCCTCGCCCGGGGCGCGATGACGCTGCAGCATCCCAGCGGCACGGTGCGCATGGGAACTGCGGACGACCCGGATGCGGTGGTGGACGGTAGCGGCCGTGTCCACGGCATCCGTGGCCTGCGCGTGGTCGACGCGTCCATCTTCCCGGTCATTCCCTCCATCAATCTGAACCCGACAGTGATCATGGTTGCAGAAAAGATCGCTGACGAAATGCGCCGTGGCTGATCGCCACCCTCCCCAGGATACCTTCGTGCCCCACTCTCCCTCTCCCATCACTTCGTCCGCGGCACTGCTCGGGCGCATTCTTCTTTCGGCCATCTTCCTGGTCAGCGGCATCGGCAAACTCGTCGATGCGTCCGGGACGATCGGTTACATCGCATCAAGCGGTCTTCCCCTGCCACAGCTGGCCTACGTGGCAGCGCTGGCCGTCGAGCTTGGCGGTGCCCTGCTGCTGGTGCTCGGCTATCAGACACGTTCCGTGGCGTTGTTGATGGCACTTTTCGCACTGGCCACGGCGATCGGATTCCACGCCAACGTCAGTGACCAGAACCAGCTGTTCCACTTCCTCAAGAACCTGGCGATGGCCGGTGGGCTGCTGCAGGTCTGCGCATTCGGCGCCGGCGCATTCAGCCTGGATGTCAAACGCAACGCAGGAGCCGCGTCATGAAGGACACCTGCAAGGATTCAACCACGCCGGAAAGTCCCGGCCGCCGTCACCTGCTCGAGGGCGGGCTGTACGCTGCGGCAGCAACCGTGCTCGGGGCTGGCCTGAGTACCGCAACCATCGGTCGCGCCGCTGCGGCGCTGCCCGCTCCCCAGGCAGGAGGTCCCATGTCACCCGACGCCCTTCAGGCCCTGTCGCTGTTGCTCCCCGGCGCGGTGTTCGCGCAAGGCAGCAAGGCATACGACAGCAGCCGCAGCACCTGGAATGGAACGATCGAGCAGTCTCCTGCCGCAGTGGTGCAGGCGCGCTCCAGGCAAGACATCATCGCCGCGGTCAAGTTCGCCAGCGAACACAACCTGGGTATCGCGATCAAGGCGACCGGGCATGGTGCCCTGAAGGCAGCCGGCAATGATGCGATCCTGATTGATACATCGCGCATGAAGGGACTGGTGGTTGATGCAGAGCGCCGTATTGCCACCTTCGAGCCCGGCGTGGTGGCCATCGAGTTCCTGCGTGCCGCACAGGCATACGGACTGGCCGCGCCGACGGCTGTTTCGCCCTTCGTTGGAATGACCGGCTACACGCTTTCTGGCGGTTATGGCGACCTTCCGCGGGTATTCGGCCTGGGTTCGGACAATCTGATCTCGGCCGAGGTCGTGCTCGCGGACGGCAGCGCCCGGCGCGTCAGTGAGACCGACAGTCCAGACCTGTTCTGGGCAATGCGCGGTGGCGGCGGCAATTTTGCGGTGGTCACGTCGATGACGGTGCGCCTGCATCCGGTCAAGCAGGTGTTGTCCGGCGTACTTACCTACGACATCGATGATGCACGCCGCCTGGTTTCGAGCCTGCGCAAGTGGGATGACACAATTCCAGACAACATGACCATGGCGCTGAGCTTCTTCGCAAAGTCCGTTACCGGCACGCCGCGCCCGGTGGTCACGCTCGCTCTGGTCTACTTCGGCGATCCCGAACAAGGACGGCCGCTCGTCGATGCGCTGGTAGCCGACGTCAAGCCCATCAGCAACACGGTCAAGGCGCAGAGCTACCTCTCGTACTTCGAGAATGACGTCAAGGATCCAGGCTATGGCTTCCGGAACTACTGGCATGGCGTCCTGATCGACGAACTGACCGACCCGGCGGTCGATATCCTGCGCTCAACCGTGGAGCAACCGGATTCGATGATGATGCTGTTGTTCAGCTACTACCGCGGCGGCGCGTGGAGCCACCTCGACGAAGACACGACGGCGGTATCGCACCGCAATGCCAGTTGGCTGCTGAACGGCCGTGCCTTCTTCAAAGGCGATGCCGCCGCCGTGGCCAGGGCGCAGGCGCAGGTGTCCGGGCTGGCAAGGCAGCTGGCGCCCTACAACAGTGGCGTGCCTTTCACCTACGTCGAGTACGAGGGTCCGTCGCGACTTCCGGACGTGTACGGCGAAGCGAAGCTGGCGCGATTGCGGGAGATCAAGCGCCGCTACGACCCGTCGAACCTGCTGCGCTTCAACGCAAATATTGCGCCTGCGTGAGGTCCCCAGTGGCCCGTGCTTCGGCATGCAGCCAGTCACGGAATTGCATCACTTTCGGCAGCGCGGCGCAGGCCGGCCGGTACACGATGTAGTACGCCAGCGCCGCGGCAACGGCGATCTGCGGAAACAGCCTTACCAGCCGGCCCGCCGCGAGGTCGTCCCGGGCCATCACGCTGCGCGCCAATGCCACGCCCCTGCCTTCGATGGCGGCCTGCAGTACGGCTGCGGAGTTGTTGACCTGCAGGCCGCGGGTAGGGTCCACATTGCCGGCACCCGCACGGTGCAGCCACTCGCTCCAGCCCATGAAGCCGGCACGGCTGTCCACCGACAGATCGTGGATCAACGGCTGTCCTTCCAGCTGCGACGGGCGGTCCAACGGTCCGTGCGCGTCAAGCCACTCGCTCGCGCAGACCGGAAATACCTCCTCCTCCATCAGCTTGTCCGCCGTCAGCCCCGGCCACTGGCCGTGGCCATAGCGCACGCCGATATCGATGCCGTCACGCTCGAAATCCACCAGGTTCAGCCCGGTGTGCAGTCGCACATCGGTATCGGGCCAATCGTTCTGGAAGTGTTCCAGCCGTGGCAACAACCACTTGGAGGCCAACGCTGGACTGGTGCTCACTGTCAGCAACCCGCCATTGGCATCTTCCTGAAGCCGCGACAGGCCACGGGTCAGCCGATCCAGTCCTGCGCGGATGTCCGGCAGCGCACGTTCTGTGGCGTCGGTGGGGATCAGCCGACGGGCACCGCTCTTCTCCCGCGTGAACAGCTGCACGCCCAGCACGTCCTCCAGCGACCGGACAAGCTGGCCTATCGCAGCCGGGGTCACGTGCAGTTCCGCTGCTGCGGCACTGAAGCTCTGGTGCCTTGCCGCGGCCTCGAGCGCACGCAGTGCGGTGAAGTTCAGATGAGCCTTCATCAGCAAGATGGTTTTTCTTTGCGTCCGGCCAAGAATAAAGCATTTGAGGGACACGCTGCGGGGGCGGAGGATCGGCCTCCTCTCCCCGGCCGGCGATCATCGGCCACGCATACGAAGGCACTCCAGATGAACGACATCTTCAAAGGCAACAAGGTTCTGGTCATCGGTGGCACCAGCGGCATCGGCCTGGAATCGGCACGCAAGGTCCTGCAGGGCGGCGGCCAGGCGGTCATCGTTGGCCACCGCGCCGACAAGACCCAGCAGGCACAGGCCGACCTGGCACGATTCGGAAAGGCCCATGCTCTATCGACCAACCTGGCCACGGACGAGGGCCTGGACAACCTGATGACCAGCATCGCCAGCGCGCACCCGGACGTGGACCTGCTGGTGAATGCTGCCGGCGTGTTCGCCCCGAAGGCGTTCCTGCACCACAGCGCTGACGACTATGAGCAGTACATGCGTTTGAACAAGGCGTTCTTCTTCATCACCCAGCAGGTAGCGTCGAGCATGATCGCCAATGATCGCCCCGGTGCCATCGTCAACATCGGTTCGATGTGGGCGCGGCAGGCCATCGCGGCCACGCCATCGTCCGCGTACTCGATGGCCAAGGCGGGACTCCACGCGCTCACCCAGCATCTGGCCATGGAACTGGCGGGAAACAGCATCCGCGTCAACGCCGTATCCCCGGCCGTCGTGCAGACACCGATCTACGAAGCGTTCATCCCCAGCGAAGACGTGCAGAGCGTGCTGGAGGGATTCAACGCCTTCCATCCGATTGGCCGTGTGGGCACCGCGCAGGACGTGGCCGAGGTAGTCGCGTTCCTGCTGTCGGACAAAGCGTCATGGGTGACGGGCGCGATCTGGGATGTGGATGGCGGCGTAATGGCCGGTCGCCCCTGAAGAAGCGCAGGCCGGGCGTCGGTGCCCGGCCCCTGCCACCCGCCTACCCTGCCTCGCGGATCTGGCGCGCCGCCTCCCGGAGGCTTTCAATCAGCCCCGCGATGGCAGGGTCGCTCGTCGTCGCTTCGCGCCAGTACATGCCCAGCGCACCTGCGGTGCCCATCGACAACGGCAGTCGCGCCATCTGCTTCAGGCGGACGAAATGGTCGGCCACGTGCGCCGATACCGCGAGCAGCAGATCGCTGTCGCGCAGCAGCGAGATGCTGGCCAGCATGGACGAAGACTCCACCGTGCACGGCGGTGGCGCCAGGCCGATCTCCGCCAGGCTGGATTCAAGATTGCTGCGGATAGGCGTGCCTGTCGGCCAGACGATCCATGGATACCCGAAGGCCTGCTGCCAGCTGGGTGATCGTCTACGCGTCAGCGGATGCCCCGGTCGTGCAACCAGCACGATCGGCTCCACATACAGCAGCTCGTACTGCAGGCCAGGAGGAGGACTGCTGCTCCCCAGCCGGCCAACCGCCACGTCCACCTGCACCCGCTCCAGCTGTGACAGCAGCTCGTCCATCGGGCCTTCGCGCAGGCCGATCTGGATCTCCGGCTGCAGGCGCATGTAGCGGACGATGGCATCGGGCACCAGGTTGAATGTTGCCGCCGGCGACGTCGCCAGCATGACCCGGCGCAACCCTCCATGACGCACGGCTTCCACATCCTCTTCAGCACGCTGCATCGCGTTGAGGACCCGGCGCGCGTACAGCAGCACCAGATGCCCGGCACGTGTCGGGCTGATGCCCCGCGCGTGGCGCTCGAACAGCGGCGTGCCGACGTCATCTTCCAGCTCGCGCAGCCACTTGGACAGGCCCGGCTGCGTGGTGTGCGCTGTGCGCGCGGCTTCGGACAGGCTGCCGGCCTGCTCCAGCAACAGCAGCCACTGCAGATGCCGCATGTGCAGGCGGCGGGACCAATCGAGCCTCTCTGGCATGTTCAATCCTATATGGATCAATACGCAAATATCATTTTCGCATTGTAGGTCAATCTCCTAGTCTTGGCGTCGTAGGCACCGCTCCGGGTGCCGGCAGGACGGAGTTTCCGATGCATTCGATCTCTTCCCTCGACGCGCGTACCGCGTTCAATCAGGACATCGCCGCGGACCACCTGGTGCCGCTGTGGAACCAGCTGCACGCGCTGGTGCCGCGCGAACCCGCCAGCACCATCCAGGCGGCACTGTGGCGCTACCGCGAACTGCGACCGCACCTGATGCGCGCCGGGCGGTTGTTGACCGCCGCCGAAGCAGTGCGACGGGTGCTGGTGATGGAGAATCCGGCGATCCGCGGCCGTGCATCGATCACCCAGAGCCTGTATGCCGGCCTGCAGCTGATCCTGCCAGGTGAGGTTGCGCCCAGTCATCGCCATACGCAGTCGGCCCTGCGCCTGGTGATCGAGGGCCGCTCTGCCCATACCGTGGTCGATGGCGAGCGCATTCCGATGGCGCCGGGCGACTTCATCATCACGCCTTCGTGGACCTGGCACGACCACGGCAATCGGGAGGACGCCGAGGGCGGAGAGCCGGTAGTCTGGCTGGATGGACTGGATATTCCCCTGCTCGGTTTCCTTGGAGCCCAGTTCGCTGAAGAACACGCCAATGAGGAGCAGCCGCTGACGCAGGTCGATGGCAGCAGCCTGGCCCGCTATGGTGCCAGCCTGTTGCCGGTCCGCCACCGCGTCCGCTCGCCGGTATCGCCCCTGTCGCACTATCCCTACGAGCGCACGCGGGACGCACTGCATGCGCTGCTGCGCAACGGTGAGCTGGATCCCTGGGACGGCATCAAGCTGCGTTATGCCAATCCCGCAACCGGGGGCTGGGCGATGCCATCCATCGCCACCTGCATGCAGCTGTTGCCGGGCGGCTTCCAGGGCCGTACCTGGCGCTGTACCGATGCCACGGTGTACTCGGTGGTGGAAGGCTGCGGTGACGCCATCATCGGTGGCCAGCGATTCGCCTTCGAACCGAAGGACACCTTCGTGGTGCCATCGTGGGCGGGCCTGTCACTGCATGCCAGCGAGGACACGACGCTGTTCAGCTTCTCCGACCGCCCCCTGCACGAGGCACTGGGCCTGCTGCGCGAATCACGCGAACCCGCCTGAGGCGTCGGCTGCCGTCGGCTGCCGGTTTCCGATCTCCTTCCCTTTCCGTACCAGGAGTGGTGTCAATGTCCTATCTGTTCCCACCTGCGCCGGTGGTTGGCGTGCCGATCGTCGGCAACGCCGATCGCTTCCCTGTCCGTCGCGTGTATTGCGTCGGGCGCAACTACGCCGCTCATGCACGGGAGATGGGCTTCGACCCGGACCGCGAACCCCCGTTCTTCTTCTGCAAGCCCGCAGATGCGGTGATCCCGGTGCAGGACGGTGAGGAGTTGCTGCTCCCGTATCCCACCGAGACCCGCAATTACCACTACGAGATCGAGCTGGTGGCCGCGATCGGCACCGGGGGTTCGGATATTCCGGTGGAGCAGGCGTTGTCCCACGTATTCGGCTATGCCACAGGCCTTGATATGACCCGGCGCGACCTGCAGATGCAGATGCGCGAAATGGGCCGTCCCTGGGAAATCGGCAAGGCATTCGATCAATCGGCACCGATCGGCCCCCTGCTTCCGGCAGCACAGAGCGGTGCGATCGCACAGGCCGAGCTCTGGCTGCAGGTCAACGGTGAAGACCGGCAGCGCAGCACCACTGCCGCCCTGATCTGGTCCGTGGCCGAGACGATCGCCTACCTGTCGCGCTTCTTCGAGCTGCAGCCCGGTGACCTGATCTATACCGGCACCCCCGAGGGCGTGGGTGCCGTCGTTCCGGGCGACCTGATGGTCGGCGGCGTCGCCGGCCTGGGCGAACTGAGGGTGCGCGTGGGCGAATAGCCTGCGTTGCCTGCAACATCCCCTGACGGGGCCTGCATTCCACGAGATACGGCCGCGCCGCGCGCGGCCAAGGGGAGGGTCATGTCCGCAATCCTGCACAAAGGCGCTGTCGATGTCCGCGCATTCGTCGATTCGCAGAAGCTGAGTGGGTTCCAATGGCGGGTACTGGGACTGTGTTTCCTGGTGGTTGCACTGGATGGGTTCGACACCGCAGCCATCGGCTTCATCGCACCGGCATTGAGCCACGACTGGTCGTTGAGTCCGGGGCAGCTCAATCCGGTGCTGGTGGCTGCACTGGGCGGGCTGGCGGTCGGCGCCTTTGCCTGCGGGCCGCTGGCAGACCGCTTCGGTCGCAAGCGCATCCTGATGCTGTCAGTGCTGCTGTTCGGTGGATTCAGCCTGGCCTCGGCGTGGGCCGGTTCGGTAACTGAGCTGAGCGTACTGCGCTTCCTCACCGGCCTTGGCCTGGGGGGCGCGATGCCCCAGGCGGTGACACTCACCTCTGAGTACTGCCCCCAGCGGCGGCGCTCGCTGCTGGTCACCACCATGTTCTGTGGATTCACGCTGGGGTCGGCATTGGGCGGGGTCGTCTCGGCGCATCTTCTGCCGCTGCATGGCTGGCGCTCGGTCCTCGCATTGGGCGGCATCCTGCCGATTCTGGTGCTGCCGGCACTGGCGCTGTGGCTACCCGAATCCGCGCGGTTCCTGCTGCTTGCCCCTGGCAACGAAGCGCGGGTGGCTCGCCTGCTGCGCGCGATCGCGCCACTGCCGACGGGCTGGACCGGGGGATTCTTCGATGCGTCCGATCCAGCGCCTTCCCCGGGCACCGGACGCTCGCCGCTGCAGCGCCTGATGGCGCCGGAACTGCGCACCGGAACGCTGCTGCTGTGGGGCGCGTTCTTCATGAGCCTGCTGATCATTTACCTGCTGACCAACTGGCTGCCTACGCTGATCAAGGGCACCGGCCTGAGCCTCAGCCAGGCGGCGCTGTTGACGGCCCTGTTCCAGCTGGGAGGCACGTTGGGCTCGGTTCTGCTGGGGGCGGCGATGGATCGGGTCAACCCTTACCGGGTGCTGGCACTGGCCTACGTGGCAGGCGCACTGTGCATCGGCGCGATCGCACGCTACTACACCGATTTCTGGTTGCTGGGTGCATTCGTGGCCGGCGTGGGCTTCTGCATCAGTGGCTCCCAGGTCGGGGCCAATGCACTCGCCGCGTCGTTCTATCCCACTGCCAGCCGTGCCACCGGCGTCTCATGGGCGCTCGGGGCGGGCCGCATCGGTTCCATTGTCGGTTCACTCAGCGGCGGCGCAATGCTCGGCCTGGGTTGGGGCATGCACGGCATCTTCAGCCTGCTGATGATTCCGGCGGCCCTTGCTGCGCTGCTGATCTTCAGCATGGGCCGACGCTACCGCCCTGGCGCCGCGCCACCGGCTGCGGCTCCGGCGCACTGAATTCTCCGCTACGAGCCTGCCATGATCCTCTACAGCTTCTTCAACAGTTCCACCTCCTACCGGGTGCGGATCGCCCTTGCGCTGAAGGGACTTGCGCACGAACTCCGCACCGTCGACATCCGCGCAGGCGAACAGTACGCCGGGCCGCACCGCACATTGAGCCCCGTGGGAGGCGTGCCGGTGCTGGTCACCGACGAGGGTGAGGTGATCACCCAGTCGCTGGCCATCCTCGACTATCTGGACCGCATTGCCCCGCAGGTTCCGCTGTACCCGGCCGATCCGGTTCAGCGTGCGCACGTGCTGGAGTTGGCGCTGCTGATTTCCTGCGACATCCACCCACTCAACAATCTGCGTGCGCTGAAATACCTCGCCGATCCATTGGCGGTGGGCCCTGAGGCGCGTTCGGCGTGGTACGCGCACTGGATTGCGGAAGGGCTGGGCGCCGCCGAGGTACTGCTGCAACGCCGTGGATCGTCAACGTACTGCTTTGGTGATACGCCCGGCGCAGCGGACTGCTGCCTTGTACCGCAGGTGGCCAACGCATTGCGCATGGGGTGTGACCTGACGCCCTACCCACGCGTGCATCAGATCCATGCGGCCTGCCTGTCCCATCCGGCGTTCCAGGCCGCAGCGCCGGAGCGCCAACCCGACCATCGCCCGTAAAGCTCGTCAGTCCCCGCCGCAGGCATCGACTGGCACTTCATCACCAATGTGTTCCCGGGAGAGATCGCATGACCCTTCATCCCCAGGCTGGCCATTGCTGGACAGCCCGCTCTGCGATGTGCCTGTCGACCCTGCTGACCGCGATGGCGGCCATGCCGGCCCACGCGGCATTGCCCTCTGGCAATCTGGGCCTCACCTCCTTCAACGACGGCAAGTCAAAGCCAGGCGATCTGTTCCAGCAGTTCGTCAACGTCTACGAGGCGGACCGGTTCATGGATACGCATGGTCGGCCGCGCCCGGTCGACAATGAGCTGCAGACGCTCGTGTTGGCGACCTTCGTTGGCCGCATCACCGAGCACAAGGTGTTCGGCGCCTGGTACGGATACGAGGCGCTGCAACCCATACTACTGGTGGACGCCGACTACACGCCGGCGGTGCGCACTGGAAATGGGCTCGGCAACCTGAGCGTCAGCCCCGTGGTACTGCAATGGCCCGCACAGACACTGTTTGGGCGTCCCTACTTTCAGCGCTTGAACCTGCAGGTGCAGCTGCCGACGGGAAGCTATCGCCGTGACCGGGCCATCAACCCGAGCAGCAATGCGTGGGCCTTCAACCCGCATTACGCGCTGACCTGGGAGTTTGCCGACAATTGGGAGCTCAGTTCACGCATCCACTATCTGTGGACGGGCCGCAATTCCGACCCGAACCCTGCGATCGCCGTCGACTACATCCAGCCCGGCCAGGCGCTGCATGCGAATGTGTCGGTATCGCGTGCCGTCGGGCAGCACTGGCGCCTGGGCGTATCCGGCTATGCACTGAAGCAGATCAGCGCCGAACGTGTCGATGGCAGGACGCGCGCCGATTCGATGGAACGTATCAGTGCGCTGGGGCCTGCTGTGCAGTTCGGCACCGGCAGGACCCGGATCATGCTCCACTACTACAAGGAGTTCGATGCCGCCAACCGCAGCGAGGGAGACCGCGTGCTGGTGCGCTGGTTCCAGCTGTTCTGATGGATCAGACCGCCTTTCAGATACGCGTCGTCGCCATGAACCGTTCGCGGTCCTGCTGCGTGCGGCGGCGGATCTGCTCCAGCGCCTGGCTTTCGGTGGCCTGCAGCATGGCTTCGAACAGACGCTGGAAGTGATGGCGCATGGCATTGCGTGCGGCCACCGGATCGCGTGCGCGCAGTGCTTCGAAGATGGCCATGTGCTCGTCGGCACGGCTGGCGCCATCATCATGGCAGACCCGCGCATAGACCTCGGTCACCCGCGGCAGCTCGCTGCGCATGCGCCAGATCTGCTGCACGAAGTACTCCACCACCGGATTACCGGAAAGGCGAGCGATGGCCAGGTGGAAGCGGCGGTCGTACTCACCCGCCTCCTCATCACTCAAGTCGCGGCGGCACAACGCTTCGGCCAGCACCTGCAGTTCGGCGATACCGTCGTCATCCAGATTGCTGGCAGCCAGCGCCGCCGCCTCGGCTTCAAACACCGCGCGGGCGGCAGTGAGGTCGAAGGCGCTGACATCCGGCAGCCCGCCGGACGCCTGCGTCGGGCGCGGCTTCACATGCACGCCCGATCCGATGCGGATCGCGATCCAGCCCTGTGCTTCCAGTGCGATCTCGGCTTCGCGGATGGTGACCCGGCTGACACCGAACCGTTCGGCCAGTTCTCGCTCGCCCGGCAGCCGCGAACCCGGCGGAAATTCGCCGTCCTCGATCAGCTTGCGGAGCTTGGCAGCGATGGTCTGGTAAAGGCGGTTGGCGGACATGCGGCTGACCCTTGGCGATTCCTTCCGGGTCCCTGCCCTGCCACCGCGGCCGGCAAGGGTCCGGTTGGAGCGACGGCGCGACCACTGGCCGCGCCGCCCTGTTCAGAACTTGTATCGTACACCGAAATACGCACGCCGCCCGTAGGTCACCACTTCGCGGAAGTTCCCATAAAGCGGCTGGTAGGCCACGCGCGGCTCGTTGGTCAGGTTCATCATCTCCAGCGACAGCGACAACTGCTTGTTCACCCGGTAGCGCAGGCGCAGGTCGACGCTGGTGTTGTCATCGTAATAGCGGTTCTGCTGCGCGGTGTTGCCGGTGAAGTCCTGGTAGTAGTGCGAGCGGAACTTGCCGATGGCCTGGATGTTGAAGCGTCCGACGTCCCAGTAGATCGAACCGGACAGCACGTGCCGCGAGAAGCCGCTCAGGCCGGCCGGCGGCACGATCGCCGGAATGACCGTGCCGTCACTGGCCAGCTGCTCGCCCAGTCGTGAGTCCTGGGTCTGATAGTCGGCATCGGCGTAGTTGTAACTGACCTTGAAGCCCAGCCCGTCGAACGGCTTGGGCAGGTACGACAGTCGATGGGTGGCGGTCAGCTCGAAGCCGGTGAGCGTACTGTCCTCGTCGGTGGTCACCTGCTGCCGAACCGGCACGGTCACGCCCTGGCCGTCGATGGTGTAGGTCTCCGGCACCAGCGCGGTGGCCGTGCCGCCGTTGAACTGCTTCCAGTACACCGCGCCGGCCAGCATCGTGTCCGGGTTCGGGTACCACTCCAGGGAAAGGTCACCGTTCCAGGACATCAGCGGCTGCGCGGCGGGGTTGCCGCTGGCGCTGATGTCATCCAGCGCGTCGGCCAGATTGCCGTAGGTGGCATCACTGCTGACATTGATGGTGCGCCCTGCACCCAGCGCTGCAATGTCCGGCCGTGACATCGCGCGGTATGCACCGACCCGCAGCAGCACGTCCGGGCGCAGTTCGAACGCCGCGTTGAGGCTGGGCAGCAGTTTGTCGTTGCCCGCCTTGAACACCTGCGTGCTGTACTCGCCGGTGGGTTGCAGGCGGATCGTCCCGTCACCGTTGTCCTCGATACGCAGCCCGGTGCGTACACCTTCAGAGCGCACATCGGTCTTGACCCAGCGCAGGCCGAGGTTGCCGGTCACCGGCAAGCCGAACAGGCTGCTGCTGAACTCACCCAGCAGATAGAGCGCGCGTGTCTTCTCGGTGATATCGACATTGTTCGGATCCTGGAAACCCGGATCCAGCCCGCTGTCGAGGCTGCCGCGGAACGACTGGTACAGGCAGTTCGGATCGAAGTACGCCCATGAGGAAATGGTGTTGCCGCTGGCAGCATCCATGAAGTCATCCTGCGGGAACGGCGCGCGGCAGGCCTGGTTGGCGGCGATGATCTTCGCCTTGTCGGCCGCCACGCGCTGGTCGTAGTCGGTCACCAGGGTGTTGTCGCGCAGGCGGTAATCGGCCTGGCTGGCGCGCACACCGCCCTTGATGCGGGTGAAGAAACCGGACTCGGGCATGAAGCTGGCATCGAAGCGGCCGGCCTTGATCTTGTGGTCGTTCTCCGTTGCGCTGGAGGTGACGCGCGCCGCGCCGGTGTAGGCGTCCCAGTTGTTGGGGTCGAAGTTCGGCGCCAGGGCAACACTGGGCACTTCGCCATGCCAGTCCCAGTCATAGTCCACGTACCCGGTGGCACCACTACTGATGCCGGGCACGATGGCATTGTTGACGTCGCGCTGATTGGCGCGCAGACGGGTCATGCGCTCGCTGTCGAGGCGATTGGTGTGTGAGTACGAAAGATCGGTGGACAGTTCCCAGGCCGGGGTCGGTCGCAGGATCAGGTTCAGGCCGCCACCGGTGTATTCCTCGCCGCGCCAGTAGCGGTTGGAGGTGGAATCGATCGAGGTGCTGCCATGCAGGTGGCGCACGATGCCCTCTGCGTCCACATCGCGCTGGGTGATGCCGCGCCGTGCGTTGGACAGGCTCAGATCGCTGCGGTTCTCATACCAGTTGCGCTCGGTGTGTTCGAAGTCGAGGTTCACTTCAACCACATCATTGGGCCGCCACTGCAGTGCAGCGAACTCGCTCTGCCGGTCGTTGCGCTCCTGCTTGAGCCGGTAGATGCGACTGCTCGGCACCAGGTAATACGGCGCGCCGTTGGCGATGGCCTGCGCGGACACTTCATTGCAGTTGGCATTGCCCACGTTCTGCGTGCCGTCGCAGGCATACCAGGTGGAACCACTGGTGATGCTCTCTTCCGGGTCGGTTCCGTCCAGACGCTGGAAGCCCAGCGAGATGCCCAGCTTCTGCCCGTTGCCGAACTCGAACTGGTCGATGTAGCTGGCGGTACCGCGATAGCCGATGCCATCGTCGTCGCGGTACTTCTTGTCATACTCGGCCCAGCTGCCACGCAGATCAATCTGCGCCGAGCGCTTGCCGTACTCCAGTGGGCGCACTGTTTCCAGGCCGATGGTGCCGGCCACGCCGCCTTCGATGATGTCGGCGCGCTGGGTCTTGTAGATGGCCACCGTATTGATCAGCTCGGCGGGGAACATGTTGAAGTTGACCGAGCGGTCACCGCTGCCGTTGGTGATCTCGCGGCCATTGAAGTTGGTGCTGCTGAGAAAGGCCCCCAGGCCACGGATGGAGATTTCCGAGGCGCCGGTCTTGTCGCGGGTCGAAGCGGCGCCAGTCAGGGTCTCGATCGCGTCGGCCAGCGAGGGCGCTGGCAGGTCGCCGATGTCATCGGCCGACAGCACGTCGGCGATGACGGTGTCGTCGCGCTTCTTGTTGATCGAACTCTGCATCGATTCGCGGATGCCGGTGACCTGCACCTGGTCCAGCGTGGTGGGATCCTGCCCTGCCGCGTCCTTGCTGGATTGGGCCTGGGCCGTGGGCATGCCCGCCAGCACGGCGAGCAGCGCCACGATCAGGGGTGTGGGGGACAACGAGATGCTGTGCACTGCTCCGGCGGGTCGCCGCATGGTTTCCTCCTCCCAAAGGATCGCCTGCATGTCAGGCGTGGGACGCAGCTTCGGCACGGCGCCATGAAAATGTCAACCAATTGGTATGCGATTGTTCAAATGCCTTTGATCCATACCAATTGGCCGCAATTTAATGTGCTTCTGCAGCATGACTTTGCGCGGAAGCTGGCTTACAACAGACCCGAAAGTGGTATGCAGGCCCACCCTGAAACGACGGCCCGGCCGTCTCTGGAAGGATTTCATGCACATTCGCTCGCTCTCACGACAACCGCACAGTAGCTTGTCGCTTTTTTGCCTGACCACTGGCCTGGCAATGTGCCTGACCACTTCAGCAGCAAGTGCGGCCAACTGGCTCGTCCACGACGTCGCTGAGTTCGCTACCGCCGCCTCGGCGCTGCAGCCCGGCGATGAGATCGTGTTGGCTGACGGCATCTGGACCGACGCCCGGTTGCTGCTGAAGGGCCAAGGCACGGCAGCCGCGCCGATCGTGCTGCGCGCGCAGACCGCCGGCAAAGTCGTCCTCAGCGGACGCTCGGACCTGCGTCTGGCGGGGAGCTACCTGCAGGTGTCCAATCTGGTGTTCCGCAACGGCTATACGCCCGGTGATGCGGTGGTGGCATTCCGCGAATCCAGCAAAGCGGTGGCCAGCCACAGCCGGGTGACCGGCCTGGTGATCGATGACTACACCAACCCCGATGCCAGCGACCAGGACTACTGGGTATCGCTGTATGGCAGCCACAACCGGTTGGATCACAGTCAGCTTCGCGGCAAGACCAACGCTGGACCCACGGTAGTGGTGGTGCGCGATGCCACCCAGGGCCTGGACAACCAGCACCGCATCGACCACAACTGGTTCGGCCCGCGCCCAGCGCTGGGCGTCAATGGCGGTGAAACGATTCGCGTCGGCACCAGTGACACCTCGCTGAGCAATTCCAACAGCACGGTGGAGAACAACTGGTTCGAGGGGTGCGACGGCGAAACCGAAATCGTCAGCAACAAGTCCGGTGGCAACACCTACCGTGGCAACGTGTTCTACCGCTCTGCCGGCGCGCTCACGCTGCGCCATGGCAACGGGAACCGTGTGATCGACAACGTTTTCCTGGGTGACGACAAGGCCGGCACCGGTGGCGTGCGCATCATCAATGCCGATCAGATCGTCAGCAACAACTACTTCGAACGGCTGGCCGGGTCCAGCAACCGTTCGGCGCTGGCGGTGATGGATGCGCAGGCCAATCCGCCGCTGTCCGGCTATGCGCCGGTGGTGAATGCCACCATCAGCCGCAATACCTTCGTGGACGTGGCGAAGATCAGTTTCGGCGTCGGCCATGATGAAGCCAAGGGCATTGTGGTCGCCGCCAGCAACAGCCACTTCAGCGCCAACCTGATCGTCAACCGCAGCAGCAGGAACCCGCCGAATGCCGCCAGTTCGCTGGCGGGCATCGACTTCAGCGGCAATGTGCAGTCGCCGGCAGCCAGCACCGTGTTTCCGGGAGGCGTAGAGAGCCGTAGCGTCAGCCTGCAGCAGGCTGACAGCGGTCTATGGGTGGCCAAGCCCGCCCTGCCCGCCGTGGGCGCCGATCCTGCCCTGGCGATGACCGCGCGCGACGCGACCGGCGTCGACTGGTATCCCAAGGTGGGCGAAGTTGCCCTGTCACGCACCCGCAATGGAGTTGATCGATGAGGTTGCAGCCGCTGTTCGTTTCCCTGGCCCTGGCCGCCCCCTTCGCCCTGCTGCCGACCGCATCGCTGTTCGCAGCGCCCGCTGCCGCCGCGCGCCAGGCCGACACCGCGCCGGTGCTGGTCACCGCTGCGCAGTGGCAGCAGATGGCCAGCGAAGGCAGCCGCTACCCGTGGTTTGCCAAGGAGCAGGCGCGCACCGAGTCAACGCTGAAGAAGATGATGAAGGCCGGCATCGATGTGCCGGTGCCCAAGGACAAGGGCGGCGGCCGCACCCATGAACAGCACAAGCGCAATTACCAGGCGCTGCTGGCCGCAGGCACGCTGTACCGGCTGACCGGCGACAAGGCCTACGTGGACTACGCGCGCGACATGCTGCTGCAGTACGCCAAGCTGTACCCGACGCTGGGCCCGCACCCGGAAGGACGCGGGCAGATTCCCGGGCGCGTGTTCTGGCAGGTGCTCAACGATTCGGTGTGGCTGGTCAACGCCATCCAGGGCTACGACGCGATCCGTGACGCGCTGTCAGCGCAGGACCGGCAGACCATCGAATCGAAGGTGTTCCGGCCGATGGCCGAGTTCCTCGTCAGCGAGCCGAAGAACTACGACCAGATCCACAACCATGCCACCTGGGCGGTGGCCGCCACCGGCATGACCGGCTACGTGCTGCGCGACCCTGAGCTGGTGGAGAAGTCCGTGCGCGGCAGCCAGAAAGATGACCGGTTCGGCTTCCTTCGCCAGATCGACCTGCTGTTCTCGCCCGACGGCTACTACGAGGAAGGCCCCTACTACCAGCGCTATGCGTTGGCGCCGTTCCTGCTGTTCGCCAACGCCATCGAACGCAACGAGCCGCAGCGGAAGATCTTCGCGCGCCGTGACGGCGTGCTGCTGAAGGCGGTGGATGTGCTGGTGCAGACCAGCTACGACGGCCTGTTCTTCCCGATCAACGATGCCATCCTGGACAAGGGCATCGACACCGAGGAACTGGTAGCCGGCATCGGCATTGCCTATGCGCGTACTGGCGATGACCGACTGCTGTCGGTGGCCCAGCAGCAGAAACGCCTGCTGCTTTCACCCGAAGGCCTGCAGGTGGCGCAGGCACTGGCCGCGAACAAGGCCAAGCCCTTCGATTACCGCCCGATGCTGCTGCGCGATGGCCCCGACGGCGACCGTGGCGGCCTGGCGATCCTGCGCATGGGCGGCGAACGCGGCCAGGTGCTGGTGCAGAAGGACACCATGCAGGGCATGGGCCACGGTCACTTCGACAAGCTCAACTGGCTGTTCTACGACAACGGCAATCCGGTAGTGACCGACTACGGTGCCGCCCGCTTCCTCAACGTGGAAGCAAAGCGTGGTGGCATCTATCTGGCCGAGAACCGCAGTTGGGCCAAGCAGACCGTGGCTCACAACACCCTGGTGGTGGACGAGCAGAGCCACTTCAAGGGCGACTGGAAGCGCGGCGAGGAGCATGCCCCGCAAGTGCGCTTCTTCCAGGCCGATGCCGATACCCAGATTGCCTCGGCAACGATGCGCGATGCGTATCCAGGCGTGGTCTTCACCCGTACCCAAGCGCTGCTGCGCCACCCCGAAATGGGCCTGCCGGTGGTGCTGGACCTGCTGCAGGTGCACGGCGACAAGGCCGCGCGCTACGACCTGCCGCTGCACTTCAACGGCCACATCGTCACCACCGGCTTCGAGGCCGAACACTTCCCCGCCCAGCGCCCGGTGCTGGGCAAGGACAACGGCTACCAGCACCTGTGGCTGGATGCACGCAGCAAACCCGGCAGCGAGCCGCGTTCGCTGGCGTGGCTGCTGGATGGGCGCTTCTACACCTACCGCTTCGGCAGCAGTGCGCCCGCGCAGGCGCTGCTGGTGGAAAGCGGTGCGAACGATCCGGAATTCAACCTGCGCCGTGAACCGGCCCTGCTGCAGCGCGTGGAAGGCCAGAAAGACGTCACCTTCTTCAGCGTGCTGGAGCCGCATGGCGAGTACAACGGCACCGCCGAGTACGTGCACGGCGCCGACAGCCGCATCAGGGAGATCGTGCGTACCCGCGGCGGCGATGCCGAGGTGATCGAACTGCGTCTTGCCAGCGGTGCACGCATCGCGTTGGGCGTGGCCGATGACAGCAACGCCAAGGGCGAGCACCGCGTGAGCGTCGATGGCCATGCCTACCGCTGGAACGGCAGTCATGCACGCATGGACCGCAGCAAGGGTGATGCACGATGAATGGCCCTTCTTCCCTGTCCACGCTGCGCAAGGTGCCGGTACGTTCGGCGGTGCGCTGGCTGATCGTGGGCCTGATCGCAGTGGCTACGGTCATCAACTACATCGACCGCAATGCACTGGCGGTGATGTGGCCGGAAATCGCCAAGGAAGTGGGTGCGACCAAGGATGACTACGCGCTGCTGGTAACGGTGTTCATGCTGTTCTACGCGGCCGGCCAGTTCCTGTTCGGGCGTCTGTTCGACATGATCGGCACGCGCCTGGGCTTCGCCCTGTCGATCAGCGTGTGGTCGATTTCCATTGCCCTGCATTCGATCACGCATTCCATGCTGTCCTTCAGCCTGGTGCGGGCGATGCTGGGCATCAGCGAGGCCGGTGCCTGGCCGGGCGCGGTCAAGGCCAATGCCGAGTGGTTCCCGGCACGCGAGCGCGCCTTGGCGCAGGGCGTGTTCAACGCGGGCGCGTCGATCGGCGCGATCGTTTCCGCACCGGCCATCGCTGGCCTGTACCTGTGGCTGGGCTGGCGCGGCACCTTCGTGCTGGTCGGTGCCATCGGCTTCCTGTGGCTGCTGCCGTGGCTGTTCGTCTACCGCGCCGGGCCGGACAAGCATCCGTGGGTGAGCGATGCCGAGCGCCGGCTGATCCAGGAAGACCACGCCGGGCAACAGACAGAGGTAGCGCCGAAGGCCAGCGTCCGCGAGCTGCTGGCCCACCGGCAGAGTTGGGGCATGCTTGCCTGCCGCTTCCTGCTGGATCCGATCTGGTGGTTGTTCGTGTCCTGGCTGCCGATCTACCTGGCTGAAACCTTCGGCTTCGACATCAAGCAGATCGGCCTGTTCGCCTGGGTGCCGTTTGTCGGCGCGATGCTGGGCAGCCTCAGCGGCGGTTGGCTGTCCGGGAGGATGATCCGCGCCGGGCACAGCGTGGACCACGCCCGCAAGCTGGCCATCACGCTGGGCTGCGTGATCATGGCCCCTGCCCTGCTGGGTGCCGTGCTGGCCAACCAGCCCTTGTTTGCCGTGCTGGCGATTGCCGCGGTGCTGTTCGGCTTCCAGGTGGCCATCGGCAACATCCAGACCCTACCCGGCGACCTGTTCGACGGCCGCTCGGTGGGCACGCTGGCGGGCCTGGGTGGCCTGGCGGCGGTCGCCGGCACCCTCATCACCACCTGGCTGGTGCCGGTGCTGACCCGTCATTCCTACGCCCCGATCTTCATCCTCGTCGCCGCGTTGGTGCCGCTGTCGCTGGTCGCGCTGTGGTGGTGGACCGGCCCGATCCACAAGCTCGACCGCCGTGGCGGCTGAGCCTGCATTCCTCATTCATTCCCCCGCAAAACAAGGAGTTTCCCGCATGTCGTTCCAGGACAAGGTGGCCATCGTCACCGGCGGTGGCCGCGATATCGGCCGCGCCGTTTCAATCAAACTGGCCGCCGCCGGTGCACGCGTCTGCATCAACTACGCCAATGATGAAGCCAGTGCCCAGGAAACGCTGGCACAGATCCAGGCGGCCGGTGGCCAGGCCATCGTGCATCGCGCCGACGTCACCGATGCCGCCGCCGTCGCCGGCCTGATCGCTGCGGCACAGGCCGCGTTCGGCGAGCGCATCGACCTGCTGGTGAACGTGGCCGGTGGCATGGTGCAGCGTCGGCCACTGGCTGAGATTGATCCCGCGTTCTTCCACAGCGTGATGGACCTCAACATCACCTCCACCTATCTCACCACCCACGCGGTGGTACCACACATGGGCGAAGGCGCGGCCATCGTCAATTTCGCCTCGCAGGCAGGTCGTGATGGCGGCGGCCCCGGCGCATCGATCTACGCCACCGCCAAGGCGGCAGTGATGACCTTCACCCGTGCCATGGCCAAGGAGCTGGGGCCGAAGGGCATCCGGGTGAACGCACTGTGCTGCGGCATGATCGCCACCCGCTTCCACGACGAGTTCACCAAGCCGGAAGTACGCACGGCCGTTGCTGGCGCCACCCCGCTGCGCCGTCAGGGTGCACCGGACGAAGCCGCCGATGCCGCTGTGTTCCTGGCCTCGGATGCGGCGGCGTTCATCACCGGCGCGAATCTGGACGTCAACGGCGGCACCTACTTCTCCTGACTGGAATCCTGCCCATGCAGCGCTGGACGCTCCTGCTTTCATTGACGATCTGTTCCGCTGTGGTCGCGCCTGCCGCTTTGGCTGCACCGGTCTGGGTCACCGCCTGGACCGCCTCGCCGGCACCAGACCGCAAGGATGGCAGCGCCGAGGCACCGGTACAGTTCGCCGCACAGACCGTGCGCCAGGACATGCGTATCGGCAGCCGTGGCGATGCACTGCGACTACGCATCAGCAACGAGCTCGGCACAGCGCCCTTGCGGGTCGAGGACCTGCGCGTGGGATTGAAGGGCGGCAAGGCCGCACCGCTGCCGGTGACGGTGGATGGCCGCGCGGTCATCGAAGTGCCGGTGGGTGCCGCACTCCTGAGCGACCCGGTGCGGATGCCGGTGGCGGCGCTGCAGGAGATCAGCGTGAGTGCCTATTTCCCGCAGCCCACCCGCCCCGCCGTGCGCCGCACCGAGCTGCGGGTAGCCGACGGCAGGCAGACAACCGTTGCCGACAGCGTGCGGCCGAGCTACCAGCAGAACGTGTTTTCGGCAGTGATGGTGCAGCGTGATGATCGCCCCCAGGTGATCGTGGCGCTGGGCGACTCCATCACGGAAGGCGCCACCGCCCGTCGTGGCACCTTCAACCAGTGGCCGGAGCGATTGGCGCAGCGCCTGCAACAGGCCTGCCCCGACCGGTTCGTGGTGCTCAACCAGGGCATCAGCGGCAACAAGCTGCTTGACCATGGCCGCAGCCACAGCGCCCTGTCACGATTGGATCGCGATGTGATCGCGGTGGCCGACGCCGATCAGGTGATCCTGTTCGAGGGCATCAATGACATCCGCCACGGTGGTGGCGCGCAGCCGCTGCCTGGACGCAATGCGGCGGACATGCTGCTGGGTTATCAGCAGGTTGCGGCGCGACTGCATGCGCACGGCATCCGCGCCTGGCTGGGCACGTTGACCCCATTCGGCGGTTCCGAGCGCTACGAGCCTGTGTCCGCAGCCACCCGCACCACGATCAACCAGTGGGCACGCGGTGGGAAGACCGGATTCGATGGCATCATCGATTTCGATGCCGCACTGCGTGACCAGAAGGCGTCCGAATCACTGCCGGCCGACATCACCCGCGATCACCTGCATCCCAATGATGAAGGCTACCGGCGCATGGCCGATGCCATCGACCTGCGCGTGTTGGGCTGCCCATCCCTGCGCTGAGAGAAAACCGATGAGTCGCATTGTGTGTTTCGGTGAGTTGCTGTTGCGTATGGGCGCGCCCGGACGTGAGTTGCTGCTGCAGTCGCCGCAGCTGCAGGTTCACGTGGGCGGGGCGGAGGCGAACGTTGCCGTGTCGCTGTCATGCTTCGGGCACGAGGTGGAAATGGTCAGCACGGTGCCGGACAACGCACTGGGGCGGCACGCCGTGGCCGAACTGCGGCGGCACGGGGTGGGCACGCGCGGCGTGCATCTGGTCGAGCGCGACCGGATGGGACTGTACTTCCTGGCCACCGGTGCACTGCAGCGGGCCAGCGAGGTGGTCTATGACCGGGCGGGTTCGGCGTTCGCAACCAGTACCGCTGCCGACTACGACTGGTCGATCCCGCTGCGTGGCGCGCAGTGGCTGCACCTCTCCGGCGTCAGTCCGGCGCTCGGCGCCAATGTGGCCGAATCGGTACTGGCCGCTGCACGTGCGGCGCGCAGCGCAGGTGTGCGCGTGTCGTTCGACGGCAACTACCGCCCTTCGCTCTGGCAGCGATGGGGCGGCGACGCACCCACTCTTCTTCGTGAGTTGTTCGCCGAGGCCGACATCGTCTTTGCCGATCATCGGGACATCGCACTGGTGCTGGGCCTGCGCTTTCCGCAGGAAGATGCGGTTACCCAGGCGGAGGCCGCCGCAGTCGCGGCATTCGCCGCCTTCCCGCACCTGCAGTGGCTGGCCTGCACCCAGCGCGACGTGGTGAGTGCCGACCACCACATCCTGGGCGCGTTGCTGCTGGGGCGGGATGGCACGCGGGCGCAGGCACCACCGCGCCCGCTTCCCGGCATCGTTGACCGCATCGGTGGTGGTGACGCCTTTGCGGCCGGCATCCTGCACGGATTGCTGTCCGGATTCGACGCAGAAAGCACCGTGCACTTCGGACTGGCCGCGGGTGCGTTGAAGCATTCCATTCCGGGAGATTTCAGCCCGGTAGCTGAGGCGCAGGTGCTGGCCCTGCTGGGCAATGCAGGCGCGGATGTTCGTCGCTGAGCGCAGGACGCACCCGGTCATTCCGCCGCAGCGGCGCCGGAGCGGCGACTGGGTCGCAGAGGGATGCTGCCGCTTCCCGAGATCCACGCTTCAAGTGCTGCGGTGTCCCGCATGTCGCCGTCGTAGCGACGATCCGGAACATGCGGTTCATTCGAACCGCGCACCCGCCCGCGGAACACCTTCATCGGTACGGAGATCCTTGCCATGCCGCTCGGGAGCCGTTCCGGCCTGACGTCCATGTAGAGGCTGTCGGCTGAAGTCTCGACGCCGACCTGCATCGCGCCCAGGCGCTTCCACAGATCCAGCGCATCCAGGCAGGCCGAGCCGCAGGACGCGTCGGCTACGATCACCACCCTGCCCTTGTGCATGGGCCCGGCCTGCTCTGCCTGCGGTAGCGCCGCGGCCGGATCATTGGCGGTTTCCCGCCATAGTGGTTTACCTTGCTCCCTCGCCTGCACCATCCCTTCGGTCACGGTCTCCAGCATACGAAGCAGCGCCGGCGATGCGTCAGGCGCCTGCTTCAGCTTCTCCAGAAAACCACGGAGCTGTGCGATGTTGGGCTCGGACGCCCGCCACTCTACCCAGCTGCCGTCACGCACTGCATCCACGGCCTCGCGCCCCCAGATCAACCGCGCCAGCTCGATGCTCCAGTGCGACGCACCACCGCTGTTACCGCGCACATCGAGCACGATCAGGGGTGCCTGCTGCAACGCGTCGGCCACCGCGGTGAGCTGCTGCAGCATCCGGGTCAGCTCCTTGAAATTGGCCGCAGTGGGATCGGCGTTGAAGCTGCTGGTGGTGATCCAGTACCCACCGTCCGGCATCCTGTGCCAGCCATTGGCTGGGCGGAAGCTGTGACGGGTATCGGCCAGGCGTTCCTTCCGGCTTCCCGGATCGAGTGGCGTCCAACGCAGCGCATGGCGCTGCTCTCGACCATTCACACGAAAAATGCAGGTGCGCAGCGTGGGCACGAACGGATTGCCCTGCTCCAGCAGCACTTCACCGCCACCCTGAATGCGGCTGGCCTGCAGGTGCCAGCGCCCGCTGAAGTCACCCACCCGGCGCGCAGCCAGCGTCTGCGCATCGATGCCATCACAGGACAGCAATCGAGCCCCCAGCGGCGGATGGCCCGGACCAGCGTCAACGGTCATGACCACCTGCGCATCACCGTCGAAACCGGTCAGGAAACCGGGCCACTGCGATGGAATGTCGGGGGCGTCGGCAAGCGCGTTGAGGCTGACGTGGCCGTCATTGAAGGAGGCCGCGTAGCCCTTCATGGCCCACCAGTAGCCTGCGAAGCTTTCGACGTTGCCCGCGCGCGCGCGGGCAAGCGCCGAGGCAGCCTCCAGTTGCGGAACGAAGCCAGGATTCCGGCGGTCAACCGTGCCCGGATGACTGCCGCGCATGGCGGCGTCGGCAGCGTCCAGATCCTTCAGCAGCGTGTCCGACCAGTCGATCGGCGCGCCTTGCGCGGTGGGCGCCGCAAGCACCGCACCGAGCAGCAGCCATGCAATGGCCATGGATTGATCCCTTTGCCGGAACAAACGCCAGTCTCGCAGCTTTCCAGCCTGCAGCGCCGCACCCGCCGCAACGGGCGCGGCCTTCCATTAATGCAGCGGCACCTTCAGTACCGAAGGTGCATTGGCTGGCGAGCTGAAGGCCACCGTGCCCCCCAACTGGCTGATGCCCGCATAGCGCAGATCCACCGTATCGACCACCAGGGTCAGGCGGCTGCCGGCCGGTATGTTCCAGCTGCTCGCTTCCAACCGCAGGTTGATGGTCTTCGCCTGCCCCGGCGTGGCGCCACGCAGCGTGTAGGGCTTGTGGCTGATCAGCTGGCCGTTGCCCAGTACGTCCTCCGCATAGAGATATGCGTACAGCGTGGTGTTGGCGCGACTGGGTGTGACCGTCAAACGCACTTCCGGTGCGCCGTCCAGGCGCCGCGCACTCCATTGCACCGGTCCCTGCCAGACGCCGGCAGCGTTGCGGCCCACGAACGGCACATAGGCACCCGGTGGCAGGTTGATCATCTGCAACGCACCTGACGCCATCGCCACGCCCGAGTTGGCGGCGGTCAGCAGGCCACTGCCGATGCGGTAGTTCCAGCCGGTGCTGCTACCGTTTTCCGCCAGCCCACCCGTCGGCAGCAGCAGGCCTTTGGGTGCGGTCAGCGCATAGCTGACGGCGCCCGCATTGGTCGCCTGCCAGTTCGGGTAGGTGCTCCAGCTGCCCTTCTGCGACTTCAGCTGCACCGCAGGCTGCCGGTCGATGCCATTGGCCTCACCCTTGAGGTAATGGTCGAACCAGTCCCCCACCGATGCGTAGACCTCGTTGGGAATACCCAATGCGCCAAAGGCTTCGTTGAGCGCATGGTCGCCATGGCGCAACTGCAGCTGCTTGGGGCCCTTCAGACGGTTGAAGAAATCAACCAGCTGGCCCGGCGGGAACAGGCTGTCGTTGAAGGCGTTGGCCAGGAACACCGCTGGCTGGTTGGCGTTGATCTCGTCGATGCTTGCCCCGGGGCTGCGCTGCGCCGCCACCGGCAACAGCGTGTCCACCGCGCCCTGGTAGTTGCCGACCAGCACATTGCGGTTGATGGTGGCCAGCTCCGTCCCCGGGCGGCCGGTGGCCAGGCCAGCCGCTACCAGCAGGGCGATGCCCTGGGCGCTGGGGGTATCGTTGCTGTACAGCGAGGCCTGCAGGTCGGCCCAGCCGCTCAGTGCGGCGACCGCCTTGATGCGCGGATCGCGCGCGGCCGCCAGCAGGCTGGTACCGGCGCCATAGGAGATGCCCGATACGCCGATTCGCGACGGGTCGGCACGGGTGTTGTCCAGCGCCCAGTCGATCAGCGCGCTGACGTCCTCGACCGTGGCCGGCCCGGCGATGTCGATGGCGCCGCCGGACTCCCAGAAGCCGCGCGAGCTGTAGCTGATGACCACGTAGCCGCGCCGCGCCAGCGACTGCGCCACGCCCACATATTCCACACTGGGCACCGCCCAGCTGCTGGGCATCACCAGCAGCGGATATCGCCCGCTGCCCGCGTCCTGCGGTTCGATGACGAAGGCCCCGAGAGGCGTTCCATCCCAGCTGGGAATGGTGCGATGGGTGGTTTTGACCGTGGCCGCCCAGGCGGTGGGCGCCAGCCCGGTCAGCAGGATCAACAGCAGCAATACCTTGCGCATCGTGGTCTCTCCCCGTCGGTGGTGGTGCAACGGGTTGGACCGTACCAGTGCGAATGGTGGGTGACACCTTGCGACGCAGCATCGCCGGGCAAGGGCTCCGCCCTCAATGCGAATGCGACGTGCTATCATTCAGCAACATCAAGAACGTCCCAGCCATCGCCAGCGGACTCGCTCCAGAGTGCTGCCCGATGTAGAAGACCCGATCGTTCACTGCCTGCCATGTGCAGCGTTGCGCCCGCGCCCACTCCTGGCCCAGGTGCCTCATCCCCCCTCTTTCCAGCGTAGCCGCGACCCTGCGGCTGCCTGCGCTTTCATGGACATTGGAGCCAAAGGAACCCGTGCAATCCGGATACCAGTCAATACCACGCCGCGCCCTCCCCGCTCCCTCAGCCATCCTCGCCATCGCGCTCGCGCTTTCCCTGGGCGCCTGTGGATCTGAAGCCGACCGGGTTCACGCACCTTCTCCATCAATCACTGATGCGGCATCGGAACCTCTGTCCGCCGCCGCGATCCGGCAGGGTGCTCCGTTACACGCCGCCGGCGATTCCGTACTTGATCGCTACAACCACACAGATCGACTGCGCCCCCTCATTGCGGATCTCGAATACCTGTCCGGCAGCGGCGATGGCAGCGCCAGCCTGATCCTGAGCCGCGTCTACAGCGAATGCAGCGGCTCGATCGACGCCTCGCTGCTCAGCGTCGCGGAGATTCCGCGCGAACGCCTCAGTGCACTTGCGCGCAGCAGCGGATGGCTGAAGCAGCGCTGTGATGGGGTCGCCGTCACCGCGCCCGAAGCCATCGAACGGCAGCGCCACTACCGCGATCTTGCCGCCGAACAGGGCAGTCTCGTGGCCCAGATCGAAAAGACCGTGCTTTCGGGAGCGCTTGTCCTGACCGACAGGAACTTCTCAGTCGAGGATCACCGGACACTGGTCGACGCGGTCCTGATGCAGGACGACGGAGAAGCCTACATCGCACTCGCTGGCCTGATGGGTGACACCGCCGCCAGTCGCACCCGACAGATGCACCCTTTCAAGGTCGGCACGCAGGTGGATGAAGTCGCTTGGGTCCTGGCCGGCTGCCAGAAAGGAGTGCCCTGCGGTACCGACTCCGCCCTGCTGAACCGCATGTGCGGGCAAGCCGGCATGTGCGGCTATGGATCGGTCGAGGATACCTACGCCAATGGCGTACTCACCAACGAAGAAATGAACGAGGCGCGAACCCGCGCTTCTACGATCATCGCAATGTCAAGGAAGATGAAGTGAACGCATCTGTGGTACGAAAGTTGTTGCTGGTAACGTTGATGGTGCCGGTCACCGTTATGGCTGCCAAGGGCATGGGAAAGGTGATCAATGCCGCTGATCGCATCTACAAGGACCTCGCCAACGTGGTCGATGCCAGCATCGGCTCCGATCTCGGGATCCGGCAGGCCGCCATGTTCCAGATGGTGGGTGCCTACCGCCTGTCGCATGGCCTTGCGTCGGTGAAGCGCGGCGAGACGATCACCTTCATCTGGCCGGACGGCTCCGCCGAGAAGGGACTGGCCGCTGATCCCTTCCTGACCACTGGCATCGAGCCGATTCCAGGCACTCAGATGACCAAGAAACAGATGTCCCTGCGCTGCGGCTCCTGCCACAACCAGTACAAGTAAACCGCAGGAAGCAGCCGGTTCCGGCTGGCTGCACACTGCACATCCGGACGCTCCCTGCCGCACCCTAACACGCGCGCGTTTCACCCACGTGCCGCGTGATCTGACACATCTCCAGTGCTTGCGGGCGGTCACAGCTTCGTCTTTTCGTCGTTGACCGAAAGACGACAGCTTGTGACGCTTACGACACGGCAGGGCCTGCATGACCCCACCCGTGCGGTCACGTCCTGCCGCACTCCGCAGCACCCGACTCCGCAACCTCTCCACATGACCGCGCTCCGGCACGGTCGCGCTGGACGTCTGCGCCCTGAACTTTTGCTGGAGAACCGCAATGCGCCTTGCAAGCTTCTTCCTCGCGTTCGTCCTCAGTGCCGTCGCCGGCGCTGCCCAGGCCCAGGTCGTCACCCTCAACAAGGGCGGCTTCGTGCTCACCTACGACTGCAGCATCCACAGCGCCACGCGCTACGAGTACACGCTCACCGCAGACACCGGCTCGGCTGCGCGTCCGTCCAGTTTCTACAAGGACCCCGACCTGCCGGCCGGCTGCGTGGGCCAGAACAGCACCGCCTCGTACGCCAGCATCAAATCCGGCTATGACCGTGGCCATCTGGTGACGTCCAACCACATGGACTACAACGCGACCTACATCCGCCGCGCCAACTACATGACCAACATCGTCCCGCAGGTGTCCAGCTTCAACCAGGCCATCTGGGTGAAGGCCGAGAACGTGGCCGAGTGCTACCGCGACATCGCGCCGGTGGATGTCTATGGCGGCGTGGTCTACGGCGATGCCTCCAACGACTACTTCCTTTCCAGCCACGGCATTCCGACACCGGAGTTCTTCTGGAAGACGATCATCACCCGTGATCCGAACACCGGCACGGCCAAGGCGATCAGCTGGATCATTCCCAACGAAGCCAATCTGGGCAGCCTCGACAGCTATCTGGTGACCATCGCCGATCTGGAGGAGCTGCTGGGTGCGAGCTACGTGGCCATCAACGCACCGGCCTCGCTGAAAAACATGCTGCCGGCCAGCACCTGGCCGCAGCCGGCCGGGTGTGATCTGGGCTGACCGGCCTGCTGGGAATGGGTGGCACCCGGCCCGGGTGCCACGCGAGGATGGCTGTGGGAAAATGGCGGGCAATTGCACCACCGCATTGCCCCCTGGAGCTGTAGATGTCCCGTTTTCCCTTTGATGCCGTGCTGTTCGACTGCGACGGCGTGCTCGTCGATTCCGAACCGCTGGTCGCCCGCGTTCTCTCGGAAATGCTGACCGCACGCGGCTGGGCGCTGACTCCAGCGCAGGCGGGTGAAGTCTTCCTCGGCCAGTCCGTGGCCCATCTGGCTGGCCTGATCGAGGAGCGCACCGGCAAGCCGTTCACCGAGGCGTGGCTCGAGGAATTCCGCCAGCAGCGCAACCGGGCACTGGAGCGTGACCTTGTAGCGATCCACGGAGCACCCGAGGCTGTGCGCGCAATCGCCGCGTCCACCGGCGGGCAGATCGCCTGCGCCTCCGGCGCCGATCTGCTCAAGGTGAAGCTGCAGCTGGGCAAGGTCGGCATCCTCGATGCCTTCGGCCCCCATGTGTTCAGTGGCCAGGACATGCCGCGCACCAAGCCGCACCCGGACGTGTATCTGGCCGCTGCTGCAGCGCTGGGCGTGGACCCGACGCGCTGTGCAGTCATCGAGGACACCGTCACCGGCGCCACTGCGGGCGTTGCCGCAGGCGCCACCGTGTTCGGCTTCAGTGAGGGTGGCCCGCACCACAGTACGCCCGAAGCCCTGCGCGCTGCCGGTGCAAAGGTGATCTTCCAGCGCATGGACCAGCTGCCGGCCCTGCTTGCCGCCTACGCAGTGGACGCCGTCGCCTGACCCTGCTCAGCCCGCAGCGCCCAGTGCGGCGCTGCGGCGCTTTCCGGCGTAGTGCAGCGCGAACAGGTACAGGCCGGTGAACAGTTGCAGGAACAGCGGTGGCAGCGGCGAATAGGTGATCCACGCCGCAGGCTCGCCCTGCCCCAGCCCGCGCGCCACGAAGTTGGCGATCACCGCCAGGGTGAACACGATCGAGGTCCAACGATGCACGGGCCGTGCCCAGCCACCGCGGCTCATTGCCGGCGCCTCGCTTCGGAACGGGCTTCGATCATCTTCCAGCCATTGCCTGACGGGTCGCGGAATCCGGCGTCGACGGCGCCATAGCGCTCGATCGGCTCCTGGGTGAATTCCACGCCCTGTGCCAGCCATTGCGTGTAGCGCGCCTGGCAGTCATCGACCGCCAGCACCAGGGGCGGCATTGCGCCTTTGGCCACCAGCTGCTGCAGCGAAAGCGCAGTGGCCGCATCGTGGGTGGGCGGGCCTGGCACGAACAGGCCCAGCTGGAAACCGTCCTGACCCGGGCTGCGTACCGTCAGCCAGCGGTAGCTGCCGTTGCGTACATCGGTATGCACTTCGAAACCGAGCTTGCCGACGTAGAACGCGAGCGCTTCATCCTGGTCGCGCACGTACAGGCCGACCGTGTTCACAGTGTTCGTCATGGGACCTCCCTCAGGTGGGGTCCACGTTAGCAACCGCCTCGCGGCGGCGCTTCTCCAAAACTGCGATCTTCAGGTCCGGGCGCTGCGCGCCGCGTGCATGGCATTCCGGCACGCCGGCCAACGACGCCTGGGCTGCACGCTCACGCTCACGCACATTGCCCGGGCTGTCACCGGTGATGTCACGGAAGATGCGGCCAAAGGTGCCCAGGCTGCTCCACCCGGTCTGCGCGGCGATTTCGGTGACCGGCAGGTCGGTGTCACGCAACATCGCCACGGCCCGTTCGATGCGCCGGCTGAGAAGATAGCGGTGCGGTGGCAGCCCGAATGCCTGCTTGAACGAACGGGCGAAGTGCGCCGGCGACACCGCACTGACCTCGGCCAGGCGCGCGACGGGCCATTCCTCATGGCTGGCCCGATCCATCCGGTCCTTGGCACGCAGCAGGCGCCGCAGCAGTTCGGGGCTCTGGTTCATCACGCGTACGTGGCCACACAAGGGGGTTGGCCCAAGCGTGGGCGGAGCGCCCCGCCGCGTCAACCCGGATCAGCGCTGCGCAGGCAGCTCCAGCCGGTGCTTTCGGCACAGGCGATACACCGTCACCCGCGATATCTGCATCTGCCGCGCGCACTCGGAGACGTTGTAGCCGGTCTGGCGCAGAGTGTGCAGCAGCACATCGCGCTCGGCCTGGCCGCGCGCATCGTGCAGCATCGCCCCAGGCAGGACCGCCACCGATGCGCCCAACTCCAGGTCGCGCTCACTGATCAGCTCGCCTTCGGCCATGATCGCCGCACGCTGCACACGGTTCAGCAGTTCGCGTACGTTGCCGGGCCAATCGAAGCGCCGCAGGGCCTGCAGTGCGGCCGGTGCAAAGCCGCGTGCACGTACGCTGTGGCGCAGCCGGAAACAGCGCAGGAAGTGCTCGGCCAGCAGCTGCACGTCGGCACCGCGCTCGCGTAATGGTGGCATCAGCAGGCGCAGCACATTCAAACGGTAGTAGAGATCGCTGCGGAATCGCCCCTGCGCCACTGCGTGTTCCAGTTCGACGTGGGTGGCGGCAAGCACCCGCACATCTGCGTGCAGTGGCTGGCTGCTGCCCACGCGCTCGAAGGTTCCCTCCTGCAGCACGCGCAGCAGGCTGGTCTGTGCTTCTGGCGGCAGATCGCCCACCTCATCAAGAAACACGGTACCGCCGTGGGCTGATTCGAATACGCCGATCTGCCGCTTGTCGGCCCCGGTGAACGAGCCTCGCTCGTGGCCGAACAGCTCCGACTGCACCAGGCTGGCCGGAATCGCACCGCAGTTCACCGCAATGAAAGGCCTGTCGGCGCGCCCCGACAGCGCATGCAGCGCGTGTGCGGCCAGTTCCTTGCCTGTACCGGTTTCGCCGGTGACCAGCACCGGCAGCTCCACCGGCGCGAACTTGTGCAGAACGGTTCGCACCGCGTGCAGTGCAGGACTTTCGCCAATCAGTGCGCGTGGTCCCTGCCCATTGCAGGTTTGATCTACAGGCGGATCATCCGCATCGAACTGCTGGCGCATCGCGCAGACGAGATCCTGCAGCCCGAACGGCAACGTAAAGCGCGCCAGGCAGTGCTGCAGCAACGAAGGCCACGCCGGCGGAGTAGACCCCGCTCCCGGTGGCAGCACCGCCAACCAGGGCAGATGTTGGTGCTGCTCGATCCACGGTGCCAGCAGTTCCAGCGCGGCCGCATCGAGATGGCGCAGATCGAGCACGGCGAGCAATCGATCACGCCCACGCAGGCCAATCGCCATGGCGGGATCGGGATGGATGCTGCGCACATACCAGCCCGCTGCCGCCAGCGCACTGCGCTCGTTCGCCAACGGCTCGCCAAACCAGAGCACGCAACGTGACGTAGAAGCCTCCGGGACCGCTGCCATGCTTCCCCCAGCATCCGGACACCGTCGGCGGACTGTCAGGCAATCACCGGCGTGCCGCCCCCCGCCGGGACCTCTACGGCCACCGGGGCGGCCTTTGTTGGGCGGATCCTAGCGCTTCCCTAAACGGCGGCGCAATGAGCAGTGCGTCAAGAAATTTTCGACTGAAGCGGCACCGTTGCAGACGGCGGCGCCACCTGTAACACCGATGCGACAGTCGCCCGCCGCCCTTGCCCTGCGGTGCCTGGGGCTTCGAAATCCCAACACTTCCGCGACGTGCCTGTAACAGCGTGGCAGCAGCCCGCTCAGGTGCTGCCCGGTCCCAACGTTATCGGGTGGGCACTTCGGAGTTGGCACGGTTGATGCGTGGTTCCGCCGCACCCATCGCGGGAGATCGGCATGGACGGCACCACCCTGATTCGCAGCCTGGCCGCAGCACTGGCAATCGCCCTGCTGTCGGTTGGCGCAGGCGCATCCGCATCCGGCGCCCGCCAGGGCGTGAAGGCACAACCGGGCGAAATCGTCCTGTTGCGCGACGTATCCGCGCGGCCGGCCTATCGCATGGCACCGCCGGGCCTGGCGCTGATTGCCGACCCGAAGCCGCAGCGCGAGATCGCCACCGCATTGGGTGCCGGCGGCACGACGACCGGCATGGACGAGTTGAGTGATGAGGACTATGCCGGCATGGGCGCCGGCCAGGCAGCGTCCATCACGGCCCCGGGTGGCACCACCGTTGAACGGGTCACCAAGCAGGCATTGGGCGGCACGCTTGGCCGCAGTGGTGATGGCATGGTCGGCAGCAACCTGGGGGGCGCGATGAGTGGTCCGCTCGGTGCGGTTGGCAGCAGCACCCGCGGCATTGCCGATACGGTGCGCGGCGCGCTGGCCCAGTTCCCCCTGCAGGGCACGGCCCCGGCAGGTGGAAAATGAAGCCCCTGCACGGATTGCTTCTGCTGCTCGTCGCCGCACCTTGGACGGCCCGGGCCGATGACTACGGCGGCATGCTCGCCTATCTCGACGTGGCCCGCATCGATGGCCACGCACTGGCCGGGGCGAATGGCGCCATCGCTGTGAACCAGGCCGCCGGCGACCTCAACGTGCAGGCCAACCTGCGGGGTATCGCCAACGGCGATCGCGCCGACGTGGCGATCAATGCGCGGCAACTGCAGCAGGGCAACCGCGTGCTGTCCGGGCCGTTGCAGGCCACTGCGTTCTTAGGCGGTGACGCACTGGCCGGTGCCAGTGGCATCGCATCCATCAACCAGGCCAGCGGCATCGCCAACACGACGCTCAACGTCGTCAGCGCGACGCTGGCCCGACAGGGCATACGCGAAACCGACGATACGGCCTTGGCCGCCGAGGGTTCCGCGTTGGCAGGGGGGCGGGACGACACCGGTCGCGGCGTCGCGACGGGCACCCGCAGCGCCGGTGTAGCCAGCACCGCACTGCGGGGATTCGACGGGGTCCTGCAACTCAATCAGATCGCGGGCAACGGCAACGATACAGCCAATGTACTGGGCCTGGTCGTGCAGGACCGCCCGTGACAACCACCCAACCGATGCACCACATGATGAGAGAGAGGGCACCATGAAAGCGACCGTCAAACAGACCATGCTCGCCATGGCGATTGCCACTGCCTCGACCGCCGCTGCGGCCAATGGCTGGGACAACCAGAACGCCAACGCGAACATCAACCACAACCACACCGTCAGCGAAACCCGCAACGACACGCACAACCATACTGACAACGACGTGCGCAACCGCACCGTCAACGTCAATGTGCAGAAGCACAGCAACATCCAGGCCGACGAGCGCAAGGAGAAGAACAACCACGGCGTCGACGTGAACCTGGAGAAGGACCTGCGGTTGAGCACCGACATCAACTTCTCTGGCGACCCGAACATCACCGGCGACATCGACCTCGACTCGGCGGCCATTGCCGTGATCGACAACCGCCAGTCGATCAGCAACAACGCCACCAGCAACAGCCTGGTCACCAACAGTGCATCCATCAGTGACAGCGTGGGCGCCGGTGCATCGGGCAACCTCGGCTTCAACGTGGTATCCGGCGACAACAACGCCCAGGACAATGCCGCGTCGCTGTCTGCTGCCGATGCGTCCTTCAGCTTCGGCATGGCCGACGCCGAGGTGTTCGTCAACCAGGCCGGCTTCGGCAACGTCACCATGAACTCCGGCGTCACCAACGCCGCAGGTCTCGGCGGCAACGCCTTCGGCGGCGCGTCCGGCAACATCGGCGTGAACATCGCCTCGGGCAACAACAACGAGCAGAAGAACGCGCTCGCGGCCTCGGTAGCGACCACGGCGGTGGCGCAGTCGAGCATCAGCTCCAACCAGGTCTCCACCGGCAACACGGTCAGCAATGCCGGCTTCGTGCAGTCCTACACCGATACCGTGCAGGTCGGTATGCGTGGCGGCATCAGCGGCCTGACCCTGGCCTATGGCGCGGGCACCTACCGCGGCACCGGCAACGCCTACCAGATGGCCAACTACTATCTGGATACGTGGAATGGCGAGCTGCCGCATCCGGGTGGCAACAGTACGGGCCACATCGACCTGGACAACGAGATCCAGAACGCCACGATGAACCCCAACCGGCCGGGGGTGGGCGGCCTGGGCTTCGATACGCGTGAGAGTGGCACCAGCCAGTTCGTCGAACTGGGCGTGGCCGACCTGTATGCCAGCCTCAGCGGCACGGTCAGCACCACGCGCTGGGTGAACGTCAACGCGACCAACACCTCGGCGTTGTCCGGCAGTGCCTTCTCGGGTGCCTCCGGCAACATCGGCGTGAACGTTGCTGCGGGCACCGGCAACCTGCAGGCCAACAGCCTGGCACTCGCTGTCGCCCAGCCGAGTACCGGCGGTGGTGGCGGCAACGGCGAGTAAGCGCACCACCCCGGCCGTCCGCCAATGGCCGGGTTCCGGGAGCCCCTGTTCCTCCTCCCCCTTGGGACAGGGGCTCCCCCCCTTGCTGCCGGAGAACGTAGATGATCCGTTGCCCGCCATCGATGCGCCTGCTCGCCTGCCTGTTGCTGCTGGTCACGGCATCGGCATGGGCGGGCGAGGTCCATTTCGCCGGCGTGCTGCCCAATGGCGCGCTGCTGCAGCAGAAGGTGGAAAGCATGCAGGAGCGGCGCTACCGCAACGTGGTGCGCCAGCACACCGATTACAGCTGTGGGGCCGCCGCACTGGCAACCATCCTGCGCCATGCCTATCACCTGCAGACCGACGAAGCGACGGTGATCGAAGGAATGATGGGGGTCTCCGATCCGGCGCTGGTGGCCGAGCGCGGCTTCTCGCTGCTCGACATCAAGCGCTACGTGGAATCGCTGGGCATGCGTGGCCGGGGCTACCGCATCGATGAAACACGACTGCGCATCCTTCGCGTGCCAGGACTGGTGCTGATGGATGTGCGCGGCTTCCGCCATTTCGTGGTGCTCAAGCAGGTCCGCAACGGCATCGTGGAAGTGGCTGACCCGATCCTCGGCAACCGCAGCCTGGCGCTGCCGGAGTTTCTGGCTGCCTGGCCATCGCGCGCGGTGTTCGTGGTGATCGGCAGCGACTTCGATCGCAACACCGTTCTTCTGCAACCCAGCGAACGGCCCAGTGCCCGCGCGCTCTACGCGCGGCAAGGGCCGATCACCGATGCCGAACTGGTCGACTTCGGCTTCAGCCACGCCGACCTGTTCTGAAGGAGGTACGACCATGTTCCGTCAACACGTATGGATGGCTCTGCTGCTGATGGCCCCTGCCCTGCCCCTGCAGGCCGCCGACGGCAGGACCGGGCGTGGACTCACGGAAATCCCCGACCCGGAGCTGAGCCTGATGCGGGGCCGCTACACCGTGGGCGGCAACAACGTGGCCTGGTTCGGGGTAACGATGGTTTCCCAGTGGCAGGCGGGCAACGGCAGTGCCCTGCAGGGCGCATTGACCCTGGCGATGGATTTTCGCGGCGGTGCTACACCGAAGTTGAGCTTCCAGCCCAGCGTGCACGTGACCGCGGCGGACGCCCCCTTGCCGGAAACGCAGGGGCGTCACATCGACAGCAGCGGACTGGCCAATGCCAGCGGCCTGGTGCAGAGCGTGCAGGTGGCCGGCGACGGCAACGCCGCTCGCAACGTCACCACGCTGACGGTACGCGATGGCGCCGTGCCCGCCCTGCACAACGATGGTCCTCATTCGCTCAGTGCACAAGGCGCCGGTGCATCGGCATCGGCCGTACTGGACGGCAACCAGGTACGCCTGCAACTGCAGGTGGATGGCCAGGGCCTGGTGCAGCAATGGATACGCAATGGCAGCGTCGGCCAGGGCATCGCCCTCGCCGGTGACGGCCAGATCGCCAGCAACCAGCTGCGGCTGGAGCTGGTGCGCGACACCGTGGGCGGCAACCTGCCGTTGAGCCAGAACGTGGCCCAGGCGATTGCGATGAACCGCGGCATGGGGCCGGGCCGGTAGCAACACGGCGCGGCGTTGGGGGAAGCGTTCCACAACGCAGGACACGAACATGCACACCTTGATGAGGATCACCCCGTTGGCGCTGGCGGCGCTGGCGGGCACTGCCTTCGCCGCACCACCGGCAGCGGCGGACGATGGTGCCGACGTGCAGGCGCTGGCCAACCAGCTGGAACAGCTGAAAGCCAACTACGCCCAGGAAGTCCGGCGCCTACGCGAACTGGACATGCAGGTGCAGGCCATGCAGGCGCGACTGAGTGGCCGGGTTGGCCCGATGGGCCCGGCTACGGCTACGGCTACGGCTACGCCAGTCGAGCATGGCTCGACTCTACAGACATCGCCAAGCAACGAAGGCTACGCCAGCACCGCGGCTGAAGCGCAACAGGCCAAGCAGGAGTCGCGGCGCAGCGTGGATGATGTGAAGCAGCAGCAATCGGCCCTGTTCTCGCGCCGTTTCACCCTCGAAAACAGCCTCACCTACGCCCGCTACGACCGCAAGCAGCTCACCCTCAACGGCTTCCTCGCGCTGGACGCGATCTTCCTTGGCAACATTGCCATCGAGAACGTGGAATCCGATTCGCTCACCTACAACCTGGCCGCACGTTGGGGCGTCAGCCCGAACCTGACCCTGAACCTGGATGTGCCCTACCTGGCGCGGCGCACGGTCTACCAGAAAGGCGGTGCCGGCGGCGCCGCCGCTGCCATCGCGCAGGAAGAGACAAACGGCAACGGCTTGGGCGATATCGGCCTGAGCGCCAACTACCGGCTGTTCGGGGAACGTGGCTGGCGCCCGGAGACCGTGCTTACGGCCGGCGTTACCGCACCCACCGGGCGAGCGCCCTATGGGCTGGACTGGAAGGTGATCGAACGCGACGACGATGACTACATCCGCTTCGCCGTGCCGAAAGATCAACCCACCGGCAACGGCGTGTGGCAGGCCAACGTCGGCCTGTCGATGGTGAAGACCGCCGACCCGGCCATCCTGTTCGCCAACATCGGCTACGTGCACTCGATCCCGCGCGGGTTCAACGACATCGACAGCAATCCGGATACGGTCAACCCCGGTGACGTGAAGCTGGGTGGCTCGGTGTACTTCGGCGCGGGCGTGGCCTTTGCCTTCAACGAGCGCACCAGTCTCAGCCTGTCCTTCAGCGACCGCATCAGCGCCCGTGCGTCCACCCGCTTCGAAGGTGGCAAATGGATGAAGGTGATCGGCAGTGATGCCAATGCAGCGTCGCTGAATCTGGGTGTGACCTATGCGCTGAACCAGCACACCACACTGGTGACGTTGCTAGGCATCGGCCTGACCCCGGATGCACCGGATTTCACCCTGGCCTTCAAGATTCCCTACATGTTGTAGCGGCCTTGACATGGCGACGGCGCGGCCACAGCCCGCCGTCGACCATTCCGCAGACCGTCGCAGGCACCTGTGCGTCCTCCAGGGCACTGTGTCAGGCCGGGCGATGACGGCGTTGATCATCAGTTCCGCCGTATTCACGCCGCACCTTCACGGCGATCCGCCCGCATTCTCCGTCGATTCCGCCAATCCGGCGGCGACGCCATTTCCTACTCTGGCCCCACGGTGAAGCCCAGCCGCTGCAGGCAACGCACCGTGACGCTGGATACCACGCACTTCCACCTTTTCGCAGGAGCAGGACATGGCATTTCCAACCGCGGTAAACGACCAGATCACCGATTCGGTCACCCAGGCCAACACCAAGGTGCTGGGCGATGCGCCCGCCGTGGCGGTGGGCAATCTGTACCAGGCCACCGCCCAGGCACTGGCCAATGCCGCGCACAACGCCACCAACGCACAGCAGCAGTCGTACGTGACCGCGCAGTCGGCCACCACCATGGGTGTGGCCACGCTGTATTCGATCGATACCGCCACCACGGCGGTAGCGAGCAAGGAAATCCTCAGCACCCGCGTCCGCGGCCTGGGTTCCTGATCTGTCGTTCCGTAGCTGACCCGCCAACCTCAAGGAGATCGATATGGCTTTCCCGACCGCTGTAAACGACCAGATCACCGATTCAGTCACCCAGGTCAACACCAAAGTGCTGGGCGACGGCCCCGCCGTGGCCATGGGCAACCTCTACCAGGCCACCGCGCAGGCACTGGCCAACGCAGCCCACAATGCCACCAACGCCCAGCAGCAGTCCTATGTGACTGCGCAGGCAGCCACCACCATGGGCGTGGCCACCCTGTACGCGATCGATACCGCCACCACCGGCGTGGCCACCAAGCAGATCCTCGGCGCGTGATGCGCCGGCAGGCAAGGAGCTGAGCCATGGCATTTCCCACGGCCGTCAACGACCAGATCACCGACTCGGTCAGCCAGGCCAACCTGCAGGTGCTGGGCGTGGCGCCTGCCACGGCAATGGGCACGCTGTACCAGGCCACCGCACAGGCGCTGGCCAATGCTGCCCACAACGCGACGCTCGCCCAGCAGCAGATGTATGTCACGGCACAGGCCGCGACCACGATGGGCGTCGCACTGCTCTATGCCGTCGATACCGGCGCCACCGGCGCCGCCACCCGGAAGATTCTCGGCTGAATCCATTGAGTGCCGGCAATCTCCGTTCCTGTAGTGCTGTCCACCCTAGGAGCTTCCACCATGGCATTTCCCACCGCCGTCAACAGCCAGATCACCGATTCGGTCTCGCAGGTCAACACCAAGGTGCTTGGTGATGCACCGGCCATCGCAATGGGCAACCTGTTCGTCGCCACCAGCCAGGCGTTGTCCAATGCAGCGCACAACGCCACCAACAACCAGCAGCAGTCCTACGTGACCATGCAGGCGTCGACCACCCAGGGCGTGTCCACGCTGTATGCGATCGACACCGCTTCGAATGGTGTCGCGACCCGCGAAATCCTGGGTCTGCGCTGACGTGTCGGCCCGGCGTGACGCCAACCGCCGCGCCCCCGCCCAGGGCGGCGTCACGTCGGGCCCCTGATCCATGGCCACATCGACTGCCACCGGCTACCTGCTGGACGCAACCAGCGCCGGGGCCGGGCTGTCGATCGCCCTCGCGCCCTCGTTCGCGATGTCCGCCACTTACCTGGCGATGGCCGACAGCCTCGGCCTGGCAATGCAGAACGCGGTGGCCAACCAGCAACGCGGCCAGGTGACCGCCGGCGCAAGCCTGGCCCAGGTCCTGGCCCTGATCATCCAGAAGGGAGCCGTTCCGTCATGAGCAGTGAGAACACCGTCAACAGCCAGATCGTCGACAGCGTCAGCGCCGCCTCGACCCTGCTGGTGGCCCAGGGACCCGCACAGTCCTTCAGCATGCTGGACATGGTGATGCTGGAGACACTCGGCACAGCCATGCACAACGCCGTCGCTCGCCAGCAGGGTGCGGGCATGGTCAGCAACGCCGCGGTCACCGCTACCTGCGCGAAGATGATCAACGCTCCCTGGCCGGTGCCACCGCCCGCTCCGGAACCGCCTCCGCCGCCACCGCCGCAGGTCATCCCCCTGCCGGGACCGGTGCCGGCACCCCCTTCGCCTGCGGCCGTGATTGCCGCGGCCACCGCAGAAGGAAAGACCGCCATCAGCGTCCTGCAGGCACAGACCCACGGTGCCACTGCCGACGCTGCGGCCGCTACCACCAGCCTGCATGCACTCGAAGAACTTGCAGGTGGCGCGGCAGCGCCCGCGCCCGGTCCTGCGCCCGACTCCGCGTCCGGTCCGGATCCGGCCGCAGGTCCCGCCCAGGATCCCGCGCCAGACTCATCCTCCTCCCCGGCAACAGACGACACTGACGCCGGGGCCTGACACCGCGCAGGCCGCCCGCGGCCGCACCCGCCCATCAAGGAGCCCGTATGGACCCGAGCAACGTCAACGCCCAGGTCATCGATGTGATCAACCAGGTGCAGACGGCCACCATGTCCGCCACCGTGGTGAAGACCAGTGGCGCCGGCAAGGCCTACCAATCGGTGGCCCAATCCGCGGCGATCGCCGTGCAGGATGCCGCCGACGCGCTGCGCAATGTCTCAACCATCGCGACCACCGCGGCCGGCGTGGCCATGGCCCAGTACCTGGCCACGGGGGACGAAAAGTATGCGAGGGTGCTTACGCAGGCGCAGACCATGATGCAGGGGGCCACCGACGATTTCACCCGGGTCGGCAGTGCCGCTGCGACCGTCCTCAAGGATTTTCCGGCCCAGTGAGGCCGCCAGGAGAGTCACGCATGAGCGTTTTCATTGCCGGTCGTTCCATCCCCCAGGCCAACCTGGTCAGTCAATCATTCAGGCATGCTCTTCAGTTCATCGACGGCGGCGAGCAATGGTTGAAGTGGGCCATGGAATCGCATGAACACCGTTACGCCTTCTCCGACGAAGGCACGATGCTCGATGGGGTACAGCAGGGCCTGCACGGTTCGCGCATGGCATGGCTGCCGCGCATCGGGCTGCAGATCGGCCCGATCAAGCTGCTCAGTCTCGGCAGCAGCGACCTCGGTGCCCTGCGCGACATCGAGTTTGGCGATGAGACGCGCCTGTCGCACAGCGAGGCGCAGGGCGTGCTGGCAAGACATCGGCTGCTGACCAACGCCGAACTCGGCGCCTCCCGCTCGTTCCTGTCCTCGATCGGCGTGGCTGATGCTCCCCTGCTGCAGCAGCTGGATTTTCGTGAATCGGTAGCGCTCCACCAGCTGGCCGGTGAGGTGGGAATGTCCACCGCAGGGCGTGATGATCTGGCCGACGCCGCCAGTTTCGCGCTGCTGCACGCGCGCAGGCCCATCGAGTTTGCCGACTACTTCCGCTTCTACCAGCGGGTGAGCGCAGGTGGCGGAAGCCGCGAGCATCGACTGACGCGCGCCACCCGCGCGTTGCAGCAGGTGCTGCCGATTCTGTTCGGCTTCCTGGACGGGCCGCAGCTGCCACAGCTGCCGTCGCCGGAGCAGGTACGCGAGGCGATCGCCGCAAGCCTGGCCGCGAACCGTCAGATCGGCTATGCCCGCATCTCGCTGGCGGCCCAGCAGATGGCGGCCTGCTTCGACCATGATCCTGACCTGCTGCAGGATGACGGCCGGCTGCGCGAGGTCGCGCGGTGGCAGCTGCGCGATGCGCAGGAATTCCTCAACGAACACCCGGTCTCCCGTGGCCAGCTCGGCCAGGATGGTGCCAGCGTGCAGTTCGCGATCGATGGCTCCAGAGCGCAGGCGCTGGTGCAGGTGGAGGACAACGTGATCACCCTGCAGGACTACCGGCGAACCCGTCAGTACCTGGACGATGAAGCCCAGGTTGGCTACCGGGCGGATACGCTGTGAACCCGCCTCCAGCACCGGGGGCCGATGGCGTGCAGGCAGCAACGGGGGCGCTCGCTTCGGCGGCCGGCGTGGCCGTCGCCGCCGGACGCTTGGCGGCCCGACAACAGGCACAGAAGATCCTGGCCGATGCCCAGTTGGCATTGCGCCATATCCTTGGGGAACGCAGCGGCGGCGTTCCCCCCTCATCCCCAGCAGGAGCACCGACGATGACCTTCCCGACCCCGCTTCCCGGCAAACCCAACCCCGTCTATCCGGCAGGAAAATCCCCGATGGAGATCGCCCAGGAGCTGGCAGACGCCGCGATGGCCGCCAGTGAAGAAGGCATCCGCGCCGCGATGGAGGTTTCGCAACGCGCGGTCGATGCCGCCACCGAGGCGGCACGCCGCGCGGACGAAGCCGCAGAACTGGCCGTGCAGCGCGCTTCCGAAGCGAACGCACGATAGCGATCGCTTCGCCGCTCTGCGCCCCGGGCAGGCCCAGGCCTGCACCGGGGCTTTCTCTTTACTGGTCCGGCGTACGCCGGTAGCTGCGCGGGCTGACCCCCACCGCGCGCCGGAAGCTCTTTTCGAAGTGGCTCAGGTCACCGAAGCCGACCTGCAGCGCCACATCGGTGATGCGCAGGCGTTGCCCATCGCGCAGCAGCTGCTTGGCATGCTCGATGCGCAGTTGCTGCAGCAGCAACTTGAAGGTCGTACCCAACTCGCTGCGGAACAGGAATCCCAGGTGCGACTGGCTGACATGGGCCTGGCGAGCGAGATCGCCCAGCGTGACCGGCTCGGCCGCATGGTCCTTCAGATAGGCCAGGGCGCGTTTCAGGCCGTCGTGCAGGCCTTCATGCGAGGTACGCGGCATCTCCGCCTGCGCGCACCCGGGGGTCATCGCCTGATCTGACTTCTGCGGTGAAACGTCCTGTGCGGCATCGTTGGCAACGTCGAAACCCGCCAGATCCGGGGCGTGACGCGCAAGGTCCTCGCGACGGATGCAGCGGCCGCCGGTCATCACCGCCAGGCGCACGACGACCCGTTCCATTTCCAGAAGATTGCCGGGCCAGTCATGCGCGCACAGCGCCTCCAGCACGTCCTCACCCAGCACATGGGGGTTGAACCCATGCAGTTCCAGCGAGCGAGCTGCCAGCGCGCCGATATCCTCCACCCGTTCGCGCAGTGGTGGAATATCCACCGTGAGGAACTCCAGCCCAGCCAGCAGGGCACGTGAGAACTGCTTTTCCCGCACCCGCTGCTCCAGGTCCGCGCTGGTCGAAGCAATGACCCGTATCGCTCCGGCCACGCCCGGTACGGTGTGCGCTGCCGGCAGGCCACGCATGCGATGCGAGAGCTGGCCCTGCAGGCTCGCCGGCAGCTCGTCGACCTCATGGAAGTACAGCGTCCCCCCTTGCGCGCGCGCGAACCAGTCAGCGGGTTCATCCAGCGGGTGAACGCAATTTACTTCGACAAATGGGCCATGCCGCGAAGCCCCGCCGCTGTGCAGTGCAGCCGCCAGCTCCATCTTCTCGGTGCCGAACTCGCCACGCAGCAGCACCGGCAACCGACTGGCCGCGGCGCGCTCGATGAATTCGTCCATCTGCTTCAGCGCCTCGCCTGCACCCACCAGCAGCAACGGCCGACTCAACGCCTGCTCGGCCCAGGCCTTGGCTTCGTAACGCTTGATCAGATGCGCGCAACGCTGGGCAAACTGCTCGCCCAATGCCAGCGCATTGCCGTCCAGGCTCCCACCTTCTCCCTCAAGATGCAGTTCACCCAGCACTTCACCGCCATAGCGGATCGGAACCCGTTGCAAGGCTCGCTGTGCGGTGTCCCTGGCTGCTGGCAGCATCCCCACCGAGGTGCCTGCCACCGTGCCCTGCAGCTGCACCTGTCCGCCCCGCAGCATCTTGTGCTGGCAAAGCTCCTGCACGAATGCGCCGAGCAACTCGGGCAACGACGGATAAGGCCGATAAGCGCGCTGCAGCATCTCACTGACTTGCCTGTGCATTGAAACTCCCCTTTGGTATGGCAACCCGCTGCACCTGCAGCGGGCGATCACGCGATATGGGCCGATATGGCGGCATCGCGGGATGCTGCGACGTCCACGCCGCATGCTGTGCCCACGGGTCGCACCGCTGTTGCCGTGCACGCTGTCCGCTCCCGATGTAGCGGGAACTGCCTTCGCTGCTGGAGGTCGGCAAGGCGGACGTGGTCCAGGCCTGGGTCGTGCGCCAACGGGCAGCACTGCCGATGCTGTGCCGACCCGATATTGCCTGGCCGTCACATTCCTGGATTATGGAGAGCGAGTTTCCAGAAAATAAGGATGATAATGACGTGAATACCGGCGCCGGATATTTGTCGCGCATATGCCAGCAATACCGCGGTGTGAACACGTGAACGCGCGGGCTGCGGCCCATACTGCCCTGCCCGTTCCAATGGGTATGTATATGCCCGGGGATGCACATGAATGGGAGTTGCGGGCGACGGTGGCGGCAGGCCACCCGGCTCCTCTATAGTCAGTCCAGCTCGGCAGGCATGGTGCCTGCCTCGAATCACAGGGAGTTGGACATGGGTCTGGTACAGGCGGTGAAGGGTGCGGTTGGCGGTGTACTGGCCGATCAGTGGAAGGACTTCTACACCGTGCCGACGGGCCTGCCGTCCACGGCCGCGCTGTTCGCGGCGGTGCCGCAGGGCACCAACGCCGGCCGCGGTTCGAATACCAGCGGTTCGTCCAACATCATCAGCAACGGCTCGAAGATCGTCGTTCCGGAAGGCTACGGCCTGCTGCTGTTCCAGGACGGTGCGATCACCGCGTTCGTCGCCGAACCGGGTGGCTACGAGTGGCGTTCGGACGATCTGAACTCGCAGTCGATCTTCGCCGGCGACGGCCTTGTCAGCACCTTCATCAAGCAGAGCTGGGAACGCTTCAAGTTCGGCGGCCAGCCGGGCTCGCAGCAGGCAGCGTATTTCGTCTCGCTGAAGGAACTGCCGGACAACCGCTTCGGCACCCAGTCAGAGATCTACTGGGACGACGGTTTCCTCAACACCCAGGTCGGCGCGGTTACCCGTGGCTCGTACACATTGAAGATCGTCGACCCGATCCTGTTCGTGAAGAACTTCGTGCCGGCCAGCTACCTGCAGCCGGGCCAGGTGTTCGACTTCACCGACCTGGACAACGCTGCCGCCAGCCAGCTGTTCAATGAAGTGGTTGGCTCGCTGGCGCCCGCCTTCAGTCTGTACACCAACGATCCCAGCAAGGGCAACCGCATCACCAAGCTGCAGCAGGACTCGCTGGGCTTCGCGCAGAGCCTGTCGGCCGCCGTTGAACAGGGCTACCAGTGGAAGTCCGACCGCGGCCTGGCCATCGTCAAGACCGCTATCGTCTCGATCGAGTACGACGCCAACACCCGCGAGCTGCTGAAGACCGTGCAGCGCGCCGATGCCCTGTCGGGTTCGCGCGGCAATTCCAACCTGCAGGCCAGCGTGGCACAGGGCATCCAGTCGGCCGGCGAGAACGGCGGTGCGGCGGGCCTGGTCGGTGTCGGCATGGCATCGGGCATGTTCGGTGTTGGCGGCATGCAGCAGCCGGTTACTCCGGCTGCCGACGATCCGGTCGCCAAGCTGAAGAAGGCCAAGGAAATGCTCGATCTGGGCTTGATCACCCAGAGCGATTACGACGCGCTCAAGGCCAAGGCACTAGGCCTGTAACCGCCAGGACGCACAACCAACATGTCCGATCCCCGAAACGGCCCACCGCCGCTGCCCGGATCCGCGCCCTCGACGCCGCCGCCCTTGCCGGCGGCGTCGCTGGATGGGCCCGGTTCACCGCAGGATGTCCCTCCCCTGCCCGGCAGTTTCCCGCTGGACACCTCGAAGCTGCCGCAGGCCATCCGCGATGAAGTGGAAGCGCCCGATCCTGTGGCCATCGATACCTCAGCCAGCGAGCTGAAGGACGGCCTCAACCGCTGCCCGAAGTGCGGCGCCACCGACATCCGGCCCAAGGCCGGGACCGATATCCTGGTCTGCCTGTACTGCCGTCACGAATGGCATGGCGCGCGGGTCGAGGAGGAATTCGGCCTGGGCGAAGCCATCGACCAGCTGCGCGGCACCGTCATCGCCTCGGGCGCACGTGACATCGATGCCGACACATCGGCACTGATGACGTTCAAATGCACCGGTTGCGGCGCCGAAGTCACGGTCAATACCGAGAGTACGATGGCAGCGCGCTGCCATTGGTGCCGCCACGTGTTCGGTGTCAACGAGCAGATCGCCAACGGCGCGGTGCCCGATGCAGTGCTGCCCTTCCATATCAAGAAGGACGATGCAGTCGCGCGCATCCGCCAGTTCGTCGACAAGCGCCGGATGTTCGCGCTGAAGGCGTTCAAGGACCAGTTCACCCCGGAAAACGTGGTGGGTGTGTTCCTGCCCTACATGATCGTCGACAGCAATGTCAGCGCCGCCGTGGCCGGCAAGGGCGAGGTACAGACCCGGCAATACACGGTCGGCAGCGAAAAGAACAAGCGCACCCTCTACGACGCCGATGTCTACCAGGTCGAGCGCCATGTCGATTTCACCGTGGATGATCTTCCGCTGGAATCGTCGGCCGATCGCGGCAACCTGGACACCCGCGCCAACACCAACAACATCATCAACACCATCCTGCCGTTCGATACCAAGAACGCGGTGAAGTGGAACGCCTCGTACCTGGCCGGCTTCACTTCGGAGAAGCGCAATCTGGATGTGGAGAAGCTGCGGCCGCGGCTGGAAGATCAGCTGCTGTCGATTGCCCGCGCGCAGGTGGAAGGCTCGGTGAAGCGCTACAACCGTGGCGTGCGCTGGGAGCAGGAACAGCTGGAGGTGCATGGCACCCGCTGGGTGTCGATGTACCTGCCGGTGTGGCTGTACTCGTATCACCAGCCCGGCAAGAACGGCGGCATGCTGCACTACATCGCGGTGAACGGCCGTACCGGCGAAACCATGGGCAGCGTGCCCGTGCAGCAATGGAAGATGCTGCTGGCGGCACTGGCCACCGGCACCGTCATTGAAGCCCTCGCAATTGCCTTCCTGGTGGCATCGACATGAGTGACGACAGTGGCCTCTGGCTGTTGGCGGCAGGTCCAGCCGGCGCAACCGCGCTGTACTGGGCGCTGTACCGCTATTACCGCAACACCGACAAATCGCATTCCTTCGAACACGAAACCGAGATCGAGGCCCAGCCGGTAACGGGCTCGGACCAGAAGGTCGACCGGATCACCGGCACCGAAGACAAGCGCATCCGCGGTGACAACGTGTATGAGTACCGGAAACGGGTTGTTCGAGTGAAACCCGATGAGTAGAGCCAGGCCATGCCTGGCTTGGGGGGTAGTGCCGGCCGCTGGCCGGCACTCCTTCCAGCTCGAGGCGTCAAACGAGAGCCGGCCAGCGGCCGGCACTACCTCTCAATGGGCTAGTGACCGCCCGCCCCTCAGCCAGCCTGACCCAGCCGCACCTTCAACTGCTGGATCTCCTGCTCACTGAGCCCGATCGACTTCAGGTAACCCTCCGCACCACCGTACTGGCTGTGCAGCGTCGCCAGGAACCGTTCCATGTTGTCCGGCGCGGTACCGGCCATGCCTGCCATCTTGCGGCCGATCTCCGGGTTCTGCTTGACCAGCGCCATGATCTGCGCGTTCATCGCGCTGTCCTTGGGCTGCCCTTCCAGGTAATGCGCGGAGATCGCGTAGTTGTGCACGATCTCGGCTTTGGGTACGCCGGCCAGGTCCAGCAACAGCCCGGCGATAATGCCGGTGCGATCCTTGCCGGCCGTGCAATGAAACAGCACCGCACCGTCCTGCTGCGCGGCGATGCGCTGGAACACCTGTTTGAACTGCGGCTGGCTGTGGCCCAGCCACTGCACGTAGGCTTCGCCCAGCGAATCCGGGAAGCTGGTCATCATCTTCTGCAGGTCCATCTTCTCGGTACCCATCAGCGAGATGCGCTGGTAGTCGAAGCGATCGTCCCTGGCCAACAGGTCCGGTGACTGTGCTTCTTCATCGGCAGTGCGCAGATCGATGTCCAGTTTCACACCAGCGGCAACCAATGCATCGCGGTCGGCGTCGGTCAGGCGGCCAAGGTCGGCGGTGCGCACGAAGGCGTCGGCCGGGATCGGCCCGTGGTGCCCCTGCAGGCCGGCAAACGTGCGCACGTTCCAGGCGCCCTGCAGCGGGATCACCCGTTGTGCATCGGCAGCTACAGGCTCTATGTTGGCTGCAGCAACCTGCTTCGCAGCGACGGCCTGCGGTGCACCGGCGGCAACCGCCGGGGCAGCCAGCGGAAGGGTCAGCATCAACGCCAGGGCGAGTTCGGTACGAACATTCTTCATTGGTATCTCCAGTTGCATCAGAAGTTGACGGCCACATCCAGGCCGAAGGTGCGCGGGTCGTTGAAGATGCCGCTCTGGCCCAGCGCCGCGCTGTTGATCTTGTAGAACAGGTGCTGCTCGTCCAGCAGGTTGCGTGCCCACAGCGAGAACGACATCGTGGTGCCGGTGCTGTTGACCGGCACATCGACCAGTGCCACGCGGGCGTTCACCACGAACGAGCTGTCGGTGAGCATCTGGTCGTACTCGCTGGTGTAGTAGCCGTCGGACCAGTTGCCGTCCACATGGAACTTCAGTGCCGAGAAGTTGGCGAACGGCACCAGGTAGTCGACCGACAGGCTGCCCGCATTCTTCGGGGCCAGCAGCGGCTGCACGGTCACCTGCACGCCTGCGCCGAACGGGTCCGTCGCGGTTTGCGCATCGATCTTTGTGTAGGCGTAGTTGAGGCCCAGCGTGAGGTTGTCCACCGGCATCACGTTGAATTCCAGCTCTGCGCCGCGTGACTTGCCATCACTCAGCGCATTGGTGGTGACCATGGTGGTACGGGTTTCACCGCTGTTCGGGTCGAACGGTAGCGAGAAGTCCATCTGCTTGTGTGCGATGGTCGAATCGAACACGGCCAGGTTCAGGCGCGCACGGTTGTCCCAGAATTGCGACTTGAAGCCCAGCTCGTAGGCGGTTACCTCTTCCGGGCCGAACGCGCTGTAGTTGGTGGAGCGCGAGTTCGCGCCACCCGCCTTGAAGCCAGTGCTGTACTTGGCGTAGAGCATCGCGTGCTCGCCAAGGTCGTAGGCGATGTTGACCATCGGGTCGAAGCGGCTCCAGCGGTCCTTGAATGCAAGGCGGGTCGCCGCGCCATTGACGATGTACAGGTTGCCCTTCTTGTCGTCGCGGGTATAGCGGCCGCCCGCAGTCAGGTGCAGCCGTTGCAGCGCCTCGGGCGTCCACGTTGCCTGCCCGAACACGCCCAGGCTGTCGGTCCAGGCCTTGCTGGCGCGGTCGATGCGCACCCGCGAAAGATCCAGCGGATTGGTTGCCTGATTGACCGTGTAGCTGTTGCCACCCGGGCCCCACACCAGCATGTTCGGGGTCTGCGCATTGTCACCGGCAGTCTCGTGGTAGTAGAACGCACCACCGAGGAACTGCACCTGCGAGGTGTTTCCGATCAGCTGGAATTCCTGGCTGTACTGGTGCTGGTAGACCTGCGCCAGGCTATAACGGCCGAACGGCGTGCCAGCGCCGCCATAGGCCGAGATCGCATCGACCAGGCCCATGTCGAACTGACCCTGGGTCAGTTCCCGGTAGGAACTGATCGATTTCAGCTCAAGGGTGTCATTCAACACCCACGACAGGTTCAACAAGTGGCCACTGGTGCGGCCGATGTTGTCTTCCTGCGGTCCACCCAGGATGGCGCTGTCGCGGCGGTCCTGGCTGGCACCGGCCTTCTGCAGCGGGCTGAGGTAGGCGCCTGGTACCAGCACCTGGGTGTGGTACGGCGTGGTGGCGTCGTAGGCGCGGTCGAACGCATACAACAAAGAGAAGTCATCGCTCGGCTGCCACAGCGCGCTCAGGCGAGCGCCGCGCTTGTCATAGCTGTTGAAGTCACGTTCGCCGCGCATCGGGTTGTCGGTAGTGCCGCCGCGCTTTGCCTGCACGGCGTCGATCTTGAAGCTGACATCGCCCACTTTTGGCAGGTCCAGGTGCAGCGCGCTGTTGTAGCCGCTGAAGTTGGACACCCCCGCGCTGACGCTGCCGCCAAACTCGCCGGTAGGCGCCTTGGTTACGATGCTCACCGCGCCGCCTTCGGTATTGCGGCCGAACAGCGTACCCTGCGGCCCCTTCAGCACTTCGATGCGCTCCACGTCGTAGAGCATGCTGCCCAGGCCCTGCGCACGGCCCATGAAGACGCCATCGACATAGATGCCGACGCCGGCATCCCGCGCCGGCTGGTTGGCGTCGCCGGAGGCACCGATGCCACGGATGCCAATATTCAGTGCAGAACTGCGGGTGGCGAACGGCGTGACCCGCAGCGACGGAATGGAGCCATCAGACAGACTGCCCAGCGAGATCGCGCTGCGGTCCTTCAACGCTTCGGCGTCGATCACCGACACCGAGATCGGCGTCTCCTGCAGGTTGGTGGCGCGCTTCTGCGCGGTCACCATCACCTGGTCGAGGGCGACCACGGTGCGTGCCGCATCGGCGGACGCGCTGGCATCGGCGCCTGGACTGTCTTCGGCATGGGCCAGCGCCGGCAGAGCGGCGGCGATGGCGAGGGTGAGCAACGGGCGGTGCAGCGTGGCGTGGCGCATCGGGCTCATTCGCGGAAGGAGAAGGCCGGCGCAGTCTGGGAGGCGGGAATTACAAATGAATGACCGTTCATTCACACCTTTTGTGACGTACTATCCCGCCTCTGGACGCTCTGACCTCACGCAATGACGCCGAAATCCGCCGTAGCCCCGACTTCCGAAGATTCCGCTGCAGCCCATGCCGAGGCCCAACGCCGCCGCATTCTGGACGCCGCCCAGAAGTGCTTCATCACCCGCGGATTCCATGCCGGTTCCATCGGCGATATCGCCGCCGAGGCCGAGATCAGCCAGGGGCTGATGTACCGTTATTTCGCCAACAAGCGCGCCCTGATCCTGGCCCTGATCGAGCGCCAGCTGCGCCACGACCAGGCCTCGATCAGCGCGATGCCGGCGGCCTCCGACCTGGTCGATGGGCTGCTGGAGTGCTACCAGCAATGGGCGCGTGGCGAGGTGCTGCCGATTCATGGCAACGCAATTGCCAGCGTGGCCCTGTATGCCGAGATCAATGCCGAGGCACATCGCGATCCGGAGTTGGCCGGTGTGCTGCGTACCCACGACAAGCAGACCAGCGCCGCCATCCAGGCCTGGCTGCGCCAGCGCGACCTGGCCTTGAACAGGCCCATCGACGAGGAAGGAATCGCCGGCCGCACGCTGCTGCTGCGGCTGTTGGTGGAAGGGCTCGCGATGCGCGCGGTGCGCGACCCCGACCTGCCGCCGGCACGGCTGCGGGCCCTGCTGGCCGATGCCATCGGGCGGGTGATGGGGGATTGAGGCACGCCCTCACGCGGCCTCCCGCCCCACCGGTTCGATACTCGCGCCGACCGCCCTTCCGAGGATCCTGCAATGGCTGCCGTGCTTGCCCGTACCTGCCTGTCCGCGCTGTGCTGCCTGGCCCTGCCCGCCCTGGCCCAGGATGCCTCGTTCGGCTTCGGCCAACAGACCACCCGCACCGATCAGACCACCCAATCGAGCAGCACTGAGACCCAGAACCGTGGCTCGATGACCACGCAGACCACCACCAGTGGCAGCTCGCAATCCGAGTCGCGCAGCGAAAGCAAAAGCATTGACGTGGGCTTCGGCTTCCACGACAACAACGACGACTGGGGCCATGACCGCCGCCGCGATGACCGCGATCTACGCGACAGCGATCTGTTCGGCAGCTGGACACTGGGCCAGGAGAACGGCAGCACCTGCACCATCGAGTTGAAGAACATGGAGTGGTTCGGTGGCTACAGCGCCTATGTGCCTGCCGGTTGCCCGGATGGCTTCTTCTCGGCCAACCGCTGGGTGCTGTCGGGCAATCAGCTGCTGCTCACCGATTCCAGCAATACCGTGCTCGGTCGTTTCCGCGCGTCGGGAGGCGGCCGCTGGTCGGGCTTCCGTGAAACGGATGGCGCACGGCTCTACCTCAATCCCAAGGCCAGGTAGGGCCTGCACACTGCAGGTACGCGCCGACCGGGAAGATCACCCATCTGCCCCCACGCCGCCTGAAATGTCCGCTCCCACCGGTTCCCGCCTCGTCATCTACGCCGCCCTGGCCGGCAACCTGGCCATCGCCGTGGCCAAGTTCATCGCGGCCGGCATCTCTGGCAGCTCGGCCATGCTCAGCGAGGGCGTGCATTCGCTGGTCGACACCCTTAATGAGGTGCTGCTGCTCTACGGCCTGCGCCGTGCAGGCAAGGCCCCTGACCCGGTGCATCCGTTCGGCTACGGACGCGAGCTGTACTTCTGGAGCTTCATTGTCGCCCTGCTGGTATTCGCTGCAGGCGCCGGTGTCTCCGCCTACGAGGGCATCCAGCATATCCGCCGGCCGGAACCGGCCACCAACCATGCACTGAGCTACAGCGTGCTGGGCATCTCCATCCTGTTCGAAGGTGCCTCGTGGTGGGTCGCGCTGCGCGAGTTCCGGCGCACCAAGGGCACGCTCGGCTATTTCGAAGCCTTCCGCCGCAGCAAGGATCCGTCCACCTTCACCGTGCTGCTGGAGGACAGTGCCGCCCTGCTCGGCCTCGGTTTTGCGCTGGCGGGCTTGATCGCTGCGCAGCTGCTGGACATGCCCATCCTCGATGGCGTTGCCTCGCTGTGCATTGCTGGCGTACTGGCGGTGACCGCCTTCCTGCTGGCGCGCGAAACCAAGGGCCTGCTGGTCGGCGAGCCAGCGCATCCGGCAGTGGCCGAACGCATCCTTGCGGTCGCTGAAACCGATCCAGACCTGCGCCGCGCCAACGGCGTGACCACCCTGCAGATGGGACCGCAGCAGGTGGTGGCCATGCTCAGCGCCGAGTTCGAGGATGACCGCCGCACCCCGCAGATCGAGGCATGCATTACCCGTATCGAAAAGGCCGTCAAGCACGAGTATCCGGAGTTGGTGGCACTGTTCGTGAAGCCGCAGACGCCGGAGGTGTATGCCGCCCGCCGTGCGGCACTGACCGCACCGCCCCGGCAGGATTGACGCGTCGTCCGCAACGGCTTCACTTGATGGTCGCCACACTGTGTGCTCCTTCTGCGAAGCGTGCCACAGCCGTGCCCGACGGGTTGCCCGACCATTGGAAAGTGCTTCCCCGCCGCTTCTACCAGCGCCCGTCCACCGATGTCGCGCCCGAGCTGCTCAACAAGCTGCTGGTGCGCAGCGATGGCCGCGCCGCGCGCATCGTCGAGGTCGAGGCCTATGCGGGCAGCGTGGACCCGGCAGCGCACTCGTACCGCGGACCAACGCCGCGCACCGCCAGCATGTTCGGCGAAGCCGGGCACCTGTACGTCTATTTCACCTATGGCATGCACTGGGGCAGCAACGTGGTCTGCGGTGAGATCGGCGAAGGCGTCGCTGTACTGCTGCGCGCTGCCGAACCGTTGATGGGCCTGGAGCGCATGCGTGAGTGCCGACCGGCTGCCCGGCGTGATCACAATCTGGCCAGCGGCCCGGGCAAGCTCTCCCAGGCCTTCGGGCTGGACCGCAGCTTCGATGGCGCCGACCTGGTGACCGGAAACCAGGGGATCATCATTGCCAGCGACGGTACAACGCCACCGCTCGACCCGGTCGTCGGCCCCCGGATCGGCATCACGCGCGCCGTGGGTTTTCCGTGGCGCTGGCATGTACGCGACCACCGTCACGTTTCGGTGCGCCCATCGCGTCCTCGCCGGAAACGCTGAGACGCGCGCCTCACGTTGGCATCACCCGGTCGTGGCGATACATAACACCGTGCGCCCTAACGTAGGGCTCAACAGCCGCCGCACCCGCCCTCGCCACCCAGCCACGCCGTGCCATGGACGAAGCCGAACGACTGCTTGAAATCGACCGACTGCACCTGCTTGATACCCCACCCGAACCCGTGTTCGATGCGATCGTGGCTGCGGCCCGTGCCGCCACCGGCATGACCATTGCATTGATCTCGGTGGTGGCCGACGAACGCCAGTGGTTCAAGGCCAACATCGGGCTGGAGGGCGTCAGCGGGACCGCACGCGAGATCTCGTTCTGCACGCATGCGATCCGGCAGGATGAACTGTTTGAAGTACCGGACGCGCGCCAGGATCCGCGTTTCTCCACCAACCCGCTGGTGACCGGCGGCCCGCGCATCCGCCATTACGCCGGTATACCGCTGGGCTCGGCGCATGGCGCCCGCATTGGAACACTCTGCCTTCTCGATGCAATGCCCGGCGTACTGTCGCCGTCGCAACGCGAATTGATGGTGCATCTTGCCCGGGTCACCACCCAGGTACTGGAGCAACGCAGCACATTGATGGCGCAGGTCGGCCAGGCGAAGGCACTGCATCGCGAGCTGAAGCGCAGCGAAGATTTCCTTGAGCGCACCAATCGGGCGGCGCGGGTGGGCGGCTGGGAGATGGACCTGGTCAGCAACGAAGTCCGCTGGACCCGTGAAACCAAGCAGATCCATGGCGTACGCGGCAACTTCGAGCCCACGCTCGACACCGCGTTGTCGTTCTATCGCGAAGACAGCCGCAGCATCATCCGCACGGCGGTGCAGCGCTGTGTCGAGGAAGGCACCTCGTGGGAAGTTCAACTACCAATGACCACCGCCGACGGGCGTGCCATCTGGACGCGGGTCGTCGGTGGACGGCAACAGGTTGATGGACACCCACGGCTGGTCGGCGCCATCCAGGACATCACTGAAGAGCGCGCTGCACTGGATGCGCTGGAAGCGAGCGAGACCCGTTACCGACGGCTGTTCCACTACAGCCTGGGCCTGATCTGCACGCATACCCTGGATGGCACGCTGACCTCGGTGAACCCGGCGGCAGTGCAATCGTTGGGCTTCGAAGAGCGCCAGATGATCGGCCGCAGCCTGTGCGACCTGATGCCGCCGGAAAAGCGCGAAGCGTTCAAGGCTTATCTGGCGCGCATCACGTCCAACCACACCGATGCCGGGGTGATCGAGCTGATCGCCGCTGACGGGGTGCGTCATTACTGGGCCTACCACAACGTGCTCGACAACGAGGCCAACCCGCCCTACGTGCTCGGCCATGCGCAGGACGTCACCGCACTGCGGGCGCAGGAGCAGCAACTACGCGAGATGTCCTTCAAGGACCCGCTCACCCAAAGCTACAACCGACGCTTCCTGCCGCGCCTGGACGAACTGACCGACCATCCATGGGCGTGCCTGATGTTCGATCTCGATCATTTCAAGCAGATCAACGACACCCAGGGCCATGCACGTGGTGACACGGTGCTGGTGGAGTTCACCGCCTTCCTGCGTGCACCGCTGGGCAAGGAGGAAAACGTGGTGCGGATGGGCGGCGACGAGTTCATGGTGGTGCTGACCGCCCCGGAACCGGGAAGGTTGGCCGCGTTGGAGCAGTGGTATGCGCAGCATGCCGAACAGTCACCCACGCCCTTCTCGCTGGGCGCGACCCACCACGCATCTGGCGAGACGGTGGCCGACACCCTCCAGCGCGCCGACAGCCGGCTGTACCGCGAGCGGGCACGCGTGCGGAAGCATCCCCGGCCGCCGGCCTGATATCGGCTGCAGTGCCCGGCTGGCAGCAATCTGCCCGTGTACCTGCGTCCCCGGTCTGGCGCTATGCTCGGCAGCGGCCACCTACGGCGCCCTGGGGAACACGCATGACCCGCAGCATCCGCTTTGTCCTGCTGCTGTTGCTGCTTCCTTCGCTGGCCTTGTCGGCGCCCGTCCCTGCACCGTTAGAAGCGAGGGTGCCCTTTGCACCGACGCCCTTCATCGGCAGCGACGGCCTGCGCCATCTGGCTTACGAGCTGCACATCACCAACTTCTACGGCGACTCCGGAGCCCTGCAGCCGCAGTCGCTGCAGGTGTTCGGCGACAGCGCCGCAACGCCGCTGCTGACGCTCGACAGCCCTGCCCTGCGCGGGTGGGCGCGCCCGTTACCGGCCGACAATGTGGCCCTCAGCATTGCGCCGGGCAAGCGGCTGGTGGTCTTCCTGTGGCTGTCATTGCCGCCCACGGTGCCGGTTCCCCACACCCTGCGCCACCACATGCTGTTGGGTACCGAGCGCCAGGGCACCGTGCTGCTGGACGGGGCCAGTGTGCAGATCAATACAGCACCGGTGCTGGCACTCGGCCCGCCGCTGCAAGGGGGACGCTGGCTCGCGCATGAAGGACCGGGCGCAGCGCAGTCACATCACTGGGGCAGCCTGGTTGCGGTCAATGGCGATCTGACCATTCCACAGCGCTTCGCGCTTGATCTGGTGGGTGTGGACGAACAAGGCCGCGCGGTGCGGCCCGATGCAAAGGATCTTCAGCACACCCACCACTCGGACTGGGTGGGCTACGCGGCGCCTGTGCTGGCCGTAGCCGACGGTACTGTGCGCGCCATCCGTGACGGGCAACCGGAGCATGCGCCGCTGACCCCGCAACCGGAGCCGGCATCGCTGTCCGCCGAAGGCTTGTTCGGAAATTACGTGGTGCTGGAAATCGCACCGGATGTCTTCGCCAGCTATGCCCATCTGCGCGGCGGCAGCGTCAGCGTGAAACCCGGGCAGCGGGTCCAGCGCGGACAGGTGCTGGCCCAGCTCGGCCAATCTGGAAACTCAGGCGCACCTCACCTGCATTTCCAGCTTTCGGACAAACCGACCTTCGAAGGTTCCGAGGGCATTCCCTACGTGTTCCAGAACTTCGATTATCTGGGCCCGGAAAGCGAGGCGCAGCTGTTCGGTCAGGGCGATGCCTGGAAAGCGGCCGCGGCCGAGCCACGTGAACACCAGCTCCCTCTGAACGACATCGTCATCGCGTTCCCCGCCCGCTAGCCAGGTCACTCCGCCGCCAGTGCCTGGATCGGGTCCAGCTGTGCCGCACTGCGCGCCGGGAAGTAGCCGAAACCCAAGCCAATGGCCGACGAGCAGGCCAATGCGGCCAGCACCGGCCCCGGCGTGAACAGGAACGGTACACCCAGTGACATCGCCCTGGACAAGGCGCCCACCCCGAACGCGAACAGCACACCCAGCACACCACCGAACAGGCAGATCAGCACCGCTTCGATCAGGAACTGGCGCAGGATGTCGCCCTGCCGCGCGCCCACCGCCAGGCGCACGCCGATCTCGCGCACGCGCTCCTTCACCGACACCAGCATGATGTTCATCACGCCTACGCCGCCCACCACCAGCGCCACCGCAGCAATGGCCGAGACCAGCGCGGCCATGGTCTGGCTGGATTTCATCACCGCCTTGCGGATCTGATCGGCGTTGTAGATGAAGAAGTCACGCCGGCCATGCAGGCGTTGCAGTTCGGCCGCCAGCGAGGCTTCGGCTGCGGTGGTCGGCACGTTGTCGCGCACACGTACGGTAATGCTCTCCAGGCGCTGGCTGCCCAACAGCCGCGAGGCCGCCGATGTGTACGGCACGTAGACCGTGGGCGTTGCGCCACCGGCGAAGGCGCTGGCACCAACCACCCCGATCACCTCCACCGGCATGCCGCCCAACAGCACCGTGCTGCCGATCGGGTTGCCGGCGAACAGCGCCTTGGCCGCCTTCTGGTCGACCACGCCCACTGCGCGATGCGCATCCACTTCGGCATCGGTGAAGAAGCGGCCGGCCTTGAGCCGCAGCCCACGCACACGCGGCAGGTCGGCGCCCACGCCCAGCACCTGGGTGTTGGCACGGCGGCTGCCCTGCAGCGCCGCCACCGATCCGCTCAGATTGGGGCTGACGCTGTCCACATAGCTCAACGCGGCCAGATGATCGGCATCGCCCACCACCAGTGTTTCGATCTCCGCCGAGCGTGGATCACCGAAATCGGCGCCCGGGAAGATCTCCAGTGTGCTGGCGCCCAGTTCGTTGATCTGCGATTCGACCTGCGCCTGCGCGCCCTTGCCCAGCGCGACCACGGTCACCACGGCGGCCACGCCGATGATGATGCCGAGCATGGTCAGCAAGGTGCGCAGCCGATGAGCAAGCATCGAACGCGCTGCCATCCGCGCGGCCTCTCGCACCGCATCCAGGCGGGCACGGCGTTCTGCGATGGCGGGCGGTACGCCTTCGGCTGTGGATGCCACCGGCACCACCACCCGGCCCCCTACGCCACGATCAGCGACCACCCGTCCGTCGGCGATCTCGATCACCCGGCCGGCATGCGCCGCGATCGCAGCGTCATGGGTCACCAGGATCACCGTGTGACCCTGCGAATGCAGGCGCTTCAGCTCGGCCATCACCTGCTGGCCACTGGCGTGATCGAGCGCGCCGGTGGGCTCATCGGCCAGCACGATGGCGCCGCCGTTCATCAGCGAACGCGCAATCGACACGCGCTGCTGCTGGCCGCCGGACAGCTGGCTCGGCCGGTTCGCGGTGCGTTCGCCCAACCCCAGCGCTTCCAGCAGCCCGCGTGCACGCGCAGTGCGCGCCTCCGCATCCACGCCCGCATAGACCGCCGGCAGCGCCACGTTCTCGGTCGCGCTCAGGTTTTCCATCAGGTTGTAGCGCTGGAAGATGAAGCCGAAGTACTCGCGGCGCAACTTTGCCAGCGCATCCGGCGGCATCTGCTCGGTGGCTTCGGCGTTGACGCGATAGCTGCCCTCGGTCGGCCTGTCCAGGCAGCCGAGGATGTTCATCAACGTGGATTTTCCCGAGCCCGACGGACCGATGATGGCAATGAACTCACCGGCGTCGATGCGCAGCGAGACATCCTTCAACACCACCACTTCACCTGCGGCCGAATGATAGGCGCGGGAGACGCTGCGCAGTTCCAGCAGAGCGTCGGCCATGCTCACATCCCCAACAGGCTGGCGGTTTCCGGCTCGGCGCCGCTGGGCGCCTGGCCGACCACCACGTTCTCACCGGCCTTCAGACCGGACAGGATCTGCACCGCCGTAGCCGTGCGCAGCCCTGTGCTGACCGCACGCGCGGAGACATGGCCCTTGGCGTCGACCACCTGCACGGTGCCGTGGTTGCCGTCTTTGCCTTCGGATTCGGTCAATGCAGTCAACGGTACCTGCAGTGCGTTGGCGGCGCGTGCCAACTGCAGGGTGACCTTGACCGTCATCGATGGTTTCAGCTTCAGCCCCGGATTGGCCACATCGAACAAGCCGGCGTAGTACACCGCCTTGGGTGTCTGTGCCGAGCCTCCCGCACTGCTGCTGGCAGCATCGGCAATCGTCGAAGGCGCAGGCTCCAGCTGCTGCAGATGGGATTCATAGCGACGGCCACTCGGTCCCAGTGTCGAAAACCACAGCGGTTGCCCGGGGGCGACCAGTTCCACGTCGGCCTCGGCGATCTCGGCACGTACGGTCATCGTATCCATCTGCGCCAGCATCACGATGGTCGGTGTGGTCTGCATGGAGTTCAAGGTCTGTCCGGCCTTGGTCACGATGGCCACGATATAGCCGTCGCTGGGCGAGACGATGCGGGTATAGCCCAGGTTGATCCGCGCGGTCTCTACCTGGGTCACGGCCTGGTCGATCTGCGCCTGCAGCGCCGCCACGTCCGCGCGCGCGGCATCACGCGCCACCCGTGCGCCTTCGAACCCTTCCTGTGACACCAGCTGCGAAGCCACCAGTTGCGATTGACGCTCATACACGCGGCTGGCCTGCGCATAGCGGGCCTGGGCTGCGGCGTGCTGGGCACGCAGCGTACTGGTCGCCGCCTCAGCGCTGCGCAGCGCGATGCGCTGTGGCTGCGAGTCGACCTCGGCGATCAGGTCGCCGGCCTGCACGCGCTGACCCAGCGCCACATGCAGGCGCTTGACCTGGCCGGACACCTGCGCGCCCACCGCCACCAACTCTTTCGGGTTGACCCGGCCCACCGCCTGTACGGTCTTCTCCAGATCCGCAACCCTTGCCGGCGCAGTGATCAACGCGGCATCATCGCCGCCTGCGAATGCCCACCAGCCGGCGGTGCCTGCAACGGCAGCTACGGCCGCGGCAATGATCCAGGTCCTGCGGTTGTTCATTGAAACGCCCGGCTTCGGGCGGCCACCCAGTGCGACCGCTGAGGCCGCAGTCTGCGAGCCCGGAGTGGACGTTTCTTGGAGCCACTGTGGAGATTGCATGGAGACGCGGCCGCCGTTCAGGCGCGCCACCGCCGGCTGAATCGGGCTCCCCGCGTCCACGCAATCTCGACACAATCTCGACCAAGTCTCCATCAATTGAGGCTAGCCTCGGCGCCCTTGTCGACTGCCTCCGCACCGTGCCCCCTCCCTATCCAGACTTGCCTTCGATCGACGTGCGTCGCGCCTATCTGGCCTGCTGCGCGCCTTCGCCGTGGCTGCTCGTGCTGGTGCTGGCCTCGACCAGCGCCTGGATGCTGGCCAGCCCGCATGCACTGCCGCCCCTGCTGGCGGGCTTCGGCGCGGCCGCACTGGTGTGGTTCCACAGCGATGGCCCCGGCCGTGTGAACCGCCTCGGGACGCCCGCTGCGCTGGTCCTGATCGGCCTGGCGGCATGGTGGGCGACCCACCCGGCCAGCAGTACTCCGCTGCATCTGCTGATCATCGCTGCCGCCATACTGGTCTCCGCCCTGGCGGCGCTCCGTCTGCGCGCCGTCCTGCACATGGCAACGCGCCTGCAGGCGCGGGTGGATGCAACCGCGATGGCGGCACGCTGGATCAAGTTGCCCGCCGCGGTATCCGTACTCGCTGCACAGCAACTGCCCAGCAAGGACCCGATGCAACCCTCGCTGCATCGCACCCTGGTGCTGGCAACGCTGGCGTGGGCCGCCAATGAGGAAGCACAGGCCCTGGAGCGCCGACGATGACGCTGCCCCTGCCGACGCACCTGCCCCCTCTCTTTCCGAATCCGCAGCACCCCATGAAACACGATCTCCGCACCCGCCAACCACCTCTGGTGTTGATTGCCGAAGATGAAAGCGAGATCGCAGACATTCTCGGCGCCTACCTGGCCCGCTCCGGCCTGCGCAGTGCCCGTGCAGCCGATGGCGAGGCCGCCCTGGCCAGCCACCGCCAACTGCGCCCGGACCTGGTGCTGCTGGATGTGCAGATGCCGAAGCTGGATGGCTGGCAGGTTCTGAGTGAGCTGCGCCGGCGCGGCAACACGCCGGTGATCATGCTCACCGCGCTCGACCAGGACGTAGACAAGCTGACCGGACTGCGCGTCGGTGCCGACGACTACGTGGCCAAGCCGTTCAATCCAGCCGAGATCGTCGCCCGCATCCAGGCCGTGCTTCGGCGTAGCGCGAAGCCCATTGCAGACGAACCCAACGGGCTGATCCGCCAGGGGCCGTTCGAGATCGACCTGCGCAGCCACGAGGTCACCGTGCGCACCGGGGACCATGTGCACGCGTTGAACTTCACGCTCACCGAGTTCCGCCTACTGGTACATATGGCCCGTGCACCGCGTCAGGTGCACAGCCGGCTGGACCTGTTGCAGACCTGCCTGCCGGAGGGCGACGCCCAGGAACGCACCGTGGACAGCCACGTCAGCAAGCTGCGTCGCAAGCTGGAAGAAGTGGGCGTCATTGGCATTCCCGCCACCATTCGTGGCGTCGGCTACCGTTTCCTGGACTGAATGATGAATCCCAAGGGCAAGAGCATCGGTCGTCAGATCACGCTGTCCATCACCGTCGCCTCGTTGTGCTCCACGGTGCTGTCGATCAGCGGCTTCTACCTGTTCTACTACCTGATGGAGGTGTTCTATCCGCGCTGGTATGACGAGCCGGAGACCATCATGCCGTCCGGACTGGAATGGCTGTGGATCGGGTTGACCGCCTCGGTTGTCGCCATCTTCGCCACGCTGGTCGCCTCGCGCCTGACCCGGCGCATCATCACACCCTTGAACTCGGTGGCCGAGAGCCTGCGCAGGGTCGCCAGCGGCGACCTGGAGGCGCGTGCGCGTGACGGCGATACCTCGATGACCGAAGCGGCCACGCTGGTCAGCGACTTCAACTCCATGGCCGAGCGGCTGAGCCGGATGTCCGAGAACCGGGTGTTCTGGAACGCCGCGATCGCCCATGAACTGCGCACACCGATGACCATCCTGCGTGGCCGCCTGCAGGGTATCGCCGAGGGCGTGTTCGAGCCCGGACCGGAGCAGTTCAACAGCATGCTCACCCAGCTGGAGGGCCTGACCCGCATCATCGAGGACCTGCGCATAGTCAGTCTGGCCGAGAGCGGCCACCTTGATCTGCGCCTGCAGCGCAGCGACGTCAGCGTACAGGTGGCGGCAGTGGTGGAAGCGATGTCCGAGGCGCTGACCGACAGTGATTTCTCGGTGACATTGGACGCGCGGCCGTCACTGGCCGATTGCGATCCAGCGCGCATCCGCCAGGCGGTGCTGGCACTACTGGAGAATGCACGACGGCATGCCATCCCATGCCCGCTGCGGGTAGCCGTCACGCTGGCCGAGGGTCATTGCACCGTGGCCGTAGAGGATGGCGGACCCGGCGTGCCGGACGAACTGCGCGACAGCATCTTCGAGGCCTTCCAGCGCACCGATGTCTCGCGTTCGAGGCAGAGTGGTGGCTCCGGGCTCGGTCTGGCGGTGGTGCGTGCGATTGCCGTGGCCCATCACGGAACAGCACAGTGCCGGGCCACCGAACGCGGCGGCAGTTCCTTCGAAATCCGCTGGCCGGTGCACGCACGTCGTTGAAGATTGCGCCAGCGCCAACCAAGGTTGGCGACTACCACGGCTCTGGTAGTTGCCAACCTAGGTGGGCACCACGCGCGTCGCTGAACGGCTCCGGTTTCTCCACGCAATCTCCATCGTCCCTCCATGCCCACTCCAAAGGGCTGCCGATACTGGGCGCGACCCGGGAGATGGCAGGCATCCGTCCCCTGCCCTGTCCCGACCCACCCAGGCATCCCATGAAACATCCCCACGATCCAGCGGCCGCCGCCGGCAGCATCGGCCAGCAGAATGCTGCCGCCACGCTGAAGGCCATCCTTCGCACCTACCCGTGGCAGCTCGCCGGCACGTTCTCGCTGGTGGCGCTGGAGAACGCGCTGCTGCTGGCCTATCCACTGTTCGCTGGCTTCGCGGTGGACGCGATCATCCGCGGCGATATCGGCCATGCCATCTCCTACGCCGGCGTGGTGCTGCTGTTCTGGCTGGTCGGCGCGGCCCGCCGTGCGGTCGATACCCGTACCTTCACCCGCATCTACGCCGACCTGGCGGTGAACGTGGTGCAGGCACAGCGCCGTTTGGGCCAGGCCACCTCCACCTCGGCGGCCCGCGTCGTGCTGGCCCGCGAGTTCGTGGACTTCTTTGAAAAGCACGTGCCGATCATCGCCACTGCACTGGTATCCATGTTCGGTGCGGCGGCCATGTTGCTCGTGATTGAACCGCTGGTCGGCGGTGCTGCTCTCATCGCACTGTTCGGCGCTCTCCTGCTGCTGCCGTCGTTCGCGCGCCGCAACGAGCAGTTGCATGGGCGCCTCAACAATCGGTTGGAACATGAGATCCGCCTGGTCGACCGGGTCAATCCGTCGGTGCTACGCCGTCACTACACCACGCTGTCGCGCTTGCGCATCCTGTTGTCTGATCGCGAAGCCGGTGCCGTCCTGGCCGTGGGCGCGACGGCAGCGGCCCTGTTCGCACTGACCATCGGCCGCCTCGCCACCACCGATGGCGTTACCCCCGGTCACGTTTATGCGGTGATGACCTATCTCTGGACCTTTGCCGGCAGCCTGGACGATGCACCGTCAATGGTGGATCAGCTCGCGCGGCTGAAGGACATCGGCCGGCGAGTCAGCCCGGGGATGGACGATGCGGAGCACAAGGACGCCGCGTGACCGGTCGATGCCCACTTTGGTGGGCACCGACACGCCGCGGCGCCAACCAAGGTTGGCGACTACCCGGGCAACGGCGCCAACCAGAATTGGCGGTTACCTCGCGGCTGCCGTGCGCCCACACATGGCCAAGGCACCGATGATCAATGCCTGCATGCTGCGATCAAACTCGGCCTCCTGCACCACCCGATCCAGTGGCCGACGCGTGGTGTCCACGACGGCATGCCGCGAGTACACGGTGTCGGCCAGCGCCACGGCATGGTAGGCCACGGTCGACAGCAACCACGCTGCCTGTTCCTGCGGTAGATCATGCACACGGCTGAACTCCTCATGGTGGCGCTGGATGCGCGCCACCATCTCCGGCGTCTTCGCACCGTGGCTCACCAGGAACGGGGCCAACCCAGGGTTCTCGTCCACAAGCATCCGTAGTGAACGCTGGAACGCGCAGAGATCCTCGTTGAGGCCGCGTCCCGCACCGGCATCCAGCGGCGGCGCCTGCCAACGCTCGAAGATCGCTTCAGCCACCAGCTCGCGCAGCGCCGCCAGATTCGCCACATGCTTGTACAGCGCGATGTGGCTGACCCCCAGCGCTGCTGCCACACCCACGAAGCTCAACCCCGGCAGGGTCATCGCGATGCCAGCGTCGGCGATACGCTCGCGGGTAATGGTGGGCGGTCGCCCACGGGCAGCGGTCTTCTTCGGTGCAGCCATGCTGTTGCGGTTCCTGCGCGGCGCGCTGGCAAGGCCTGTCATGGTGGTCTGCGGCAACGCAATGGTCAACGCGCTGCATACGCTTCCATCAGGCCTGGGTTGCGGGGCGATCAATTTAGTTTACTATGATGTAACTAATTCGCATTCGCAGCCTTCTGGATCGTTGTCGATGTCCGCGTCCATCCTTCCCACCACCCCGGCCGGGCCGCTGCGCGGCGCAGACCACGACCGTGGCCTGCAGGCGCTGCGCGTCCACGTGGTTGACGTCACCCAGCCCTGCGCCAGCCTGCTTCGGCTGGTCGTACAGCTGCCACCACAGGCCGAGCTGGCGCCCTGGCAGCGTGCCAACACCGCCGTTCGCATCCAGCTGGGTGCCGCGTTCGGCGATGTGTCACGGATCTACACCGTGCGCAACGTCGAAGCGCAGACGCGCCGTTTCACGCTGGACGTGGTGCTGCACGAGGCACCGGGGCCGATGCTGACCTGGGTGCGTGCACTGCAGGCCGGCGACGCCTTCGATCTCACCGGTCCGCGCCCGCATCTGCAGGTGCCGCATCTCGAGGGCAGCGTTGCCCTGCTGTTCGCCGATCAAAGCGCCCTCCCCGCGCTGTTTGCGCTGCTGCAGCAGTGGCCCGGAGGCCTTCGTGCGCGGGCCTGGATCGCTTCGGATGATCCCTTCCCGGTAGACGAACTGCCCGCCGTCGAGGGCGTCTGCGTGCAGCGCCTTGCCACGGGCGCGACGCCTTTGCTGCAGCAGGCACGCCGGTTGCACATGGGGGCGAACAGCACCGTCTGGGCCGCTGGCGAGCGCGAGGAAATGCGCGCCCTGCGCCGCCACTTCATCGAAACGGTCGGGCTTCCGCGCACCGACGTCGCCGTGGCCGGGTACTGGAAACGCGGCGAAACCACCACGGAAACCGACCAGCGCCGCCGTCGCAACTACGCGCACGTGCTGGCGCGCGGCGGCGGCCTGCAGAACCTCGACGACCTCGCCGACGACATCTGAGCCAACGCTCTCGGCAGCAACAGACACAACACCTCGCACCACCCAGCCACAGATCGCCAAAGCACCTCGCGTGCAGCCTGCCCCAGCGGCAGTGCCGTGCCCTCTGCCAGCCATTCCACAGCCTGCGTCGTCCTGCCTCTGCAGGTCATCGACGGCGCCGTGCTGGCCGATCGCACGACCCACCACACGAGAACTGCCATGTCCCTCCCCACCCGAATCCTGCCCTCCCCACGCCGCACGACCCTATCTCTGGCCGCGCAGGCAGCGCTGCTGCCGGCGTTGCTGCTCGCCCCGTTCGCCCATGCAGAGGAAGCCGCCGATGGCGCCCGCCAGCTGCCTACGGTGAACGTACGCGCCGACAAGACCGCGCCTACCGATGCCTATGCCGGAGGCCAGGTTACCCGCGGCAGCCGCGTCGGCCTGCTCGGTGAGCTCGACTTCATGGACACCCCGTTCAACACCACCCGTTACACCGCCGGGTTCATCGAGAACATCCAGGCACCGGATCTGGTACGGGTGATCGCGCTGACCGACCCCAGCGTCTACAGCAGTGGATCCAGCGGCGGCATCACCGACTACTTCAACATCCGTGGCTTCGGTGTCGCCTCGTCGGATATCGGATTCGGTGGACTCTACGGCCTGATCCCCTATTACCGCGTCACCCCCGAACTGGCCGAGAGCATCGAAGTGCTCAAGGGGCCATCGGCGCTGCTCAACGGCATGCCGCCAGGCGGTTCGGTAGGCGGCGCGGTAAACCTGGTGCCCAAGCGCGCGGGTGATACACCGTTGACCCGCTTCACGGCCAGCTACAGCAGCGACGCGCAGTTCGGCGGTCATCTGGATGTGGGTCGTCGCTTTGGCGCGCAGCAGCAGTTCGGCGTGCGCCTCAATGCCGTGCATCGCGATGGCGACACCGCCACCGACCACCAGCAGCACAAGACGCAGCTGGCATCGCTGGGCCTGGATTGGCGTGGAGAGCGCTCGCAGGTTTCGCTGGACCTGTTCAGCAGCCGTGACCATGTGGATGGCCTCAATCGTGGCGTTTCGCTGGCGCCCGGCCTGGCCGTGCCCCGCCCACCGAAGGCCAGCACCCTGTTCGCACCGGATTGGACCTTCAGCAACGTCAAGGACTCGGCCGCCGCGCTGCGCTGGTCGTTCGACATCACTGACCACCTGCAGGCGCACGCCAGCTACGGCCACGGCCATACCGACTTCGATTCCATCGCCAGTGCCACCACGCTGATCACCAACACCGCCGGGGACTTCCGCAACAACTTCGCCCACCAGCGCTTCATCTACAGCAAGGACACTGCCGAAGCCGGCCTCTCGGCACGCTTCCGCACCGGCGCGGTCGATCACGCACTGGCGATCAGTGCCGCCTGGTACCAGCACGGCCAGAAATTCGGCTTCAAGCGCAATCTACTGGCCCGCGACTGGGTGACCAACCTGTACGACCCACAGTGGGGCCCGGCCATCGATCGCAGCTTCAGTGATGCGTCGCTGCCGAAGACCGCAGAAGTGCGCACCACCAGCGTCGGCATCGCCGACACGTTGTCCTTCATCGACGATCGTGTGCAGCTGACCCTGGGCATCCGTCACCAGACCGTGCTCAGCGACACCTTCGACGGCAGCACCGGCAAGCGCACCGCACGCTACGACGCCAGCGCCAACACCCCGGCCGGTGCACTGCTGTTCAAGGCCAGCGATCGACTATCGGTGTACGCCAACTACATTGAAGGACTGAGCCAGGGCAGCACCGCCCCGGTCAGCGCAGCGAATGCGGGCGACGTGTTCCCGCCGTTCAAGACCCGCCAGCGCGAGCTCGGCGCCAAGTTCGACTTCGGCAGTCTGGCCAGTGCATTGAGCGTGTACGAGATCGAAAAGCCCGGCTCCTATACCGACCCGACCACCAATGTGTTCTCGTTCGGCGGCCAGCAGCGCAACCGTGGCGTGGAATGGACCGTGTTCGGCCAGGCCACCGAACAGCTGCGCGTGCTGGGTGGCATCGGCTGGCTGCAGCCGAAGCTGACCCGCACCCAGGGCGGCATCAACGAAGGCCGGCTGGCGACGGCCACACCGCAATGGCAGGGCAAGCTGGGCGTCGAATGGGACGTGCCGGCCGTGACCGGCCTCACCCTCACCGGCAACGCGGTCAGCCTGTCCAAGGGCTACATCAATGCCGACAACAGCCAATGGGTGGCGGGCCGCACCGTGTTCGATCTCGGTGCCCGCTATGCAACACAGGCGGCCGGCCATCCGCTGCTACTGCGCGCCACCGTGCAGAACGTGACCAACAAGGCGTACTGGGCCGGCAGCCTCGGCTCCGGGCTGGGCACGCCACGCACCGCCCTGCTGTCGGCCACCGTCGATTTCTGATCCTCGTTTCAAGGGCGCCACGCCATGGCGCGTGGTGACCTGGAGAAGTGCTTTGACCGTTTCCCGTACCGCTTCCGTACTGGCCTGGCTGCCCCTGGTCTCACGCATCATCGCCGCATTGTTCGGCGGCTATGCGCTGGCCGCACTGAGCAGCATCGCCGCACTGGCGCTACCCATCGATGGTCGCCAGGCCGTGTTCACCGGCATGCTGGCCAGCTTCCTGCTGTACGCCGGCGCCGTGGTCTGGGTGTTCGCGGTGCGCTCGGCGCGGCGCGCATGGATCGGGTTGATCGTGATCGCCCTGCCACTGTGGCTGGTCGCGCAAACGGTCGGCCAGGGAGCGGGCGCATGAGCAAGGCCCATCGCACCCCGAAGCCACGCGGGATCCGCCAGACCATGCCCGACCTGCATATCTGGGTTGGCCTGCTCGCCGGCTGGATCCTGTACGCGATGTTCCTCACCGGCACCGCCAGCTACTTCCGCGACGAGCTGTCCCGCTACACTCGCCCTGAAATCGCCACGCCGTCCACGTTGCCGGAGGCCGCGAGGGTCGCGCAGCGCACGGTCTCCAACCTGATGGCCGATGCACCGGCAGCCAGCCAGATCAACCTGAGCCTGCCAAGTACGCGCATGCCCTGGGTGTCGGCGATGTGGGCCAGCCCGGGTGGGCGCGGCCGACATGGTTTCGATTCGGGCCTGTTCGATGCCAGCACGGGTGCGCCGTTGCAGGCGCGGGATACCGGCGGTGGCGACTTCTTCTATGCCTTCCACTTCAATCTGCACTACATGCCAGCCATGTGGGGTCGCTGGATCGTCGGCGTCTGCGCGATGTTCATGCTGGTGGCCATCGTCAGCGGCGTGATCACCCACAAGAAGATCTTCGCCGACTTCTTCACCTTCCGCTGGGGCAAGGGCCAGCGCTCGTGGCTGGATGGTCACGCCGCGCTGTCGGTACTCGGCCTGCCTTTTCATTTCATGATCACCTGGAGCGGTCTGGTGATGCTGGCAGTGCTGTACATGCCGTGGGGACTGGCCAAACTGCCGGACAAGCTCCAGCAGGCCGAGGTGGTCAGCGAGATGCGCTTGTTCCTGCCGCCTCAGAAGGCCGCCGGCCACGCCGCTCCACTTACCGACATCGGCGCACTGGTGAGACAGGCCGAACAGCGCTGGGGAACCGGCACGGTAGGCAGCGTGCAGGTACAGAACCCCGGCGACGAGAACGCACGCGTGGCTGTGGTGCGTGCGCAGTCCAGCCGAGTTTCGACCACGCCGAACTACCTGCTGTTCGATGGCAGCGTTGGGCAACTACTGCAGATCAAGGAGCGCTCGGGCGTAGCCGCTGATACCCAGGGCGTGCTGTATGGCCTGCACCTGGGGCGCTTTGCCGACGCCGCCCTGCGCTGGCTGTATTTCATCGTCAGCCTTGCCGGTACCGCCATGGTCGGTACCGGGCTGGTGTTGTGGACGGTGAAGCGCCGTACCCAGCTGCCTGACCCGCAACGGCCCTATTTCGGTTTCCGGCTGGTGGAGCGGCTCAACATCGCCACGGTTGCTGGCCTGTCGGTGGCGATGGCGGCCTATCTGTGGGCGAACCGCCTGCTGCCCACCGCCATGGACGGGCGCGCCGCGTGGGAGGTGCATGTGTTCTTCCTGGCCTGGGCGGCAATGTTCGTGCACGCCACACTGCGCGCACCCAAGCGTGCGTGGATCGAACAGTTCGTGCTGGGTGCGTTGTTGCTGGCGCTGTTGCCTTTGCTGACGGCGATGACGACGGCACATCCGTTGTGGCGCACCTTGGCCGCAGGTGATTGGGCGTTTGCCGGTACCGACCTGACCCTGCTGGCATTAGCCGTTCTGCATGCGTTGCTGGCCTGGCGCACCTGGAAGCACGCGCCGAAGGCGAAGCGCGCACGCCCGCCGGCCGCAACACGCACTGCAGCACCGGAGGCCAGCGCATGATCCACGTCATTCTGTTTGTGCTGTCACTGGCCGCGTTCGGTTGCCTGGCGCTGGCGATGGAGCGCCATCAGCGCGATGTGTTGCGTCGTGTGTTGAGCGCGCAGGCCGTCCAACAACTGCGCGCAGTCGGCTGGGCGCTTCTGGTGTTCACTGCGGTGCTGGCCATGCGCGGGCTGGGCGTCGGCTTCGGTCTGGCCGCGCTGTCCGGTCACACCAGCGTCGCCGCTGGCGTGGTGGTGCTGGCGATGGTGGCGCATGGGCGGAGAAGCTAGAGCAAGCAGCGGCCACCTGATGCATCAATACCCCGGGACGGCGACCCGAGCGATGCTCTCGGGCTGCGGAAGTGATCCCGAGTCGCCCCGCTGCGTTGCGATGGCCATGCCCCCTTTGACTGAGTGCATTCACCTGTTCATGGTTAAGAGCTTCAACTGTGCCTTCACGTTGAGTGCAACATAAGCCAGGTCGGGATGACCATTCGCCGCCGCAACATGCAATATGACGTCCAGCCTGACGACAAGCTGCTGCGCACGATTCTGATGAAGATCGCGCAGCAGATTGAAGGTCTTCGTGACAGGTCGATTGGCTGCATCTTGGCGCGAGGTCGCCACGCGCTCTGCAAGGCCCTGAATGAGGCTCAGCTCCTTCTCAAGTACTTCGCGTGATGGCCCATACTTCTGCATGAAGTCTTGAGCGCTGTATCTGTGCGTGTTGATCGACTCGTCAGCCCGATAATGATCCAGGTATCCGGACAACTTCAGCTGCCCGGCAGCTTCAACGTCGATGTCGGGATGTGCTTCGATGAAATCCAGCGCACTGGTGATGTTCGTAATTTTCTTCTTCCGCGAACGAGCGATCTCACGCACCCAGCGAAGCCACTGGAAAGTCTGCCGTTGATGCTCAAGAAGCTGATCAGGAGTGGCGGCAATCTGCGCGTCCAAGCAGGTGATCGGTCGCAAAGCGTTCTCAATCCGCTCCAGTAAGGGCGAGCGAGCCAATGCGCCAGGGGAACAGTAGTCGGCATTCCTGACAAGACGTTGCCCGGCCAGGCGATATGACTGGGCTACCAGTCGCGAGCAGAATTGCTTGCCGCTCCTGTCGCGCCCGCAGAACTTCATCAATCCGACCACAATGGCATGAGGCACCGAATAGAGAGAGCCGACCTCGCTGCGGACATGGTTGATAACTGTCGCCTGCTGCCCGGCATCCAAGCCCCCGCGAAGTCGAAACACTGCAATTTCGTCCGAAGCGACGATGCGTCTCTGAGGATTCAACGAGAAAACCCCGTCACCATCAGCATGAATCAGCGAATTTCCGACATAGAGCATTGCATGGCTATAGGGCGAATTGGTGAAGAAGCGAATGGATCTACTGATCTTCTCGCTCGTCGTTGACAGGACTATATCCCCTGGCTGCAGGACCTCGAGGTCAAGAACATGATCTCGAACCCGGCCATCGGATCGGAGTGAAGATGCGGAGTGCATGGCGTTCGATCATCCTTGATGAAGTGGAGCAGACCTGCAGTGGTATCGGTCGTCAATGGAGTTACTTGAGGCTTGCCCTGCATCCCACGCGAGCCTCACCGTGCGTCCCTAGGTCGGTGTCCCTCGGGCGTTGTCGGCGCATCACGATTGGCCTGTCACAGCATCGCGGTCTGTGAGGAACCCCGCCATGCGCTGCAGCTCGTCGTCCAGCGCGCCACGAAACACCTTGTCGCGGGCCAGCGACTTGCCGGCATAACCCACACTCGATACCAACTCACCGTCGTGCACGCTGAGATTGGCCCACCCCACCACCTGCTCATGCCACAACACCGGCAGTGCGTAGTAGCCATACTGGCGCTTCGGTGCAGGTGTATACGCCTCGAACTTGTACACCCACCCCCACAACAGCTCGAAGCGGCGGCGATCCCAGACCACCGGGTCGAACGGCGCCAGCAGGCGCACCTGATCGTCCGGTGCATGCCGGCGCGAACGCGGATTCTCATCTGCCGGCCAGTACCAGGTGGTGCCGTCCAGCGTGCAGCTGGCCAGCTGCTGCTTGGCCAACGCCAATGCCTGCCGGGTCTGCTCGGCCAGATGTGGAGCGCCATAGCCCAGCAGGCGCACCAGATAGGTCAGGCTGGCCGAGGGCAGCGGCGCGTACTTGCGCACCACCAGGTCGATCAGGGCGGCGGCACGTTCGATCTGCGCCTGCTCGCTGGCATCGGCCTCAGGGTGATCGGCCACCGCGTAGATGCGCGTACCACTGTCGCGCCGCTGCACGCGCAGCAGGCCACGGTAGTGCATGCCGTCCAGCAGATGCGTGCTGGCATTGCTGGTGCCGCCCCAGTAATTGGTCACCCGCCCATGCGCGAACGCCTGGTCGACCTCACGCGGGTGCACGCTGCCGCGCTCGCGTACGAAGGCCAGCACGTCGGCCGCGCGGCGATGGGTCTCGGCGTCCCACTCGCGCGTGGACACGCGCGGGTGCATCAGTGCCAGATGCTCACGCGGCAGGAAGCCGTAGTTCACCAGGCAATCCTCCTCCACCGGCAATCGGATATAGCGACGCTCAAGATCGCCTGCGCGGTAGTCCTTCACCCGGTGGCGCAGGGTCAGGTCCTGCGCACGAGCGGGTGCCCGGATCGGGTCGGCCTGCACGAAGCCCAACCGTCGTATCGCGGTCAGCAGCGTGGTCGGCTTGAACAGGGTGCGCGCCACCGCGTAGCGGCGAAGATCATCGAGAGTCGGCGTGGCAGGCATGGCCGCATTGTATTCTCGACACTACGCGATCCGTCCAGTAGAGCCAGGCCATGCCTGGCTGGCGTCATGGTGATCGGCCAGGATCATCCACGCATGGCGTGGATCTACCGAAGCCGCGATACCTCCAGCGAACCGATCACCAGCGCCCGCATGCCCTGCTTGAACTCGGTGATCACCTGCCCCTCTTCGTCGTCCGCAATCGCGTAGATCGTGTCGGCGCCGGCAATGCAATAGAAGGCGATCGTGGCCAGCAGCCAGCGCGCCTTGTCCACCGGCAGGCCGAACACATCAGCGACGTGTGCCTGATGCGAGGCGATCTTTTCCAGCATCGGCGCGGTCGCCACCGTGCGCCGCAGCAGGTACGGCGGCAGCCCGGGATGCGCCTTCACCACCTCGCACAGTGACTGCACGAACCCCATCAGGTAGGCCTCCAGGCTGCCCGGCGCATCACCCGACGCGCGCGGAATCTGCCAGCGCTGGAACACCGCCTCCGCCACCAGGCGCTTCAACGCCTCCAGGTTGGCCACGCGCTTGTACAGCGCCGCCTGGGTCACCGCCAGTTCGGCGGCCACGTTGGCCATGGTCAGGTTGGGCAGACCCAGGCGGATGCCGATGTCGGCCAGGCGCTCCGGGGTGATGGTGGGCGGGCGGCCACGGGTCGGCGCCGTTGGATCGGGGTGCGTGCTCATGCGGTGCGTGTTCATACCCTGCTGAGGGTGCCAGTAAAGGGACCCTCTTGTCCGCTACGATTGATTTAGTTTAATTTACTCAACTAATTCGGAATGCGTCCAGCACGCTACCCATCGTCGAGCCCATGGCTCACCTCCCGCCAGGTCCCCACCCAGCCAACAACCCTGCGCTGCGCCCTCTCCCCGTGCTTGCCGTCGGCAGCGCGCCAGGCGCGCTCGCGCCTGCGATTCACAGGAACCTGGCATGACCGTTTACGACCTTTCCTCCCCCCTGCAGCGAACTGCCGCCGCGCCCTGCGGTCTGATGCATTCGCCGGGCATGGCACGGCGCTACCGGGTGTCCGCCTTGGCGCTGGGGCTTCTGGCCTCGTTTGCCGCGCTGGCCGACGCCACGCCATCCACCCTGCCCTCGGTGCAGGTGCAGGAACAGCGCCGGGTCACTGCAGACTATGCGGGCGGCCAGGTGGCCGCTGGAAGCCGCGTCGGCCTGCTCGGCGACAAGGACTTCATGGACACGCCGTTCAATACGGTCAGCTATACCGAGTCCTTCATCCGCGACCGCCAGGCCAAGGACCTGACCGACGTCATCGCCGCCACCGACCCCACGGTGTTCAGCAACGGCGTCACCGGTTCGTGGAGCGAGAACTACGCGATCCGAGGCTTTGCCTCCAACACCAGCGACACCACCTTCAATGGCCTCAGCGGCATGGCGCCCTACTACCGCACCTCGCCGGAAATGTTCGAGCGCATCGAAGTGCTGAAGGGCCCCTCCGCGCTGCTCAACGGCATGCCGCCGGGTGGTTCGGTCGGTGGCAGCGTCAACCTGGTCCCCAAGCGCGCGGGCGAGCAGCCATTGCTGCGGGTCAGTGCCAACTTCGCCTCCGATGCGCAGTTCGGCACCCATGTGGATATGGGCCGTCGCCTGGGCGCCGACAAGCAGTTCGGCATCCGCTTCAACGGCGCGTACCGTGATGGTGATGGCGCAGTCGGCAAGCAGCGCAAGAAGGTACAGCTGGGTTCGCTGGCGCTGGACTGGCGCGGCGACCGTGCGCGGCTGTCGGCCGATCTGTACAGCGCCGATGACCGTGTTGACGGCCCTGCACGTGGCGTCGGCCTGGCACCGGGCGTTGCCATTCCGCGGCCGCCGCGTGGCGATACGCTGATCAACCCGGACTGGGCCTATGTGGACAGCCAGGACAAGGGCGCGATGCTGCGCGGCGAACTGGATATCAACGATAGCCTGATGGCCTACCTGGCCTACGGCACCAGCAAGACCGACTACCGCTACAACGGTTCGATCAGCGCGCAGATCCTCAATCCAGCCGGCGACTTCAGCACGGTGATCGGCCAGCTCGCCTTCGATATCAAGAAGCAGTCTGCAGATGCCGGCCTGCGCGGCAGCTTCCGCACCGGCGCTGTCGGCCACCAGTGGGCTGCCAACGTGACCCATTACCAGCACACCCAGAACGATTACGGGCGCCGCAGCGTGCCGGGCTGGGACTGGACCACCAATCTGTACAACCCGGTGTGGGGCCCGGCGGCGCCGTTCGTGGCACCGCACATCTCGCATACCGAGCTGCGGCTGGACAGCCTCGGTTTCGCCGACACCCTCGCCTTCGCCGATGACCGCGTGCAGTTGACGCTGGGCGTGCGCCGCCAGCAGGTGGTCAGTGAGACCTTCAATGTCGCCAGCGGTGCGCGCACCTCGCGCTACGACGAGAGCGCCACAACGCCGGCCGCGGCCCTGCTGGTGAAGGCCACCGACACGGTCTCCCTCTATACCAACTACATCGAAGGCCTCAGCCAGGGCGCCACCGCGCCGATGACCGCTGCCAATGCCGGCGATGTGTTCGCACCGTTCCGCACCAAGCAGAAGGAGCTGGGCCTGAAGCTGGACCTGGGCAGCTTCGCGCACACGTTCAGCATGTACGAGATCAAGCGACCGAGCAGCTACACCGATCCGGTCACGAATATCTTCTCGTTTGGTGGCGAACAACGTAACCGCGGCGTGGAATGGGGCTTCTTCGGTGCGCCGCTGGATGGCGTGCGCTTGCTGGGTGGCGTGGCCTACGTGCAACCAAAGCTGACCCGCACGGCAGGCGGCGTGAATGAGGGGCGCATCGCCACCGCCGTAGCGCAACGGCAGGCCAAGCTGGGTGTGGAATGGGATGTGCCGACCTTGCAGGGCCTCACCTTGACCGGCAATGCCACGGCGATGTCGAAGCAGTACATCAGTGCCGACAACAGCCTATCGGTACCGGGGCGCACGTTGTTCGATGTGGGGGCGCGCTACAGCACCACCGTGGCGGGTCGACCGCTTGCGCTGCGGGCCAGCGTGAACAACGTGACCAACAAGGCGTACTGGGGCATGCCGTTGTTGTCGAGCCTGGCGCTGGGTGCGCCGAGGACGGTGCTGGTGTCGGCGACGATGGATTTCTGAAAGGCATCCACGCATGGCGTGGATCTACTGGAAGCGAATCAGTAGAGCCAGGCCATGCCTGGCTGGCGTAGCGATGATCCGCCAGGAGCATCCACGCAGGGCGTGGATCATTCGGGGTGCAGGCGATAGATGGCATGGCTGGTCAACGCCAGCGCGGCCAGCTTCAGCCCTTCCATCACGCGGTCGCCCACGTACTGGTCCGGGCCGCCATTCTGGCGGGCGCGTTCGGCCGCCAGCAGGATTTCCTGCACGATGCGCAGCCCGGCCAGCGCACCATCGGCATCGGCCAATGCCATGCATCGGCCCGGCAGTTGATGGCGCTCGGGCCAGGGCTGGCCGTCAGAAGCCGCGCCCAGCCCGATGCGATGCAGCAGGGCCGTCAGGTTGTTGGGATCGGGCGGGATGTCGTGCCCCTCATCGGCATTGGCCGGGGCGTGCTGATGGGGGAACTCCGATGCGTTCATGGCAGGTCTCCGTGCAAGGCATGCGGGACCACCGCCCTTAACAAAGGCGGCGGACGGTACGTGGCTGGAATCCGGTGGTTGTGTGAAGACAGTCCGGTAGGCACGCTTGCGCGCACCTCCACGCACCGCCCGCCATAAGGCGCGGACGGGTTGTCAGCCGGCGCCGCACAAGGCGACGCCGGCTGACAAGCGCGAACAACACAACCAACGGGGATTCCAGCCCCCGGCCATCCTTTTTCGATGGCACCCCATCATGTGCACAACGGGGTGGCAGGCGCCAACAACCCAAGTGCAAAGACAGCAACGTTCACGCAGTGGCAGCATTGTCGCATATCGACAATCGAGCCGAAAATTCAATAACTTGCACCACGCCAATGGCGGCATGCTTCACCCATGCCTGCGACGCGCATTCTTTGACTGCGTCCGGCATTCGAGACATGCGACATGCCGGTTCCGACATTACGCAAGCAGATGGGCAATCAACGCCAGCACCGCCAGATGCCCCACGTAGTACCCATAAAACGCCCAGCGCCAGCGCGGCAGTTGCCACGGCACCCGCGCGGCCAACAGCACCACCGGAACGGCCAGCAGCGCCCAGCCGTTGTGGTTGGCCCAGCACACCGCTGCAAGCCCAACCAGCAACAGCCACCACGCGCGATGCCGGAACGCGATCCAGGCCAGCAGCACAGCACCAACGCCGGCCCACTGGTAATCCACGAGCATCGGCAGCGCGCCGGCAGCCAGCAACAGCTGCACCGGCCGATTGTTTGCCAGCGCATGCACGGCCACTGCGGCCAGAGCAAAGGTCAACAGGATGTTGAGCGGCAGCCAGGAACCAAATGCGAGCGCATGCAATGGCTGCGCGATCAACCCCCAGAGCGCGAGCCGCCGCATCGATTTGCGCAGGTCGGCGCCGGGTTGAGCCAGGTTGCAGGCCATCACCAGCGCAAACAGCGGGAAGGCGATGCGCCCCAGTTCACTCACCACCGGTACGTAGCCGCCGAACACCACCTTGGCCACGTGATCGCCGGTCATGGCCAGCAGTGCGATCCACTTCAGCAGCTCGCGCGCGCCACTGCCGAGGCCGGGGTCGAAGGTGAACATCCGTGTCGGGGTTGCTTGCATCATCGAAGCTTATGCGCATCGGCAAGCGCATTTCCATCACCGGGCAGGCAGCCAGCGCTGCCGGGTGCCACGGGTGGGGGTATGCTGGCCGCCCCTGCTTGTGAGGCCCCCGCCATGCGCACCCTGTATCCCGCCATCGAGCCCTATCGCGAGTTCACCCTGAAGGTGAGCGATCTGCACACGCTGCACATCGAAGAGTGCGGCACGCCAGAGGGCATTCCGGTGGTGTACCTGCACGGCGGCCCGGGTGCTGGCATTTCGCCGACCCATCGCCGCTTCTTCGACCCGGCGCGCTACCGCATCGTGCTGATCGACCAGCGTGGCAGCGGCCGCTCCACGCCGTTTGGCGAACTGCGCGACAACACCACGCAGGACCTGGTGGCCGACATCGAGAAGGTGCGCGAGCACCTCGGCATCGAGCGTTGGTTGGTCTACGGCGGCTCCTGGGGTTCGACGCTGTCGCTGGCCTATGCACAGGCACATCCCGAGCGCGCCACGGGCCTGATCGTGCGTGGTGTGTTCCTCGGTCGTGAGATCGAGAACCGCTGGTTTGCCGAGGCCAACGGCGGTGCGCGCTGGATCTTCCCGGAGCGCTGGGACCGCTATGAGTCCTACATTCCAGATGCCGAGCGCGGCGACATGATCGCGGCCTACTGGAGCCGCATGGACGGCCCGGATGAAGCGACCCGCATCGAAGCCGCACAGGCCTGGTTGGGCTGGGAAGACAACGCCGCTACCCTGCAGCACGATGTGGACGCCGAATCCACCGACGATCCGCTGGATACCCTGGCCAAGGCCCGTATTGAAGCGCACTACTTCCGTAACGGCATCTTTCTGGAACACGATCAGTTGCTGCGTGGCATCGATCGCATCCGCCACCTGCCCGGCGTGATCGTGCAGGGGCGCTACGACATCATCTGCCCGCCGCGCAGCGCGTGGGATCTGGCCAAGGCCTGGCCGGAAGCCCGGCTGGAGATGGTGACCTCCGGCCACAGCGCCAACGAGCCGGCCACGGTGGATGCGCTGGTGCGCGCGACGGATGCCTTTGCCGACCGCTTCTGAGCAGATGGGTAGCGCCGGCCGCTGGCCGGCATCCCACCGTTCGAGGGTAGAGTCGACTCTGCGCAATCGCTGCTGCGCGGCCCGGTGAATGGTGGCCCACTGGCAACGGTCCACGGACCCATTCTTCGCAGCCCGCTTACGGCCCCGCGCAGAAGATCCGGCCGTGGCCACCGCACCGGTGGTTCGCCCTTTCCTCAGGAGCACGCCATGACCGGTTATCGCTGCCTTCCCATCGCTCTCTCGCTGTGTGCGGGCCTGCTGCTGGGCGCCTGTTCCAAGACCCAGGAGGCCAGCAAGGCAACGGCCGCCGAGGACGTGACCGAAGTCAGGCTCATCCCTGCCTACGAATCGCTGGACAAGGACAAGGACGGCATCGTCACGCTGGCCGAGGTGGACGCCGTCGCGCCAGACTGGGCCGAGCGACTGCATGCCTGCGACACAGACCGCAACAAGACGCTGAGCCGCGGCGAGTACGACGTGTGCAAGCAGACCAGCGCTTCGCGTTGAGCCATCACTGAACAACGATTGGCGCTGCGCATGCCCGGCTATACCAAGGTATAGCCGGGCTAACCCACGAGCCTCTAGGACTGCCCCATTCAGGGGCGGACAATAGCGCCACTGGCCAGGGCAATCCTGGCCGGCCCCCTCCCCTCATGGAGACGCAGATGGACCCCGACCCTGCCGGGCGCACCGCGCCCCGGATGACCGCTTGTTGCCTGTTCCTGGCGCCTGCCCGCCGGTCCCTGCCTGCCTGAGTGACGGGGGGCCGCCAGGCGCCGTTTGCCTGGAGAGCACCCCCATGTCCTACAAGATCCTCTACATCACCCTGCGCCGCCTGATTGGCGAGCGCGATGTCGCCGCCCTGCGCAGCCAACTGCTGCAGCACGGCCCCGTGATGTTCGCCCGTTCGCTGTCGCTCGGTTCGCCGCGCGTGGTGGCCGACGCGCTGTCGCTGCTGCCGATCAGCGAGCGCATCACCGTGCTGCGTCATCTGCCCTATCCCCTGCGCGATGCGATGAAGCCGCTGTGCATCGGCGGCAGCCAGCGCCTGCACATGCAGCCGTGGTCACCGGCGGTGCTGGCGATGCGCCACGCCTGATCTGTTTCATCCGTTCCGTTCGTGTTCCGGCCGCGGCCGGCTCTGACATTCGAGGAGAGTCCCATGAGCCTGCTCAACGCCTGGTTCAATGCCTTCCTGCGCAGCCGTCGCGCAGGCAACCTGTTCCGTCGCCGTGCGATGCCCGAAGCCGGTTTTGGCCCGGGCAGTGCCGAAGCAGCACCGTTTGCGCTCACCACCGGCCTGGTCACCCTCGCGCAGCAGGAGGAAGCCGAGCTGCTGGCCACGCTGGGGTCGCATGCCGATGGTCTCAGCCCGCATGAAGCCGAGGAACGGCTGGCTACGCTCGGCCCCAACGAGGTGGATCACGAAAAGCCGCTACCGTGGTGGCGGCACCTTTGGCAGTGCTACCGCAATCCATTCAACCTGCTGCTGACCGTGCTGGCGGCGGTGTCCTGGCTGACCGAGGACATCAAGGCCACCGTGGTGATCGGCGCGATGGTGCTGCTGTCCACGCTGATCCGCTTCGTGCAGGAGGGTCGCTCGAACCGTGCGGCCGAGCGGCTAAAGGCACTGGTCGGCAACACCGCGCGCGTGCTGCGCCGCAATCCCGGCACCGAAGCTGCGGATGTGGCCGACCAGTATTTCGGCGCACACCTGCACAGCCGTCGCCCGGCGCGCCTGCTGGACCTGCCGATCCGCGAGCTGGTGCCCGGCGACCACATCGTGCTGTCGGCCGGCGACATGATTCCGGCCGATTGCCGCGTACTGACCGCCAAGGACCTGTTCGTCGCCCAGGCCGCGATGACCGGCGAATCACTGCCGGTAGAGAAGTTCGCGCACCCGGGCGACGGCCTGGCCGGCCTGCTGGAACAGCACAACCTGCTGTTCATGGGCACCAATGTGGTGTCCGGCACGGCCACGGCTGTTGTGCTGGCCACTGGCAACCGCACCTATTTCGGCACGCTGGCCCAGCGCAGCACCGCCACTGATCGCGCACCGACCGCGTTCCAGGCGGGCGTCAACAGTGTCAGCTGGTTGCTGATCCGCTTCGCGCTGGTGATGGTGCCGTTCGTGCTGCTGATCAATGGCTGGACCAAGGGCGACTGGACCGAGGCGTTCCTGTTCGCGCTGTCGGTGGCAGTGGGCCTGACCCCCGAAATGCTGCCGATGATCGTCACCTCCACCCTGGCCAAGGGTGCGGTGCTGCTGTCGCGGCGCAAGGTAATCGTCAAGCGCCTGGATGCGATCCAGAACTTCGGCGCCATGGAAGTGCTGTGCACCGACAAGACCGGCACGCTCACCCAGGACAAGATCGCGCTGGAGCGCCACACCGATGTGTTCGGTCACGATTCGGAAGACGTGCTGACGTTCGCTTACCTCAACAGCCACTTCCAGACCGGCCTGATCAACCTGCTGGACCGTGCGGTGCTGGAGCACGTGGAGCTGCAGAGTTCGCTGCGGCTGTCGCAGGATTACCACAAGGTGGATGAGATTCCGTTCGACTTTGAGCGCCGCCGCATGTCGGTGGTGGTGTCCGAGCGCGAGGACCACCACGAGCTGATCTGCAAGGGTGCAGTCGAGGAGATGCTGGCGGTATGCAGCACGGTGCGCGAGAACGGCCAGGAAATGCCGCTGGACGAGCGCCGCCTGGCACGCGTGCGGCAGACTACCGAAGAACTGAACGAACAGGGCCTGCGCGTGGTGGCGGTAGCGATGAAGGAAACCGCGGCCAGCCAGACTGTGTACACGCAGGCCGACGAGTGCGGCTTGACCCTGGTTGGGTACGTGGCCTTCCTGGACCCGCCGAAGGAATCGGCCGCGCAGGCGCTGCAGGCGCTGGCCGCGCATGGCGTGGAAGTGAAGGTCTTCACCGGTGACAACGAACTGGTGACCGCCCGTGTCTGTGCACAGGTGGGTCTGGAGACCGACACCATCCTGACCGGCCCGCAGATCGAGCGCATGGACGACGCCGCCGTTGCGAAGGCGCTGCAGCAGCATCGTGTGTTCGCACGGCTGACGCCGCTGCACAAGGAACGCCTGGTGCGCGAGCTGCGCGCACAGGGCAAGGTGGTCGGCTTCCTCGGTGACGGCATCAACGATGCACCGGCGCTGCGTGCGGCCGATATCGGCATCAGCGTGGACAGCGCGGTGGACATCGCCAAGGAGGCCGCCGACATCATCCTGCTGGAAAAGAACCTGATGGTGCTGGAGGAAGGCGTCATCCAGGGCCGGCGCACGTTCAACAACATGCTGAAGTACATCCGCATGACCGCCAGCTCCAACTTCGGCAACGTGTTCTCGGTGCTGGTGGCCTCGGCCTTCCTGCCGTTCCTGCCGATGCTGCCGCTGCAGCTGCTGGTGCAGAACCTGCTGTACGACATTTCGCAGATCGCGATTCCGTTCGACAACGTGGACGAGGAGCTGGTGCGCAAGCCGCTGAAGTGGAACCCGGCAGACATCGGCCGTTTCATGGTGTTCTTCGGGCCGATCAGCTCGATCTTCGACCTGACCTGTTTCGCGCTGATGTGGTACGTGTTCGATGCACGCACGCCGGCGGACCAAGGACTGTTCCAATCCGGTTGGTTCGTGGTCGGCCTGCTGACCCAGACCCTGATCGTGCACATGATCCGCACGCCGAAGTTACCGTTCCTGCAGAGCATCGCGGCTCCGCCACTGCTGCTGATGACTGGCCTGATCATGGCAATCGGCGTGATCCTTCCGATGAGCCCGCTGGCCGGCTACTTCAAGCTGCAGGCATTGCCTGCCGGCTACTGGCCGTTCCTGGTGGCGATTCTGTTCGGTTATGCGGTGCTGACCACCGCACTGAAGAGGATCTACATCCGTCGCTACGGCTGGCAGTAACCGGCCCGCGCCGGGAGAAACACGATGGACATCAATCCGAACCTGCCGGCGTTCAACGCCGGCGCCACGCTCAGCTCGCTGATCAGCCTGTCGGTGGCCTTCGTGCTGGGCACGATCATCGGCCTGGAGCGGCAGTTGCGCCAACGTACCGCAGGCCTGCGTACCAACACCCTGGTGGCGGTGGCTGCGGCGGTATTCGTCGATCTGGCGGTGCGCTTCCATGACCTCTACGGTGGCCCGCCCTCGCCGCTGCATGTGGTGGCCTATGTGATCTCAGGCGTCGGCTTTCTCGGCGCTGGCGCGATCATGAAGGAGGGTGCGCAGGTGTCCGGCCTGAACACCGCCGCGACTCTGTGGGGCTCTGCGGCGGTGGGTGCCTGCGCCGGCATCAAGCTGTTGCCGGAGGCGGTACTGGCGGCGGTGTTCGTGCTGGCCGCCAACACCCTGCTGCGGCCGGTGGTGAACCGCATCCAGCGGCAACCGTTGCCGGAAGCGTTCAGCGAGGCGACCTATGCGATCAACGTGGTCTGCCTGCGCGAGCAGCAGGCCGAGGTGCTGGACCAGCTGTTGCTGCTGCTTGAGCAGGCACAGTACCCGGTGCGCGCAGTGGACCAGCGCCCGTTTGGCGAGCGTGATGTGGAGATCGAAGCGGTGCTGTATGCCACCACGGTGGATGCCGGTGAGCTCGATGCCGTGCTGGCGACACTGGCGACCACGCCTGGCGTGCTGCAGGGGTTCTGGAACGCCAGTCTGGAAGAGTAGTGCCGGCCGCTGGCCGGCAACCTCATGATCCCCGGAAGCACCGTGCATCCACCAGGAGCCTGCACACTACGCTTTGGTAGGTGCCGACCTTGGTCGGCACGAAACCCTCAGATGCCATGCCCACCGCTGAGGTAGTGCCGGCCGCTGGCCGGCAACCTCATGAACTCCGGCAACACCGTGCAGCTGCCGGCCAGCGGCCGGCACTACCAGGCATCGTTTTGGTTCGTGCCGACCAAGGTCGGCATCTACCGAACAGCGCTTTGCTATCCTTTTCCCCCACGCCAGGGAGCTTCCCCGATGCCATCGCTGTCGCCCCGTCGCCCCTTGGTGCTGCTGGCCCTGATCGTCGTGATGGCGGCGATCTTCCTGATCGACACCATTACCGATTACGCCGTGGCTGCGGCCTGCTTCTACGCAGCGGTCATCCTCGCCGCGTCGCGCATACTTGGCACACGCGGGCTGGTCCGCCTTGCCCTCGCCTGCATCGCACTCACCGCCCTGAGCTTTTTCCTCACCCGCTTCGGCACCTACCGCATCGGCCTGGTCAATTCGGTGATCGGCATGCTGGTGATTGCCATCACCACCTATCTTGCGTTGAAGATGGAAGCGGCCAAGGCCGCCGTGCAGGAAGCACAGGGCCGCCTGCTGCGGGTGGCGCGCGCTTCCACCGTGGGCGAGCTCACCACTTCCATCGCGCATGAAGTGAACCAGCCGCTGGCGGCCATCGCCAGCAGCGCCGAAGCCTGCCAGCGCTGGCTGGCACAGGACCCGCCGAACGTGGACAAGGCACGCCAGACCGTGGCCCGCATCCTGGCCGACGCGCACCGTGCCGGTGACGTGATCGCCCGCATCCGCGGACTCACCCAGGGCGCAGCTCCGGAACGGCGCGCCTTCGACCTGAACCAAGCGGTGGAGGAAATGCTGGCGCTGTCGCGCAGCGAGCTGGACCAGCACGGTGTGGCCGTGGCCCTGCTGCTCGATGCCGACCTGCCCCCGGTGCAGGCCGATCGTGTGCAGGTGCAGCAGGTGATCGGCAACCTGATCCTCAATGCGGTGGATGCGATGGAAACGATGCCGACCGCCGACCGACGCCTGTCCCTGTTGACCCAGCGCGACGGACAGAGGGTCAGCCTCAGCGTGCGCGACCGTGGTGTCGGCCTTCCCACCGATCATCCCGAGCGCGTGTTCGATGCGTTCTGGACCACCAAATCACATGGGCTCGGCCTGGGCTTGAGCCTGAGCCGGTCGATGATCGAAGCCAACGACGGCAGGATCCGAGCCGAGCGCCCCAGTGGCGGCGGTGCCTGCTTTGTGTTTGATCTGCCCATCGCCACGGATGTTCAACATGCGTAAGCCCGCTGCCCCAGCCATCGATCCAGCACCCATCGTCTACGTGGTCGACGACGATCCGTCGGTGCGCGCCGCGCTGGAAGACCTGCTGGCCTCGATGGGCCTGCAGGTGCGGGCCTTCGCTTCCACCCAGGCCTTCCTCGAACACGAACTGGAGGACGCGCCGGCGTGCCTGGTGCTGGACGTGCGCATGCCCGGCCAGAGCGGCCTCGAGTTCCATCGCACGATGGGCAGCCACGGCCTGCAGCTGCCGGTGGTGTTCATCACCGGCCACGGCGACATCGCGATGGGCGTCAACGCGATCAAGGACGGCGCCATCGAGTTCCTGACCAAACCCTTCCGCGACCAGGAACTGCTCGATGCCATCCACAAGGGCATCGAGATCGACCGCCAGCGCCGCCGGGACGGCGAGGCACTCGGCGCGCTGCAGCTGCGCTGGGGCACCCTCAATGCCGGCGAGCGCGAGGTGGTCGACGGCGTGGTACGCGGCCGCCTCAACAAGCAGATCGCCGGCGATCTCGGGGTCAGCGAAATCACGGTGAAGGTGCGCCGTGCTCAAGTGATGCGCAAGATGGGGGCGCGCACGCTGGTTGATCTGGTGCGCATGTACGACCGGCTGCAGGCGGGCATTGCATGAGTGTGCATGTTGCGCTGCTGCGTGCGGTGAATGTCGGCGGCACCGGCAAACTGCCAATGGTTGAACTGGTGGCGATGTGCGAGGACGCAGGCTTCACCGACGTTCGTACCTATATCGCCAGCGGCAACGTGGTGTTCCGCAGCGGGCTTGACGAAGCCGGTGTGCGGCAGGCCCTTGGCCAACGGCTGCAGGCCTACGCCGGCAAACCGGTGGGCGTACTGGTGCGCTCAGCAGCCGAGATCGCGGCGGTTGCCGCACGCAATCCGTTTCCGCACGCCGCCGGCAATCGCGTCGTCGCGTTGTTCGTGGATGTCACACTGCCCGCCGATCCCTTGACCGGAGTGACTGGCCTGCGCGATGAGCAGCTGGCACTCGGCGATCGTGAGCTCTTCATCCACTATGGCGACGGCATGGCCGACTCGCGCCTGCGGATTCCCTATGCCCAGCAAGGCACCGCCCGCAATCTCAACACGGTCGGCAAGCTTGCGGCGATGGCCGCCGCGCTCGGCTAGCCCCAAGGCGCTGAGAGGACGAAACGACTCAGGCCCGTTGCAGGCGGTGCTTCAACCGCGTATCCATCAACCCGACCGCCAGCAGCACCGCACTGGTCAGCCACCCAGCGGCCAGCAGATGGGTGTGCGGCAAGACCACGCCCAACACGACCAGCGCCACGGCACCGATCAGATGCGAATACGGTGCGCGTCCGTACACGATCCGCTTGTACAAGGCGCTGCCGAGCAGGTAGATCAACGGGCCGGCCACCAGCACGGTGGCGTACACCGCGGTCACCACCGCGCCCGGATGGTCCATGACCAGATCGTTGCCCACCGCCGTGGCGATGATGCCGGCGATCAGCAGCGCGTGCACATAGTGGAAGTTGGCGCCCATCCGGCCCGGGTCGTCGGCATGGCTGATGGCCTCGGTGGCGTCGCGGCTGGAGATGCCGAAATACAGCCACCACATGGCGATGGTGCCGGCAAAGGTGGCGAGCACCGCAGACACCACCGCAGCACTCCACTGTTCGACCTCGCTGAGCACGCCACCGGTAGCCAGCAGCGTCTCGCCGAGTGCGACGATGACGAACAGCTGACAACGCTCGGCCAGGTGCCCGCCTTCGATGGTCCACTCACGGGTATGCGAACGCCCCAACCCCGGGAACGCAAAGCCGAACATCGGCGAGACGTACTCGCAGGCCACCGCCACCGCCCACAGTGCCAGCCGCGTATTACCGTCGGCCGCAGCGCCTGCCAGCCAGAAACAGGCCGACACGCTCAACCACGCCAGCATGCGGCGGAAGTTCGGCGCCAGCGCGTGTGTGCGGCCAACCTCGAGCAGCACGAACACGGTGCGCCCGACCTGCATGGTGGCGTACGCCCCGGCGAACACCCAGGCACGGTCAGCGAAGGCCTCGGGTATGGACGAGGACATCAGCAAGGCCAGCAGCATGGTGGCAAACAGCAGGCCGCGGATACGCGGTGCTTCCGGGTCGAACCAGTTGCTGATCCAGCACGCATACTGCCAGCCCAGCCACACCGCAAACCAAAGCACCAGCGTCTGCAGCACGCCGGCCAGGTCCAGGTGATGCAGCAGATGGTGGCTGAGCTGGGTAACCGCAAATACGTAGACGAGGTCGAAGAACAGCTCTTCGTAGGTCACGCGTGCATGGTGGCCGTCGCGTTGGCGCAGCGACGGCAATCGCAGTGGTGTACTCATGGCCGTCCTTCAGCGCGCCAGGCGCCAGTAGAGCAGACCGGCCAGCAGGGCCGGCACCGCGAACACCAGCAGCAGGATCGGCAGTTCCTCGCGCACCGCATAACCGGCCTTGCTGACACCCACCCACATGTTGGCTACCGTCACCAGCAGCCAGGTCGCCATGAATGCGATCAGCGCTGTGGGCAGCTGTGACGTACCCACGCTCCACAGACGCCCGAACAGCAGGAACACGCCCAGCAGCACCACGCCACCCACCATCACCAGAAGCACATGCATGATTCACCTCCTTGAGCCTGCAGGCAGGCTAGCCGTGGCCGATTCTGCGCTCCAGCCGATGATCGTGGATTCACTTTCCAGACGCGGCGAACAATCCCGGCGGCAAGAACAGCATGGCAAACGAGAACAGTTCCCATTAGTATTGCGTCATCACGCAGGGATGACCTCCCGGCGCCCGCCCTTCACCCTTGCTGCCCGTCCGGATGTCCCCGCCGACACTTCCCTGCCCACCTGCGCTGCCGCTGGTGTCCTCGCTGGTGCGCCACTACGAGGAACTGGTGGACTACCTGCATCGCCGGTTCCGCTCGCCCGGGCTGGCCCGCGAAGTGGTGCACGATGTCTGTGTGCGCCTGCTGGAGCGTCCGGCCGTGCATGATGCCCGCCAACCGATCGCGCTGCTGCGCAGGATCGCCCACGATGCGGCGGTCGACCGCTGCCGCGCCGAGGACCTGCGCCGGCACTGGGTCGAGCCCCGCGCCGAACTTCCCGAGGGCGCCTGCGAGCACCCAGGACCCGAGCGGCAGGCGCAGGGCCAGCAGGCACTGCAGCGGCTGACCGCCAGCATCGAGCGCATGCCGTGCCGGCGGCAGCAGGTCTTCGTCCTGCACAAGATCCATGAGCTGCCCCAGGCCGAGGTGGCACAGCGGATGGGTATCGGCCTGAAGGCGGTCGAGCGTCATCTGCGCCTGGCCATGGCCGACTGCCGGCTGCACGGTGCACTGCGGTGAGCCCTGCGTCCCCTGACCCGCTCCTCCCGTCGTCACCCGCCGAACCCTCTGCCGAGGACATGCTCGACCAGCACCGGGACCTGCTGAAAGAGCGCTTCCCGTTGCCGGACCCGGAGCAATTGCAACGACGCCGTGGAGGAACTACCGCAAAACGGGCGCTACCGTTGCTGTTGCTGGCGGCCGGCGCGCTGCTGCTGGCTGACCCCGCCTGGCAGGTGCGTGACTACCAGACTGCTGTCGGCGAACGTCGTGACATCAACCTGCCGGACGGCAGCCGCGTGCTGCTCGACGCGGGAACCCAGCTGCAGGTCCGTCGCCACCTGCGCTCGCGGCAGGTGCTGCTGGCACAGGGCCACGCGCGCTTCGAGGTGCAGCACTCCGCATGGCGCCGCTTCCAGGTCGATGCCGGACCTGTCCAGGTACGCAACTACGGCACGGTGTTCGACGTTGACCGCCAGGGCGATCTCAGCGAAGTCACGCTGTGGCGTGGCGAGGTTGGTGTCAGCGTGGACGGCGGTGGTGCCGAGCAACGCCTGAAGCCGGGCCAGCGCCTGCTGGCCCAGCCAGGATCGTTGTCTCCGCCGGAAGCGGTGGACCCGGATCGGGCCGACTGGACCAGTGGCCGGCTGCAGTTCGACCGCATGCCGTTGGCCGAGGTGCTGCGCATCCTGCAGCGCTATCACGACCGCCCGATCGTGCTGGACGACCCCGCACTGGGACCGCTGCAGGTGTCGGGCGTTTTCGATGCTGATCGTGCCGAGACTGCGGTCGCCCTGTTGCCGGAGATCCTGCCGGTGCAGGTGCATACCGGCACCGATGGCAGCCTGCATCTGCGCGCCCGCGATTGAATGCCCTGCCGAGGGTGGGTTGCGCGCCGTCCCATCCGGCAAGTGCTTGAACCCTTCCGAAGGACCCCCGCATGACCCGCCCTGTTCCGCCTGCCGCCCTGCGCCGGCTGGCCCCCACCCTGCTCGCTGCCTGCCTGTGTGCAGCCCTGCCGGCCACGGCGCAGACCGCTGCGCCCGCACCCGTCGAGCTGCATCTGCCGGCCGGCCCGCTGCAGGCTTCGCTCAACGCACTGGCCCGGCAGAGTGGCATCCAGCTGCTGTTCGCGGCCGACAGCGTGAGCGGCCGCAATGCGCCCGCCCTCGACGGCCGCTACACCCCGCGCGACGCCCTGCAGCGCCTGTTGGCCGGGCAAGGCCTGGCGATGCAGGAACGTTCGCCGGGTGTGTTCGTGGTGAGTGCCGCGCCAGCGCCGGCCAAGCCGCGCACCCCGGCCCGGGCCGCGTCATCGGCGCCGACATCAGCCACGACGACGTCGCTGGCCCGCGTCACGGTATCGGCCTCGACCGCGCGCATGCCGCAGGGCGAGACCGCCATGCCCAACACCGTCACCGTGCTGACCCGCGAGGACATCGCCCAGCAGCTGGCGCTGGGTTCGGATGTGTCGCGGGTGCTGTCGTCACAGATCCCGGCGTTTGCCCCGGCGCGCGAGAAGATGTCCAACTACGGCGAAACCATGCGTGGCCGCGGCATCCTGTACATGGTCGACGGTGTGCCGCAGTCCACGCCGCTGCGGGATGGCTCGCGTGATTCGCACACCATCGACCCGGCGATGATCGAGCGCATCGAGGTCATCCACGGCGCCAACGCGCTGCAGGGCATCGGCGGTACCGGCGGCATCGTCAACATCATCACCCGCAGCGCGCCCAGTGAGCCAGGGGCGTTCCTGCTCGACACCAACGTCAGCTACAGCTCCGCCCTGCCCAGCCGCCGCGATGACAATGGCCAGCGCGGCTCGGCCCTGGTGGGCGTGCGCGGCGAGCTGTTCGACCTGGTGGCCGGCCTGGCCTATGAGAAGCAGGGTCTGTACCACGACGGCGAGGGCCGATCGATCGGCACCAACGCGCAGGGCGAGCTGATGGACTCGACCTCATCGAACGTGTTCGCCAAGCTGGGCTGGAACATTGCCGAGGGCCACCGCCTGCAGGTGATGGCCAACCGCTACGAACTGCGCGGGCTGGACAACTACCTGGCCATCAACGGTGACTACCGGACCGGTCGCCCGACCCTTTCGGTCCCCGGCGATACGCCGCTCGATCCGCCGATGAACCGCTCGCGTTCGCTCACCGTGGACTACAGCGCCGCCAACCTGCTCGGTGGCCGTTTCCAGGCGCAGGCCTTCGCAGTGGATTTCGAAGGCCGCTACGGTGCCAGCCAGTGGGACCCGTGGGGCAACACCGGCGCCAATGCCGCCTGGGACCAGACCCAGAATGAATCGGACAAGCGCGGCTTCAAGCTGACCCAGAGCTGGAGCCGCATCGCCGACACCACGCTGGACGTGACCTTGGGCCTGGACGGCCTGCGCGACCGCACCCACCAGGTGCTGCTGGCCAGTGGCATGAACTGGGTGCCGCAGACCACCTACCAGAGCCTGTCACCGCTGCTGCAGCTGCACTGGTGGCCGACCGACCACCTGATGCTGTCCGGCGGCCTGCGCTACGAAAAGGGCGAGCTGGAGGTGGGCGACTACACCACCCTGCCCCGTTACGGCGCACGCAAGGTGGCCGGTGGCAAACCGACGATGAGCGAGACCCTGCCCAACTTCGGCGCGGTCTGGTACATCAACGACCGCCTGAACGCCTATGCCTCGTACTCGGAGGGCTACACCGTTGCCGACGTCGGCCGCGTGCTGCGCGCGATCAACCGCGACGGCCAACGCGTGGACAGCCTCATCGACCTGTCACCGGTGGTGTCGGACAACCGCGAGATCGGCCTGGAGTACGACGATGGCCGCTTCAGCGGTGACATTGCCTACTACACCTCCGAATCCAAGCTCGGCTCGGTACTGATCTACGATCCGGGTATCGATGCCTATGCGGTGCAGCGCCAGGCCACCCGCGTGGAAGGCTTTGAAAGCAACCTGCGCCTGCGGCTGGGCGACAGCCGGCTTGGCCTGGGCTATGCGCGCGCCAACGGCCGCTACGATGCCGACGTTGACGGCCGCCTCGACAGCGACCTGGCTGGCGTGAACATCGCACCGAACCGGCTGACCGCGTTCTGGGAACAGAGCTGGACGCCGCAGCTCAGCACCCGCCTGCAGGCCAGCCATGCCTTCGACCGCGACTTCGACCTGCGTGGTGCGCGGGTGGCCGAGTTCAAGGGTTACACCACGGTGGATCTGGTCGCGCGCTACATGCTGGACAAGCATGCCTTCACGCTGGGCGTGCAGAACCTGGCCAACAGGCAGTACATCAGCTACTACTCGCAGACCACGCCGTCGAACCCAAGCTATTTCTCGGGCCGCGGCCGGGTGCTGACGCTGGGGTGGCAGTACCGGTACTGAGGCGACCTCAAACTTCGACATCCGCAACCTGGCGCCAAGGAGGGCGCCGGATTGCCCGCCGCCAGCGCCCGCTGGCCACAGGTCGATGCAGGATCGTGCGCGCTGCGACCGACTGCCAGTACCCCCATCGCCACCATCACAACCATTACCTCGCCCTGCTGCAACGCCCCTGCCTCCAGCGCCCAGTGGCATGACGCACATCCGCCCCCCTGCGCCAGCGGCGCAAGCACCTCCATCGCCATGTTCCGGCTCATCCGCTGAACGGTTTGATCGTCACCAGCACCGCAATCGCCACCAGCCCGGTAACAACCAGCAGCGGTCCGACAGCGTGCCAGCCAGGCCGCCTGGCGATCGCCTTGTCCATCCTCACGCGCAGCGCGGCGCCCAGCAGGCCGTGCAACGCCGAGAGCGCGATGACCACGGCGATCTTGCCAAGCAGCCAGGCCTGGCCGCGCCATCCCCCCACCACCGCAAGCGCCAGGCCCAGGCTCCACGCCACCAGCATGGCCGGCAGGGTGACCCGACGATCCCAGCGCAGCAGCGCCAGACCGAAGCGTCGCGCGAATCGTTTCCGGCCCGAGCGATCACCTATCGACAACGCCAGCGCCAGCGCGGTGAGACCAGCAGAGAACACCAGCACCGCCGCCAGGTGCAGGGCCTTCAGCCACAGGTAGATCATCGCAGCGACCACCAGCTGTACAGACCACCCAACGGCAGGCAGGCTGCCAGCACCAATGCTCCAGCCCTGCGCGCCGACAGGTGCCCTGCCACGACCAGGCGCACTACGTACAAGGCAAACAGCAGGAACACGAAGCCGTGCATCGGGCCGCCGATGGAAACGGCCAGTGGCAGGCCGGCCACATGCTTCAGCGGCACCGCCACCAGCAGCAGGGCCAACAGGGTGGCGGCTTCGAGCAGGCAGAGCCGACGCAGCCACAACAGGTGCGGGCGGCATCGGTAGGAAGTGCGATCACGATCGGATGAGTTCATGCAGTCATCGTTGCAGGGGCCAGCATTGCCAGAAACTGGCCACAATGCCAATATCCGACGGATTTTCGCCACCGCCGGTTCGTCTGCTGCAACCATGCATCCCGCCCTTCCAGCTGCACCGCATTCCCATCGCATCGTCTGCCTGGCGCTGCCCGGCGTCGTGGCATTCGACCTTGCCACGGCATGCGAATCCTTCCGCTTCGCCCAACACGAGAACGGCCGCCCCTGCTACCAGGTCTCGGTCTGCGCCGAGCAGGATGAACTGGACGCTGGCCCGTACTCGCTGCGCCTGCACCACGGCCTGGAACTGCTGGACAAGGCAGATACGATCATCGTCCCCGGTGTCGCACTGCCAATGGCACCGCTATCGCCGCCCGTGATACGCGCCCTCCGCGCTGCCGCTGCGCGCGGCATACGCATCGCGTCGATCTGTTCCGGCGCCTTCGTGCTTGCCGAGGCCGGGCTGCTGGATGGCCTGCGCGCCACCACCCACTGGAAGGCGGCGGCAGAACTGCAGGCGCGCTATCCGGACGTCGAAGTCGACCCCGGGGTGTTGTTCGTGGACAACGGCATGATCCTGACCTCGGCCGGTGCCGCCGCCGGAATCGATCTCTGCCTGTACATGATCCGCCAGGACGTTGGCGCGGCCATCGCTGCGCATGTGGCGCGCCTTTCGGTGGTGCCGCTGCAGCGTGATGGCGGCCAACAGCAGTTCATCCCGCCAACGGTGCGCAGCACCGAGAAGAGCCTGCAGCCGCTGCTGGCCTGGGCCACAGCCAACCTGCATCAGCCCTTGTCGCTGCCGGTGCTGGCCCGGCAGGCACACACCAGCGCCCGCACCCTGCTGCGCCGGTTCCAGCAGGAACACGGCATGTCCCCTGCACAGTGGCTGATCCGGGCCCGGGTACGGCGTGCGCAGGCGCTGCTGGAAAGCAGCGCGCTGAGCGTGGAACAGATCGTCGGCGAAGTCGGCCTCGGCTCAGCTGCCAACTTTCGCCAGCAGTTCCAACGCATTGTCGGTATCAGCCCGCAACGCTACCGGCGCAGCTTCAGTGCGATGGACATGGGCATGCTCGATTGACGCCGATGGTGCGCAGAGATTTCCTCATGGCTCCCATGAGAATTCATCGAGACGGCAGCCGCAGGCTGCATGCTAGCCTCGCTGCACCTTCACTTTTCGGTCGTTGCCATGCGCCTGCCCAGCCTGTTTGCCACGGTTGCCATTACTTTCGCTTCGCCGCTGGCCGGCGCGGCCGACGCCCCGCTGCCGCAGCTGCGGGCGTACACCGTGGATACGTCCTGGCTGCAGCCGATGGCGCCGCTGCAGATTGCCGACCACACCTGGCAGATCGGCACCGAGAACCTGACCGCGTTGCTGGTACAGACCAGCGAAGGTGCGGTGCTGCTGGACGGCGGCATGCCACAGATGGCCGGCCACCTGCTCGACAACATGAAGGCACGCGGCGTGGCACCGCAGGACCTGCGGCTGATCCTGCTCAGCCATGCACATGCCGACCACGCCGGGCCGGTGGCGGAACTGAAGCGCCGTACCGGTGCGCGCGTGGTGGCCAACGCAGAATCAGCGGTCCTGCTGGCACGCGGCGGCAGTGATGACCTGCACTTCGGCGATGGCATCACCTACCCGCCTGCCAGTGCAGACCGCATCGTGATGGATGGCGAGGTGGTCGAGGTGGGCGGCATAGAATTCACCGCGCACTTCATGCCGGGACACACCCCGGGCAGCACCGCGTGGACCTGGACCGATACCCGCGAGGGCAAGCCGGTGCGCATCGCCTATGCCGACAGCCTGAGTGCACCGGGCTACCAGCTGAAGGACAATCCCCGCTATCCGCGCCTGATCGAAGACTACAGGCGCAGCTTCGCGACGGTGCGGGCGTTGCCCTGCGACGTGTTGCTGACCCCTCATCCGGGCGCGAGCAACTGGGACTACGCCGCGGGTGCCAGGGCCGGTGCCAAGGCACTGACCTGCAAGGCCTACGCGGATGCGGCAGAACAGAAGTTCGACGCACAGCTGGCCAAGGAAACAGCCGGCGCCCGCTGATTTTGTAGATCCTGTAGAGCCGAGCCTATGCTCGGCTTGTCGGCGGAGAGCAGCCGAGCATAGGCTCGGCTCTACACAGGACGCGTGGAATGGTGCCGGTCAGGACGACCGGCACCCGTGACTGTCAGCCGCCCTGCCTGTGCTGGGCAAACGGCTCGGTTGTGCCATCGGTACGCACCAGTTCAACGGTGTACGGCTGCACGTAGCCGTCCGGCATTTCCATGCCCGGCGAACCGGCCGGCATGCCGGGCAGCACCAGCCCGCGCGCTGCGGGGCGTTCGACCAGCAGGCGCTTGATGTCCTCGGCCGGGATGTGACCCTCGACCACATACCCGTCGATCTCGGCGGTGTGGCAGGACGCCTTGCCGACCGGTACACCCAGACGAACCTTGATCGGATTCATGTCGTCGGTGTCGCGCACGTCCACCTGGAAGCCAGCGGCCTTCAGGTGATCAACCCAGATGCCGCAGCAACCGCAGCTGGCGGTCTTGTGCACGATGGCCACCGGCAAAGCCGGATCGACCTTGGCCGGGCTGGCCTGGGTCGGTGCCGACGCCACGCTGGCGACCGGTGCCGCGGAAGATTCTTCGGCAGCACGAGCGCAGGCGGTCGTGGCCAACACGGTGCCCAGCAGCAGGCCGAGGGAGAGAGTACGGTTCATTGAGTGATTCCTTTGCAGAGGCGGGCAACACGGCCCGCCGCCCGCGCATCGAAGGCGCGGGCAGAGTCGGGAAAAAGTCGAGCAGTCATGGCAGGCGCTTGAGGCCTGCAGGAAATCACGCGATGGGGGGTCGCAACGGGTCCAGTATCGGCGGCGGTGCGCGTTGCTGGGTATTGGCCGGAACAGGCGCCTCGCGCCAGGGCGAGGCCGGTGTTCCGTTCAATGTCGTCAGCATCCCAAGACAGGCCGGCGGGCATTCGCACTCACCGCTCTGGCAGGCCGCCGGGGCCGCATCATCGCAGCAGCCCGCTGCCGCCATCGCGGCCGAGTGCGGTGCAGCGCAATGGTCCTGGCTGGCCGGGCCGCTGTACGAAGACGCGGCGAGCGCCAGCGCTGGTGCATTCAGCACCAGGGCGACAAGCAACATCCAACGCAGCAGCAGGCCAGGCAGGTTCACACGCCGATGATAGCCGATGCGCGAGCTACGCAATCGCCGCCGCCATCGCCCGCATCCGCACCGGGATCGACTTCGCTGCGGGTGTGCCGCTGATCCGGTCGTAGTAGTCCAGCGGTAGCAACGGGTTCAGTTCGGGGTAGTAACCGGCCAGCGCGCCGCGCGGCATCGGGTAGTCCAGCACGGTCAGGCCCTCGATGCGGCGCTGCACGCCATCGCCGCTGATCGTCTCCAGGCTGACCAGCGCCTCTTTCTCCAGCCCGCGCGCCAGCCGGTCCTCGATGTTCATGAACAGCACCATGCGATCGTTGTACACGCCGCGATAGCGGTCGTTGTAGCTGTAGATGGTGGTGTTGTACTGGTCATGCGAGCGCACGGTGGCCAACCGCAGCATGTCCGGGTCATGTACGGGATCGTCCACGTCCAGGCCAGGCATCACCAGGATGTTGGCCTTGCCATTGGGTGTAGGCCAGACGCGGCGGCGCGGCGGAATGTCCAGGTGGAAGCCATGCGACTGCTGGATGCGCTCGTTGAAACCGGTGTAGATCTCCGGGTACACGGCCGCGATCAGCTCACGGATGGGTGCGTAGTCGTGCATGCAGCCTGCCCAGTCGACCTTGCTGTGCGGCAGCGCGGCCATCGCCATGCGGCAGACGATCTCGACCTCCGGGAGCACGTCCGTGCTGACCGGCTCGAGCACGCCGCGCGAAGCGGTCACGTTCGACATCGCGTCTTCGATGGTGACGAACTGCTCGCCGGCAGGCGTAACGATGCGCTCCGAACGCGCGACTACCGGCAGGATCAAGGCATCGCGGCCATGCACCAGGTGACCACGATTGAGTTTGGTGGCGATGCCCACGGTCAGCTCCAGGCCGCGCATGGCCTCGTACGCGCGCGGCGTATCGGGCACGGCGTGGATGAAGTTGCCACCCATACCGATGAACACCTTGGCGCTGCCGTCCAGCATCGCCTCGATCGATTCGACCACGTGATGACCGTGCTCGCGCGGCGGATCGAAGCCGAACACCTGCTGCACGCGGTCCAGATAGGCCGGCTTGGGCTTCTCGTCGATGCCGACGGTGCGGTCGCCCTGCACATTGGAATGGCCACGGATCGGTCCGATGCCAGCACCGGGCTTGCCGAAATTGCCACGCAGCAACAGCAGGTTGGCGACCTGCTGCAGCAGGCGCGAGCCGTACTGGTGCTGGGTCAGCCCCATGCCGTAGCAGATCACGGTGGCCTTGGAGCGGATGTAGATCTCCGCACAGCGACGGATCTGCGCCTGCGAAATGCCGGACACCTGCACGATCTGGTCCCAGTCCTGCGCCATCACGTCTTCGCGCAGCCCCTCCAGGCCTACCGCGTGTTCTGACAGGAAATCGTGGTCGAGCACGCGCTCGCCCTGCGCTTCGCGCTCGAACATCACCTTCATCATGCCCTTGATCAGGGCCAGATCGCCGCCGATGCGGATGTGCACGAACTCGCTGGTGATCTCGGTCGAACCGAACGTGGCCATCTGCACCATGTCCTGCGGTTCGGCAAAGCGGATCAGCGCACGCTCGGGCATCGGATTGACCGCCACGATCGGAATGCCGCGTTTGCGCGCCTCGACCAGGTTGCTCATCATGCGCGGTGAATTGGTGCCGGTGTTCTGGCCGATCACGAAGATCGCCTCGGCGTGCTCGAAATCCTGCAGCACGATGGTGCCCTTGCCCACGCCGATCGCTGGCGGCAGGCCGCGGCTGGTCGGCTCGTGACACATGTTCGAGCAGTCCGGGAAATTATTGGTGCCGAACTCGCGTACGAAGATCGAATACAGGAACGCGGCTTCGTTGGGCGTACGGCCGGACGTGTAGAACTCGGCCTGGTGCGGGCTGTCCAGCGCCTGCAGGTGGAGGCCGATCAGCGCGAAGGCATCGTCCCAGCTGCACGGCACATAGTGGTCAGTCGCCGCGTCGTAGCGCATCGGCTCGGTCAACCGGCCCTGCATCTCCAGCCAGTAGTCGGTCTGCGCCATCAGTTCGGTAACGGTGTGCTGGGCGAACAGCTCGCGGCCGGCGCGGAACTGCGTGGCTTCCCAGGCCAGTGCCTTCGCGCCGTTCTCGCAGAACTCCAGCTTCTTGCGTTCGTCGGCATCGGGGAAGGCACAGCTGGGGCACTTGAAACCGCCGGGCTGGTTCATCGCCAGCAACGCCTTCGACCCCTTGCCGATCACGCTCTGCTGCAGCAGCACCTTGGCCGTGGCGCCCGCGGCACCCCAGCCACCGGCGGGCTGGTTGTAGGGCTTGTAACGCGGCGGCTTCTGCTCGGACATGTTCGGGAACCTGACGGGAGGAACGCAGCAACAAACAGCACAACGCGGTCCGGCGGCGCTTTCGATCGCACGGCCAGCCCCACAGTCAAGCACGGCCGGCGCGGCTTCGCCAGTGGGTGCACGCTGTTTTCAGCGCAGCCTGCCATGACAACGGTTACACCTGCGTCAGCGCATGGCCACTGCGCTATTCTCGATGCCGTGGGTGGTCCACCACCTACGTATCTCCCTTGTCCGGACGCGCTGCATGCCTGATTCGCCCCCATCGCACACCCCGCCTGCCGGCACGGCACAGCGCCCGTTGCAGCGCTGGCGCAGCGAGGGGCAACAGCCGCAGGTCGACGTGGTGGCCGAGGAAGTGCCGGTGGCGCTGCGTTACAACGGCGCCGCCTTCGCGGTGATGATGGCCACGCCCTGCGATCTGGAGGACTTTGCGCTGGGCTTCTCGCTCAGCGAGGGACTGATCGCTACGCCCTCGCAGCTGCTGTCGATCGACATCCGCCCGCAGCTGGAAGGCATCGAACTGCAGATGACGGTGACCGACGATGCGCCCGGCGCCGACCTGGATCCGGCCAATGGCCGCCTGCTGCCCGGCCGCGGCGGCTGCGGCCTGTGTGGCACGCGGCAGCTGGAGGAGGTGCTGCGGCCACTGCCCGAGGTGCGCGAACGGCGGACCTACCCACCGGCAGCCCTGCAACGGGCGCTGGCCACGCTGGCGCAGCATCAGCCGATGAACGCGGTGAGCGGCTCGACCCATGCCGCGGCCTGGGCCGATGCCAGCGGTCGCATCGGCTGGGTGCGCGAAGACGTCGGCCGCCACAACGCGCTGGACAAGCTGATCGGCGCCCTGCATCACAATGAACACACGATCGAGGGTGGGCTGCTGGTGATTTCCAGCCGCGCCAGCTACGAAATGGTCAGCAAAGCCGTGCGGGCCGGCGTCAGCGTGCTGGCCGCAGTCTCGGCACCCACCGCGCTGGCGATCGACCTGGCCCGCAGTGCGGGCCTGTGCCTGGTCGGGTTCGCGCGGGAGAGCGGGTTCAACGTATATACGCACCCCGAGCGGCTGCAGGCAGACGAAGGGTAGAGTCGCCCCGCCTCATCTGCCCTGTTCCGACCAGCCCGGGCGGCCCACTGCCACCCGGGCCAGGCCGCATCTCAGCGCAGCGCCACCTTCGGGAAGTCCACCGGTACGTCGAACGCTACGTTGACGTAGTTGGTGAACAGGTTGAGCGCGACGTGGGCGAGGATCTCAACGATCTGCTCATCATCGAAGCCGGCCGCGCGCAGCGCCTGCACATCGCCATCGGCAATCTGCGCACGCTGCTCGACCACCTTCAGCGCGAAGTCCAATGCCGCCGAGGTGGCCGGATCGCTGGACTGGCCGATCTGCGCGGCGGCCATCTGCTCGCTGCTGGCACCGGCCTTGCGGCCCAGCGCGGTGTGGGCGGCCAGGCAGTATTCGCAGGCGTTGCGGTTGGCGATGGCCACGGCAATCTGCTCGCCCAGCAGCGGCGACAGGCGTCCGCCGCCCAGCGCGCCGAACGAACCCCACATGCTCTGCAGGGCGGCTGGCGAGTTGGCCACGGCGCGGAACATGGCCGGAGTGGCGCCGAAGGCGGCGTGAACCTGGCCCAGCAGGGCCTGGCGGTCGGCGGTGGTGTTGGCGGCATCGATCAGGGGGACACGGGACATGGTGGATCTCCTTGGGAAAGCGCCCGGGATTGGACGACCCGCTCATCCTAGGTAGACTCCGTGGACGCATCAGGCGTAATTAGCCACACATGTTGTCCATTCATCCATGATCCTCCCCACCGACACCTCCGCACCCGACCGTCTCTCCTCCCTGCTGGAACGCTTCCGGGTACAGGCCGCGCTGTTTCACAGCGGTCCGCTGTGCGGGCGCCATGTCTTCGAGCCGCAGCCCGGTCGTGCCTTCCTGCACATCCTGCGCCAGGGTGAAATGGAGGTCCGTCATCCCGACGGCGATATCGCGCTGCCCCGGTTGAAGATCGACACACCCTGCCTGTTGCTGTATCCGCAGCCGCTGCACCATGTGTTCTTCAATGCACCGCTGGATGGCCCGGATTTCACCTGCGCCACGCTGGATTTCGATGGCGGCGCGCGCAATCCGATCGTGCAGTCGCTGCCACCGGTGATGGTGGTGCCGCTGGCCGCGATCGGCGAACTGGATGACACTCTGCACCTGCTGTTCGCCGAGGCCGATCGCCAGCGCTGCGGGTCACGGCTGCTGACCAACCGCCTGTTCGAGGTGGCGTTGATCCAGATCCTGCGCTGGGTGGTCGATCACCCGGATGCGGCCGGCGTCAGCCATGGGTTGATGCGGGGGCTGTCGGATGCACGGCTGGCCCGTACGCTGGTGGCGATGCACCAGGCGCCGCAGGACGATTGGACGCTGCCACGCATGGCTGCGACCGCCGGCATGTCGCGCAGTGCCTTCGCGGCCGTGTTCAAAGACGTCATGCAGGCAACGCCGGCCAGCTATCTGCTGGACTGGCGGCTGAGCCTGGCCTGCGCGCAGCTGCGGGCCGGCGTGGCGGTCAAGCAGGTGGCGATCGAGGTGGGGTTTGCCGATACCGCCTCGCTGTCGAAGGCGTTCCGCAAGCGGCTGGGGGCATCGCCGCGGGCGTGGTTGGCCGCGAGCGCAGCGCAGGCTGGGTAGGTAGAGTCGACCGCTGGTCGACTATCGCGCGAAGCGCCGGGTTTTCGTTGTCTGACCCAAGAGCAGCCGACCAGCGGTCGGCTCTACCTCGGGTGATGTCTGCGCGCCGGCTGGCCGCTCAACTGGACGTTCCATCAGACTTCGCCAGCAGCCCGGCGATGCGCTCGGCAACACGGGCGCGCACGCCGTCATCGAGCTGTCCTTCGTACATCGCCTCGTAGATCCAAAGGCCATCGGCGGCCAGCCGCGCCACGAAATTGTCGAGCGCGTCGCTGTCATTCCCTGCACCCGCCTCCGGCGGCAGCGGTGCCCAGCGACGTACCGCGGGCCCCCACGGACGCTCATCGGCGTCCGGGTCGGCCGATTCCAGCATGAACATCAGCTCGGCACGGGTGGCACTCTGCGCCGAGACACGCACGAAGGTCTGGTAGCGCTCCAGTGCCGTCGCTTCATCCGCGCGCTTGCCGAGCAGCGTTTCCATCGACGTTTCCCAGGCCTGCACCAGATGCTCGTCGATGCCGCGCAGCAGCGCCTCGCGCGAAGGGAAGTGGTACAGCAGGCCGCCGCGGGTCAGCTTGGCCTCGGCCGCCACCGACTCGAAGGTCACCGCACGCACGCCGTCACGATTGATCACGTTGACGGCGGCGTCGAGGATGCGGTCGCGCTTGCTGGTTCTCATTGCCTCATTTTACGCGATCGGCCGCGCCCTCGCGGCTGCCGACGCGGCCCCGCAGCAGGCGCGCCAGGATCGTCGCGCCCAGCGCCAGCACTGCAGTGATCACCAGCAGCACGATCTGGTAGCCACGGTCATACGCGGCCGCAGCCAGTGCGAACCACTCGCCCTGCCCGCTCTCGCGCGCGGCATGCAGCGCCTGGGTGAAACCCTCGCGGGCAAGCGCGGGCATGTCTGCCGAGACCGGCAGGAACGCGCTGTACATCGCGGCGCTCAGGCTGCCCAGCATCGCCACCGCCAGCAGGCCACCGAACTCATAGGACACTTCTTCCACCGAAGACGCCATGCCCGCGCGGTGTGCCGGCACGTTGTTGAGGATGGCAGTGGACGCCACCGAGATGGCCGAGCCCATGCCGAAGCCGGTGATGGCCATGCCAGCCACCACCCAACCAAGGCCGTACGGGAAGCCGAACGCCACCACGCCGACGCCCAGCGCACCTGCGGCCAGGCCGCCGCAGATCAGCGGGCGCAGACCCACCCGGTGCAGGATGCTGCCGCCCAGCAGCGCACTGGGCAGGCTGCCCAACGCCGCCACCGAAACCAGCAGGCCTGCCTGCAGCGGCGTGAAACCTGCCACCAGCTGGAAGCGCTGGGTGGTGACCAGTTGCAGGCCGGCCATCGCGAACAGGGTGAACACCGCCGACAGCGTGCCGGCCAGGAACGCCGGATTGCGGAAAATCGCAAAGTCCAGCAGCGGGTACGGCAGCTGCTGCTGACGGCGCGCGAACGCCGCACCACTGACGACGGCCAACAGCAGCGCGCCTGCGCCCAGCGCATACGACGGCGGCGTAGCGATCAACGACTTGATCGCCAGCACCAGGCCGGACAGTGCAGCCAATGCCAGAACTGAAGACACCAGGTCCCATGGCCGCGAGGTGTCGCGCTGGCCTTCCGGCGCCAGCAGCAGCGTGGCCACGAACGCGACCACCACCACCGGCACGTTGATCAGGAACACCGAGCCCCACCAGAAGTACTGCAGCAGCCAGCCGCCAATGATCGGGCCGAGCGCCGCACCGACGATGGCCACCGAACCCCAGATCGCGATGGCGATGTTGCGTTCGCGTTCTTCGTGGAAGCTCAGGCCGATCAACGCCAACGTGGCCGGCATCATCGCTGCGGCACCGACCGCCAGGAAGGCACGTGCGGCAATCAGCTGCGTTGCGGTGTCGGCGAACGCCGCTGCCAGCGAGGCGACGCCGAACACCACCAGGCCGATCAGGAACATGCGCCGGTGACCGATGCGGTCGCCCAGCGTGCCCGCGCCCAGCAGCAGGCCGGCCATCACCAGCGGATAGGCGTTGATGATCCACAGCGCCTGGCCGGCACTGGCCGAGAGTTCCTCGGTCAGGGTGGGCAGTGCGGTGTAGAGCACGGAGTTGTCGAGCGTGACCAGCAGCAGGCCGGCGGCGACGGTGAACAACAGTGCCCAGCGACGGGCACGCGACAGGGCCGGAGCACCGGCCAAGGGCTGGGACAAAGCCATGGGAGAACCTGATGGGGGGTGGAGTACGACCATAACTATACCGGATGTCCTGTATAGTTATGGCTTTCAGGATCAGCCGATTCAGCTTTTGTAGAGGCGAGCTTGCTCGACTGAACGGCCAGCCAGGCATGGCCTGGCTCTACTGAAACGGGCCTGGGATGGCCTGGCTCTACTGAAACGGGCCTGGGATGGCCTGGCTCTACTGGTGCACCTCTACCGGCAGTCTTCCGGCAGCGCGGCGATGGCCGATACCACCGCCGACTGCATGCCCTGCCCCACGGCCATGTCCAGCTCGCCGCCGATGCCACCGTGCTGGCGCCGCAGCTCGTCCTCGCACAGGTCGCGCACCCGCGCCCGGGCGTTCGCGCGCAGGCTGCTGCACCGCCAGTCGGTACCACCCAGCGGCAGCACCGAATACACCACGCTGTTGCAGGCGTTGCCAGCGCGCTGCTGCAGCGACAGTCCACCGAAATCCCGCGGTTCGCTGCTGCGCTGCGGGTCGAAGTAGCTGTCCGGGAAGGTGCGCGCGTACTGTTCGATGTCCACGGCCATGCTGCGCCCACCGGCCAACGGCATCTGCAGCGGCTGGCCGCACTGCGTCGCATCTGCGCGATGCTGGATGTACTGGTAGATCGGCCGGTCCAGCGATGGCTCCTGCTGGGTCACCGCACTGACCGCCGCCAGCACCGGCAGCGATGCACGATTGGCCATGCGCGCCAGCAGACCTGCCTGCGCCGGCTGGCAGCGGTCGCGCAATGTTGCCGCGAGCAGGAACAGCACGTCGTTGCGGAACGTGTGGTCATCGGCCAGGCGCTGTTCGATGCGCTGGCTGGCGTCGGACGTCGGCGCGGGAAACGCAACCGCCGGCGGCGCGATGGGTGCGCGCTGCCGCTGCCACCACACCAGCAGCACCACTGCCCCCAGTAGTCCCCCGGCAGCCATGATCCAGCGCCTGCGCATCAGTTGCGGATCGCCGTCAGCGTGGCCGCCGCAGCATCGTAGGACGCGCTGGCAATGTCTGCATCGAAGCGCTTCACCTGCAGGCGGCCGGCAAGCCGGTACGGATCCCACAGATCGCCCAGCGCGATCGGCGTGGCCAGGGTCACGTGGATGATCTGGTTCGGTGGTGGTGGCGGCACGTGGATGCATGCGCCGTAGAACGGCACGAACAGAAGTTCATCGACCAGACCGGCATCGTTGGTGCCAAGCGGTACCACGTAACCATCCAGATCCACCGCGCGACCGTCAACAGCGTCGACCACGCGCGAAGAGCCGAACTGCTTTGCGCGGTCCGGGCTGGAATGGTCGATCTCCTGCCCCGGTGGCGTACCCGAGCCGGTGTCGTCAATCAGGCCACCCACGCCGTCCATGCCATTGCGTGACAGACCGATCTGCGGGGGTGGGCGCTGGTAGGTCACTTCGTTCGGCCGCAGCGCGTCCCAGCGATCAATGGCGGCTTCGGCCGTGACCGAGGGTGCCTGCTTTTCCTGCGGCGTGACCGCCACGGTATCGCCGCCCGGCGCCGTACAGCCCGTCAACCACAGGCATCCCAACGCCAGCAACAGGTGACTACGGTTCATAGGGCCTCAGCTGTGCGTCACGAATGGTGTAGGCCGAACCGGCCAGATCGTCATCCAACCGTTCGGCGCGCAGGGTGCCGGCCAGGAAGAACGGCGAGTACATATCCGGCATCTCGATCGGGCGTGGCAGCACCACGTGCACGATCTGGTTCGGTGGCGGTGGTGGCACGTGGATGCAGGCGCCGTAGTACGGCACGAACAGGAATTCGGTCAGCCGCCCGTCCTGCGCGTTGGCCAGCGGTACCACGTAACCCGGCAGGCGCACCGGCCGCTGCAGCACCGTGTCCACCGTGCGGAAGGTGCCGAACTGCGGCATGCGCCGGTTGCCGTTGTGCTCGACCTCCGGGCCCTCGCCCCGCTCCAGCGCCGCCAGCTCGTCCTTCGGCATCATCTGCAGCCAGTCCAGTTCCTGCTCCGCAGCGTCTGCAGGATCATCGCGGTCAACAACCGGCGCGGGTGGCAACGCCTGCACGCCGGTATCCACCGGCCGCTCACAGGCGGCCAGCGCCAGCACCATCGGCACTCCCCACATCCAGCGCATGCTCAGCCTCCCGGTGAAAGGCCATCGGCCAGGGTGCGCCGGTAAGCGAGCAACGCCGGCACCAGCCCCGCTACCGCGCTGACCAGCAGCACGCCCGCAGCCCATGTCACCTCGCGACCATCCGGCCAGACATGGGTGATCGACAGGCCGAAGGTGGCAAGTACCCAGCCGCGCCCGGCAATGCTGGCGACCACCAGCAGCGACAGGGCCAGCACGCACGCCACCGTGCTGGTCGCCACCGCTTCCACCACCAGCAGGCCGGCGATGTAGCCCGGTCGCGCACCGGTGGCACGCAGGATGGCCATCTCACGCCGCCGCTCCTGCAGGGTCGAGACCAGCAGCGCCACCAGCGAGACCATGCCCAGCAGCACCACCATTGCACTGATCAGCTGCAGGGCGCGCTCGGCGGTGCCCAGTGACTGCCACAGCTGTTGCAGCGTGACGCCAGGCAGGATCGCCAGCATCGCCTCGTCCGGATACTCGTTGATCCTGCGCTGTACCGAGAACGTGGCGATGCGCGAGTTGAGGCCGAGCATGAAGGCGGTGATGCTGGTCGGTGTCAGGTCCAGGTGGCGCGCCTGCTCGGCGCTGACGCTCTGGCTGCGCAGCTGCACGCCCGATCGCCAGTCGACATGGATCGCCTCGATGGCCGGCAGCGAGACCAGCAGCGACGAATCCACCGGCGTGCCGGTGCGCTGCAGGATGCCCGCAACGCGGAACGGCTTGTCGGCATGCGTGGCCAGGGTCACTGCGCCGGTGCCGTGTGCCAGCACGATCTCATCGCCGAGGCCGACCTTCTGCGCGCGTGCCACCTCTGCGCCGATCACCGCGTCGTACAGATCATCGAACGGCCGCCCCTGCGCAAAGGCCAGCTCGTGACCGGAACCATAGCGATAGTGTTCAAAGTAGCCGCCAGTGGTACCCACCACCCGGTAGCCGCGCCAGGAATCGCCCAGCGACAACGGCACCGACCACTTCACCTGCGGCAATGCGGACAGCTCCTGGTAGGATTGCCAGGACACGTTGTTGGTCGGGTCGCCGATATGGAACACCGAGTACAGCAGCAGGTTCACCGGTCCCGAGCGCGCACCGACGATCAGATCGGTGCCCGATACGGTGCTGGCGAACCCCTCATGCGCCTGCGTGCGCACACGCTCGACGCCCAGCAGCAGCACCACGCTGAGGGTGATGACCAGCACGGTCAGGCCGACACTCAACGCGCGGCTGCGCAGACTGGCCCAAGCAAGCTCAAGCATGGCCGGCACCTGTCTGGTTGATCTCGGACAGTGAAATGGTGCGGTCCAACAACGGCTGCAGGCTGTCGTCATGGCTGACCACCAGCACCGTGGTGCCGGCCGCCTGGCACTGCGCGGACATCAGCTGCAGGAAGGCGGTCGCCGCTTCGCGGTCGAGCGCCGAGGTGGGCTCATCGGCCAGCAGCAACGCCGGGCGACCGATCAAGGCGCGTGCCGCCGCCACGCGTTGCTGTTGGCCGACACTGAGCGTACCCGCGTGCCGTTGCATCAGCTCCGGCTTGAGCTGCAGGGCCTGCAGCAGGCGGGCGATCTCGGCATCCAGCGACCCACTGATGCGCGCGCTGCGCAGGCGCGAGAAGCGCAGGCCCAGCGCGATGTTGTCGCGCACGCTGAGGAACGGCAGCAGATTGAACTGCTGGAAGATCACGCCCAGGTGGTCGGCACGGAAACGATCCCGCGCCGCACCCCCCATGTCCTGCAGTGCCTGGCCGGCCACCTCGACACGACCTTTGCCAGGCAGCAGCACACCGGCCAACAGGCCCAGCAGGGTACTTTTGCCGCCACCGCTGATGCCGCGCAGCAACACGCTGCTGCCCTGCTCTATCAGAAGCTGCGGGATATCCAGCACCAGGCGTGTTGCGTAGCCGAACTGCACATTCTCCAGCGCGATCACCGGTGCCGCGCTCACGGTGCCAGCACCACGCGCAGGTTGTCGGGCGTGAGCACGCTGCGATCCTGGCCGTTGGCGGTTGCGCTGTTGACGATGACTTCGTGCAGACCGGGGAACAGCACGGGCAAGCGCACGACGATGGCGCGCAGCTCGGCAGGTTTGGCGCAGTGGTACTGCAGCGTTGCGCTGAAACCTGCGTGCCGGTGCTGACCCAGCGGCGGCGCGGCGGCCGTCGCGTCGAAGCCCTCGGCATCGGCTTTACGGGTGGCCAGACGGCACCCTGCAGCGGTGGGCAAGGTGACCCAGCTGCCGCCCTTCAGCAACGACGTGGCCCGTGCCAGCGCGGCCTGCTCGGCTGCATTGGCGGGCGGTCGCTCGTAATCAAGGATGCCTATGCCGGGGGCCTGAAGGGCGAATTCCAGGGTTTGCTGATCAAGCGCAACATCGACGGTCGCCTGGCCATGCACGTGCGGTGCGTGCTGGCGGATGTCATGGGCCTGTGCGGCGCTGGCAGCCAGCAGCAGGAAAAGAGCAGCAGGAAGCTTCATGGGGGAGTCTCACATTGTTACTATGTAACATTATGGACCATATCCCCACGACGCCCGCAAGGGCCCTGGCCCAGCCGCCACGTTCGGCACGCTGGCACCCCCGCTTCGATCTTGCCGGTGCCTGGCTGTCTTTGGCCTGCGCCGCCCACTGCATCGCCCTGCCCCTGCTGCTGGCCTTCGTGCCGGCGGCGATGATGGCGCTGCGCTCGTTCCAGCATCCCGGCCATGGCGCGATGACATTGCTGTTGATGATGTCGCGCTGGGAATGGCTGTTCGCGCTGCTGGCCTCGTCGCTGGCCTTGGCGAGTACCTCGGCCGGGGTGCACCGGCATCGGCGCTGGCGGCCTGTGCAGTTGGCCTGCACCGGCGCGATCCTGCTGCTGTCGGCCTCCCTGTACTTGCCGCTGAAGGAATCGCTGCCCTGGCATGGCGTGGCCACGGCTTGTGGTGGCGTGTTGTTGGCGGCAGCGCACATCGGCAATCGACGGGCGTTGCGTAACCGCCGGTAGCGCCAGCCGCTGGCCGGCGCCCCGAAAATGCCGGCCAGCGGCCGGCACTACCCATCATCAGAAGCGATAGCCTACTTCCGCGCCGAAGATGCGCGGGCTGTCGACCGGGCCGTAGTAGTTGCCATCACGCCCAAAAGCCAGGTTGTCGAAGATCAGGCCATTGATGCGACGCTTGTTGGTCAGGTTCTGCACGAAGACCCGTGCGCTCCACGGCCCGGTTTCGTAGCCCAGCTGTGCACCCAGCACGGCGACGGCCGGCTGGAAGGCGCGGTTGCGCTCGTCCAGTGCGCTGGAGCCGGTGAACTGCGACTCCAGCCGCGCGTAAAGCCCGGATTCGAACTGGTAGCGTGCAGCCAAGTATCCGGTGTAATGCGGCGTCAACTTGACCCGCTTGCCGTCGAGATTCTGGTCCACGCTGACCCACAGCTTGGTGTACTTCGCAGCGACGTAGCCCACATTCGCCATCAACGTGAAGCCAGGCACTACTTCGAACACACCCTCCAGTTCTGCACCCCGTGATCGGATCGAGGCGTCCGATCCCACGTAGTCCGACGAAATCGGGCGGCCGTTGGCATCGGTGGCCACCTGGATCTCCTGCCAGTTGTCCGAGGTAATGTGGAACAGCGCGCCGCCGATGTGGCCGCGACCGCCCGCCAGATTCATCTTGAACCCCAGCTCGTGGCTCCACATGCGTTCGGATTCGTAGCGCAGCACCTTGTCGTTGACCACATCGCTCTGCGCTGCGGCCAGGTTGAAGCCACCTGGAATGTAACCCTTGGCTGAAGCGGCATAGAAGGACAGGTCGTCGGTGGCGTCGTAGCGCAGCGACACCCGCGGCAGCGTGGCCGAGAAGGTGTGCGCCAACGCGGCATCGCGGTACAGCACGCGGCCACCGGCACCCAGGTCCAGCGCACCGGCACGCTGCTCGGTGGAACGCCGCGCCTGCTCATGCCGCAGGCCCGCACTGGCAGTCAGCTTCGGCAATGCCGGGAAGGTATAGCTGGCGGTAGCAAACACACTGTAGTCCTCGCCCTTCGAGGTCTGCCGCGGCGCCAGGTTGTAACTGTCCAGCCCATGCAGCACCGGGCCGACGAACGTGCCAAGGATCGAATCCTTGCTGTTGCGGTAGGTGGACACACCGGCCATCCAGGTCAGGGCCTGGTCGCTGGGCGAACTGAAGCGCGCCTCGGCCGTCCACTCGCGCTTCCGGTCGTAGATGCGGCCTGCCAGTGCCGGGCTTTGGGTCATGTCGAAGTCATAGCCGGCGGAGGTCACTTCCTCGCTGCGCCAGGAGGCGGCCACGTCCAGGGTACCGGCCTGCAGCTGCCATTGCGCGCTCAGACCCGCAACCGACTCATCCTTTTCGGTGCGCTTGGGTGCGTCGTTGATGTAGGTGAAGTCACCGGCATGGCGGCCTCCGTTGAGCGACGTGCCGTAGGTGCGGTTGTACAGACCGGTATCCAGCGGCAGGTACTCGTACTCGAACATGCCGGGGGCGCGGGTGCGCAGGTGATAGGCCAGCGCGTTCACCGAAACATAGTCGCTTGGCCGCCAGCGCAGTTTGCCCTGCAGATAGCCTTCGCCCACCCTGCCGCGCGCACCGGACGGCGTGAGGTTCTTCAGGTAGGCGTCCTCATCCGAGCCCATGAACGCCACCGAGCCGGACAGACTGCCCGTCTTGTTCAACGGCCCTGCCAGGAAGCCATCGAGAGCGGTGCCATTGCCGTTGCCGAACCAGGTGCTGCGCACATTGACCTCGCCCTCTCGCGCATCGGCCGGGCCGCGGGTGCGCACCAGCACCAGCCCCGACTCGCTGTTGGCACCGTACAGCGTGCCCTGCGGCCCGCGCAGCACTTCCACCGACTCGACCTGGTTGAGCACCGCGTTGCTCAGTTCGCGAAACGGGATGCCATCGATGTAGACCGAGGCGCGGTTGACCAGGAACGGATTGGACTCGATGCCGCGGATCGAGATGAACATGTTGCTGAGCTGGCCCATCGCATTGAATTTCACGTTGGGCGCGAGCTTGTCGAGGTCGCGGAACTCGGTGACACCCGCCTCCTTCAGCGCCTGCCGGTCCAGTACCGTCACCGACAGGTCGCTCTTCAGGTACGGAGTGTCGCGCTTGGAGCCGGTGACCCGGACGCCGTCGAGCGTGGCCGGGTCGGCCTGTTGGGCTAGAACGGGGATGGCGGGAATGAGCAGGGATGCCGCGATGAACGCGGCAGCAGGCGTGGACGACTTCAAAGCGGGAACCTCGACGGATGGGGTGGCGGATGCGCGGGCGGCGGCAGCGCAGGACAAGAGTGTTATCCTGTAACATTCGCGCAGTGCCGCCACTCCATTCCTGGCAGCCCTGCTCCGTTTCCGGATACATGACGCGTGCTTTCCTGATGCGAGCCCTCGCCGACCAGCTGCTGCAGGAAACCGGCCCACAACCGCCCGCGATGGTGACCAGTGACGACGGTGCGGTGGTGCTGCTGCGCCACCGCTTCGAACCGAGCGAAGGCAGCCTGGGCCATCCACACCAGCTGCGCCTGGGCATGGCCATCGATGGCGGCGGGCGTCTGCAGCAGCGCAGCCAGAGCGGCCTGCTGCAGGGCGTCTGGCAACCTGGTCAATTCAACGTGGTCCTGCCTGGTGACATCGGCACCTATGCCAGCCCTGCAGTGGAAGTACTCGGCCTTGCCATCGATACCGGCCACCCTCCGCTGGAAACGCACCAGCTGCATGTCCTGCAACCACTGGCGGCGCGCCTGCAGCGCGACCCGGTGGTCACCTCGGTGCTGCAGGCGTTGTGGTGCAGCGCGCAGGCCGATGCCTGCCTTCCCGGATTTCTCGAGCACGGCGCGCAGGTGCTGCTGCACCGCCTGCAGCAGCTCGCCGGACATGCGCGAGCGACGCCGCCGAGGGCCCCCGCGCTGTCCGTGCGGCAACTGCAGCGCCTGCAGGAGTACATCGACACGCAGTACGGCCAACCGCTGGCGGTTGCACAGCTGGCGGCGGCACTGCAGATGGACCCATCGACGTTCAGCCGTGCGCTGCGTGCGGCCACCGGGCTGCCGCCCTATGCCTTCCTCACCCAGCGCCGCATGCAGTGGGCGCGCGCGCAGCTTGTGCAGGGGCGCAACGTCACCGAGGTTGCATTGGCCTGTGGCTACGCCAACCCCAGCAAGTTCAGCGCGGCCTTCCGGCGTGTGGTCGGCTGCTCACCGTCTGCGTGGGCCACGCAGCACCGCAGCCCGTGGTAGCGCCGGGCCCTGTCCGGCGAGCCGCGCCCCCTCACTCGTCGAACGGTCGCTGCCCCAGCGTCTGCGTCACGTGGTCCACGAAACAGGTGATGCGTGCAGCCAGCGCGGTGTTGCGGTAGTACACCGCGTTGATCGGCTGCCGCACTTCCTGCGTCTGCTTGGCGAACAGCTGCACCAGGCGGCCATCACGCCGGTCCTGGCGGGTCAGGAAGTCGGACAGGCAGGCGATGCCCAACCCCGCCACCGCCATCTGCCGCAGCGTCTCGCCACTGGATGAAGCGATCGCCGGCTCGATCACGAAAGGCCCACCATCGGCATCGTGCAGCGGCCATTCGTTCAACGAACTGGGCTGGGTGAAGCCCAGCAGGTCATGCTCGCGCAGCTGCTCCACGCGCGTGGGCGTGCCATGCCGGCGCAGGTACTCGGGGCTGGCTACCACGCGGATGCGGCTGTGGCCGATCGGCCGCGCATGCAGGGTGGAATCGCGCAGCACACCGATGCGGAACGCCACGTCGGTGCGCTTCTCGATCAGGTCGGTGATGCCTTCATTGGAATTCAGCTCCAGCTCCACCTGCGGGTAGCGCTCACGGAACCCTTCAAGCAGCGGCACGATCACGTGCAGCATGAATGGCGTGGCCGCATCCACACGCAGGCGCCCGACCGGCTGCAGCCGCCGCGCGGCCATCTGTTCTTCGGCCTCGTCCACCGTGGCCAGGATCGTGCGCGCGTACTCCAGGAACGCCGCGCCTTCCTCGGTCAGTTCCAGCCGCCGCGTGGTCCGCCGCAGCAGCGTGGTCTGCAGCTTGTCCTCCAGCCGCGCCAGAGTGCGGCTGGTGGCCGAGATGGTCAGTTCCAGCGCCTCGGCCGCCGCCGTGATCGAACCACTGTCGACCACGGCCACGAAGGCCTTCAGCTCATCCAGGGTGGTTTTCATTTTTTACCTCGGCGCAAAAGCGTTTCCCGTATACACAGCTTAATCAACAAATGTAAAGCGCCCACACTTCGTCCTGTCCCGAGCCCACCGGCTCTCAACGAAGTCCCTGGAGTCCATCATGAGCGTTCCTTCCTTTGGCGTCGGCACCTTCCGCCTGACCGGCCAGACCGTCATCGATTCGGTGCGCAACGCCCTCGAGGTCGGCTACCGTGCGGTCGATACCGCGCAGATCTATGGCAACGAAGCCGAAGTCGGCCAGGCCATCGCCGAATCCGGCGTAGCACGCGACCAGCTGTTCCTGACCACCAAGATCTGGGTGGACAACTACGCCGCCGACAAGCTGATCCCGAGCCTGCGCGACAGCCTGGCCAAGCTGCGCACCGACTACCTGGACCTGCTGCTGATCCACTGGCCGGCGCCGGGCAATGGCGTTGAACTGCGCGAGTACATGACCGCGCTGGCCGACGCCAAGGCGCAGGGCCTGACCCGCCAGATCGGTGTGTCCAACTTCAACATCGAGCTGACCCGGCAGGCCATCGAGGTGGTCGGCGCCGGTGAGATCGCCACCAACCAGATCGAACTGAGCCCCTATCTGCAGAACCCGGCACTGACCGCCTTCCTCCAGGACCAGGGCATCACCGTGACCTCCTACATGACCCTGGCCTACGGCAAGGTGCTGAAGGATCCGGTGCTGGCCGCCATCGCCGACAAGCACCAGGCCACCGTGGCCCAGGTCGCGCTGGCGTGGGCGCTGCAACTGGGTTACTCGGTCATCCCGTCCTCGACCAAGCGCGAGAACCTGGCCAGCAACCTGCTCGCCCAGGACCTGCACCTGGATGCCGATGACATGGCCGCGATCGCCGCACTTGACCGCAACGGCCGTGAAGTCGATCCGCCGGGCCTGGCCCCGGCCTGGGACTGAGGAGCCTCGCCATGGGCAGTGCGCTGACGCGGCTGCAGGCCGGTGGTTTCAGCATCGGCATCGAAGCACCGCTGGACAATGACTGGACGCCGCTGGGCGAACAGGCACGGCGCGCCGCGCGACGCCTGCCCGGCGAACCGGACCTGCAGCGCCATGCGGAGCTGGCACGGTTGGCCGACCGCCTCGGGTTCCGTGCACTGTGGGTACGCGACGTACCGGTGTACGACCCGGCCTTCGGCGATGCGGCACAGGTGTTCGAGGTATTCAGTTACCTCGGCTACCTGGCCGGCATCACCGAGGACATCCTGCTGGGTACTGGTGCGGTGGTGCTGCCGATCCGCGAGCCGTTGCTGACCCTGAAGTCGGCGCGCAGCGTGCAGCGGCTGAGCGGTGACCGCCTGCTGCTGGGCGTGGCCAGTGGCGACCGCCCGGTGGAGTACCCGCTGTTCGGCCGCGACTTCGACACCCGTGGCAGCCGCTTCCGCGAGCAGATCGCACTGCTGCGCGAAGGCGCCGCCGCGCACCTGCCGCAGGGCCTGGACGTGCTGCCCGCGGATGGCCCGGCCCTGCCGTTGTTCGTAGCCGGGCTGGCCCAGCAGCAACCGGCGTGGATCGGCCAGCACATGGACGGTTGCCTGGCCTACCCGGGCACGCCACAGGACCATGCGCAACGCGTGGCGGCCTGGCGCGCCGTGGCCGGCAACAAGCCCTATGCCAGCTTCATTCACCTGGACCTGATGGCCGATGCCGATGCCCCTCTGCAGCGCTGGCGCTTCGGCCTGCGCGGCGGCCGCAACGCCCTGCTGGCCGAACTGCACGCCATGCAGGCGGCCGGTGTCGACCACATCGGCCTGCAGTTCCGCCGCAACGAACGGCCGTTGGCCGAAACCTTCCACGAAATCGCCGAGTACGTGCTGCCGCACTTCCCGGCCCGTGCCGGTGCCGCTGCGCCGCATGCCCCGCCTGCCGCCCCCGCGACGGCCTGACAGTTAACGGAGCTTTGCCATGAAGATGAAGACCCTGGCCGCGCTTGCGCTGGCCACCCTGCCGCTGTCCTTCCAGGCTACTGCCGAGGACTGGTATCCCTCTGCCTACGGCGCCAACGATGAGATCGGCGCGGCCAACCTGCTGACCGCGGACGTGGTCAAGCACGCGGTATCGCTGGTCAGGACCGGCAAGACCTATCCGCTGGCGGTGCCGGTGGACAAGAACCTGCCCGCGTTCCGCCACCGCAGCTTCCGCCTGTACAACGTGCAGGTCGGCCAGCAGGCCGGCAAGTCGCTGGGCCCCAACAAGTTCACCTTCAACGATGAACTGGTGAACGCCTGGACCGGCGTTGGCACCCAGCTCAACGGCATCGGCCATATCGGCATCGACAACGTCTACTACAACGGCAACAAGGCCGCCGACTTCGTCACCGTGGACGGCGTGCGCAAGCTCGGCGTCGAGAAGGTGCCGCCGATGGTCACCCGCGGCGTCGTGCTGGACATGACCGCGTACTACGGCAAGGCGATCGTGCCTGGCGGCACCGAATTCACCGTGGCCGACATCCAGGCCGTACTGAAGAAGCAGGGCCTGAGCCTGCGCAAGGGCGACGTGGTGCTGTTCAACACTGGCTGGCTGGAACTGATCGGCAAGGACGACACGCAGTTCCTGGAAGTGGAACCGGGTATCGGCATGGAGGCCGCGAAGTGGCTGGCCGACCAGGGCATTGTCGCCTTCGGTGGCGACACCTGGGCCTCGGAGGTCTACCCGAACCCGAACGGTGCCGAGGAGTTCCCGATCAACCAGTACATGCTGGCCAAGCGCGGCATCTACAACCTGGAGCTGATCGACAGCCGTGCCCTGGTACGCGACAAGGCCTGGGAATTCCTGTTCGTACTTGGCCAGCCGCTGTACGTCGGCTCGACCCAGGTGAACATCAACCCGGTGGCGATCCGATGAACACTGCCCCCGCCTTGCCGTTGTTCGCCGGCCGCCGCTTCCGCGTCAGCTATGACGGCCTGGCCGCAGATAATGTCTACAGCGCCGATGGCCGCCACGTGCAGTACGCCATCGTCTCCGGCGCCTATGCCGGTGCGCAGGGTGAAGCCGCCTGCAAGTGGCAGCGGCTCAGCGACGGGGTCTATGCCATTTCGTGGCAGGAAGCCGATGGCGCTACGGTCGTGCATGTCGATGATTTCGTGGGCGGGCGTTCGCTGGCCTGGTTCACCGCCACCGATGGCAGCTTCCATCGCATGCAGGGGCCGTTGGCAGCGCTGTGATGCCGGCCAGCGGCCGGCACTACCTGTTGGCAGACGAAACATTACAGATCGGTAATGTGCGGGTCAGGGCAGCGAAAGGCGCTGACCTCCACCCTGTGGGCCACGTCTTCCACAGGTGTCCCACGCATGACCCGCCCCCTGCTCCGCTCCACCGCCCTTGTTGTTCTCCTGTCCGGCCTCGCGATTGCGCCGCTGGCACTGGCCCATCCCAGCCTGGTGCGTTCGACGCCGGCCGCCGACGCCACTGTGGCACCGGCCAGCCAGATCGAACTGCAGTTCAGTGAAAAGGTGATGCCGCGTGCCACCCGCATCGAACTGAGCATGGACCATGGCCGCATGAAGATGGCCATGCCCACCACCGCACAGGACATTTCCGAAGATGGCCACACCCTGCGTGCGCGCTTCGCCAAACCCTTGCCGGCAGGCAGCTACGCACTGCAGTGGCGCGCGGTCGGCCAGGACAGCCACCCGATCACTGGCAACTACCGCTTCACCGTGAAGTAAGGCCGCCGCCATGGCCGAGCTCTCGCCGTATGCGCTGCGGCTGGCGCTGTACCTGGTGCTGATGCTGCTGTTCGGGCGGCTGCTGTTCGTCCGCCCCGGACTGCCGCGCAGCATCTCGCTGACGCTCGCCGTGGCTGCACTGATCCTGGTCGTCACCGATGCCGTGAGCCGGTTGTCCGGCGTGCTTGGCATATCAGCGGTCGACATCGATGGCGAGACGGCGCGCTGGTTTCTTACCGGTACGCCGGTGGGTGAGGCCGGACTGCTGCGCATCCTGGCCCTGCTGGCAATGCTGCCGCTGCTGGCAGTCAATCGCCCGGTGCAGGGCCTGCGCCGTCTGGCGCTGCTGGCACTCTCGGCGGCAACTCTGGCCAGCCTCGCCTGGAATGGTCACGCCGCCGCCGGTGATGGATTCGGCGGGACGTTGCGGCTGACGGCCGGCATCGTGCACCTGCTGGCCGCCGGCGCCTGGGTCGGTGCGATCGCCGCCATCCTGCAGCTGGCGCTGCGTCCACAGGGCCTGCGCCTGCGCGAACGTACCCGCGAACTGTGGCAGGCCGCGCACAGCTTCGCCGTGCCGGGCACGATCATCGTCGCCCTGCTGGCAATGACCGGCACCTATACCTATGTCGATCTCGGCGGTTCCATACAGAGCCTGACCGGCGCCGCACATGGGCGTTGGCTGCTGCTCAAGCTGGCGCTGGTCGGTGGCATGCTGGGGCTTGCCGCGCTGCATCGCTGGCGGCTGGTGCCGGCGCTGGCGGTCTCCATCCGCGGCGGCTGGCAACCCAGGCCGCTGCGCTCACTTCGCCACAGCCTGGCCTGCGAATCGGTGCTGGCGCTGCTGGTGCTGGCCTGCGTGGCGGTGCTCGGCACACTGGACCCATTGGCATGACTCATCCGTTCCAGCACGGGCCCAAGCTGCGATGATGGGCACACCATGAAACTGCTGATCGTCGAAGACGAACCCAAGACCGGCAACTACCTGCGCCAGGGCCTGATCGAGGCCGGCTACGTGGTCGATCTCGCCTGCAACGGCGTCGACGGGCTGCATCTGGCCGGTAGCGGCGAGTACCAGCTGGTCATTCTCGACGTGATGCTGCCCGGCCTGGATGGGTGGAACGTGCTGTCGCGGCTGCGCGAGGCCGGATGGCAGGTACCGGTGCTGTTCCTGACCGCGCGCAGCAGCATCGCCGACCGCGTTCAGGGCCTCGAGCTGGGCGCGGATGACTACCTGGCCAAACCATTCGCCTTCGCAGAGCTGCTGGCACGCGTGCGCACCCTGCTGCGTCGTGGCCAGGCGCTGCCGCAGGCCGAGCGCATCGTCATCGCCGACCTGGTGGTGGATACCCTGCGCCGCCGGGTCGAACGCGGCGGCCAGCGCATCGCCCTCAGCCAGAAGGAATACACCCTGCTGGAACTGCTGGCGCGCCGACGCGGCGAAGTGCTGCCGCGCTCGTTGATCGCCTCGCAGGTGTGGGACATGAACTTCGACAGCGACACCAACGTGATCGACGTGGCGATCCGCCGCCTGCGCGCGAAGATCGACGATGACTTCGATGCCAAGCTGATCGTCACCGTGCGCGGCATGGGCTATGTGCTGGAGGCGCCGGACGACGGTGCAGTGCACAGCGGATGAGCCTGCGTCGCTCCATCGCGGTACGGCTGACGCTGCTGTTCGCCACCGTGGCTACGCTGGTGCTGGCCGCGTTGGGCGTGGCGATCTATGTCAGCGCCCGCCACGACCTGGTGGCCCAGGATTTCATCGAACTGGAGAACAAGGTCGCATTGATCCGTGACCTGGCCGGCAATGGACCTGCATCCGCACGCGGGCAGCGGTTGGCAGAGGCGCTCGGCCATCATCCGGATATCGCCTTCCACATTGTTGATGGGAGCGGCGCGGTGCTGTTCTCCACCGCACCGGCACTGCTGCGCGAGCATGCACGCAGCCAGCCCATCGACGCCGCGCCACGGCGGCACGACTGGATCCTCACTGATGGCCGCTGCATGCATGCCCTGCACCTGCGCCAGACGCTGGCCGACGGCAGCCAGCTGGTCATCCTGCTGGCCATCGATGACAACCGCCATGCTGATTTCCTGCAGCGCTTCCGCCATCTGCTGGCGATCGCCATCATCGGCGCCGCCGTGGCCAGCAGCCTGCTCGGCGGCTACGTGGTGCGGCGCACGCTGCGGCCGCTGCGCACGCTGGCCGATGAGGCCCGGCAGATCACCGCCGGCCGGCTGCAGCGCCGCCTGAGTGCACGCAGTGCACCGGCTGAACTGGAGCAGCTGGCACAGACGCTCAACGGCATGCTGGCGCGCCTGCAGCAGGACTTCGCGCGGCTGACCGAGTTCTCCGGTGATCTCGCCCATGAGCTGCGCACGCCGATCACCAACATGCTCACCCAGGTGCAGGTGGTGCTGGCGCACCCACGCAGCAACGAGGCCTACCGCGAGACGCTGGCGTCGTGTGCCGAGGAGTTGCAGCAGCTGGCGCAGACCGTGGGCGACCTGCTGTACCTGGCACAGGCCGAGGCCCCGGGCGCGCTGCCCTCGCGCGAGCCGGTGGCGCTGGATGGAGTAGTGGATTCGCTGCTGGAGTTCTACGACCTGCTGGCCGAGGATCGGCAGTTGACCCTGCGCCGCGACGGCGTGGCGAGGGTGGAAGGCAACCGCTTGATGCTGCACCGGGCGATCGCCAACCTGCTGTCCAACGCATTGAAGCACGCAGCCGTGGGCAGCGAAGTGCGAGTGCGGCTGGTCGAGGCCGAGGGCGTGTGCAGGGTCAGCGTGCGCAACATCGGCCCCCCGATTGCCGCCGAAGCGCTGCCCCGCCTGTTCGATCGTTTCTACCGTGGCGAGCGTGGGCGCCACGAAGGTGCCGGACTGGGCCTGGCGATCACCCGCGCGATTGCACAGGCACATGGCGGCAGCGTGAGTGTTGCGTCGGATGAGGCCGGCACCGTGTTCGAGCTGGTGCTGCCGAGCGGCCCACATCGGTAGCGCCGGGCCATGCCCGGCGAAAACATGGCCGCCGCACTCGCCGGGCACGGCGCGGCGCTACCCCACGCCGTCGAACACCTCCGCCACCCAGTCAATGAACACCCGCAAGCGCGGCGACGGCGTGCGGTTGCGTGGGTAGACCAGGCTCAGCGGACTTGGCGTCGGTGGTGCCTCCGGCAACAACTCGACCAATTGCCCGCGCTCAATGTAGGGATCCATCCGATAGCGCGGCGCCTGGATGATGCCCAGGCCCGCCAGCGTGGCACCGAGGAACGCGTCCGCGCCGGAAACACGCACCCGCGCCGGCAGCGGCACGTAGCGCACCTGCCCGCCTTGCTGGAACTCCAGAGGAATCAGCTGGCCGGTGGCGCTGGAGCGGTAGCCGACCATCTGGTGGCCGTCCTGCAGCGATTCGATGGTATCGGGCAGGCCGTGCGCCTGCACATAGCCCGGCGCGGCCACCGTGACCTCGCGCAGCATCGTCAACCGGCGCGCCGCCAGATCGCTGTCGGCCAGCGTCCCCACCCGCAACGCCGCATCCACGCCTTCGCGCAGCAGGTCGACATAGCGGTCGCCTTCGCTGACGTCCAGTTCGATCTCCGGGTAGCGCTGCAGGAATTCCGGCAGGTGCGGAAACAGCAGATGCCGGCCCAGCGTGCCATGCACTTCAATGCGCAACGGGCCGCGCGCCGGCGCATCACGGAACGCGGCCTCGGCATCGTCCATGTCGGCGATCAGGCGCAGGCAACGGCCATAGAAGGCCTCGCCTTCCAGCGTCGGCACCACCACCCGCGTGGTCCGGTGCAGCAGGCGCACGCCCAGCCGCTGTTCCAGCGCCTTGATCGCGTCGGTCACTGTGGCCCGCGGCAGGCCCAGGTCCTCAGAAGCCCGGGTGAAGCTGCGGCGCTCGACGATACGGACGAAGGCGCGCATGGCCGTGAAACGATCCATTGTTCGGCTATCCGGATGATGTTGGCGGATTATGCATGATTATCCGGAACACCGATGTGGCGAAGATGGCTCTGCGCCACTCCGGCGTGCCCTGCTGGAAGCCACCATGACCCTCTCCCCCGCCCGCTCTGTCGCCCTGGTCACCGGCGGTTCCCGTGGCATCGGCGCGGCCATCTCCCGCCGCCTGGCCGCCGATGGCCACGCCGTCGCCATCAACTACGCGGGGCGCCGCGACGACGCCGAAGCCTTGGCGGCCGAACTCAACGCGGCCGGTGCGCAGGCCATCGCGCTGCAGGCCGATGTGGCCGATCCGCAGGCGGTGCGGCAGCTGTTCGACGCCATCGAAGCCCGTTTCGGCGGCATCGACGTGGTGGTCAACAGCGCCGGCGTGCTGCAGCTGGCACCACTGGCCGATACCGACGACGCCCTGTTCGAGCGGGTGATCGGCATCAACCTCAAGGGCGCCTTCAACGTGCTGCGCGAAAGCGCGCGACGGGTGCGCGACGGTGGCCGGCTGATCACCCTGTCCACCAGCGTGGTCGGTATCAAGCTGGAGAACTACAGCGTGTACGCGGCCAGCAAGGCAGCGGTGGAGACGATGGGCGCAGTCCTCAGCAAGGAACTGCGCGGCCGCAACATCACCGTGAACGCCGTAGCCCCCGGCCCGACCGCCACCGACCTGTTCCTGGATGGCAAATCGCCGGATCTCATCGAGCGGCTGGCGAAGATGAACCCCCTGGAGCGGCTGGGTACGCCAGAGGACATCGCCGGTGCGGTTGCGTTCCTGGCAGGCATCGATGGCGGGTGGATCAATGGCCAGGTGCTGCGGGCCAACGGCGGGATGGTGTAGGTCGCGCGAACGTCATCCACGCATGGCGTGGATCTACCATCCACGGGGACATCGGTAGCGCCGGGCCATGCCCGGCGGTGGAGAGGTCCACCCGCCCGATACACCGGTAGCGCCGGGCCACGCCCGGCGGCTGGGTCGCATCCACGCATGGCGTGGATCTACCGTGCAGATCATCTGTCGCGGGCCTCGCGGCGGCGGTGTACCCAGTAGTACAGCGTAGGCAGTACCAGCAGGGTCAGCAGCATCGCCGACAGCAGGCCGCCGATCACCACCACGGCCAGCGGCTTCTGGGTCTCGGCACCGATCGCGTGCGAGGTGGCCATCGGCAGCAGGCCGAACATCGCCAGCAGCGCAGTCATCAGTACGGTGCGCAGGCGCTGCAGCGAGCCCTGCACGACCGACTGCAGCAGGTCCATGCCCTGCTCGCGCAGCTGCGCGAAGCGACTGAGCATCACCACCCCGTTCAGCACTGCCTGCCCGAACAATGCGATGAAGCCGATCGCCGCCGACACCGACAACGGAATGCCGGTCAACCACAGGGCGAGGATGCCGCCGATCATCGCCAGTGGCACGTTGGCCAGGATGAGTGCGGCACTGCTGATGTCCTTGAACGCATCGAACAGCAGCACGAAGATGATCAACACCGATAGTGGAATCACCCAGCCCAGCCGCTTCATTGCACGCTGCTGGTTCTCGAACTCACCGGACCACTCCAGCCGGTAGCCTTCCGGCAACTGCACGCTGGCGTCCACGCGCTTGCGCATGTCGGCCACCACGCTGCCCATGTCACGCCCGGCAATGAAGATGCTCACCGCCTTGACCCGTTGTGCGTTCTCGCGCGAGATGTTGATCGCACCGCTGGCCATGCGGAAGTCGGCCACGTCGGACAGTGCCACCGCGTGGCCATCACCGATGCCCACCGGCACCGTGCGCAGGCGCTGCAGGTCGCGGTCGGCGTCGTCCAGGCGTAGGGTGATCGGGAACTTTCGGTCACCCTCCCACAGCTCACCGACCTGACGCCCGCCCAGTGCGGTCTCGATCACCTCATCGATGTCCCGCACGTTCAGGCCGTAGCGTGCAGCACGGTCGCGGTCGATCTCGATCTGCAGCTGCGGTAACGACCCGTCCCGGTCAATGAAGGCGCTCTCTACGCCCTCTACGCCGCGTACCTGGCCGAGGATCGCCTGCGCCTGCTGGTTCAGCACGTCCAGGTCCGAGCCACTGACCTTGATCACCACCTGGCCTTTGATCTGCGAGATGCTCTCCAGGATGTTGTCGCGTACCGGCTGCGAGATCGAGAATTCCGGCCCAGGAATGCGCTGTTCCAGCGTGCGCTGCAGATCACTCACCAGCTGCCGCTTGTCCACGCCCTTCGGCCACTCCTTCTCGGGCTTCAATGCCACCAGCGCCTCGATCTGGTTGGCGCCCTTGGCATCGGAGCCGTCTTCCGGGCGCCCCAGCTTGGCCACCACCGTCGACACCTGCGGGAAGGTACCGACCAGCTCACGGATGCGCCGCGACTGCTGCTGCGCTTCGGCCAGGCTGGTGCTGGGGTCGAGCGTGGCGGTCAACCAGATCGAGCCTTCGTCCAGCTCGGGCAGGAACTCCGAACCCAACCGGGTGCCCAGCGCCAGCGTGCCGACCAGCAGCGCAACTGCGGTCAGTACCACCGCACGCGGGCGGGCCAATGCACGCTCCAGGATTGGCCGGTACCAGCCAGTCAGGCGGTCCATCAGCGGATTGCCATCGCGCATGCGGTCGCGCCGCAGCCACCAGTAGCAGAACAGCGGCACCACGGTCAGCGCCAGGATCAACGCACCGATCAACGCCGAGGTCACCGAGTACGCCATCGGCGCGAACATGCGTCCCTCCTGCCGCTGCAGGGTGAAGATCGGGATGTGCGCGGCGATGATGATCAGCATCGAGAAGAACGTCGGCCGACCCACTTCCGATGCAGCCGAAAGAATGGTCGAGAAGCGCGTCTTCCGATCGGCCGTAGGTGGCAGCTTCGACAACCGCGAGACGATGTGTTCGGTGACGATCACCGCGCCATCGATGATGATGCCGAAGTCCATCGCACCCAACGACAGCAGGTTGGCTGGCACGCCCCACAGATGCAGTCCGAGGAAGGTCGACAGCAGCGCCAGCGGCATCATCGCCGCCACGATCAGCGCCGCGCGGGCGTTGTACAGGAACAGCCACAACACCAGGAACACCAGCACTGCACCTTCCAGCAGGTTGCGGAAGACCGTCTTCAGCGTGGTCGACACCAGCCACGAGCGGTCGTAGAACGGCTCGATGCTGACCCCGGACGGCAACTGGTTGGCCTCGATCTCGGCAATGCGCGCATGCAGGGCATCGAGCACATCCGACGGGTTCTCGCCCTTGCGCATCAGGACCATGCCGAACACTGCATCGTCGTTGTCGTCCTGGCCGACCAGGCCCTGACGCGGCAGGCCTGTGTCGGCGATGCCGGCGAGGTCGCGCACCAGGATCGGCGTGCCTCCGCGCTGCGCCACCACCACGTTGCCGATGTCGGCCGGCGAACGCATCAGGCCCACACCGCGGATCAGGAACTGCTGCTGCCCGCGTTCCACGTAACCGCCTCCCGCGTTCGAGCTGCCCTTCTCCAGCGCCTCGGCGAATTCACCGAGGCTGATGCCGCGGTCGCGGAGCTTGTCCAGGTCCGGCTTGACCTGGAAGGTGCGCGCGAAGCCACCGAAGCTGATCACATCGGCCACGCCCGGCACGGTGCGCAGACTGCGCTCCATCGTCCATTCCTGCACGGTGCGCAGCTGGGTCGGCGTCATGTGCGGGCCTTTCAGCACATAACGGTAGATCTCACCCACCGCCGAGCTCATCGCCTCCAGTTCCGGCGTTACCCCTTCCGGTAGTTCCACGCCCTGCAGGCGCTCCAGCACCTGCTGCCGCGCGAAGTAGTCATCGGCCTTGTCGTCGAAGGTCAGGATGATCATCGACAGGCCGAACTGCGTATGCGAGAACACCCGCACCGAATGCGGGATGCCGGACAACGCCACTTCCAGTGGCATCGTCACCTCGCGCTCGACCTCTTCGGCGGCACGACCCGGGTGCAGCGACACCACTGTCACCTGGGTGTCGGACACATCCGGGAAGGCTTCCACCGGCAGCACGCGGAACGCGGCAATGCCAGCGCCGATGAACAGCAGCAGTGCCAGCATCACCATCAGCGGCTGGCGCAGGCAGTAGGCAATCAGGCGATCGATCATGGGGCGGCATGCCCCGTGCCGATGCGGGCGGCGGCGGGCGCGCTGTCCGCCAGCTGCTGCAGCAGCAGGCCACCCTCGACCACCACCCTGGCGCCTGCGGCCAGGCCCTCACGCACCCACAGCCGGCCATCGCCCAGTTCCTCGGCATGCACAGCGTGACGCACGAAGCGGCCCTTGCCCTCCTCCACGAACACCACCTGCTTGCCGTCAATCAACAACACGGCCGCATCGGGCAGCGAGACACCGCCGTCGGCCGGCAACGCCACCTGGGCGCGCACGTACTGCCCCGCCTTGAGGCCGCGTGCGCGGTTGTCCAGCTCGGCGCGCGCCTGCACCACACGGCGTTCGCTGTCGACGAAGTCATCCACGTGCTGCAGGGTCGCCTGCAGCGGCTGTCCATCGGCGCCGGGCACGGTTACCTGCATACCCGCCTTCAAGCGTCCGGCAAGGCTCTCGGGAACATCCAGCAACAGCCACAAGCGGTCCGGATCGCCAATCACCGCCAACGGCTGTTCGCTGTCGGGGCTGACTGTCATGCCAGGGCTCATCCGCCGCTCCACCAGCACGCCATCGATCGGCGCGCGCAGCGGCAGGCGCTGGTCGACATGCTGGCCATTGCCATACGCCTTGGCGAAGGCGGTCGCACGCGCGTGATCGGCCTGGCTGCCAGCGAAATTGGCCTCGGCCTCGTCCAGTTCGCGACCGGATGCCACTCCCGCCGCATGCAGTTCACGGGTGCGGTCCAGTTCCCGGCGTGCCTGCTGCAGCTCGGCGCGACCACGCACACCGTCAGCCTGGGCCTGGCCGAACTCGGGCGAGATGATCCAGGCGATCACCTGCCCGGTCTTCACTTTCTGCCCCGGCTGTGCCTCGATGCGCGCCACCTGCCCCGGCAGTGGCGTGCGCAGCGCACTGGAGCGCGTCTCGTCCCACACCACCCGGCCCGGCAGCTGCAGGCTGGCGCTGGCGCCGGCAGTCACTGCCTGGCTGCGCAGCACGTCCAGCTGGCGGCTACCGGCAGGAAACTGGATCTGGCCGGCACTGACCTGCGGCGCGTCCTCGGTATACGACGCCGGCTCACGACCGCAGCCGCCCAGCAGGGCCAGCGCCAGCAAGGCCGGCAGCACGGCATGTCGCGCCTGCGGGCGACAAGCGACGGTGAACTTCATCGAAACTCTCCTTCAGCAACGGATGTGGCCGCTTCCCAGCGCGCCAGGGCAATGGCATGGTCGGCACGCGCTTCAATCAGCGCGGCCTCGAAATCGCGCCAGCTGCGGCGTGCATCCAGCAGATCGGTCAGGCTGGCGGCGCCGCGGCGGTAGGCCAGTTCGATGCCCTGCACCGCCTTGCGTGCGGCATCGGACTGCAGTCCTTCGTAGTCGCTGCGACGCTGCGCGGCGGACTGCGCGCTGGCTTGCAACTGGTCCAGTTCGGCGCGCGCTTCACGCTGCAGCACCTTCAGCTCCAGCGCGGCATTGTCACGGTCGGCCTCGGCACGCTGGATCGCGCCGCGTGTACGTGACGGTCCCCCTAGCGGAATGGTCAAGGACACCCCCCAGGTGACGCCGCTGATGTCGGTCGGCTCGCGCTCGGCTTCCACGCCCAACTGGATGTCGCGGTGGCGCTCACTGCGTGCCAGCGCCACACCGGCGTCGGCCGCGGCCAGGCGCGAGCGTGCCGCGCGCAGATCGGCACGCTGCTGCGGATCGACCGCGCGCGTGTCGGCACTGTCTGCGGCGTCTGGCCACGGATCATCGGCGCTGAGATCATGGCTGTCGTCGCGGCCGAGCAGCAGGCCCAGCGCATGCCGCGCGTCGCGCAGATCCAGCGCCGCTTCGCGCGCCGCGTCGGCTACCGCCAGGTCGTCCACCGCCAGCCGCGCGCGGTCGACCGGCGCCATCGCCCCGGTGGCAACCTGCTTGTCCGCCGCTGCCATCTGTTCGGCCGAGCTCTGGCGGTTGGCATCGGCAATCTGCGCCCGCTCCTGGGCGCCCTTCAGGCCGAAATAGGTTTCATGCAACGCCACTTGCTGGCGGCGCCGCGCATCAAGCATCTCCAGCCCGGCCACCTCCAGCAGCGCATCGGCCTGGCGTATACGCAACGCGCGCTTGCCACCGCGCTCCCAGGTCCAACCCAGGCCCAGCGTGCTGTCTACCCGCTTGTCCTGCCAGCGCCCCGGGCCGATGCCGTGCTTGGGGCTGATCTTGCTGGTGCCGATCGACAGCTCGGTGGCCGGGCGCAACGCCGCCGTCTGCGCATCGCCCTGCACCCCACGCAGTTCCAGCGCCGCCGCACGCAGGTCCGGGTTGTGTGCTTCCATCGCACGCTGCGCTTCCTGCAGGGACAATGCCGACGCTGCAGGTGCGCACAGAAAGATGGCCATCACAGCCACAACATGAAGGGAGGAATTCATGCGAGTCACGGTAAGGTGAAGCACTTGCGCCAAACTTGCCCCAACCTTGCACGAAGCTTGCAATGCGAATCCTGCTGATCGAAGACGATGCCGCTCTGGCCGATGGACTGATCCGCGCCCTGCAGGGCGCCGGGCATCTGTGCGACCACCTTTCGCGCGGGCTGCACGCGCCGGCTGCACTGGCCAGCGCGCCGTATGACGTGATGGTGCTCGATCTTTCATTGCCCGACGTCGATGGGCTCGACCTGCTCTCGCGCCTGCGCAACGACGGCGTCACCCTGCCGGTGCTGATCCTCACTGCGCGCGATGGCGTGGATGACCGCATCCTTGGCCTTGACCGTGGTGGCGACGACTATCTCGCAAAGCCGTTCGCCCTGGGTGAGCTGGAAGCGCGCCTGCGTGCGCTGTCGCGCCGTCGCAGTGATGCACCGGCGCAGAAGCGCCTGGGCCGGTTGTGCTTCGACAGCATCCGCAATGAAGTACAGGTTGAAGGGCAACGCGTCGAGCTGACCGCACGCGAACTGTCGCTGGTCGAGGCACTGATGCAGCATCCGGGCCGCACGGTTACCAAGCAACGCCTGTTCGACGCGCTGTACAGCTGGGACCACGACGCCAACCTGTCGGTGATCGAAGTGCATGTCAGCCGCCTGCGACGCAAGCTGGAACAGGCACATGCCGGCGTCGGCATCCGCATGCTGCGTGGCTTGGGCTATCGCCTGGAGGCCGTGGGTGACTGAGCGCATGCGCAGCCTGCGTGGCCTGCTGCTGAGACGCCTGTGGCTGCCGCTGCTGGTGCTGCTGTTGTGCAGCGCAGTCGGTTCATTTGCGCTGGCCCGGTTCTACGCCGGCCAGGTCTACGACCGCTGGTTGCTGGATTCGGCAATGTCGTTGTCCGAGCTGGTGACGGTGCAGGATGGTCGCGCTTCGATCGAGATCACTCCGGCGGTCTCGCGCATGTTCACCTGGGACACCGCCGACGAAGTGCATGGCGAGGTGGTCGATGCCGAGGGCGGGCGTCTGTATGGCGACCTGCCCGAAGCCCTGCCACGCCCTGCAATCGCAGCGGGAAATGATGACGACGCCGTCTACTACGACGCGCGACTGCGTGGCCAGGCCGTGCGCATGGTCGAAGTGGTGGTCAGCGCCGGGCCGGGCCACGACATCCGGCTGCGCGTGGCCGAAACACTGCGCAAACGCCACCGGCTGGAGCGCAAGCTGTTGCTGACCAGCGTTCCGTTCCAGGCTGCAATCCTTGCACTGGCGGCGTGGCTGGCGTGGTCCGGTACAGGCGCCGCCGCGCGCCATGCCAATCTGGTCGCGCGGAAGCTGGCCAGCCCGCGGCCGGATCCGTTGGCACCATTGGATCCGGCGCAGGAGGCACCGCGCGAACTGTGGCCGGCGGTGGAGGCCTACAACGCACTCCTGCAGCGCCTGGACGCAATGCAGGATGCGCAGCGGCGCTTTGTCAGCAATGCCGCGCACCAGCTGCGCACGCCCTTGGCAGCAATGCAGGTGGAGCTGGAGAGTTCATTGCGCCAGCACGATCCGCAGGCCCAGCAACTGGCGCTGTCCGGCACGCTGTCCGGACTGGCGCGGCTGCAGCATCTGGTCAACCAGTTGCTGATGCTCAGCCGCTCCGAAGACCCGCATGGCAGCGCGCTGCCGCTGCAGCCATTGGATCTGGCCGCGCTGGCGCGTGGCGTTGTGGAACGCTACGCTGACCGCGCGCTGGCTGCAGGTGCCGATCTTGGCTATGACGGCCCGGACGAGGGTGTACAGGTGCAGGGTGACCCACAGCTGTTGCGCGAGGCGCTCGGCAATCTGCTGGACAACGCGTTGCGCTACGGCGCCTCGCGCGGGGTGATCACTCTGGGCGTTCGGCAGGAGTCCGATGGCGTACACGTATGGGTGGACGATGACGGCGCAGGCATCGCCGAGGCCGAACGCACGCGCGTTACGGAACGCTTCTACCGGGCCAGCAGCGAAGGCGACGGCTGCGGCCTGGGCTTGGCGATCGTGGCCGAGATCGCGCAGCGGCATGGCGCAACCCTGATGATTGATACCGCCCCGATCGGTGGGGCGCGGGCGGGGCTGCGGTTCCGTTCCCGCTGACGTCCTGCGTGCCAACCAAGGTTGGCATCTACCCGGTCACGCCACCCGGTAGACGCCCACCTTGGTGGGCGCCGTTGACCTTCCGCGTGCCAACCAAGGTTGGCACCTACCACGTGCGGGGCAATGACGGCGGCAGGGTGGCGCCGCCCCCGCATCACTGGCTCATCGAATACGGCGCTTGCGCGCTCTGCCCCGGCCAGTCCTTGTTCGGCTCGGCCTGCATGCTGAAACGCAGCTCGCCGCCTGCCAGGATCTCGTCATGGCGCAGGAAGGTGCGCTGAAGCGGCTTGCCGTTGAGGCTCACGTTGCCGACGTAGGTGTGCTTGTCATCCAGCCCATCGGCGACGATGGTGAACGTCTTGCCGTTCGGCAGGCGCATCGCGGTCTTCGGCAGGAACGGGCGGCCGAGGATGTACTCGCCCGAACCCGGGGCGACCGGGTAGAAGCCCAGCGCGGTGAAGACGTACCACGCCGACATCTGGCCAACGTCATCATTGCCGGCCAGGCCATCGGGGCGGTCAGCGTACTGGGTGTCCATGATCTGCTTCAGGCGCGCCTGGGTGCGCCAGGGCTGCCCGGCGTACGAGTACAGGTAGGCCACATGGTGGCTGGGTTCGTTGCCATGCGCGTACCAGCCGATCAGCCCGGTGATGTCTTCCATGTGCTCGAAGATGGACGGATCCACCTTGGCGCTGAATACCTCGTCCACCCGCGCGAGCAGCTTGTCGCTGCCACCGTGCGCTGCGGCCAGACCCGCCACATCCTGCGGTACGTACCATGAGTACTGCCAGGCGTTGCCTTCGGTGTAGTCGGTGCCATAGCCACTGGCGCTGGGGTCGAACGGCGTGCGGAAGCTGCCATCGCGCTTGCGCGCGCGCATGAAGCCGGTGTCCTTGTCGAAGGCGTTGCGCCAGTTGCCGGCACGCTTGTCGAAGGTCGCCGCCACGTCGGTCTTGCCCATCGCCTGCGCCATGCGCGCGATGGTCCAATCATCAAAGGCGTATTCCAGCGTCTTGCTGGCGGCCTCGCCTTCCTCGTCGATCGGCACATAGCCCAGCTCGCGGTACTGCGCGATGCCGTCGTAGGGGCCGTAGTTGGCGGTCTCGACCATCGCCTTCAATGCCTTGTCGGCGTCGAAGCCGCGGATGCCCTTCACATAGGCATCGGCGATCACCGGCACGGCGTGGTAGCCGATCATGCACCAGTCTTCCAGACCATGGAACGACCACACCGGCAGCATGCCGTAGGGACTATGCTCATGGTGCGCCAGCATCGAATTGACGAAGTCGCTGTTGCGCTTCTCCGGCTGCACCAGCGTCAGCAACGGATGCAGCGCGCGGTAGGTGTCCCACAGCGAGAACGTGGAATAGTTCGTGAAGCCATCAGCCTTGTGCACGGCGTTGTCCGAGCCGCGGTACTGGCCATCGGCATCCATGAACAGCGTCGGTCCCAGCATCGTGTGGTACAGCGCGGTATAGGCGCTGCGCCGCGCGTGCTCCGGCGCATCGATATCGAGTACCGACAGCGCCTGCGTCCATTCCTGCTTCGCCTGCGCACGCACGCGATCGAAATCGAAGTCAGCCACCTCGGCATCCAGGTTGGCGATGGCCCCTGCTTCGCTGACCGGTGAAATGGCGACCTTGACGACCAGCGGTGCATCCAGTTTTCCGAATGCGAAGGTACCCACCAGCTGGCGACCTTCGATCTGTGCGCGCTGGGACGGATCCTTCTCACCCGGCGGCGGGAAACCCTTGTAGACGATGTCCTGCTCGGTGTTGTGCAGCTCATGCCCGGCCAACGGACGCGAGAAGCGCATCGCGAAGTACAGCTGGCGACCCGGTGCCCAGCCGCGCGTCTCTCGGAAGCCGGTCACGGTGCCATCGGCGCGCACCCGCACCCGCGACCACAGCACCTTGCCCGGGTAGTCGTACATGCTGGTGCGCATGTCCAGCAGCACCTTGGCGTCGGCACCCTTGGGGAAGGCGTAGCGATGCACGCCCACGCGGGTACTGGTGGTCAGCTCGGCGCGCACCTTGTAGTCGTCCAGGGTGACCGCGTAGTAGCCCGGCTCGGCCTTCTCGTCAGCATGGCGGAACCGTGATGCATAACCGCTGCGCGGCTTCTCCGGATCGCCCCGCTCCAGGCCGGGATTGCCGGTGAACGGCATCAGCAGGATGTCGCCCAGATCGGAATGGCCGGTGCCGGAGAAATGCGTGTGCGAGAAGCCGACGATGCTGCTGTCGTCGTAACGGTAGCCGGCCGCCCACCCATAGGCTTTCTCGCGCGGCTGGATACGCGTATCCGGGCTGAGCTGGACCATGCCGAACGGAACCGTTGCACCCGGATAGGTGTGGCCTTCCCCACCGGTGCCGATGAACGGGTCGACCGAGGCATAGGCCTTGTCGGCGGCAGTTCTGGCTGGCGCGGCCGAAGCCAGGCCGGAAGCGAGCATCGCCGTGGCGGCGACAGCGATCAGGAGACGACGGTCCAGCGTGGGCATCGGCATTTGGATCGATTCAGGTGATAGTCAGATCCTAGCACCGGGCCTGTCGCGCCGCATGCTGCAGCGCGATCAGTGCCGGGGGGTTGGCCGCGGACCGTTGGGCAGTCCCCTAGTGTCGCCCAGAGCCAGTCGATACAGTCCAGCCTCCGCCGCAACCTGAGGCGGTACCGCATCGGCCAACTCCAGTGGAAAGAGGGATACATAGTGCCTGCGTCGCGCGTGCTTTTTGTGCCGCGCATCGAGTGCGGCACAAATGGTCGTATCGCCAATGTCCTGAGCAGTCCGTTCGAACTGGCGGAAGCTCAGCACTCTGTACGGACACACTGACAGCAGATGCTCGGAAACATCCTTCTCGCTCAGAAGATTCCTGACCTGGACATCCAGCATGCTTTGAACGTCAGTACTCAGCCCCCACTCCTCCAATGTAAGCACCAGGTTGTACATCTTGCGGGAGGGCTGCGTCGCAACGCCGGATCGTCCACTCCTGGCACAATGGCGTTCGATATTTTCGTAATTCTGTACAACGGCCTTCGCAAGACGCGTCAGGTCGGCCACCAAGTGCACTCCTGGCACACTGCTGCGCGCTTTGTACCCCAACCTCATCGCCTTGCATTCAATGAATGCGATGCCATGCCCGTCCTTGATAACCCAGTCCGTACCATGTTCAAGGCCATTGCGCCCATCGAAAGGCTCTGCCCGGTGATGAGTGCAGCGCTTCCCCTTGAGCGTCTTTCTGAGGACATCACCGATGTAGTCCTCACAAGCTAGACCCAGCCCATTGCTGAAAACACTATCGTTCTTTGCAATCAGTTCGTAGTAGAGCCCGTTTGACACGCGGAACAGCAGCAATTCCGGCGACGGACAGTAGATTCGATCGGGCGTCGCAGCATCAAACAGAATCGGACGCTCGTGGAGCAAATTGAACGCATGCGCCCATCCGCGCCCGTAGTCGATATCAGTGTTTGCCACCGCTTCAATGGTCTTCTCGATCGACCGGGTGTTGAGTTCCAGGAACCGCTTGACCGAGGAACCGGACATCCACGGCAGCTCCAACAGCGAGCTTGCGTTGAAATCCGCGTTCTTCTGAAGCAACTCCGCCAGTGCAAGCCCAAGCATGGTCCAATCACCAACCTTCAGCCCCAAATGCTCCTCCACGACGCCCCGCAGCGCCTCGTGACGGAATATCCTGAGGTAGCGACACAGTCTGTCCCAAGGGACATCCAACCAGGGTCCCTGTTGATGCGCCAGCGGGAAAAGCGCTGCTATGGCGTCATCCCGTCCATGCACATTGTCTGCGGAAATCCTAGTGATGACGTCACGAAGCAGTGCAACCGCGTGTTGAAGATCGATTATTGCTCCGCCATCACGTGCGGCAAAACGCAGGACCTCACGTAGCAGTACGTCCAGCTCCCAAGGCAACGCCAACCGACGTTGCATCTGACGAAGATCAGACACAGTACGTACTCTTCCCACTTCAAATCCGCGGCACCGACTCCAGATAGCCTTCAATGCGGGGCGTAGTGCCACACCGCGCAGGTACTGCTGCAGCTCTGTTACGTGCAGTTCCATCGAGTAAGTGCTGCTCACACTGCGCCCTCATCCCTGTTTCTCCAGGTAGTGTAAAGCGCCGCAGCATGCCTTCGGAATATTCCAAAGAAGGGGCACAAGTCAATGTGCCCTGATACGGAATGAAAGCGCGCTACGCCGCCAGCACCTTCTGGATATCCGCCAACGGTGCGTTGGTCAGGTCCTTGGCAATGTCACCGAGCAGCCGGGCCTGGACCTCCTTGTGCAGCAGCGGCCGGATGCGCCCCAGCGTGGTCGGATCAGCAATCAACACCAGATGTGCATAGCGGTTCTTCAACGCATCCTCGTTGAGCTGTTCTGCCACCTGCTTGGCGAACGTGGCCTCGTTGAGCTGGGAAATCGACATGTCTTTCGGTACAGCGCCGGCCGGACCCTGCCCGGATACGCCCTGCTCGCTGATGTCCTGCAGGCGCAGTTCGCCCTCCTGTTTCAGCGCGGGCTGCTGCGCACTGCCCACGTTGGTGAATACCCGTGCCGAACCACCGTCGGCTACCACGATCAGCGTTCCTTCGGGAATCGTCCGCGCCATTGCATCCTCCATCCATCCGAAAAGTGGGTGTGCGCTCCACCTTATGCACGCCGATGTCACCAGAGCGCGCACAGGATGTGATCCCATCATCGCAATCTGCAATCAGCGCTAAATTTGTCCGCTTGCCTGCCGCTATGGCCTCCATCATCGCGAGGAACCTCTGTGTACGCTGGCTCACTGTTCCACGTCTGCTTTGCCACCAGCCTGGCGATCGCCGGCTGCGCAGGCTGCATCCATCAGTTCCTGCTGGGCCAACCGCTGTTCGCATTGGCCATCATGTTCTCCGTACTGACAATGATCGGCGCTGCTCTGGTCTCGCGCCGGCTGGCGCTGCCCGGCGCACTGGCGATGGCCTGCACCGTATTCGGATTGATGGCGAAATCGGCCTGAGGCATCTGAACAGGCAGCGTGGAACACAGCGTGCAGATCAGTCCGCTTCGCTGCACGCTCACGCCGATGCCGTTATGATGAATCAATGATCGACAAGACCCACTACGTGACGGGCGCACCTGTTACGTGGGAAGCACTGCCGACAGGCGCTTCGCTTGCCACGAATGCTCCCGCCCTGCATTTCCATCGCCTTGCGCTGGATCCCGGCGGATGACGCCCGCAGGCCCTCTGCCTGCACCCCTACGCTGATGTGATGCCCGGCCGCTGACTGCGCGGCCGCAGTGATCCCGTTGCTGCGTTTCCGCCCCTGCGGCGGTGCTTTGCCGTGCGCGTGGCGCTGCGCCTGCACACATTCCCCGGCCCCCACGCCACTCACCGATGCCCCTGCGCCACCTGCGCCTGCATCGCCGTTTCCGATTTCCGGGACACACCCCACCGCCCATCCCAATTCCATACCTACAAGGGAGCCCCCATGCAGGACACACCTGATTCCCATGCCCATTTCGGCTGGTTCAAACGCCGCCGCCACCTGAAGGTCGATGAGATCACCGTCGTCGACAAGCCCATGCTCAAGCGCGCCGTCGGCGCCGCCGCACTCGGCAATGCCATGGAGTGGTTCGACTTCGGTGTATACGGCTATCTCGCCGTCACCATCGGCCAGGTGTTCTTCCCGTCCAGCAACCCCACCGCACAGGTGATCGCGGCCTTCGCCACCTTTACCGTGGCGTTCCTGGTGCGCCCGCTCGGCGGCCTGGTGTTCGGCCCGCTCGGCGACCGCTATGGGCGCCAGAAAGTACTGGCGTTCACCATGATCCTGATGGCACTCGGTACGTTCTCGATCGGCTTGATCCCCTCCTACGAGCGCATCGGCATCTGGGCACCGGTGTTGTTGCTGCTGGCGCGTGTGGTGCAGGGCTTCTCCACCGGTGGCGAATATGGTGGCGCGGCAACCTTCATTGCCGAGTATTCCACCGACCGCAACCGCGGGTTGATGGGCAGTTGGCTGGAGTTCGGCACGCTGGGCGGCTACATCGCCGGCGCCGGCACGGTCACCGCACTGCACATGCTGCTGAGCAACGCGCAGATGCTGGACTGGGGCTGGCGCATTCCGTTCCTGGTGGCCGGTCCCCTCGGCCTGCTCGGCCTGTACATGCGCATGAAGCTGGAAGAAACCCCGGCGTTCCGTGCCTTCGCCGAGGAGGCCGAGAAGCGCGAGCATGAACGTCCGGGGCTGGGTGCGTTGTTCCAGGTACATGGCCGCCAGCTGCTGGTGTGCATGGGCCTGGTGCTGGTGTTCAACGTCACCGATTACATGCTGCTGACCTACATGCCCAGCTACCTCAGCGTCACCATGAACTACGCCGAGAGCAAGGGCCTGCTGCTGATCATCATCGTGATGCTGGTGATGATGCCGCTGAACATCGTCGGCGGATTGTTCAGTGACAAGCTTGGCCGTCGCCCGATGATCATCGGTGCCTGCATCGCGCTGCTGGTGCTGGCCGTGCCCTGCCTGCTGCTGATCGGCAGCGGCAATGACTGGCTGATCTTCCTCGGCCTGATGCTGCTGGGCCTGGCACTGGTGTGCTTCACCAGCTCGATGCCATCCACGTTGCCGGCGCTGTTCTACACCCCGGTGCGCTACAGCGCGCTGTCGATCGCCTTCAATGTGTCGGTGTCGTTGTTTGGCGGCACCACGCCGCTGGTGACCGCATGGTTGGTCGAGCGCACCGGCGATCCGCTGGTGCCGGCCTATTACCTGATGGGCGCGGCGGTGATCGGCCTGGTAACCATGCTGTTCGTGAAGGAGACCGCCGGCCTGCCGCTGCGCGGTTCACCGCCGGCTGTCGGCAGCGACAGGGAAGCCGCTGCGTTGTTGAAGAGCGATGTGCCGGTCACGGTGGACCCGAGTCTGCCGCCGCTGCCGGAGGCTGCGGAGCCTGAGCAGGTGAAGCCGGCCTGAGGGTGGGCGCGAAACGCCATCCACGCATGGCGTGGATCTACTGAACGGGTAGCGCCGGGCCATGCCCGGCGACATTCGGGGTGTCCAACTCCATCGCACGCATTACGATGGGTTTGGCCCAGTCCGGCGTATGCAGCAGCTCAGCCACCGAGACCGGGTACTGCAGCTGGCCATGCGCCATCGCCAGCACCGGCAGCGGCTCGACGCAGCCGTCGGCGTCGGCGGGAGCGCTGTTGTCGTAGACATGCAGCTCGGCCAGATAAGGCAGAAGATCCAGCAGGTTCTCGCGCGCCGAATCGAAGCGGACGTGGATCTTCTCCACAGGAATGTCATGGCCGCCGGCGGCCACCCGCGCTGCAACGCGGGCAATATGCAGGTCCACCGTGGCCAGGCCGCAGAACCAGATCGCAACGTGATGATGTTCGCAGGCCTCGCGCAACAGGCGCGGAATGGTGTTGCCGCCCAGCGTGGTCTCGAAGGCGAAGTCCGTGCCGTCGGCCATGGCCTGGCGCAACCGCCGGGTGCCTTCCTGCCAGGCCTCGGCATTGGCGTCGGGCAGCGGCCAGCCGGCCTCGACCAGGCGGCGGGTGAACGAATCGGGATTGAACCAGCCCAGCCCTTCGGCTTCCAGCCAGGTGCCCAGCAGCGAACTTTTGCCGGCGCCATTGACGCCGGCCAGCACCAGAATCCGCCCCATCGGTCAGAGCGGATGGCCGAGGGTGACCTTGCGGCCGCGGCGGATCGGCTGCCCCAGCACCTTGCCCAGCCCCTCACCGCGCTGCAGGCCGGCCAGAGTCTGGTCGAATTCGCCGCGCAGGCGCAGCAGTTCTTCACTGCGCTCACCGGCATCGCTGCCGGCGGCCTTGGCCAGCAGCTCCTGGTAGGTGCGGATGTCCACGATCACCGCTTCGGGGTGGTTGTGGTTGGTGATGACCAGCGCCTGCTTCTCGCGCACGGTGCGCATCAGGCTTGGCCAGCCCCGGGTCTTCACCGACGAGGCCGGGGCCTTCTCAAGGCCAGGCAGATCCAGCGGCAGGGTCATGGCACGGCTCCAGACGGGGACAGTTGAGGCCATTATGCCCAATTTGGCCCAATTGGGGATAAATACCCTTTCACCGGCCGGAGGTTGCCTGCGGCGCGTCGGTCTGCAGCAGGCTGTCGCGCTCACGCAGCGGGAAGCGGATCCAGGCGTCAAGCCCCTGTGCGCCAAAGCGAAGCTCGCCACTGCCGGCCAGTTCATAGGGCACGCGCTGTTCGATCAAGGACCGGCCGAGCCCGCGCTGCCGGGGCAGTTCCCAGCCTTCAACTTCGGCATGCCGTTCACACCAGTGCAGACCCAGCCAGGGCTGCCCATCCTGCACCTGCAGATGCCAGGACACGTCGATATGCCCGTCCTCATGGGTCAGCGCACCATGCCGGAGTGCATTGGCGGCCAACTCATGGATGGCCAGCGACAGCACTTCGGCAGCCTTCGGTGGCAGCAACACGTCCTCGCCCTGCAGGCGATAGACCGCAGCGGGCGGGGATTGTGCCGCGATCTCCTCGTCCAGCATGCCACGCAGGCAGACCCCGGCGTTGGCGCCCCGCGTCAGCAGGCTCTGGGTGCGCGCCAGTGACATCAGCCGCCCACACAACCGTTCGGCATACTCATCCACGCTGCCGACCGACTCGCGGGTACGCCAGGCAATGGCATGGATGGTCGACATGATGTTGCGCACCCGGTGCTGCAGCTCGGCCAGCAGCACCGATTGGCGCTCGGCGGCGCGCTTGAGGTCGTCGATGTCCACCGCGATGGCGAACACCCCGCTGACCTCGCCGTCAGCATCACGCAGAGGGGCGGCCGCGACCCGCGTCCAGCGGGTGCGACCGTCATCGTGCAGGTATTGGAACTCCAGCCCCGGCACCACGGTCTCGCCACGCATCGCACGCGCGATGGCGAAGTCGTCCGGTGCAATGGGGGTGCCATCGGGATGGCAGCCGTGCCAGCGATGCTGGTTGTCCACATCCTTCGAAGGCACCTTGCCGCTGGGCAGGTAGGCGCGCATCTGATCATTGGACAGCAGCATGCGCCCCTGCAGGTCGACGATGCACAGGCCAACCGGAAGCATCCTGAAGGCCAGTTCCAGGCGCCGCTCGCTCTCGCGCCGTCGCAGTTCCTCGCGCTCGCGCGCAACCAGTGCCATGTGTGCCGCAGTGGTCTCGAACATGGTCACCAGCACCCCGTTGATCCGCCCCTCTTCGCCTCGGATGGGACTGTAGGTGATGGTGAACCAGACGTCTTCCAGGCGCCCATGGCGGGCCAGCGGATACAATTTGTCTTCGAAGGTGAGCGTCTCGCCCTGCCAGACACGGGTGTAGAGCGGACCGTTGATATGCCAGACCTCGGGCCAGCACTCACGGGTCGGCTGGCCGAGCCCGCCGGGATGCTTGTCGGCCAGAACCTCGGCATAGCCATCGTTGTAGAGCTGTACCAGCTGCTCGCCCCACAGCACGATCATCGGGAAGCCATGGGCCAGCATCAGGTCGACGGTGGCGCGCAGGTGCGGGGGCCATCGTTCGATCGGACCCAAAGGGCTGTGTGACCAGTCATGCCGGGCGATACGCGCGGCCATGCCATCGTGCCGGGCGTGCAACCGCAATGCGGGCGGCATCACGCTGCGCCGATCATCTCTGTGAAGGCCTTCGACGCGACGCCCCATGCCGCGCAATCAGGCGATGCCCGCAGAGGCCTGCGGTGCCGCCACCAGCCCGGCCAGTTGCTGGACCAGGACTTCGATGTGATAAGGCTTGGTGCAGCGCGGCGCCGCTGCGAAACGGGCGGGCAGGTTGTCATCGTAGCCGGAGGTGAGCAGGAACGGGGTCCCGGCCTCGGCCAGCCGATCGGCCAACGGATACACCTGCTCGCCACCGAGATTGATGTCCAGCAGCGCCACATCGATCGGATGCGTATCGACCAACTGCCCCAGCGCCTGCAGATCACCGGCCGGACCGACCACCTGCGCGCCCTTCAGTTCGAGGTAGTCGACCAGGAACATCGCGATGGCGAATTCATCTTCCGCCACCAGAACCCTCAGCCCCTTCAGTCCCTCCGATTTGTTGCCCGCTTCCAGCACGTTGCTCGCTCCTCGATGCACGCGACCCGCCTGCGGTCGCAACGAGGGCAGGATGCGCGATCCGGTCTACAAGAGCGCGTGACGATCGATGAAGGCAGCGGCCAAGCCCCCTTCACCCCGCCGATGCACCGGCACTGGTGGCCCAGGCTTCAGAAAGCGCGCTCCCATTTGAGGCTGAGCAGGCTGCGGTCGTGGCTGTACAGCCAGTCGACATTGCTGTCGATGCGTGCATAGCGCAGGCTCAGGCTGGGCACCAGGCCAGCCACCGCCAGACGTTCACTGCGGACGATGGCGATCAGATTCTGTTCGTCGTCCTGGCGCCGCGCCTCCAGCAGCGGACTCCACGCGTCGTAGTCGCGCTCGCGCAATGACACGAACACGGTGGCCGTGGTGCCGTTCCATTGCCGTGCTGCGCCCAGGCGCAGGCCGCGCTGACGGTAGCCGTTGGCCTGATCGGCGGCGCTGCTGGCGGTCACGTCCAGCCCGGCGAAGACCGTCCAGCGCGGATTGAGCGCGCGGAACCAGGTGGCATACAACGCTGCCAGCTCGCCGTCGTAATTGCTGGCCAGGCCCCGCTGGCGATAGCGCTGGCGTTTCCAGTCGGCCTCCAGCTTGAGCAGGCTGCGCGCGTCCAGCGCATATTGCCATTCACCGTGCAGCCCGCTGCCACCCTGCAGCGCATGGTTGCCCAGACCCTGGTAGTCATAGCTGGATGCAAGCTGCACGGTCTGTCGCGCACTGCGCCAGCTGTAACCTGCCTGCACGTTGGCATTGAGTTCGTTGTAGGCGCTTTGCCCCCGCCATGCCTGGCCGAAGGCGAGGCCTCGCACATACAGGCCATGATGCCCACCGAGCGCCCAGCGCCGCTCAAGACTGCCGTCATAGTCCAGACCGAAGGCACGCTCTGCGTCGGGTAGTTTCCGTTCGATGATGCAGGTGTCGCCGACGCCGAACAGGCAGGTGCGGCTGGCGGAACTGCGGTTGATGTTGTCGCTCCATGCCGGGCCGGCAGACAAGGCCCCTTTCCAGCGCTGGCGGGCCTGCAGCGCACTCAGGTAGCCCCCCACTCGCCCACGCACGCCCGCGGTGGCTGGATCATCGGCATTGATGCCTGCGGCGATCGCGTTGAACAATGCCACGGCATCGCGGTCGCGCTGGTCCTCGGCGTAGACACGCGCCAATTCAAGGCGGGCCGGCAGGAAATCCGGCTGTAGCGCCAGCAGCGCTTCGTATTCACTGGCCGCGCGGTGATGATTGCCCGCCACCCGCGCCAAGCCACCCTGCGCGTAGTGGCGCAGCAGCGGATCGTGGCCGGGCAGTTCGATGTATTCGTCAAGGAACGCAGCGGCGGCCTGCCATTGCTGATGCTGCAGCGACAGGTAGAGGGCCTGGCCGAGATCATCGACGGTGCGCTCCACGCGCAGCGTCCGGCCGTCGATGGTGATGGTCGGCCGCTCCGACTCGGCCTGCTGCAGGCGCTGCTGGTCCTGCTGCTGGTGGCGCAGTTCGGTGCCCTGCTCAAGCACACGACGAAGATCGTCCTGCTGGGCGCGCACCTCGGTGGCAGCCAACAGCAGTACGACAAGGAAAATGGAATGGCGCATGGTCGATCCGTGGTGATGCATGCAGCGGGCCGAAGCAGGGACTGGCGGATCGCGGCTTGTCCCTGCCCTGCCCCGTCAGGGGCGTGGCGATCAGTTCTTGCTGCCGCCGAAGGCGGTGTCGTACTGGCTGTTGCCGGTGAACGTGGCGATACCGGCCAGGGTGGCGGCGTTGGCGCCGAAGAACTGGCCCTGGGTGGAGCCGGCAACGCTGCCGTTGGCGGTGGCGGTACCCGCGAACGAGGCGTTGGCGCTGTTGATGTTGGCGTTGACGTTGATCGCCAGGCCGCCACCGGTCAGGCCGCCGAGCAGCTTGCCGCTGCCGAAGTCCGCACGGAAGGTGCCGGACAGCAGGTTGCTGCCGTTGAACTTGTTCAGGCCCGCAACGCTGTAGGTGGCCACACCGGCCGGCAGCGTGGTGCCGGCACGATCACCGACGAAGTAGACCTGGCGGTTGTTGAAGCCACCAGCGGCACCATCCTTGGACCACTCGCCGAACCACACATCGCCGCTGCCAACCTTGACGAAGTTGAAGTGGCCCATGCCGGAATGGCTGCCCGGGGTACCGGTGATCGGCATGGCCAGGGTGCGCACGGTGACGCCATTGACGGTGGTCGGGGCCGAGTAGGCCGCCAGGCCCTGGAAATCGACCGGCTTGGCATTGGACACGGTGCCGACGCCGATACCGGCCTTGCCGGCCGAGTGCGGGCCGCCGTTGACTTCCGATGCACCGACCTTGACGTACAGCTGCACATCGGTCGCGGGGCTGGCAGCGCCGACGATGTCGGCTGCCTGCGCGGTGCCGGCCAGGGCCAGCGCAGCGGCGACGGCCAGCAGGGAACGGTTGATCATTTTCATGGTATTGCTCCTTGGGTTGAGGGAACTACGGGTACAACACGAAAAGGAACGGCGGCGGATCAGTTGCGCTGACCGCCGAAGGACGTATCGAACTGGCTGTTGCCGGCAAACGTTGCGATGCCGGTCACGGCACTGGCACCGGTGCCGAAGAACTGGCCGCGGCTGGTACCGATGGTCGATCCATTGGCGATGGCCGAACCGCTGAATGCACCGGTGGCGCGATCCAGCGTGGCGCTCGCGGCAAGCCTGTATCCGTTCCCGGCCAGGCCGGCGGTGACGGTGCCGGTATCGAAATTCGCCCGTAGTGCACCTTCCAGCACGCCGCTGCCATCGAAGCGATTGATGCCGGCCAGGGTGTAGGTAACGACGCCGGCGGGCAGCGAAGTACCGGCACGGTCACCGACGAAGAACACCTGGCGGTGATTGAAGCCCGCCTGCGCGCCACTGGATGACCATTCACCGAACCAGACATCTGCATTGCCCACCTGCACGAAGCTGAAGTGGCCCATGCCAGCGGTGGGGAACGGCAGGCCTGCGTCCGGGCCCAGCGTGCGGACCGTGGTCGCGCCACGCACCACCGCCGTGGCATAGGGCACCAGGCTGGCCACGTCCACTCGTGCCGCGTTGGCATACGGCCCCAACGAAATGCCTGCGCGACCGGAACGGTGCGGACCGGCATTGAGTGTCGATTCGCCTGCGTTGATGTAATGGACGCCGTCCTGGGCCGGGCTCTGCCCACCCGCGATGTCGGCGGCCATGACCGGCATGGAAGCCAGCAGGCAGATCGAAAGTACAAGGGTGCGGTGCTGTTTCATCGGTGGTTCTCCCTGTCGAATGCGAACTCAGAAGCGCGCGGTGACGCCAAGCTTGATCGTGCGGCCCGGTGCCGGAAGCGTTGAGCGTGTTGCCGGGTCGACGTAATAGCGGTTGCCGAGATTGCTGCCGACCAGTTCGACGCTGGCGTGCTCGTTGAAACGCCAGCGGGCGTAGGCATCCACCGTGGTGATGTTTCCCCAGGTGAAGGGCACGTTCTGCCAGAGCAGGCTGCTGCCACCGGCGACCAGGCGGTCGCGGTAGGCCTGCAGGTCCGGATTGTCGTGCCGCTGGTAGTGCACGATGCGGCTGCCCAGTTCCAGGCGCTCATCGAACAGGCGGGTTCCGAGTGACCAGTTCACCGACAGCTTCGGCGTGGCCTGGGTCAGCAGATAGCCGCTGACGAAGCCATCCTGGACGCAGTTGGGCACCCGCCCCTGATCCGCATCCAACCGTACCGCCGAGCTTTCATCGCAGACTTCGTTTTCAAGGATGCGGCTGATGCCCAGATCGGTGAAGAAGCGCCGGTTGTCGAAGCGCGCCTGCAGCTCGAGGCCGCGGATGGTCTGCTTGTCGATGTTGTCGAACATGAAGTACGCATCACGCTCGATGACATTGCGGGTCTTGTGTACGTAGTAAGCCAGCTTGACGTCGGCATCGGCGGTGTTGCCGAACAGCCCGGAAAGGTTGTGCACGTACCCCAGCTCGTAGTTGTAGGCATGCTCCGGCTTGAGCGGATACAGCGGGTTGAGGCTGCTGGAGAACGCAATGGTGCTTTCGAACATGCTCGGGAAGCGCACCGCCTCGCTGTAGCGCAGATAGGCACGCGCGGCCGGCGAGAAACGCACCGTCGCCGAGAATGTGGGCAACCAGGCGTGATCGCGGTGCCGTTCATTGCGCCCGGCCACCGACTGCATCGCCCCGCCCCCGATCCTGCAGCGGATGTCGGTGCCGAGCACCATCGGCAGCAGCCCGGGGATGGCGGCGACCTGGCCGTTGAGGCAGGGATTGGTGGCACGGCTGTAGTTGCCGTTGGCATCGGGCAACCAGGGAATGCCGTGCTGGACCTCCCTGGGTGTCTCATACTTGCGCAGCAGGTCGGCCAACGACTGATCGACGATCCAGCCCATGCCGATGCTGTCCCAGAATTCCCGCTCGCTCTCGAGTGCGTCGATCTCGCCCTGCAGGCTGTCCGGCCGCGGCGGCAGTTCATTCACCCGGTACTGCGCTTCGCGCGGCACGATCGAGGTCGTCTGCAGTTCCGGGTGGGCCTGCAGGAAGTCGTCGAACGCCCAGTATCGGCTGTAGCGCACGCCGGCATTGAGGGTCAGGAAGTCGACCGGACGCCATTCCAGAGTGAGGTAGCCCTCGCCCTCCTGGCGACGGCCAGCGCGCGGGTACATGCGCCAGCCGTCGGACGGGCCGAAATACGGGTCACGCGAACCGAGCTTCTCGTATTGCCAGTTGCCGCCCACGGTCAGGTCCAGGGTGGAATGCAGGGCGAAGCGGTTGCTCAGGGTCAGGCCGGTCCGGTCGTTGCTCGCATTCGCCAACGCGGTGTTGCGCAGAATCGGGCTGGCACCGGCATTCCAGTCCGGATTGCCCGGGGCGAAGTTCGGGAAGCCGCCTGCGGTGTAGGTATCGCTGTCCGTCTCGGTGCGCCACAGGTTGGCGTAGAGGTCCAGCCAGCGGCTGCCGGCCGGCTGGAAGCGGTACTCCAGGTTCCAGGCATCGGACGCAACCCGGCTGAGCGGCCACTGGATGCGCCCATAGTCCGGCGCCGACAGAATGCGCGACGGCATGATCTCGCCGTAGTGCGACAGCGTGCGCCGCCAGGTCGCCTTCAACTGCTGGTCATCGTTGATCTGCCAGCTGCCCTTGACCAGCCAGGACTCCTGTTCGCTGGAGGTATTGGGCACTTCATCGCCGGGCTTGAAGTAGCGCGCCAGTGTGGTGATGTAGTCGATGCCCTGGTACTCGAACTGCTCGCGCCGGTCCTGGTCGTAGTAGGCGCTACCGTTGGACCCGGAGAAGTAGTTGCCGCGCTTGCGCCAGGCATAGGCGGCCATCAGGTCCACGTTGTCCCCACGCACGCCCAGCGCCAGGCGCCAGGCCTGGTCCTCGCCATCGAAGGGGTTGTTGCCACTGCGCGATTTCACCGGCACCACCAGGGTGCGGTCGTCATAGGGCGAGTTCGGCGAGCCCTGCGGGAAGCCCGGCACGGTGCGGTAATCCTCGCCGGTGTGCAGGCGCGGCAGGCGCGGCGCCACCGCATTGCTGCTGCCTTCGATCTTCAGCTCCCCGCCGAAGCGCTCACCCGCTTTCACGATGTCATCGACATCGATGGTCTTGATCACCAGCGCGCCACCGATCCCGCTGTGCACATCGCGCACCAGCCCTGGCCCCTTGATGACCTGGATGCCACCAATCAGGTTGGGATCGATGTAATTGCGGTTGCTGACGCCGTTGTAGCCGCGCCAGACCGTGAGCGCCTGTTCGCCACCGTCGATGCTGACCGGCACCCGCCCGGGCCCCTGGATGCCGCGGATGTTGATGTCCAGCGCGCCGCTGTTGCGCGCATCGCCACTGAACACACCGACCAGATCCTTGACCACGTCGGCCGGATTGGAGCCACGGTAGCGCTCCACCCGGTCGCGCCCCGAATACGCCGTGGTCAGGTCCAGCGCGAACACATCGTCGTAGCCGCGCCGATCACGCGCCTCGCCCCCTTCCGACTGAAGTCGACCGGCCACGTCCAGTGTTTCGGTCACCCGCACCCCTTCCCCCTCACCCGCCTCCGCTGCGGCCCGCAGGCTCCAGGTGCCGTCCATGCCGCGCTGCGCGCGGACGCCACTGCCGCGCAACAGCTGCTGCAGCGCCTGCATCTGGCTGTACTCGCCTTTCACTGCACTGGAGCGGCGGCCCTCCACCAGGTCACTGCGGAACACCACCTGCACATCGGCCTGGCGGCCAAAGGCACGCACGGCGTCGGCCAAGGGCTGTTCCGGAATCGTGTACTGGCGCAACGGCGCGACGACCGCCGGTTGCGCCTGCACGCCCGGCACCCAGGCCAGCGGCAGCAATGCAGTGGAGATGGCCAGGGCCAGAGCGGTGGTGCGACGATGACAGGCGGATGCCGTGGACGGCATGGACAGGAACTCCTCAAGCGTGGCGGAACCACGGGCACGTCCGGTGCCGGTGGCGTGTCTGGCTTGAGGAGAAACGGTGTTTCGCTCTGGCTATACCTCTATAGACAGCCCGCTGCGGCGACTGCCCACGGTTTTTTCATGTTTTTTTCATGCGACCGGTTCATCCGGGCATTGCGCGAGCCTCACCACACCACCAGCGCGCCGCCGGGCAAGCGCTGCACACGCAGTCCCGCCTGCGCGGCCACCGCATCGATGGCGGTCTCCGGCTGCTGCAGATGGAACAGCCCACTGACCCGTACGCCCGCGCCCTGCCTGCCCAGCACCCAGACCGGTGCACGGCGGTAGCGCGCCAGATCGGCGATGGCCTGCGCGGCCGGCTGATCGTCGATCACGACTTCGCCCCTCCGCCATGGCGCCACGGCGTCCGGATCGGCCTGTTGCATCGACTGCAGCCAGCGCCCGTCACGGAACGCCCGTGCCTGCCCGGCATGCAGGCGCTGCACACTACCATCGCCCGGGCGCACATCGACCACGCCCTCGCTGACCTGGGTCAGGACCGTGGTGTCCTGCATCGACACGCTGAAGGCAGTGCCGATGTCACGGACCAGGCCGCCCGCCGCCGCCACCTGGAACGGGCGCGCCTCGTGGGCCACCTGGAACCAGGCCTGCCCGCGCAGCAGGCGAAGGTGGCGCTGCTGGCCATCGAACTCAACCGCCAGTGCGGTGCCGGCGTCGAGTACGGCGGTGCTGCCGTCGTCCAGTTGCACCACGCGCGGTGCATCGCTGCTGCGCAGGTCACTGCGTGCCAGCAGCAGCGCGTGCGGCGCAGCGGCAACCATCAGCACGACCGAGGCGGCACTGGCCAGCAGCCACGGCAGGCGGCGACGCGGTGCGATCGGGCGCAACCCTTCGCGATCAGCCGTCAGCCCGGGCAGCGCGGCCAGCACGTCGGGCCCGGCGGCATCCAACCCTTGCCAGAACGCCTGCTGCTGGCGCCATGCCAGCGCATGGCGAGGATCGGCCTGCAGCCAGCGCTGCAGGGTTCGTTGCTGGCGTTCCGGCAGCGGGCCTGCACTGCACTGGATCACCCAGCGCAACGCCTGCCTGGCCTGACGCGGCGAGGGTTCGGACGTGGTCATGGTTGTGGCCTGCCGCACCACGAACGGGTGCGCCTTCCTGTTGTGACAACGGCGGGCGCGATCTGCCCACGGCAATCGCAGCTCATCGGTGCATTCCCTGCTGGTGCTGCTGGATCAGCAGTGCCGCGCGCAGCACATGCTTGCCGACCAGGCTCTTGGAAATACCCAGCCGGGCGGCGATCTCGCGCTCGCTCAGACCCAGGTAGCGGTTGAGCACGAAGCACTCACGCACCTGGGCCGGCAGCGCGAGGATGGTCTGGGTGATCTCGCGCAGCTGCGCCTGGTCCAGCGCCTGCGCCTCGCCATCGCGGCTGGCCTCGGCCATGTCGATGGCGTACTCGGCCATCGCACGCCGTTCACGGGCGTCGGCCTGGCTGCGGTTGAGCGCGTGGTGATAGGCCATCCGGTACAGATAGCCGCGCGGCTCCAGGATGGGCGGGTCGCCGGGCACGCTGCTGGCCTTCAGGTACAGGTTCTGCAGGGTGTCCTCGGTACTGGCCGGGTCGAGATAGCGCGCGATGAAGCGAGACAACGCACGGCGCTCGCGGATCAGCAGCTCGACCAGCGCCAGGGCATTGGGAGACATAGGTGCCAAGGCCGGACCGGGGAATGATGGGCGTGATGGCGACGGTCCGGAGGTGGATTGTGGGCTGCACGGCCACAGGCGGCAAGCCGTGTCCCCGACACCATCCACGCATGGCGTGGATCTACTGCGGGCTCCTTCATCCACGCATGACGTGGATCTACCAGAGCGCAGGTCCAGTAGATCCACGCCATGCGTGGAGGGAAAACCTAGGGTTCCTCCAGCGCCTCGAAGCGTTCGGCGAGGTAATCGATCAGCGCACGCACCGCCGGCAACAGGCCGCGTCGCGACGGGAACACCGCGTGCACGATCCCGCACTTCGGTTGCCACTCCGGCAGCACCGGCACCAGCGCGCCACTGGCCAGTTCGTCACTGATCATCATCCGCGGCAGCATCAGCAGGCCCACCCCGGCCGTGGCAGCGGTACGCAGCGCGATCATGTCATCGCTGACCAGCCGCGGGCGATGGTGCACGCTGGCCAACACATCGTCCGGCCCGGTGTATTCCCAGACATGCTGCTGGCTGGGCGATGCCAGATCGACGGTCGGCATCATCGCCAGATCGGCCGGCACCTGCGGCGTGCCCAGCCGCTGCAGCAGCACCGGGCTGGCACTGGTGCACCAGACCCGGCGCGCCAGCACGCGCACCACCAGGTCACTGTCCTCCAGCGGCGGCGGACGCACCCGGATCGCCACGTCCACGCCCTCGCCCACCACATCCACGCGCCGGTTGGTGGCGTCCAGCTGCACCGTCACCTGCGGGTGCAGGGCGAGGAAGTCGGCCAGCATCGTGCCGATGCGCGCATGCAGGATCGCGATCGGACACGCCAGGCGGATCGTGCCGCGCGGCTCGGCGCGTGACATCGCAATCGCTTCTTCGGCCGCTTCGGCCTCGACCAGCATTGCCTTGCAATGGCGGTAGTAGTCCTGGCCGACCTCGGTGACCGAGAAACGCCGGGTCGAACGCTGGATCAGGCGCACGCCCAACCGTTCCTCCAGCAGCGCGATGCGCCGGCTCAGTTTCGACTTCGGCATGGCCAGCGCCCGGCCGGCCTGCGAGAAGCCGCCGTGCTCGACCACCATGGCGAAGTAGAACAGGTCGTTGAGGTCACAACGGCGGATATCTGCGATGAACACGGGGCGATCTCCTGCGGCGCAAGGCCCGCACCCATTGTTCACCAGATAGGACTATGACGGCAAATATTGGCGTCTACCGGACCAATTGTCACGGCGATATCGTCTTCGCAACGAAGAACAGCGGCCGGCAGCCCCGGCCAGGAGATCGCCATGAAGCGTGTCACCGGTACCTACAGCGCCCCCCGCCCGCACTGGGTGGGCGACGGATTCCCCGCCCGTTCGATGTTTTCCTACAACACCCACGGCCAGCACCTGAGCCCGTTCCTGCTGCTGGACTATGCCGGCCCTTACACCTTCGCGCCCAGTGATACCCCGCGCGGCGTCGGCCAGCATCCGCACCGCGGTTTCGAGACTGTCACCATCGTCTATGAGGGCGAGGTCGCGCATCGCGATTCGACCGGTGCCGGCGGCACCATCGGCCCGGGCGACGTGCAGTGGATGACCGCTGCCTCCGGCATCCTCCACGAGGAATTCCACACGCCGGAATTCAGCAAGCGCGGCGGCACCCTGGACATGGTCCAGCTGTGGGTGAACCTGCCGGCGCAGGACAAGATGGGGGCACCGGGTTACCAGACGCTGCTCGACGCACAGATCCCCTCGGTTGAACTGCCTGAAGACGCCGGACGCGTGCGGGTCATCGCCGGCCGCTTCGACGGCCACGCCGGCCCGGCGCGTACCCACACGCCGATGGATGTCTGGGACATCCGCCTGCGGCAGGGCCACCACGCCGAGCTGCCGGTGGCCGATGCCCGCACGCTGGCGCTGGTGGTGCTGAAGGGCACGGTGCGGATCAACGACGGCCAGCCGGTGGGCGAGGCACAGCTGGTCACCTTCGACCGCAGCGGCGAGGACGTGTTCGTCGACGCCGACAGTGACGCCACCCTGCTGCTGCTCAGCGGTGAGCCGATCGACGAGCCGGTGGTGGGCTATGGCCCGTTCGTGATGAACAGCCAGGCCGAGATCGCGCAGGCGGTCAACGACTTCAACAGCGGCCGCTTCGGCCAGATCGCGCACTGATCGTTTCAATGCGGCGGGCACTGGCCCGCCGCACCTTCCGGGCCATCGCCCACCTTCTCCAGGAGACTGACCATGAGTACCCCCGCCAACTTCAACGGTGCCCGCCCGGTGATCGATCCGGACAACGCCGCGATGCTGCTGATCGACCATCAGAGCGGCCTGTTCCAGACCATCGGTGACATGCCGTTCACCAGCGTGCGCGCCCACGCCACCGCACTGGCCAAGATGGCCACGCTGGCAAAGATGCCGGTGATCACCACCGCCTCGGTGCCGCAGGGCCCGAACGGCCCGCTGATCCCGGAGATCCACGACGCCGCCCCGCATGCGCAGTACGTGGCGCGAAAGGGTGAGATCAACGCCTGGGACAACCCCGAATTCGTTGCTGCGGTGAAGGCCACCGGGCGCAAGCAGCTGATCATCGCCGGCACCATCACCAGTGTGTGCATGGCCTTCCCGTCGATCGCCGCCGTCGCCGATGGCTACCAGGTGTTCGCGGTCATCGACGCGTCGGGCACCTACTCGAAGATGGCCGAGGAGATCACCCTGGCCCGCGTGGTGCAGGCCGGCGTGGTTCCGATGGACACCGCCGCGGTGGCCTCGGAGATCCAGCGCACCTGGAACCGCGACGACGCCCAGCAGTGGGCCGAGGTCTACACGAAGATCTTCCCGAACTACCAGCTGCTGATCGAAAGCTACCTGAAGGCGCAGGACGTGCAGAAGAACCACGAGCAGCTGGATTCGCAGCGCAGCTGATGCCACGCGGGGCGGTGCGCCACAACGCCGCCGCCCTGCTTTTCCCTTCCTTCTTCCATCCTGTACCGGAGGCGATCATGCGTTGGCCAGGTTCCCCTGCAGCAGGCATTGCGGCGCGTTCGATGAGCGCGCTTGCCGCCTTGTTCGCCACTGCGGCCGGCGCGGAAGAGATCGTGCCGTCACCGCCCGCCATCGATCCGTGGCGCTACAGCGAAGACTACCGCTACCTGCAGGATCCGGCCTTCCGTTCCGGCGCCTGGTGGGAGAAGGGAAAGTGGATGCCGTTCGGCGCATCCGCCGGCCTGACCGTCGGCGCCGAGCTGCGTGCGCGCTACGAGCACTACACCAGCAATGAGTTCGGGCATTCACCTGTCAAACGCGACGGCAGTGCGCTCTATCGTGCACTGCCATATGCAGATCTGAAGCTCAACGAGCATGCCAGGGTTTTCACCCAGCTCAACCTGACCCATGCCCGTCGCAACAACAGCACCGTTGGCCCGGTGGACGATACCGGCGCCGAGGTCCTGCAGGGCTTCGTCGATGTTTCGCTGCCCTCGCGCGACGCAGGAGCGACCTTGCGCGTGGGCCGGCAGGTACTGGCCTACGGCAGCGAGCGCCTGGTTTCGGTGCGCTATGGCCCCAATGTCCTGCGCGCATTCGATGGTGGCCTGCTCGCATGGCGGACGTCGCACTCCCGTACCGAAGCCTTCCTGCTGCGCCCGGTACGCAATGCCATGGGTTCCTTCAATGACCGTGGTGATCCGCAGCGGCGCGTGTGGGGCGTGTACACCACCTTCCAGGACCCCGGAAGCCACCGCGATACCGGCGTGGATGTTTACTACCTGGGCCTGTCCAACGACCACGCGCGCTACGACCAGGGCGAAGGTGCCGAGACCCGCAATACGCTGGGCAGTCGCTGGTTTGGCCGTCGCAACGGATGGAGCTGGGACCTGGAGGGGTTCTTCCAGTACGGCAGTTTCGCCGGCGCGCCGGTACGTGCGTGGTCACTCGCCAGCGATATGCGCCATCGCTTCGATGCGTGGCCGCTGACGCCACGGCTCGGCCTGAAGGCCAACATCATCAGCGGCGACCGTGACCCCGACGATCGCGCGTTGCAGACCTTCAACGTGATGTTCCCCAAAGGCAAGTACTTCGGCGAAAGCGGCCAGGTCGGCCCGACCAACCTGATCAACCTGCACCCCTCGCTGGAACTGGATCTGGGCGGTGGCTGGTCATTGGCCAGTGCGGTCGTCTTCTACTGGCGGCAGAGCGTGCGCGACGGCGTGTATGGCGTTGCCGGAAACCTGCTGCGGCCGGCGGGCAACAGCCGCGCGCGGTACATCGGCACGCAGGCGGACCTGGTGCTGGGGCGCGAGATATCCCGCCAGCTCAGCGTCGAAGCGGCCTATTCGATCTTCAAGCCGGGTCGCTTCATCCGGGATACCGGACGCGCCGACACCGTCCATTTCATCGGTCTTGAAGCGCTCTGGCGCTACTGAGGCCGTGGCATTCCCGCAACCCGCCGATGGCGGATCCACATCACCGTGGAAGCACTGGCTGCCTCCGCCACCCCCACGCCCCGCGGCGATTGCCCCTCCCCCAGAGCGAGACACTTCCATGCGAGTACTGCTCCTCCTCTTCACACTCGTGCTGCCAGCCGTCGCGGCTGCGGCCGAGCCGGCCGACCTTGTGCTGCGCAATGGCCTGCTGCTGACCCAGGATGGCACCACGCCACGTGCCAGCGCGCTTGCGATCCGCGGTGAGCGAATCCTGGCGGTTGGCACTGACCGCGCCATGCAGCGCCATATCGGCCCTCGCACCCGGGTCGTCGACCTGCAACGGCGCACTGTCGTCCCGGGCCTGATCGATACGCACATCCACGCGATCCGTGGCGGCCAGACCTTCACCTTCGAAACCTACTGGTTCGACGCACCCACGCTGTCCGAAGCGCTGCAGCGGCTGCAGCGGGATGCCCGACGCAAACCTGACGGGCAATGGGCCGCCGTAGTCGGTGCGTGGCATCCCGAGCAGTTCGCGGAGGGCCGGGCGCCGACCCGCGCCGAGCTCGATGCCGCCCTGCCGGACAGGCCGGTCTACGTGCAGCATCTGTACGACTACGCCCAGCTCAATCGTGCCGGCATCGCGGCGCTGGATCTGCAGGGCGACCAGCCCCGCCTGCCCCCGGGCATCACCATCGAGCGCGACGATGACGGACAGGCCACCGGCCGCCTGTTCGGTGGCATCGGTCCACTCAATGCGCTGTTCGCGCAGATCAGTGCCAACACCGATCACGAAAAGAGCCTGCGGGCCTTCTTCGCTGCCCTCAACGCGCAGGGCGTGACCGGTTTCATTGATCCCTCGGCGGGCCCACCGCAGTCCTACGAACCCCTGTTCAAGCTACGCGACCAGGGCGGGCTGACGCTGCGTGCCGGCTACCGCATTCCGGCCGGCACCCACGGTAATGAAGCCGAGTGGTTCCGCGATGTGATGGCATTCCGTCCAAACCGGCACGACGATGGCGACATCGCCTTCCTCGGCCTGGGTGAGAACCTGGTCAGCGCCATGAACGACGGCGTTCTGATGGGGCCTGGCTTCGATCCGCCGGCCGGAGCCCGGCAGGAGCTGATCGAGGTGGCACGGCTGGCCGCGGAGCGGCGCATCCCATTGGAGATCCACGCATATACCGATGATGCCGCCGGTGCCATCCTGGACGCCTTCGAGGTGGTGGCGCGCGATCATGACCTGCGGCCGCTGCGCTGGGCGATAGCGCACCTGAACACCGGGTCACAGCAGACGTTGCAGCGCATGGCCCGGCTCGGGCTGGCCTACAGCGTACAGATGGGGCCCTATTTCGAGACCACGGCGATCCACGCCGCCAACAATGCACAGGTTGCGGCCTCCAGCGCCCCGGTGCGTGCCGCGATGGCGCTTGGCATTCCGGTGGCGGGCGGCACCGACTCCACCCGCATCGGCGTGGCGGGCGTCTGGCAGGCCATCCAGTACCACGTCGAGGGCAAGCCACTCGCCGGTGTGCGCCGCAGCGAGGACAACCTCATCACCCGCGATGCGGCACTGCGCCTGTTCACCCGCAATGCGGCCTGGCTGTCGTTCGCCGAAGACGAGCGTGGCTCCCTCATCGCGGGAAAACTGGCTGATCTTGCTGTGCTCGACCAGCCCTACCTGACCATGCCGGCCCATCGCATCCATTCGCTGCGCTCGCTGCTCACTCTGGTCGGCGGCCGCATCGTGCACGACAGCGGCGCCCTCGATGCCGAATAGCCGCGTCCCGTACGCACTTCGCTGAAACACCCGGTCGGCAGTCTGTTGCTCACGTCCGCTGCCCTGCCATCCGGCCCCTGCCCGCCCCCGGGCATCCCCCCGCGGCCTCACGCCGCTCCTGCAATGGAGATCCATCATGTCCAGTGAACCGATCCGCGACCCGGCCAGCGATCATCTGCTGACCCCGCAGAATTCCGCCTTCATCATCATCGACTACCAGCCGGTGCAGGTGAACTCCATCGCGTCGATGGACCGCCAGCTGCTGGTCAACAACATCGTCGGCACCGCCAAGGCCGCTGTGGCTTACGGTCTGCCGATCGTGCATTCGACGGTGAACGTCAAGACCGGCCTGAACAAGCCGCCGATTCCGCAGCTGCGCAAGGTGCTGGGTGACTACCCCACCTACGACCGCACCACCATCAATTCCTGGGAGGACGTCGAGTTCCGCAAGGCGGTGGAAGCCACCGGCCGCCGCAAGCTGATCATGACCGCGCTGTGGACCGAGGCGTGCCTGACTTTCCCGGCCCTGGATGCGTTGAAGGAAGGCTATGAGGTGTATGTGGTGGTCGACGCCGTCGGCGGCACCTCACTGGCCGCGCACGATGCCGCACTGCGCCGCATCGAACAGGCCGGCGGCCAGCTGATCAGCGTGCCGCAGCTGTTCTGCGAGCTGCAGCGCGACTGGGCCCGGTCGGAAACGGTGCCGGCTTTCATGAACCTCTTCATCGAAACCGGTGGTACGGCGGGTATCCAGTTCTCGTACGATCGTACCGAGTGATTGCGTGGCGGCGTCGGCCCTGGCTGGCGCCGCCGTTGGGATTGGTCGAGCATGGCTCGACGCTACAGACAGATGGAGAACGTGATGGCCTACGCACGCATTGTTTCAACCGCCGACAATTACCTTCACCACATCAGCAATGGCACATTCGCTGTGGATGCGGACGAGCCCACCTCGCTGGGCGGCCAGGGCAAGGGTTTCGCACCGTTCGATCTGTACCTGGCTTCGCTGGCGGCGTGCACCGCCATCACCCTGCGCATGTATGCCCAGCGCAAGGGCTGGGAACTGGGCGAGTTCCATGCCGAGCTGCGCTCGGAACGTGACGCGGATGGTCGCTTTCATGTGCACCGCGTATTGCACGCCAGCGCCGAGCTGAGCGATGCGCAGTGGCAGCGGTTGCTGGAGGTGGTGGAGAAGACCCCGGTGACGCTGGTGATGCGCGAGGGTGCACGCATCACCAGTGAGCGCGGGAGGGCAGCGTAACCCCATCCACGCATGGCGTGGATCTACTGTAGAGGCGAAGGCTCAGCGCCGTGAATGCAGCACGGTGCGCTGGCGCATGGCGTTGAATTCCTGCTCCACCTGCTGGATGTCCTCGGCCTGGAAACCGGCCGCATCCAGCAGCTGGTCGGCGGCGGCGGCCGCCAGCGGATCGTCGTCACGCTGGCGCCAGCAGCGCGCCGGCAGGAAATAGCCCACTTCGCTGCGCCCGCGCATGATCACCACCGGCCGGCCCGCATACAGCAGGAACTCGGCCAGGTGCTGGCGCAGACCCTCCACGGAAACATAGGCCGGTCCTGCACCCAGCATCTGGCTGGACGGTTCGGGACTCTCGAACAGCTTGCGACGGCTCATCCACTCCTCCTTTTGAACAACGCGTGGTCTCCTTTCCTTAGACGGGCGCATCGCTGCACCCCCGCCACGCACTACGTGATCTGCATCACGCTCGCCACTCAGAACCCGGTGTTGAACTCCAGCTGGAAGACATCGATCGACAGCGGTGGACCGGACACTTCCTTGGCCGCCATCCACTTGCCGCTGATCCAGCTGCGTGCATCCAGCGCATAGGCGCCGCCCACGTAGTAGCCGCGGGCATTGGTGCCACCGAGGTGGAAGTTCGGATCGTTGTAGGCATCCGGCAGCGCATCGGCCTCGATGTGCTTGTAGCCCAGCAGCGCCTGCCACTGGCCCTTCTCCTTCAGGTCGGTGGCACCGAAGGTGGCCTGCACCATCCATGCGGTGTCGCCGCTGCGGAAGGTATCGATGCCGACAGTGTCGCCGGCGCCGTAGTTGTTGACGATGCCGTTCTGGGCGCGACTGAACATGGCCTGCTTGTCGTAGGCCAGGTTGCGGATGTAATCGCCATCCAGGCGCAGACCAATGCCCTGCGCCAGCTGTGTATCCCAGCGCAGGTTCAACGCTGCCAGGCGGAACGCCGAGGCCAGGCCGACATACTGCGGCGTGGGCGTATTGGCCGGATCCAACGGATAGAGCGCAACGTCACGGATCAGCATCAGGGTGTTGCCCTTCTGCATGAAGGCCGGGCGCGACCAGTCAGTGTCGCAGCCATCGATACCCGAGAACAGCGCGCACGGCGAAGACAGGCGGCCGCTGATGTTCTTGAAATCGTAGTAGGCCAGTGCCGCGCGCACCGTGTTTTCATCGTTGAAGCGCCAGTTCACACCTACCTGCGCGCCGGACAGCCACTTGTTCTCGTTCGGGGTCTTGACCAGACTCTGGCTGGGCGAACTGTCGGAGGTGTACTCCAGCGGGACCACCGCCAGGGTGCCAAACAGGTCGAGGTCACCGCCGTTGAAGTCGTACTTCAGGTTGGCGGCCAGCCCGTCGAAGTTCAGGTCGTTGGAGAACAGGGTGTCGCTGCTCCAGAACGGGTTGCCGAAGCGCCCACCGCGTACCGTCACCCAGTCGGCCGGGCTGTAGGCCAGCCAGGCCTGATCCAGCCACACGTCCTTCTTGCCAAGGCCGCCGCCCAGCTGCTCCGTGGTCGACACCGGGCCGTTGCTGCTGCCGCTGGCCAGACGTACGCCGGCCGTGGTGTGCTGACCGATGGTCGCTTCGATGCCCAGGCGGGCACGGATCCGCCACAGGTTGCGGCGGTCCTGGCGGGTGTTCAGCAGCGGCGGGATCTGACGCGGATTGGTGTTCCGGTTGGTATCGAAGCCGCTGCCGGAGTTGATCGACGACCAGTTGCTCACGATGTCGCTGTTGCGCTCGGAGAAGAAGCGTGACTCGCTGCGCACGCGCATGTCACCGGTGACCTTGATGCGCTTGGTCCATTCGGCCACTTCGTTGGGTGCCGCCCAGCCCTCGGACTTGGCCTGCGCCATCACGTCCTGGCGCACTTCGTCACGAATGCCGTCGCGCACGCTCTGCGGCACGTAGGGCACGCGCACGTCACCGGCCTCAAGCGCCACGCCACCGCTGGCGGCCGAAGGTGCGGTGGTCACGGTGCGCGGTGCGGCCGCTGCTTCAGCCTCGGCCTGCACCAGCAATGCCTGGCCGTCTTCGGGCTTCAACGCACCACTGGCGATCAAGCCCTTGATCAGCTTGACCATGGTGGTTTCGGCAGCCATCGCACCGGCCGGGGCGGCCAGGCTGAGCAGCACGGCGCAGCACAGCAGCGCCCGTCGGGCCGGCCGCGGGCGGCGGGAGTCGGTTCGTGCGCGGACGTGGTCGTTCATCACGGTTCTCATCGAAAGAAGGGAAATCACGAAGGTCGGAAATCAGGCCCCGGGCCGGCGGCCCTGGATCAGCACGCGGGCGGGGAAATCAAGCGACGGCGGCGGTGCCTGGTCGACCTTGCCGATGCGTCGCAGCGCGTCGAGCACGGCCGCGTCGGCCTCCTCGTTGCCACTGCCGCGCACCAGCTCGACCTTTTCCAGGCGGCCATCATTGGACAGCCACACATTCACCTGCAGCTGGAACGCCAGGCGCTTGACCTTGTCGTCACGCGAGATCGCCTGCTGCATCAGGTAGCCGAGGTAGCGCCCATAGGTGGCATTGCCGGCGCCGCCACGGCCGACGCCGGACGAACCGCCGCCACTACCGGACTGGATGCCGAAGTTGTCGCCACCGGCCTGCGCATCGGCGTTCATCGTCACCGGGTCGGCGTTGTCTGGGGTCGGCGTCGGCTCTTCCGCCGGCGTCGGCTGATCCAGCGGCTCCGGCTCGGGGAGGGTCTCTTCCGGCGGCGTTTCCGGTTCCGGCGGCTTTTCCGGTGGCGGCGGGGGCGGCGGAGGGGGCGGCGGCAGCGCCAGCATCGGCGGCTGCACCACCGGCCGGCGGGTACTGGCAGTGTCCTTGAACAGCATCCACCACACGGCGATGCCGAGCACCAGCAACGCGGCCAGCACCAGCGCGACGGTCACCAGCAACTGGCGACCGCGCATGCCGGGCTCCGGCCGAGGGGGTTGATGGGCTGTCATGCCTCAGCCCTGCGCCTTGCCGGTGACCAGGCCGACCTGGGCCAGCTCCAGCCGCCGCAGCAGGTCCAGCACCTCGACCACGCGGGCGTACTGCACCTGTGCATCACCGCGCACGATCACCGGGAAATCCGGCGTGGTCGCGCGCTCGGTGCGCAGGCGGTCTTCCAGCTCGGCCATCGTCACCGGGTAGGCATCCAGGAACACCTGGCCACTGGGGTCGATGGTGATCGCCTTGGTCTTCGGCTTCTCCAGCGCGACGCTGTTGCTCGCCTTCGGCAGGTTGACCTCGATGCCGGGGATGGAGGCGTTGCTGGTCAGGATGAAGATCACCAGCACCACCAGCAGCACGTCGACGAAGGGCGTCACGTTGATGCCCTTCTCGCGCTTCTTGATGCCGAACTTCGCCTTCTGGCCCATGGCGCGCCCCTCAGCCCTGGACCGCGGCCGGGCCGCGCCCGTCCTGCTCTTCGGCCAGGCGCGCGGCGAACTCGTCGATGAACACCGCCATGTCCGCGCCGATCGCCTCGGCGCGTGCGCCCAGGTAGTTGTAGCCGAACAGCGCCGGGATCGCGACGCCAAGGCCGGCCGCCGTACACAGCAGCGCCGCGGCCATGCCCGGTGCCACCGAGTTGATGTCCACCGCGCCGGCCATCGCCGCCACCACGAACACCAGCATGATGCCGATCACGGTACCGAACAGGCCCACGTACGGTGCGCCTTCGATGGTGGTCGACAGCCAGTTCATGCGCCGCGCCATCGCCTCCTGCTCGCGCACCATCACCGCATCCATCGAGGCGCGGATCGCCGCAATGGTGGCGCCACTCAGGTAGCCACTGTTGCCATCACGCTGGTGGCGTTGCTGCATTTCATCGATGGCCACCTGGTAGATGCGCCACAACGAGCCGTCGTGCATCGCGGTCGGTACCTTGCCCTGGCGGTCCATGTCGGACAGCGTGCGCAGCGGCACCCCACCGAGCTTGCCGAAGCTCTCGGTGAATACCGCATTGGCCTTGCTGGTGCGACCGAAGTGACGCCCCTTGGCGATCATGATCGCCCACGACAGCAGCATCATCAGGCCGAGAATGGCGACCACCACCCAGGCATCGAACGGCATTGCCTTGAGAATGAAGGCGAAGTGGCTCTGACCGGCCGACTGCTCGTCGGCGCCGTAGCTGATCAGGCGCGAATCCGCGCCCTGCGCGGTGGCATCGGCCAGCAGCAGTGCCGCTGGACGTGCCACCCGCGAGACGCGCAGCTCATCCAGCGCACCTTCGAAGTTGGCCAGCGGCTGCGCCGCGCCCGGGGCATCGGCGCCCACCACCGGCGCGGTACCCAGCGCCGGCAGCTCGCCGCTCAACTGGGCGACCACGCGGCCATTGAGGTACAGCTGCAGTGCGCCCTTCTCCGCAGTCAGTGCCACATGCGCCCACTGCCCTTCCGGAATCGGCTGCGCCGGCGTGCTGCGCTGGCCATTGAGCTGCACGAACGGCACGCGGTTCTCGATGCCCAGCAGCAGTTCGGAAGCACCGTCACGACGGGCGTAGATCGCCTGTGCAGCGTTGTTGCCGCCCGGCTTGATCCAGGCCGAAACGGTGAGCGGCGCGCCCGCCTCCTGTGCAAGCGATGCGCTGGCCGGCAGCGGCAGCGGGCCTGCACCCAACTGAACGCCGCGGCCGATCACCGAGCCTTCCGACGGCGGCGCCACGGCACCCGCGTTGTTGCCATAGGCGGTGGTGTCGCGTGCCGGCGCATTGGCCTCGGCAAAGTGGTAGACCAGCGTGTAGTCCGGGTCGAACACCTGCTGGCCATTGCCGCTGGCCGGGGCCTTCTCGTTGCCGTAGTACATCCAGATCGTCTGCGGTGCCGCAGCGCTGACCGCCGGCACGTCCACCCAGACCAGGGCCAGACCCAGCTTGGGGTCGAACTGTTCGATCTGGTGGGCCAGCACGGTGCGGCCATCACCCGAGACGAAGCGCAGGTCGTTGCCCGCATCCTGGGTGCCGTCGAAACCGAAGTTGCCGGTATGCAGGCGCAGCAGCAGCGGCGTACGGCCCGGGTCGCCAGCCAGGCCCGCGCCCTGCGGGCCGGCGTCGACGGTGATCGGCTTGCGGTACTTCCATTCGGCCTGCCACCAATTGGCATCAGCCGCAGCAGCAGGCAGCGCAACCAGCGCGGCCAGCAGCAACAACACTCGGGAAAGCAAACGGTCCATGCGAAGGGTCTCCGGAGAACGCATGTTCAAGGAAAGGGTCAGTAACTGGTGCTGATGTTGAAATGCAGGCGCGGGTCGTCCTTGCGCGTGACCGGGCCATCGGCATAAGGCCAGGCATAGTCCAGGCGCAGTTGCAGGTGTTCGCCCAGGCGCAGCTGCGCACCCAGGCCGACCGAAGCCAGGTTGTACTTGTCACGCTGATCGGGCAGCGGCTGGCGCAGGCGCAGGTAGGCCGCGTCGGCAAAGCTGTAGACACGCAGGTCGGTGCCGCTCCACAGCGACCACGCCGGGGTGCGCCATTCCAGGCTGGCCAGGCCGCCGTAGTCGCCGATCGCCTCGGCCGAGAGATAACCGCGCACGGTGTACATGCCACCGGCGGCGAACTGCTCGGCCGACACCAATGGCGCATCGGTCACCTGCAGCGAACCGCGTGCATACCACTGCCAGTCGCTACCGAAGGTATGCGTGTTGGCGACGTCCGCCTTGAACGCGACGAAGCTGGGGTCCGCCCAGTAGCGCTTCTGCCCGAACCCGATGGCATCACTGCCATAGCCGAACAGTCGACGGGTACCGGCCACCAGCTGCGTGTTGATGCTCAACTGATCCTGCTCGCCCTGGCGCACACCGACAAACGCCAGGGTGATCGGCGCGTACTTCAGCGGCGTCTTCAGGCTGTCCTTGCCCATCTGCGTGTCTTCCTCGGTGTCCTTGAAGTCCACGCCGAGGCTCAGCTGGCGCCACCACTGGCTGCTGCCCACCAGACGGTAGTTGAGCTTGATGCCGATCGAATGACCGTTGCCGATCACATTGGTGCCAGTGCCGGTACCGACCTGCCCGCCCGCGTTCAGCACGCGGCTGTCGGACTTGTAGCCGGAGGCTTCCAGGCTCCACGGCGTGCCTTCGAACGGCATCGTGTACGAGGCCGAGAACACCTTGGCCTGCTTTGTATCTTCCGGCGCCAGGTACACGCCGATGTTGGCGCTGTGCCCCCGCTTCCACAGGTTGTCGTAGGCCAGCGACGCACTCAGGCGCAGCTTCTCGGTGTCGGCGCTGTGGTCGTTGTTGAGTGACGCGCTGGCACGCCACGGCGACTTCTCTTCGACCTGCAGGTCCACATCCATCGTGCCCGGCACCTGGCCCTCGCGCACCAGCGGCATCACCTGGCGACGCCCGCCCTCATTCAGCGCAGTCAGTTCCTTCTGTGCCTGGTCGAAGTCCGGAACTTTGCCTTCCGCCAGTGCCGGCACGCGTTCGCGGATGCGCTCGGGCGATTCGTGCTTCGTGCCCACGACCCGCAGCTGGCCGATCGGTGTCTGCTGTACCTTCAGCAACACCACGCCACCACTGACCTGCTGCTCGGGCAGCTCCACGTAGACCGACTGGTAGCCTGCCTGCTGGTACAGCGCACTGACGGCATCGCGTGCCTTCTCGACATCGGCCAGGGTCTTTCCCGGGCCGAGGAAGGGCTCGACCGCGCGCTCGATCTGGCGCGGATCGAGCACGGTATTGCCGCGCACGATGTATTCATTGATGTTCACGCTGGGCGCAGGCGCCGCCTCCTGCGCGAACAATGGCAGCGGCATCGCGGCCAGGGCCAGCACAAGGGGATGCAGGCGCAAGGGAAGGCGGACGGCTCGGCACTGAACAGGAGTCATCGAAGGCATCGCGTCGTATCGAAGGGAATGGCCATGGAGCGGCGCGTGGGTCTACCAACAGGACGTGTACGTCGCGTCAAAACCGCCAACAGTTTTGTTACAGCACTGTCATCTTTTGACAGCGCGGCAACACACGCAGGCGGACCCTGCCTTCGCCACACGTCTCTATCGCGGAACGTCGATTGCTGCGGGAGATTCGAGATGCGTGAATCATTGATGGTGGAACTCCGCGCTGCCCTCACCCTTGCGTTGCTGCTGGCGCTGCCATCGGTTCGCGCCGACGAGGCGAAGAAGCAGGAAGAAGCTGCGCCTTGCATCGAAGTGCAGGTCAACGGCGAGCGGATTCCGGCCTGGGACTGCCTGCAGCGCAAGCTGGCGCCAGCATCGAAAGCGGCGAAGTCACCGGCGCTGCCGGAGGCCGAACGCCTGATGCGGCAGCCCGGAAACCAGCTGATGCAGTACAACCTGGAAGGCACACGACAGCGCATGGGCGATGCCTTTGGTCGTTCGGTAGTACCGCAGCGTCCGGCGCGCTGAGCCTGCGCGGCCGTAGAACCAAGCCCACGCCCTGCAGGATTTTGTAGAGTCGAGCCATGCTCGACAGTTCTTCCACACGCAGGCGGGCGTAGGGTCGGCTCTACAGTGCGGCCGGCACGATGCCATCGCTCGGCACCGGCGGCAGCTCGGGCACCGGCAGGCTGCGCGATCGCCCGGCCTGGTTCAGTTCCACCGCACTGGCACTGATGCTGGCCAGCACCGTGCAGGGTCCGAGTCGTTGGCCGGGCGCATACGCTTCCGCCGGGTGTCCATCCACCGAGAGCAGGGCCAGTGGCGCATGGTCACCGGCCATCACGCCCAGCACCACCACCTCGGTCTGCACTGCACCGGGGGACAGCAGTCGCACCAGCGGCAGGCTCGCCACTGCATCGAACATCGGCCGCACCGGCGCCTCGGCTTTCGCTTCGCTGGCCGTGGCCGCTGGCGCCACCGCAGACAGGGTGACACCCCAATAGGTCACCACGGCCAGCAGCAGCGTCGCCGCCAGCAGGGTCAGTATGCGATTGCGATCCCAGCGCCTGCCATCCATGTTCCGCACCACCGCCACGTTCGTGTCCGCTTACGCTAGCAGCTGTGGCTGACGCTTTTGTTTCATCATGCGGGCCTACGCTGGCAGGTATCGACCCGGACAGGAGGCAACGTCGATGCAGCGCGTGCCGCGTGGGTTCACCCTGCTGGAACTGATGGTGGTGCTGGTGATCATCGGCATCTGCACGGCCGGAATCGGGCTGGGCCTGGGCAGCCTGCTTGATCCGGGTCGGCAGCTGCGACAGGAGGCCGAAAGATTGGCGCAGCGCCTGCAGGTTGCGCGTGACGAGGCGCGTATCGATGGTCGCCCCCTTCGCTGGCAGGCTGACGCCAACGGCTATCGCTTCAGCCGCCGCGAAGGCAGCCGCTGGGTGACTGTGGAGCGTGATGATCTGCTGCGACCGCAGAAGTGGCAGGTGGCGGGCATCGCCGTGCACCCCACCCGCGCCATTGAGCTGAGCCCGGAGTGGATCGGAATCGCCTGGGAGCTTGGACTGTCGCTGGATGGCCGCAAACTGCGTCTTCGTGATGATGGCAGCGGACAGTTGCAGGTCGTGCAGTGAAGCAGAACATGCGCGGGTTCACCCTGATCGAAGTGCTGATCGCATTGGCGATCGTATCGATTGCACTGGCTGCAGTGATGCGCTCGGTGGCAGTGGCGACCGACGATCAGTCACGGCTGCGGGATCGCCGCCTGGCACTGATGTGCGCGCAGGACCGCTGGCAGGAACTGCGCCTGAGCGGACAGGTACCGCGGGATGCCCGGCAGCGCTGTGTGCAGGGGCGCGGCAGCTTCCTGGTGCTTCAACATCTGGGCACGGGCAGCGACGGCCAGCCGCAGCTGGAACTGAGTGTGGTTGCCGAGGATGCTCCGCGGCAGTCGCTGGCGCGGATGCAGTTGCCGTGGACGGCGGCGCAATGAAGCGTTCCGTGCGCGGCTTCACCCTGATCGAAGTGATGATCGCGATCACCATCATGGGCGTACTGGCGCTGATCTGCTGGCGGGCGATCGACAGCGTGGCCAGCAGCGACCAGCGTCTGCGCCAGGCTGATGCGGAAACCACGACTGCGCTGCGCGTGCTGCAGCAGTTCCAGCGCGATATCGAGATGCGTGCCGACGATGCGCTGATGAATGGTGCAGTGCGCCCGGCCGATCGTCCGCAGCGATTGCTGCCCCCGTCGCTGGTGAGCGAACGGCACCCGGATGGGAGCTTCGCGCTGGAGATCACCCGCAGCGCGGGCAGTGATGGACTGCGCTGGCAACGTGTCCGCTGGTGGCGACAGGGAAGCACACTGTGGCGGGCCAGTGGTGCGGCCACGGACCGGTATCCGTTGCCGGCGCCGGAACTGTCGAAGGGCATTGCTGTGGCGCGTGAGGTGCAGCGGTTCGAGGTGCGGGCATGGCAGCCTGGAACGGGATGGGCCGTATTGCCGAGCGAGGGCGAGGTATTGCCGGCCACCGGACTTGAACTGCGGCTGGGCCTGCGCGATGGGCGTGGACCGTTGAGTTACCGGCGGGTGCTGGAGCTTTAGGGCTCGTCCCTGGCAACGCATCCACGCACGGCGTGGATCTACCGAAACCCTCCCTGGTGGGTGCCGACCGTTGGTCGGCATTGCCCGCATCCACGCATGGCGTGGATCTACCGAAACCCTCCCTGGTGGGTGCCGACCGTTGGTCGGCACTGAAGCTGGCCAAGCCATCCACGCATGGCGTGGATCTACTGCCGACCAAGGTCGGTATCTACCGTGACACATTCGCGCGTCGCTCCTGCCGCCGGGTGCTCTCCTGCACCCGGCGGCGCTGTGTCGGTGGTCCTCACCGCTGATGGCCGCTCCCTGCCCTCGGTGCCTTCCTGGCTGGGGCCGCCACCGCTCCGTGGCGGCTGGCCCGATGCTGTTTGTTCCTGCAGTCCAGCGGCATCCACGCATGGCGTGGATCTACTGCCGACCAAGGTCGGCACCTACCGGGATCGCGCGATGCCTACCGGCGCTGCATGCCTTCGTCCCTGCTCGCCTGCGGGAACTGGAACGCGCTATTGGCGTCGTAGCCGCTGTTGGCAGTGTTGCCTCGCGCCGGCGGGCTGATGCTGCTGGTGCCACTGCCGAAACCGAGGATCTGCACGCTGATCACCGAGGGCTGGTTGCGCCGTGCGTCGTCCTGGCTCTTGCGCATCACATCCTGTGCCGCCTGGCTCGCACTGTTGGCCGCCGCACTGGCCGAGGCCAGCGCGTTGACGTTCACCGTGGCCAGCACTGGCAGGCCCTTGCTCTCACCCTGCACCTGGATGTTGGCCGCGTTGAGCACCTGCAATGCGGCCAGGTTGATGTTGCCGGAGACACGGATACCTGCTTCGCCTGCATCGATGGTGCCCAACGGCGCGATCAGGTCGACGTCGCCCGGCGGCACTTCCGGAATCGGATCCAGCGTGGCGAAACCGGCACCGCTGACCGGTGCAAGCGGTGACAGACTGACGTTGCCCCATCGGTCGTACAGGCGGCGCGGCGGCGTATAGACCAGCGTGGTGCGCGAGCCACGGCCCGCATTGATGTCGCCCTGTTCAGACCAGGCCAGGATGTCACCCCCGAAGGTGGTCATCACGCGCGACAGGCCCAGCAGCACGCTGTCCTGGCTGAACAGCCGGACGTCGCCCTGCCCCTGCGTCACCAGACCCGCGCTTGCCGGCGGCGCCTCGCCAACCACGCCCACCACGATCTGGCCGCCCGGCGCCATCAGCTCGATGTTGCCACCGGCCTCGGTGCGCACGCCCGAGCCGCCGTACATCACGATATCGCCAGTGCGCTGGATCGTCGCTCCCGCTGCGTCCTTGTCCGGCATCAACGTGGCGATCGCCTCACGGCCGCGCAGGTAGGAACCAGAACGCGGGCCTTCGGCATCGGTGTACTCACGACCGCCCTCGCGCAGTTCCGCGAAGTAGACCTGGCGCAGGAAGATACGCTGCTGCTCCTGCGGCAGTGTGTCGAACAGGGCCAGTGCCTGCGCGCCGTCAGCGCTGATGTTGAAACGCTCCAGCAGCCATTGCTTCAGTTCCTTGTCATAGACCTTGACCACCTTGCCCGGCTGCGATGCCAGTGTCTGCGCGGGATCGGCCAACCGGGTCGCGTCCAGGTAGCGTGCACGCACGGCGCCGAAGTCGACCTGCTGGTCGCCGGCGGTCATCGCGATGCTGGCACCGGGGCGCGTGTCGCCCTGCACCAGGCCCCCGCGGCTGACGATGCTGCCGCGGTCTTCCTGGCGCAGCTGACGGCCGGCGCTGACATCGACATTGCCGCTGCCGTATACGGTGACGTTGGCATGCACGATGTCCCGCCCGGCCTGCAGCACCGTGACATCGCTGGCACTGTTGTTCAACGCAAGGACGGTGCTGGACAGGATGTCCTGGCCTGCACGCAGCTGCACCGGCGCAGCCACATCAATCCACTCGCGAACGGTGCGGCTGCTGCCACTGGCGGCGTTCAGCATCCATTGTGCGCCCGTGCGCAGACCGATGATGTCGCCCGAGCCTGCGTAGAAGCGGTTCGGCGTGCCCCCGGCGGTGCGTGCCACCGCGAGCATGGGACGGTTCGGCCCAAAGGCGAACAGCGGTATGGCATCGCCCCATGTGGGTACCAGAGCCTTGATGCCATCGGGCGAAATATTGCCGAGCAATTCGGTGCCCTTCGCGTCCCGTGCGGTGAACACCGGATCGAACGGGGATGGCAGGCGCGTGTCCGCACCGGAGCTGCTGATGTACGGCGACCGATCGCCGGCGATGATCGAATCGCCCGCCAGCAGCTGCAAGCTGCCCGTAGGGGAAGGAGCGGTAAGCAGTACGTTGTTCTCACCGCCTTCGCCCAACTTGATGTCGCCGCTGGTGGCCTGCACCTGCAGCCTGGAGGGATAGATCCAGTAGGCGAAATTGTCGCCGGTGGATTCCGATCGCAGATTCTGCCCCGGGCTGCTGGCATGCGCTGTCAGCGGGGTGGCGTCGCCACCGAACGAAACCAGATTTACTGCCGTGGCCGCGGTCCACAGCGAGAAGCCGGTAGTACCGGCCGCAAGACCGCCTCCCGCCAGCGCCACCTGCGGTGCATTGAATTGCACCACACGGCCGGCATCGGCTACGCCGCCCAGGATGACGTCGCCGCGGGCGTACAGGTTTGCCACGGCGTCGCCCAGCACCAGCACCGGACCACCCATCGCCTTGCCACCGAAAGCGCGGAACGGATCGCTGGGGCGCAGGCCACCGCTGGGATCAGTGTACTGGGAGATGCCGACGGCACTGCCACCAATGCGGGAGGCCTCAAGACTCAGGCTGCCGCGCAGATTGGTGAAGGTGCCATTGAGTTCCAGGTCCTGCTCGTTGCTGACGTGATTGATCGTAGTGGCCATCAGGTTCGGGTTGAGTGCACCGCTGGCGCGCAGGCTCAGATCGCCACCACCTGTCAGCACCAGCCGCCCATCATCGACACGTCCGGTCGCGCCCACGGCCGCGTTGATCGCGGTGGAGAAGCGGGTGCTGCTTGTGTTCTTCAGTGCGTCACCCTTTGCCTCGGTCACACCCGCATGCCTGCCCGCATCAATCTCAAGATTGCCGCCACCCAACGTACCAAAGCCGGTGAAGCCGACCATGCGCGGACTGGGGTTGGAGAGCACGGACACATTGGCGTAAGTGCCGAAGTTGATCCACCAGGCGACAGGCTGCTGCTCGACACCCGCAGTCGCACCTGTGCCCTGGCGCCACAGCCAGTTGGCGACCGCGCTGCTGGCATGGTTGGCCAGGTCGCCCACCTCCGAGCCGGACGACGACAGCGCCCCCCATGTTGCCCCGGTCACGTCGCGGCCGGCCGCGATGCTCAGGTTGCCACCGTGATCCGGATACCACGCGCGATAGGCGGCAAGTGCAGCGTCGTAGTCACCACTGGACTGCTGCAGCCCGAGCAGTGCCTCGCGTCCGGTCGGCGACGCGCGCTCGGACTGGAAACGGGCATCGAGGCCATTACCCAGCGCGGTCGGTGTTCCCGCGGTATAGACGCCGAACACCGAGCGCATTGACAGATCGCGGCCGGCCATCAACTGCAGATCGCCACTCCCGGTGCGCAACACGCTCCACAGCGGCGTGCCATGTTTCGGCTGGCCTACGGTCGCCACGTCACGCATCTCGCCGGGCATCACGCAGATGCCCGAACTGACCGAGCCACACAGTTCCTGCTCGGTCATCCCGAACATCTCGGCAATCTCCTTCACTGGCATGCCGACCAGCGACGGATCGCCCATTTCATCGGCACCTTGTGCCGTGAACAGGTAGGGCGCCACCTCGCAGCTGCTGCCAGCCGCGCAGATCGCGGACTCGGGTTTGCCCAGGTGCTCGGCCAGCGCCTTCACCGGCTTGCCGACCCAGCTTGCATCCACACCTTCGCGCTGCGCGCCCAGGGCGGTCACCCGCTGTTCGCGCACGAACGTGGACACCATCGTCGCTGCGCGCACAACGCCGTAGTGGGTGTCGGCCAGCACCAGATCACCGCTGCCCAGGCGCCGCGCACGCGGGTCGGCCGCCTCGGTATCGGCGCCTGCAACGGCGGTGATGTCCCACGACGTGGTGCCTTCAGGCAACATCTGCGCCAACGCCCAGTTGCGCCCCTGTCGGCCATCGCTGCCCACCGGGCGCAGGTCGATCGGTTGCCCGCCGGCCAGCTCCAGCGTGGTCATTGCCGGAATCAGCGAACCTCGTGCCAACGGTGTGCGCGCGGCCAGTCGCAGCTCGGTCGGCAATCGCGCGCCGGCCGGCCAGGTCGTGGCCCTTACGCTGGCCTCGCTGCGCAGCTGGAAACCGGCGCCCAGGCGCGAACCGGCGGGCAGTTGCAGTGGCTGCGCCAGCACGCTGCCTGCGGCATGCACCTGGCCATCGGCCAGCGTAACCGCTGCCGGCAGCACATACCCTGCCGGCAACGTAAGTGCCTGGCCCAGCGTCATCTCCACCGGCACCGTGGTGCCGGCAGGCAGGACCGTATCGCGCACCGCAATGGCGTAGTTCAACACTACACCCGCCGGGAAGCGCGTGCCGGGCTCCAGTACGACGTTGTCATTTGGCACCAGGATGTCGCTGCCGAACGGTGTAAAGCCGGTGCCGAAACTCTGCCCTGGCACCAGCTGCCAACCGCGATCATCCGGGCTCGCCGGTGGCGGCGCAAAGCCGTCGTTGATGCTGCCATGAATGAACAGGTCGCCGGCTGCGCGCAGGCGCAACGCACCCGCTTCACCGAAGCCGCGACGCGCGGGGTCCTGCCGATTGGCGTTCGGGCCGTAGCGATAGCCGGAAAGATCGATATCGCCGCCGACGGTCAGATCGCCATGCGGATTGCTGGACGAAACTGTACCGACAACATCCACGCCAGGACGCAGGCGCACGGTTCCCAGCGCGGCCACCCGTGCCGACAACCCGGTATTGCCCAGCGCGGCGCTCATCCATGCACTGTTGGCCGGGTCGACCACCGTATCCAGCCACGACTGGGTAACCAGCTGCCCGCGTCGGCCGTTCACATCCGCCGTGTCAGCCAGGGGTGCGTCGTCATAGCGGCGCACGCCCGTCACGAAGATATCGCGCGCGCCAAGCACCTGCAGCCCACTGCCGGTGTCGATGCCGGCATCGTCGCTGCCCACTCTCGGCACGTTCAGCGCGAACGTGCCACGGGCGCGTCCATCGTTCTGCCCTGCCCCGGTACCGATGGCCACGCCGGTGCCGCTGCGCAGATCGATCCGCGCCGCCGACCCCAGCTGCACGCGTCCGTCGCGGCTTTCCAGCTCGACGATGGCACGGTTGGGGCTGTCGATGATCTTGCCATAGCTGTCCACACGCAGTGCCGTGCCGTGGGCGTCCAGGCTTCCATCCACCTGCAGGCCATCGCGCGCGGCAAGTCGGATGCTGCCGACCTGGTCGCCGCTGGCATCGATGCGCCCTGCCACCCGCAGTGCGCCACCGTCGACGCTGATATCCACCTTGCGCGCTTTCACTTCGTCACCGATCAGCAGGTCGCCCTGCTTGATCTGGAAGCTGCGCGCGCCGGTGACACCGTCGCGGGTGAGGCGCTGGTTGAGGCCACTGAAGTCAACCAGTTCTTGCGCACGCACGACCAGCTCACCGCTCTCGTACGGCACCAGGCTGCCACCGGCGTCCAGCGTTCCGCTGGCCTGACCAAGCAACCGGCCCGCCAGGTCGACATGCCCGCCAGCAGTACCCAGCGCGGTCACGCTGAGGCGACCCGCGCGGTTGTTCTGCGCCGACAGATCGATCCGCGATGCGGCGTCGCTGCGCACGTCACCTTCCCCTGCGGTCAGCGTGACGTCACCGCCAACGCTGTAGGTATCCACATCGAACAGGCTGACCTTGCGCCCGGCCAGATCAAGGTTGGCGCTGCTGCCAAGCTGCACCGAGCGGGCCGCCGTGGCCGCCAGACGGCCCGAGGCCAGGGCGATGCGGGTATCGAGGAGGATGTCGTCGGCGTCCAGCGTCAACTCGGCGCCCAGCGCATCGGCCGCCGCCGAGGCGCCCGCGCCGTGCACACGCAGCGAACCGCCAGCGGTCACCGCCAGCTTCGCCCCTGCTTCCGCCGTCACCAGCGGTGCCTGGATATCAAGGTTGCCGCCACTGTAGGTCCAGCCCTTGGCTGGGTCGTAAGCGCCCTGGAACTGGTGCACATTCAGCGCACCATTGCCGGCGAAGACCACTTGCTGTGCGGCACGCAGGTTCACCCCGGCGAAACCGAGAACCTGCCGCCCGGCCACGACCTCCGAGGCCGGCCACGACTGTGGTGCCGGGCCAAGCCGCAACGTATCGGCAATGATGTCCAGCTGACCGCTGCCAAGGCGGTCAACCATCGCCGCTCCACCGGGTTGCGCGGCATCCGAATCCGCCAACCCACTTGCCGCAAGTGCACCGGCCCAGGTGAGGTTGCCGGCGAAGATGCGCGCACGATCGCTGCTGTTGCCATAGCCATGGATGGCTGGTGCGCCCAGCACCAGGCTGCGAAGGCTCGACTTGCCGGTCGCGCTGTCGCGCGTATCGAGGTCGACACTGCCGAATACATTGATCGACTCGGCCGCCGAGAGCTTCAGCGTCTCCAGTGCCGGTGCGCCGGTGGCGGTATTGCCGCGCAGCAAGGTGTTCAGCACCTGCTGGTTCATCATCATGCCCGGCGGCAACGCGGCGGCCCCAGCGGCCCGCGCGATGGCATCGTCGCTGCCCAGATTGATCGCGGCCACGCTGACGCCAAGCTGGCGGGTACCGTAGCTGGCCGTGTCGCGCAGCTGCAGGCTGCCATTGGTTGCGACGTTGATGCTCCCCTCCGACACCAGTCGTGCCTGGCCCGCACACTGACGCCCCGGATCGCAGGTGCCGATGTCGAAGCTGACCAGCGACGGATCGCTTCCCTCGCGCAACGGCGCGGCCAGCAGATCGGTACGCCCGTTGGACACCACCATCACCCCGCCCTCGGCCTGGTAGTAGAAGCCGGCATCGGCGGGCAACGAAGCGGCACCGCGACCGAGCGTGTCGATCCCTGCGCCGGCTTCCACGCGCACACCGGTGCCACCGGCCACCGCGCCCAGAATCACTTCCGGCGCACGCAGGACCGCGCCGTCCCGCAACACCAGGTTCTGGCCGACGCCGGCCACCTGCAGGCGCTGGTTGCTGGTTGCGCGGACCTGTGCGTTGAGCACGAGGCGCGAGGGCTGCAGCGCATTGAGCACGTCAGCTTCGATGGTGGCGCCATTGCCGGTGGAACTGGGCGTGCGACCCGCCGCCACCACTTCCAGTTCGCCCAGCCGGTTGACCAGGTTCACTTCCACCGAACCGCCGATGCCCGCGCTGCCCGCTGCCGGCGCAAACCGGGTCTGGCCCTGGAAACTGACGGCGGGCATGCCGTCCCTGCCGGCGCCATTGCCAAGCCCGAGGCGCAGCGTGCTGGCATCGACAGTCTGCCAGCCGCGCGGCGTGCCCAACCGTTGTGCGGACGCGGTCACGAATGCGTTGTAGCTGGTCTCGTTGTAGCTGGAATGCCGGCGCACGGTCTCGGCCGGGGTCAGCAGCAACGCGGTCAGCAAGGGTGAACGCAGGTCGCCCAGCGTCGACCCTGTGTGCCCTTCGACCCTCCAGGAACCGGTGCCGGTAGCCAGCGGCACACCGCTGCCGACCGCACTCGTGCGCCCCAGCTCCACCCGGAACGCGCCCTGCTGCAGCGCGAAACTGGCCGGCAGCAACGTGTAGGTACCCGCCGGCAATCCAGGTACGCCTGCGGGAATCGTGATCTGCTGGCCGATGCCAGGGTCCAGCGTGCCATCACTCAAGCCCAGCGGCGCCGCACTGCCGGTGTAGCCAGGCAGGATCGCGTATACCGGGCTTGCCGATTCGCTGAAGCTGTAGCGCGGATTGGCATCGGCCAATGCATGGCGCAGGATGTCGACCGAGCCACCGCGCCCGCTGACAAAGGCAGCACCGGTCAACTCGCCGCCGCCGGAGAGATCCAGCAGCGCCCCTTCGGCCACCTCGGTACGGCTGCTGATGATGGCGATGCCCTTGGGGTCCGCGCCGGGCGCGGCACCGCCTACCGGCGGTACGGCATGGGCGCTGCCGTCCCTGCGCCAGTCCACGCCATCGACGGTGCCACCGAACGGCACACTGAGCCTCGCGCCGCTGGTGGAGGTCACGCTTCCGGGCAGCAGCGTCACCGAGCCGGCCCGGCGCCCGTCGGCATCGGTACCACCCAGGGTGATGGCGCCCAACGGCGCCCGGAGGATGCCGCCCTGTTCGATGGTCGCTGCCACCACTGACAGGCCGCCGGACACCGACAACGGCAGGGCTGGAACCGCCCCGCCAAGACCATGGATGCGCACGATGCCTTCGGCATCATCCCAGCGGCTGATCGCACTGCCCGGCTGCGACACACCTGCTGCCAGCACGCCGCCCGCATCAGCCACCGGGTACAACTGCGCTGCGGTTACATCCAGGCTGCGCGGCGCGACCAGCTGCGCGCCGGTACCGCCGAGCGCTGCGCCACTGCCCAGGAAACGCACATCGCCGCGGCTGCGCAGTTGCACGTCGTCGAATCCCGCCAGCCAGGTGGTATTGCGCAGGTCGATCAGGTCCGCGTCCACGCTGAAGCGGTGCTGGCGACCGGTGTCCACCGCCACGACAGCGGTATTGACCGGGTTGTCGCCTTGCAGAGGCAACCAGCTGCTCTGGGCGAGCCGCACGTAGGGCGCGCTCAGCGCCAGCAGGCCGCCAGCGCTGCCGCCCGGCAGCATGCCCAGCCCATCCTGTTGCAGGCCGTGGAAGCGCAGGCTCTGGCCGAGGCGCAGTTCCACATCACCCTCGGCGCGCACGTTGCCGAACAGCGACAGATTGTCGAAGCCACCGGCACCGACCTGCGCCGCCGACAGACGTGCGTGCCCGTACTGCAGCTGGGCAGGTACGGCCTGCTCTTGATCATCCTGGCTGAGCACGATGGCGCGCGGTGCCAGCACCACATCACTGGCCCCGCGCGCATGGCTGCTGCCACCGAAGGCGATGCCCAGGGTACCGCCCTGCGCGCCGGCACCGCCTGCAGCGGCCTGCAGAGCGCCCTGCAGGTACAGCGCGTTGGCCGATCGCACCACGATGGTGCCGCCATCGCTGGCCACGTCCTGGCGGCCGGCGCCATCGATGTCCAGCTGCGCTGAACTGCCGTTGGCCAGCAGTTTCGCACCGCGCTCAACCACCACGAACGCATCCACTGGCCGGTCAGGCACGTTGTCCTGGCCGTCCCAGTCGAGCGCGCCTCCAATCTCGATACTGCCTCCCTTGCGCACCTGCCCGCGCAGTCGACCATTGGCATCGGGCGCAGTGAAGGCGTCACCGCTGACGTCGAGTACACCCTGCGCACCGATGCGGTAGGTGCGCTCGTTGCGCTGCGAGTCGAACAGGCTGGTCGGTTCGCGAATATCATCCAGGCGGATGCGACCACCCGCCGCTTTCAAGCCGCCATCGACCGTGATGCTGCCAGCGCCGCGCAGGGTGATCGATTGACCGGCATCCACGCTGACCAGGGCGCCGCGACCGATACGCAGATCACCACCGGCCTCACCCTGCTGCGACCGCAGCGTCAGGCTCGCGCCGTTGCGCTGGCTGAGTCTGCCGGTAATCGGGTCCGCGCTGTACAACGGTGCCGACCAGACCTGCAAGGCGTCGTGCCGGTCGCGTGCCTGCATCGCTGCTTCGGCCAGGCGCAGGCCCGGCATGCGCACGGCGACGATGGCTCCGTCCGCCACCTCCACACCTTGCTGGCCATTGATGTCATAGCTGGCGAAACCCTTGTTGAACAGGGTCTCCTGCAGGGTGAGTGCGCCGTCGGCCGGCTGCCCGCCGATCACGATACGTCCACCATCGCCCAACGACAGCGTGCCGCTGCCGGCGCCGAGTGCGCTCAAGCGTGCATCGGCGGACAGCTGCAGGCGACCGACCCGTCCACTGCTATCGACCACGCTCGCTGCCTGCAGGCTGACGTCGCCGCCCTTGCCGATCGTGACCTTGCCCTTTGCATCAACGCGACCGCCACCATCAACGCGAACGTCGCTGTCCGGCACCATGACATCGTGGCTGCTCTGCAACCGCAGCGTGCCGCCGTCGGTCCAGGCCATGCCGGAGCTGGCTTCCGGTTCCAGCAACGCGTTCACCCAGCGGCCACTGAGATCGATGCGCGTGCCCTCTGCCAAAGCCACGCGCGAACGGCCCGCCTGTAGAAGCCACGCAACCGGCGCGCCGACGCGGCTCAGTTCATTGCCCGCCTGCACCTGTCCACCCGCGATCTGGATGTCCCCACCCAGCAGTACGTCGGCGGCAGTGAGTACCAACTGTCCACCATCCTGCAGGCGCAGCGCACCCTCCACCGTGATGCTGCCACCGCTGGCCAGGTCAATGCGTCCCCACTGCTGCGCGCTGAGCTGGTTGGCATCCAGCCACAGCGCATTGCGTTGTTCCGGCGGCAGTGGCGCCTGCAGGGACACGTCGGCGGTGGGCAATCCACCATCGACGATACGCACCTGGGTGTCGAACACCGCATTGCGACCGTTGCCATCGTAGCGTCCGAGCCACAGCTGGGCATTGCGCGCTACGGCGGTCTGCGCCTGCGCGTAGCCGTCGCGTGCAGCATCGGGCGTCTTCGACTGCTGCGCGCCCTGGAAGGTATCGGTGGCAACCTGCCCCTGCAGAACCGCACTGGGAGCGGACACCAGCAGACGGCCAGCGTCGCGGCCGACGGTATAGCCATTTTCCAACCGCTGCTCGGCACCGATGAGCGGATTGCGGAACACATCGGTGGCTCCCCAGCGCTCCTGCTTTACTTCAAAGCCCCGGTACAGGCCTTCGTAGCGCATCTCGGCCGGCGCATCATCCAGCCGGTACAGCTGACCGTCGGCGCCACGCAGCCAGCTCTGCTTGATGACACCACTCTGCACATCCAGGCTGCCACCGGCGAGGTTGATCTTCGAGCCGGCATGGGTCACCACTTCGGTGCCGGACAATTGCACGGTACCGCCCTGCGCGGCCCATTCGCCTATGGAATGGCCCTGGTTGTCGAGATAGCCCCCCACTTCCAGCAGGCCACCACCGGCGTACCAGCGTTCGGCGGCGTTGCCACCGGTGCCTGCGGCCACATGCTGCAGCTGGCGTCGGTCGATCCAGACCTCGCTGCTGATCAGCTTGCCACTGTCACGGTTGTCGGGAGAATCACGCAGTTCGTTGCCCTGCACCTTCACCTGTACGTTGTTGCTTTCCATCGCAACCCGCACGCCGACAGCGCCCGACACGTCGATGCGCGCCGCATTGCCGGCATAGGTCCGGCGCGCGGCATCGGCCACGACCTGACCGCCGGTGGCCAGGGTCAGCGAACCATCCTGGAAGTTCACGTCGCCGCCGGACACGATCTCCACCCGTGACTGGTCACGCCGGTCCTGCATGCGCGAAAGATTGTCGAACGCCCCCGCGCTGCTGGCGCCTCGCAGCAGGTCCTGCTCTGCGGAAGCCTTGACCAGCGCATCGCGGCGGCTGTCCAGTGCTGTGTTCTTGCCATCATCTTCGATCAGCACGGCCGTAGTCGCGCCGCTGGCCAGGGTTACCGTGCCCGCGCGATCACTGATTGCGTTAAGCAGGTGCACCGTACCGCGCTGATCCAGCGTGGTGGTTGCCACGGTCACGCCCGCTTGTTCCACCGTGCGCCCGGCCAGGGTGATGTCGCCCTCACGTGCCTGGATCAAACCACTGTTGCGCACACTGCCGGCACTGCTGCCAGCGCCGATGCGTGGCGCGACCTCATTACCGGCAGTGGTCGATGCGGTGTTCTGAGCGGTGCCGACGCCGCGGCGAATCACGAACGAGTCGCCCGCAGCCAGCTGCGTCTGACCCTTGCGCGTTTCAATCTGGCCGGCATTCTCCACGGTGTGTCCCGCCAACAGCACGTAGCCACCCGCGCGGGTAGCCGACGCCGGTGCCTGTGTGGTGATGCGGGCGCCCTGCTCGACCAGGACCGCACCGAACGCATCGGTGAGCGCAGCCGTGCTGTTGTTGGCACTGTACAGGCCGTTGTCACGGAACTGGCCATCGCTGATCCGTGTCGCTGCCGCGACCAGATTGCCCACGTTGACCTGGCTGTTGTTGCCGAACACCACGCCGTTGCGATTGACAACGAACACGGTGCCGTTGGCCTTCAGCTGGCCGAGTATCTGGCTGGGACGTGCGCTCGGATCGTTGACCCGGTTAAGCACTGCCCAGTCCGCATTCTGTTTGAAGTCGAGCGTGGTGTTGCCGCCGATGTTGAAGGTCTCCCAGTTCAGGATGGCCTTGTCGGCGGTCTGCTCGATGCTGACCTGCACCTTGCCATCACTGGCCCTCGACTGGATCGCTTCGCGTGCATTCACCCAGCCACGGGTCAGGGGATTCTCATCAACCTTCAGGCCATCCTTGCCGAGACCATCGGCCACCACGAAGCCGGATGCACGCGGCTGCAGCCGGGCCTGTTCCTGCAGTCGCTGCTGCAGGGCGATGGCCTGTGCCGCGGTGCCCAGATTGTCGATCGATTGCTGCAGTTTCTGCCGCGCTGCATCCTGCTGCTGCGCGGGCAGCTGAAACTGGATCGGCGCCCCGTTCGGCATGCGTCCAGTCTGTGCCGCTGTACCCTGTGCTGCACCGCGGTCGGCAAACCAGCCCGGCGAGAATGCCTGCTGCGCCTGGGCAGGCAGCATCGGCGTGGCCCCCAGGGCAAGCGCGATGGCCCAGGCCATCGGATGGCTGTGTGGCGCAGTGTGCAGGACGGGCGTGTGCGGGTGCGACATCAGGACCTCGAGCGACCGACGGACGGTCTGCGGCATAGGAGAGATTCGACTGCCCGCAGGCACGGCCGGGCACTATCAGATAGACGGTGTCCGCGCCGGAAAAACGACAGCTTCTTCACATTCGGCGCGACCACAAAAAAAGGCGCCGACCTCGCGGCCGGCGCCCTGTTCAGCAGGTACGGTGGATCAACGGCCGATGCCGGCGCAGGTGCTGGCGTTGCCCAGACCGGTGGCCGGGGTGGCCGAGATCAGGTTGTTGGCAACCGCTTCGCGCCAGGTCTGGGTCAGCGGGATGAAACCGTGCGCACGCACGGCGGCATCGTTGTTGCCGGCGACGCCCAGGTTGTAGTGCTTCTCCAGGAAGTTGCGGACGGCCTGGCGCTGCGGCAGGGTGCGGTAGCACTGCGCGAACACCAGGTTGGTGTAACCGGCGATCGGGTAGCCGGCGGTCGGGTTGGTGAACACCGGCACCCACTTGGCCGGGTTGGCGATGTCGGCACCGGACGGCGGGGCGACGGTGTTCAGGGTAGCGGCAACGCTCACTTCATCCGGCGAGAAGCCCTTCACCTTGGCAATCTTGGTCGCGTCCTGCAGGTTCGGGATCACGTCCGGGCCGACATAGCCGATGGCGCCGGCAACCTGGTAGACACGGTTGTACAGCGAGGTACCGCCGGTGGCCGGGGCCGCTTCCAGGAAGGCCGGCAGGTTGTTCTGCGCATCGCGGGTGAACAGATCGGCAAAGGTCGACTTGACCTGGAACTTGCCGCCGACCAGACGGGTGGCGCTCAGGTCTTCGGTGGCGCAGGCGGCGGTCAGGAAGCGGGTCAGCAGCTCGCTGGTGCCGCTGCTTTCGCCGCGGTAGATGACCTTGATGGCGCCGCTGCGGGCGCTGTCCAGCTGTGACCAGTCGTTGATCTTGCCCGAGAACACGCCGCAGATCTTGGCCACGTCCAGGTTCAGATCACCACCAGCCTTGTTGTACGGCACGGTGACCGAGGTGGCGACCGACGGCAGCTGCAGCACCGGGCCGAGCGTGGAGGCCAGCGCCGAGTTGTTGTAGTTGGTGATCTCGGTGCTGCTCAGGACCGAGTCGCTGCCAGCAAAATGCACGTTGCCGGTGCCGTTGGCGATGAACAGGCCGATGGTGTTCTCGAGGAAGGCCTTCTTGCCGGTGCCCGAACCGGTCACGGCATAGCTGAAGTTCGCCGGCAGGATGCTGTCGGTCGAGCCCTTGTACAGATCGGCCGGCAGCGAGGCGCCACCACCGTTGATGAGGGACTGCTGGGCCGAGGCGGCACCGGCAGTGGCGAGCAGCGCGGTGGCAACCAGCGCGGCCAGAGTCTTGTACTTGTTCATGATCTTCTCCTGAAGGGTTTACTGCGAAGGGAAACGCCAAGGGAGGAACGGTCACTACACGCCTGCTGCCGCCGAGGGCCTCCCAGCCCACTCTGCGGCGACGTGGCTATGCTGGTCTGCGCCGATGACAGGCCGCTTAAGAAACCTGTGGAAGATCAAAAAAAGGTGTGGAGGATTGTGTGGAGAATCGAGGATCAGTAGATCCACGCCATGCGTGGATGAACACCAGACGGGCTCGAGACGTGGTGCATCCACGCATGGCGTGGATCTACTGCACCAATTGATTCATTTCCATGATCGGCATCAGCACCGCCAGCACGATCGTCAGCACCACGCCGCCCATCACCAGGATCATGGTCGGTTCCAGCAACGCAGTCAGTGCCATCGCTTGACGCTCGATATCGAAGGTGTGGAGGATTGTGTGGAGAATCGAGGATCGGTAGATCCACGCCATGCGTGGATGGATCAGCAGACGGGCTCGAGACGTGGTGCATCCACGCATGGCGTGGATCTACTGCACCAATTGATTCATTTCCATGATCGGCACAGACGGGCTCGAGACGTGGTGCATCCACGCATGGCGTGGATCTACTGCACCAATTGATTCATTTCCATGATCGGCATCAGCACCGCCAGCACGATCGTCAGCACCACGCCGCCCATCACCAGGATCATGGTCGGCTCCAGCAACGCAGTCAGTGCCATCGCGCGACGCTCGATCTCGCGCGAGATGGTCTGGGCGGCGCGGTCCAGCAGCGGCGCCAGCGAACCCGTCTTCTCGCCACTGGCCACCAGATGCACCAGGATCGGCGGATACACCTTCTGCACCTTCAACGCAGAGCCAAGCGCGGCACCTTCGCGCACGCGCGTGGACACATCATCGGCACAGCGCGCCAACAACGCATTGCCCAGGGTCTGCCGGGCAGCTTCAAGCGCACGCAGCAGCGGCACGCCCGCATCCAGCAGGATCGCCAATGTCGAGGCGAAGCGCGCACTGTTCACACCCAGCACGAAACGCCCGACCATCGGCACCCGCAGCAGCATCGCGTCCCAGCGCAGGCGCAGCTCGGGCCTGCGCAGGGCCAACCGCCAGGCCACCACCAGCGCAGCGATGCCGAGACCCATCCACAGGCCCCAGCTGCGCACGAACGCGCTGGCGGCCAGCATCACCTGCGTGAGCATCGGCAGCGTCTGCCGCGCCTGCACGAACGCGGTCACGACCTGCGGCACCACGTAGCTGAGCAGGAAGATCACGATCGCCACCGATACCAGGCTGATCGCCGCTGGATAGATGAAGGCGGTCAGTACCTTGGCCTGCAGCGCATTGCGTTCTTCGATGTAGTCGGCCAGGCGCTCCATCACCCGTGCCAGATCGCCGGAGTCTTCGCCTGCTCCCACCAGCGCCCGATAGATCGGCGGGAAATCGCGCGGCCGCGCGGCCAGTGCCACGGTCAGCCGCTGGCCTGCGCGCACGTCGGCGCGAACTGCGGTGAGCGCCTGGGCCACGTGCGGACGTTCAGCCTGCTCGATCACCGCACTCAATGCGCCTTCCAACGGCAGGCTGGCGGCCAGCAGGCTGGCCAGCTGACGCGTGGCCCAGGCCAGCTCGCTGGCAGACAGCCGGCGGGCGCCCCAGCCACTGCCCGCACTGCGCGCCGCGCTCACCTGCACCGGTGTCAGCCCACGACCGCGCAGCAGCTGGCGCGCACCGCGCGGGCTGTCGGCATCCAATTGGCCCTTCTCGATGCGGCCCTGCGCATTGGCAGCCTGGTAGTCGAACAGTGCCATGCAGGCCTCAATCGTCGCCAGTGACGCGCAGGATCTCTTCCAGCGTGGTCACCCCGCTGTCGACCCAGCGCTGGCCGTCCTGCCGCAACGTCCGCATGCCGGCGCGCCGTGCCGCCTCGCGCAGCGTGGGCTCACCCTGCCCTTCATGGATCAACGCGCGCACGCGGTCGTCGACCACGAACAGCTCATGGATGCCGGTGCGTCCGCGATAGCCGCTGTTGGCGCAGGCCGCGCAGCCCACCGCACGCCATACGGTGCGGCCCTCGCCGTCCACCTCGGCACGTCGGCACTGCATGCAAAGCCGCCGCACCAGGCGCTGTGCCAGCACACCGCGCAGCGACGAGGCCAGCAGGAAGGGTTCCACACCCATGTCGGCCAGGCGGGTTACCGCCGAGATCGCGTCATTGGTGTGCAGCGAGGACAGCACGCCATGCCCGGTCAGCGACGACTGCACGGCAATCTGCGCGGTTTCCAGGTCGCGGATCTCACCAATCATGATCGTGTCCGGATCCTGGCGCAGGATCGCGCGCAGCGCGGTGCCGAAACTCATGCCGATGCGCGCATTGACCTGGATCTGACCGATGCCGGCGAAGTCGTACTCCACTGGATCTTCCACGGTGAGGATGTTGCTGGTGCTGCTGTCGAGCTGGCCCAGCGCGGCATACAGCGAGGTGGTCTTGCCGCTGCCGGTCGGACCGGTGACCAGCACGATGCCGTGCGGTTGCCGGATCAATCCGGTGAACGTGACCAGGGTGTCATCGGCCATGCCCAGGCGCTGCAGCTGCAGGCGACCGGCATCCTTCTCCAGCAGTCGTAGTACGGCGCGCTCGCCATGACCGGTCGGCACCGTGGAGACACGGATATCCAGCGGCCGCCCGCCCACGCGGATCGCGATGCGCCCATCCTGCGGCAGGCGCTTCTCGGCAATATCCAGGTGGGCCATGATCTTGATGCGCGACACCAGCGCCGCATGCAGCGCGCGCCGGGGCTGCACCATGTCGCGCAGCGTGCCGTCCACGCGGTAGCGCACCACCGAATGGGTCTCGAACGGCTCGATATGCAGATCGCTGGCGCCATCGCGTGCGGCCTGTGCCAGCAGCGCATTGATCATGCGGATGACCGGTGCATCGTCCTGCGCATCCAGCAGATCGGTGACCTCCGGCATGTCCTGCATCAGCCGGTCCAGATCGACCTCGCTTTCGGCGGCACCCACTACGGCAGCGGCATCGCCGCCGTCACGGTACTGCTCACCCAGCCGCTGTTGCCAGGTCGCAGCATCCAGTGCCTGGAACGGCAGCGGACCATGCCGGCGGCGCAGTTCGGCCACCGCCCACGCCGCAGTGTCGGCGGTGCCCAGCAACACGGGCTCGCCGCCCGCCTCGGACAGCATCACGCCATGGCTGCGCACCCAGGCGTACGGCAGCGGCGCGGCGGCGCTCACGGCCCGATCACCAGTTCCGGCGTGTAGCCCAGCCCGCGCAGCTGCTGCAGTGCCGGGTCCAGCGTCGCCGGGTCGCGCGGCAGTCGCACGCGCAGGCGTTGCCCGCTCTCGCCCGGCGTCGCTTCGGCATAGGCCTGCAGGCCCAGTGCCCGCACCTGCGCCACGCCCTGGCTGGCACGCGCCGGGTCCAGCCCCTGCGCGAACTGCAGCAGCTGAGCATCGCCCTCACCAGCCGGATACAACGCCGCCAGGCTGGTGTTCTGCAGCGGCTGACCCTGCCCATCGCGCGCATTGCCCTGGCCGAGTACAGACAGGTCCTGCGGCGGCAGCTGCGGTGCGGACAGCGCCGGCAATGCCCAGCTCTGTACCGGCTGCGCGCTGGCCTGCGCGTTGCGCATGTAGTCGTAGCGGTCGCGGGTCAGGCGCTGGCCGGCGGCAGGGTCGCGCACCACGTGTGGGCGCAGGAACACCATCAGGTTGGTTTTGGAGCGCTTGCGCGTATCACTGCGGAACAACGCCCCCAGCACCGGAATCCTGCCCAGGCCCGGCACCGCATCACGGCCGTGGCTGACGTTGTCCTCCAGCAGGCCACCCAGCACCATGATCTGGCCATCGTCCAGCAGCACGCTGGTATCCAGCGCACGCTTGTTGGTGATGATGCCGGCGGCGCTGTTGGCACTCTGCGCGTCGATGCTGCTGACTTCCTGGTAGATGTCCAGCTTCACCGTGCCGCCCTCGGAAATCTGCGGGCGCACGCGCAGCTTCAGGCCCACGTCCTCGCGCACGATGGTCTGGAACGGGTTGTTGCTGCCACCGCCACCGTCGGTCACGTAGCGGCCGCTGACGAACGGCACGGTCTGGCCGACCATGATGCTGGCCGCTTCGTTGTCCAGCGTCATCAGGTTCGGCGTGGACAGGATGTTGGCGCCGCCCTTGCTCTGCAGCGCGTTGGCCAGCGCTTTCATGTTGAGGATCTGGCCGACACCTGGCAGGTTGATGGTGCCGTCGATCACGCCGATCTTCAGGCCATCCTTGGGCAGCACGTCCAGCGTGGTGCGCGCACCGGTATTGAGCCCGCTGCCGCCGGTAGCGCCACCGAAGTGGGTGCCGCCAAAGGTACGGCCATTGCCCAGCATCCACTGCACGCCCAGCTCTGCCGCATCGGTCTGGTTGACCTCCACGATCAGGCTTTCCACCAGCACCTGCGCACGGCGCTGGTCGAGCTGGTCGATCACCCGTCGCAGGTTGCGGTACACCGGCTCCGGCGCCGAGATCAGCAGCGTGTTGGTGGCCACGTCCGCCTGCACCGAGATGCCGTTCTGGCTGAAGCCGGTGCTTCCCGCATCGATCGGGTCGCGGCGGTTTGGATCAAGCCGCTGCGATTCCAGCGCGTTGCCTCCGGTCTTGGCCTGCTGCGGTTGCGACGGCTGCACGGGCGTGGAACGGTTGGCGTCACCCGGCAGTGGTGTGTTGCCTTCATTGCTACCCATTGCCGGTGCATCGCTCTGCCCGGCCACCACGCCTCGCAGCACACCGGCCAGCTGGTTGGCCTGGGCATTGCGCAAGTAAACCACATGCAGGTTGCCGGACTCGTCCTGGGCGCGGTCCAGCTTCTCCACCAGCTGCCGCGCCAGACGGGTACGGCCGGGGCTGCTCGAACGCAGCAGCACGCTGTTGCTGCGCGGGTCGGCCATCACCACCACCTTCTGCGTGGGCTCGGCGCCCTGCGCATCCAGCAGCGGCGCGACCATCGCCGCGACGTCAACGGCAATGCCCTGCTGCAGCTTCACTACATCGGTGTCCATGCCAGCCGGTGTATCGACGCTGGCGATCACCCGCGCGATGCGCTCCAGGTTGTCGGCATAGTCGGTGATCACCAGGGTGTTGTTGCCCGGGTTGGCAGTGATCGGATTGTCCGGGCTGATCATCGGCCGCAGCACGGCCACCAACGCGGCCGCGTTCTCATAGCGCAGCGCGAAGGTGCGCGTGGCGATCTCGCCCCCTGCACCACCGCTACCGACCCGGCCACCGAGCAGCTTGGCATCGGCCTGCGGCACCACCCGGCTGACGCCGCCGTTCTCAACCACCGCGAAACCACGCATGCGCAGTGCGCCCAGCAGCAACTGGTAGGCCTGGGTACGGCTGACCGGGCCATCGGAAACCACCGTCATCTTGCCGGTCACCCGTGGATCGACCAGGAACTGGCGGCCGGTGAAGCGCGCTGCCATGCGCAGTACCCCGCCGATATCGGTGTCGACCAGGTTCAACTGCACCGGCTCGTCACGGGTGTCCTGCGCCAGCACTGGCGCCGGTGCGTGGGCCATGCACACGATCAGGGCCAATGCGGTACTGCAGGCAAGGCTGCGCATCGCCCTCATGGGTGGGCACCCACGTTGAGCGCCATCACGATGTTTCCGGAAATCCGTGCCGCCGGCATGTTCGCATCCCCTGTGCGTGTCAGTTGCAGCTGCTGCAGTTCGATGGCCGGATCGGCCAGCACGGGCAGCAGCCAGTTCCACAGCGCGTCGGCGGGCACTGCCTGCACCTGCAGGTGCCAACGCCCGTCGCGCGCTTCGATATGCAGGCCGTCGGCAAGGCCGGCGGTCTTGATGCCATCGCGCAGCCCGGCCAGTGTCGGGTGCTGACCCTGCGCCCGCTGCTGGCGCTCACGGGCGCGCAGCAGCGGTGCCAGTACGCGGGCCTGCGCCTGCAGGCGAGGCAGCTCGGCCTGCCAGTGCGTGCGCTGCTTCAGCAGCGGCTCCAGCCACAACATCCACAGACCCGCCGCCAGCAGCGCTACCACCATCACCCACAGCATCAGCCGGTCGCGCGGTGGCAGGCGCTGCCAGCGCTGCTGCAGGCCAGCCAGTTCCCCGCCCAGCCGCAAGGAGCGGGTCGTCACTGTCCAGCTCCGCTCACCCGCAGGCGTCCACCGGCTTCGCGCGCCAGCTGCAGGCCCTGCGCCTGCACCGCCTGCTGCCAGTGCTCAAGCCGCTGTGGATCATCGGCCAATGCCTGGGCATCGGCATCCAGCTCCATGTCCAGCTGGCCTGGTTGGTAATGCAGGCTGCGCACCTGCCCCGCCAGCTCCGGAACCGCCTGCAGCGTGCCGGCTACCTGACGCTGCAGCGGCGGCAACGGCGGCGCCGGCAGTGGCACGGCCAGTGCTCGCCTTGCCTGCAACACCGGGTCCACCACATCGGTGATCTCCGGGAAGCGTGCGCTGAACTGCCGTGCCATGTCCTGCTGCAGCGCTTCACCCTCGATCCGCCAACGCGAGACCTGCAGCTGCAGGCCGAGTGCAGCCAGCAGCACTGCCGCCAGTGCCAGGCCGATCGCAAGCCGCGGCGCTTTCTGGCCTGCGCCGGGCAGCGGCAATGACCAGCCTGGCAAGAGGCCACAGGCCTGCCGTTCCTGCGTGACGGCGGAGGCCGGCAGGCTGTCCGGCCACGTCGGCGGCACACTACCGATCCACTGCACGGCCTGCACGCCGGCCTGTTGCAGGCGCACGGCCAGCGCCTGCATCACCGCACAGGCGTCACGTCCGCCATACCATTGAACGAAACCCCGATCGCGCCCGCAACGCACCAGCAGGTGCTCGCCGCTGACCTGCAGCGTGGCCTGGCCGTTCTGCCAGGGCAGCAGCAGCGGCGTCGGATACAGTGCCTGCAGCCGCAGTGCACACGAAGCCAGCAGCTGCTGCGCCTGCAGGAGCGCCTGCTGGCCCAGCCAAGCCACCGGAACCGTGCCGTCCGCCGCCTGCGCACCGTGGGCCAGCGCCACCTCCTGCAGGTCATCCAGCAGCATCGCCTCCACCTCACCCTGCAGCGCCGACTGCAGGCGGCGCCCGGACAACGGCGGAAGCTGCAGTTCCAGCAGGATCAGGTCGTTCGGATCGAGACAGGCATGCACCGCAGCCTGCGGATGCCGCAGGCCCAGCGCCGCCAGCGTGTCGCGGCCGTGAGCCAGCACCTCGCCCTTGTGCAGCTTCGCCCAGTCCACCTCGCTGTCGGCGCGCAGGCGCTCAAGCGCAGGCAGACGCACCCGAAGCTGCACGTTCATGCGCCGATCCTCGTCCATACGCGTTGCACACGCACGCCATCGTCGCGGTACTCGCGCCAGAGCAGCGCGCGGAAATCAACCGCGCTGCCGTCAGCCTGCACCTGGCCGACTGCCAGGAACCACTCGCTATGGATACCCAGGGGAAGCACGGCCATCTGTTCGTTGCTCAGTTGGAGTCGGTTGGCGATGTCGCCGCGATTGAGCAGCCAATGGCCAGCGTCGCGCTCACCGAGCAACGCCTGCAGCCGTGCCGGCTCGACCACGGGCGTCACGGCCTGCAGAACGCTCAGGTCGCTGGTGTTGGCATTGACCAGGGTCTGCGCCGGCAACACCACGGTGCGCCGCGCCAGCGCCTGCAACGCCACCGGATCGGCACCCGGCAGCGCCTGTTCGATCAGTGATTCGCGCGGCAGCGGTGCCTGTGCCTGGATGTCGCCGTCGCGCAGGCGCGCCTGGATGTGGTCCGCTGCCGACGCGCAGGCACCCTGGCCCAGTCCCTGCCCGGCACACAACGCGATGAACGCGTGCCGCGCCTCAGGATCCGACCTGCCATGAGCCAGCAGGTTGCGCAGGTTGAACATCGACTGTGCATCGACCAGCTGCAGCTGCACCGGCAACGGCGCCTGCAGCTCCAACGGGCGCGCCCAGCGCCCGCTGCGCACCGTAGTCAGCTGTTCCTTTACATCCTCGCGCAGCTGCTGCGCCGCACGCTCCAGCGTGGCGTCCACGGCCATGCGTACCTGTGCGCGCAACTGGTCGCCACGCAGCGCGCGCAGCTGGGCCGACTGCCGGGTCAGCAGTGCCGTGGCAATCACCGCCACCAGCGCCACCACCAGCAGAGCGACGATCACCGCCATGCCACGTTGGCGGACACTCGAAACAGAACGCATCCGGGCTGACATCGGCCTGCCTCACAGCTGCCAGGAGCCGATATCCGCGTTTCCGGCGTCGCCACCGGGCTTGCTGTCCGCACCCAGCGAGAACACATCGATGTCGCCGTGGGTGCCAGGTATCTGATACTGGTACGGATGGCCCCACGGGTCATTGGGCAGGCGATCCAGATAGGGCGTGACCGGCATCGCGCCACCGCCCTGCGGTGGCTTGACCAGCGCCTGCAGGCCCTGCTCGGCACTGGGATAGCGCCCGTTGTCCAGCTTGAACAGTTTCAACGCCTGCATCAATGCAGCGATGTCCTGGCGCGCCGCGACCACGCGCGCCTGGTCAGGACGATCCATCAGACGCGGCACGATCAATGCGGCGAGGATGCCGATGATCACGACTACCACCATGATTTCGATCAGGCTGAAACCCTGCTGCCGAGCTTTGCGACCACGAACCTGCCTTGCCATTGTTCCGCCCTCGTCATCCTGGAAGAGACCGCTGCACCATGGTCAGCGGTGCATGTGTCAGTACGATAAACATCCGCCGGCAATTCGCTGCGCGTGTGCCTGCGCTGGCGCCGTGCGTGCAGCCGGTGCACATGCCGCCTCGAACAGGTGCCGCGGCACGCTTGCCAGTGTTTCGTCGATGCAACCGCGCAGCAGAGGATGTGCGCAGGCCTGCAACAAGCGTACGCACTGCATCGGCGACCACGCGGTGCCATGGTCGAGGCCAATGAACAACCGGTAGGCCTGGTGATAGCGCAGGTCGTCGTATACACGCTGCGCACTGTTCAGATCGCGCAGGACCACCAGCAGGGCGGCACGTTGCAGCAGCCGCGCATCGCCCGCATCAAGCGGCAGCGGGCTCATGGCCGCTTCGGACCAGGGCCGCAGCTGCAGGTCGAGGGCTTTTCGCAGCGCCATCAGTGGGTGCGCACTACCATCCAGTGCCGCCCAGCGCGCCGCATCTGCCCAGGCGTCACTGGACAGCACCCATACCCAGGAGTGCCCATAGCGCTGCACGTTCAATGGCGTATGCCGTGCCTGCTCCAGTGACTGGCTCAGGTGACGATCCAGCTCCAGCATGCTGATCCTGCGACTGTCTGCCATCGGCGCCGCCCGTGCTCCGCGACGCGTGGTGCGCCGTACTCTGGAGAAGACGTCAGCAAGGCAGGTGAAGCGACAGCGCGCATGCAGCTCTGTGCGCTGCGTGGCGCTTCATCGGCAACGTCATCGCAGCGTCATCCGCCTGCAGGCTTCGCGCTCCAGTCGCGGTGCTTCGCCACCACAACGGCGTGCCAGTACCGCTACGTCGCTGCGCGCGGCGAACGCGACCAGTGCGTCGGTCATGTCCACGTCATCACACCATGACGCCATCGCAATGCGCACCGCGGGCAGTTGCCAGCCGTCCATCACGCCATGGCTGCCCGCCACGAACCAATGCCACAACCGATGGTGCAGCACCTGCTCATGAAGCTGCGCCAGATCGGCGATGCAATGCATGTCCATCAGCAACAGTGCGCGGGCAAGCGCAGCAGGTGGCAGCACACCGGTTTCAGACAGGGCAAGCGCCTGCTGCTGCAGGCGCAGCAGCATCGCCAGCGGGTGCGATTGCGGATCGAAATCCAGCAGCACCGCCTGTCGCTGCCATTGCGCATCGGACACCACGCACACCCATGGCGAGCCATAGCGATGCACCATCAACGGCCGTCGCTGCGTGGTTTCCAGCAGCGCCGACAGATTGCGACGCAGATCCAGCACACCGATGGTCTCGTTGCGCATCCTTGGCTTCTCCTTGCTTGCAACAGCCCTGCGCGGTGCGCACGGCCAGCGTCTTCATCTATCCAAGGACGGCAATGCCACCCGGAAAGCGACGCAGATCCAGCGACATCGTCAGTCGCAGCTGCTCCAGTGCCGCATCCGGATCATCAATGCGGAAGCGGCCGCTGACCGGCGCACGCGCCAATGCCGATTCTCCCAGCAGCACCTTGCCGCGGCGGTAACGGTTGATCTCGTCCACCACCTCGCGCAGCGGTGCGCGGCGGAATACCAGCATGCCTTCGGTCCAGGCGCTCACTTCCGAAGCCACGGCCTCGGCCACCACGCCGCTGAGGCGCTCGTCGTACTGGGTCTGCTGGCCCGCCTGCAGCTGCAGCCGACCCTGCGGATGCTCGATGCGGGCACTGCCATGCAAGCAGGTAACCCGCACCTGGCCATGGGTGTTGCGTATGTCCAGACGCACCGCACCCTCATCGGCAATCACGCAGCCCGGGCCCGCGAACAACGCCAGGCGCAGGCCGGCCTGGGTCTCGATCGCGGCTTGGCCCTGCACCAGCTCGAAGCCTTCGCCCTGCGCGTCCACGCGACGGCGCAGGCTGCTCTGCGTATCCAGTTCGATCTTCAGCTGCGGCGAGGGCGCGATCTGCAGTCGCTCACCGGTGCCAGTATGGAAATCGGCTGCCATGGCTGTCACCGAGGGCCACAGCCCCAGCGGCGGGCGGACGGCCGCCACCACTACCAGGCTGGCCGGGGCGGCAATCGCGGCGCCCAGGAAGGCGCGTCGGCTCCAGCGCTGGGCCGGCGTCGGCGCGACCGGTTGACGCGCGGTCGCGGGCAGCTGCTCGCCGGCCAGACGTACCTGCTCCCATTGCCGGCGCGCACGGCCGAACGCTTCGCGATGACGCGGGTCAGCCTCACACCAGGTACGGAACCTGCGCCCGTCGGCGGCGGTCGCCTCGCCCGAGGTCAGCCGCACCACCCACGCGTGGGCCTGACGCTCGACGGCATCCAGCGGGCGTTGCGGGCGATCGTCAGGATCCATGGGGGCTCATGCCGGACCCGCACGTTGCGGGGTTCTGCTCGGCGTCAAAGTGTAGACGGATGCCGTCGCTCAGAACCGCACCTGGCGCCCCTGCCCGTTGCGCTCGGCCAGATAGTCCTGGGCCGCCTTCAGCTCACGCTGCACCAGCCGCAGCGACACGCCGAGGTGGTCGGCCACGTCGCGCTGCTGCAGGCCGTCGACGCGGATCGCCAGCAGGATACGACGACGGCGCTCGGGCATGCGCTGCAGCAGGCCGATCATGTCTTCCAGCGCGAAATCCAGCTCGGCCGCCTGTGCCGGGCCCGGTGCCGGGTCGGCCATGTCCATCAGCGTATCCACCTCTTCCAGGCTCAGCAGGCGGTGGTCGGCACGTTGGCGGTCGATCACGGTGTTCATCGCCATGCGCAGCAGGTAGGCCGCGGGGTTCTGCACGGCATCCAGGCGGTCACGGCGCGCACTCAGGCGCATCCAGGTGTCCTGCAGCGCGTCGCCGGCCAGCTCCTCCGATCCCAGCTTGCGCACCAACCGGCGCTTCAGCTCGTCGTAGGCCCCCAGAAGGTGGTCCATCAGGTCAACTGCCCCAGCCGTACCGTTGCTCATGTTCGAATCCTTGAAGTCATGGAAGGGGTGCGCGCCGGCCACAGTCGTGGTCGGTGCCGGAAGGTCGGATCTGCAGCGTTACCGGCTGCGGCAGCGCGGCGGCCTCGGCCGTCAGCACCAGGCCCTGCATCGCCTGCAACAGGCGTGCATCGCGGCGGGTGCTGCCACTGCCTGACAGCAGCTCGGGCGCATGCACCTGGCCTTCGCTGTCGACATGGAAACGCAGCGTCGCGGCATAGCGGCCAGGCGCGATCTCGGGGTCGTCACAGAACGCCGCACGCAGCCTCTGCTGCAGGCCGCCATAGCGACGCCGACGTTCCGCATCCGGGAGTTCGGCACCGACACCGGGTTCGGCGGCCGAGGGTGTGCCCCGGCGCAGCACCACACGCTGCTCGCCGATCACCTCGGCCTCGATACCGGAGTCCTGCAACAGCACCTGCAAGGCAGGCAGCGGCGCCAGGCTGGCGCGCAGCGCATGGCTGCTGCGGCCCGCGGCAAGATCGCCCGGGTACATCACCGACCACCCGCTGATGACACTGAAGCGCTCGACCGCCTGTTCCAGCGGCTGCGTAGGAATGTCGTAGGCATGAACAGCGTCCTGCGCGGCAGCGGCAAAGGACAGCAGCAGCCATGCGGCGATGGCCACCCTCCAAGTTCTGACCGCATGGTGTCCATTCAGCCCCCTGACGTAGAACACATGACCCTCGGCAGCGACAGCAGCTGCAGTGGACGCGCACCACGACCGGGACCCCGGCCCGCGCGCGACCAGCAAGCGGGCTCAAACCGTACCGGGGTCACATGTCATTGCGATGACTGCCGCCCACGGCCTGGCGTCGAGCCAGGCTCCGTGGAGCCAGTCACGCATCAGGAATCAATGAATCGAACAGACCACGCCATCTACGCATGGGGGTCAGAGCCCGTTGCGACCCAAACGTGTCGACCAAGGTCGACACCCACCAAGAGCAGCTCATGCCGTTCCGGCAGATAGTGGAAATCTGTCGAAGGTGGGGTGGGTCCGGTTGCGGGGGCGTGAGCCGCATGGATGCGGCGACCGAGCTTACATGGACGTACTTGCA